>JAEUKE010000225.1 GCA_016794345.1 Myxococcales bacterium
GCGCCGTACTTCTCCCAGATGGCCGTCGTGACCTTCGCCGCGGACGTGCACTTGGACTGCGCGACGGCAGGCGAAGGCGACAGCGAGAACGCGGCAAGAGAGAGCGCGAGAGCGGGGACAAAGAGCATCGTGCGCGTGAGATTCATGGTTCCTCCTCGTGATCGCCCGCCGAGCGGGCCCGGCGGCCTTCCGCAAGCCGCGCGCCAGAGGGCAAGGCCGCGCGGCTTGCGTGCTTCGTCCTGGCCGCCCACACACGACCTTGCTCGACTAAGCAAGTCTTGCTCGACGCCCGTTGCGCAGCGCCCCTGCCAGCGGCGCCGCGCGGCGCTCTCAGGGCGGCGCGGCGGTTGCAAGCCCGTCAGGCTCGCGACCGCACAGGCGCGGGAACGGCGCACCACCCTGGCAAAGACTGTCGTAGGATTCGAGCCTGGACCTGGAGCGCGCGCGAAAGGACGAAGACATGACGACACGGCATGGGCTTGCTCGATACTCCGCACTGATCGTCGTGGCCCTCTCGTCGGGGTGTCTCCCCGAAGAAGACCCGCCGACCGAGGAGGTCGACGCGGCCGAGCTGGAGATCATCTCGGTGCCGTTCGCGTTTCACGGGATCTGCTCGACCGTCGGGCAGATCGACTTCGGCAGCGAGCGCTGCGAGCCGTCGGATCTCCCCGATCTCCTCGCATTTCTCCAGCACTCCGATCCGCTCGTGCACGAGTTCCTGACGACGACCGTGGCGGGCAACGCCCAGATCCAGTGCACCAGCTACGTCGCCCCCGGCGGCGAGACCGCGCGCTGCGCGGACGTCGTCGAGCGCGACCCGCTCGGCGTTCCGATCGAGCAGATGGTGGGCGGCAACAAGAACTTCTTCGTCGCCTACGCTCCGAACGCGCCGCCTCACCCGGAGAAGCCACACTGGGACGCGCACCTCGCCGGCGCCGTGCCGCCGATCGACTACCGCCTCGCCCCGGTGGAGCTCTCGGAGGCCGGCACCTTCAACCCGTCCGGTGTGTGGGCGCCGGCCGGCGCGCCGCCCTTCGATCACGAGCGCGTGCTCAAGTTCGATCCGCGCGACTGCACCGGCTGCGGAATCTACAGAGGTCCCGGCTACGACTCGCTGACGTCGATCGGCCAGCGCCAGGTCGCCTATGGCTGGTGGCCCGGGCTCTCCACCTGCGACATCGAGACCCAGTCGGGCGGCAGCTTCGCCCGCTTGAGCGGCGCGGTGTGTACGTCGGAGCTCTTCTACCGCACCACGGGCCGCTGAGCGCCGCCGATTGCCGCTTCAGGGTGGCCAATCTCTCGAGTAGCCTCGTCGCGGAGAATGGCTCCGCCACGAGGCGAATCGAATCCCTCCTCGGAGCGTGCCCCCCGCCGAGCGCTCGGACGGATCTTCGAGGAGCACGCGCCCCTCGATGGGCCTGTCGCGGCTCGCTTGGGCATCCTGCTCGCGCGCGCCCTCGAAGCGCGGGGCGCCGCATCGAAGCCGCTCGCGCCGGGCGCGTTCGCCCTCGACTGGATCGACGGCGCCGTGCGCGTCGAGGTCCTCGATCGCACCACCGATAGGGCGAGCACAGGGAACGACGCGGTCGCATCCCTCGGGCGCGTCTTGTTCGAGGCCCTCTCCGGGCGAACGCCTCTCGCGCCGAGCTTCACCGCCGCCGACCTCGTGCGCGTCGCGCCGTGGGTCGAGGCAGCGCTCGCCGGCGTGGTGGCGCGCGCCACGTCCGGGGGGACCGATGCGATTGCATCGCTCGGCGAGCTCGCGACCTCGCTCGAGCCATACGCGGGCGACGAGGCTGGTGTGGCCCAACTGGTCGCGCGCACCGCGCACGATCAGGCAGACGCGGCAGCGGACGCGGACGAAGCGCCTCGCGCCTCGGGCGCATCACCTGGAGACGAGCAGCAGCCCGAGGCCTGGCTCGGGCGGACCATCGGGCGCTTCCGGATCGGCGAGGTGCTCGGGCAAGGCGGGATGGCGACCGTCTTCGGCGCGACGGCCGAAGACGGGACCGAGGTCGCGATCAAGGTGATGCGGCCGGAGACGGCGACCCCCGCGGCGCTGCGGCGATTCGTGCGCGAAGCGCGGTGGGCTTCACGAGTCGAGAGCCCCCACCTCACGCGCGTCCTCGATGTCACGTGTGACGAGGCCGCGCCGGTCCTGACGCTGGAGCGAATGCGGGGGCGCGACCTCGCGAGCGTCCTCGCGACGGACGGCCCGCTCGAGCCATCGGTCGCGGCGCGAATCCTCGCAGACGCGTGCCTGGGCCTCGCAGCTGCGCACGAGGCAGGGGTCATCCATCGCGACCTCAAGCCGAGCAACGTCTTCCTGCACGAGGAGGCGAACGGAACGATCACCACGAAGGTCTGTGATTTCGGTGTCGCCAAGCTCGGCGGTGAGCTGCACGTCCAGGAGACGGTCCTGACGCGAGCCGGCGGCCTGCTCGGGACGCCGGCGTACATGTCGCCCGAGCAGGCGCGCGACGCCAGGAACGTCGATGCCCGCACCGATGTCTGGAGCCTGGGCGCGACGCTCTACGAAGCGCTCTCCGGACGCCGTCCCTGGCACGGCGCGGCCAACGTCGGGGATATCCTGGCGGCGCTCTCTTCTCGCGACGTCCCGCGCCTGGCTGCGCTCGCTCCCTGGGTAGATCGAGCGCTGGCAGCCGTCGTGGACCGATGCCTGGCGCGTGATCCGTCCGCCCGGATCGGGAGCGCTGCGGCGCTCCGAGAGGAGCTCCTGCCATTCGCGACGAAGGAGCCGCTGCTTCCCTCGCATCTCCGCCGCGATCCCCGCAGCGCGCAGCCCGCGGCCGCTTCGCCCGCGGCGGGGACGGCGAGCACGGTCCGCGAGGCAGACGAGCCGAGGCCGAGGCGCGGCTCGCCGAGCGCCATCCTCGGGGGCTTCGCGGCGGCGACGCTCGTCGGTCTCTTGGCGGCAGCCTTCCGAGAGCCCGAACGACAGGCGCCCTCCCCTGCCCCGGCGACGTGTCCCGGCGCGAAGGTGTGCACAGAGACGCTGGGTGAGCCGGCGCGATGCGGCCCGAGCGGCGCCTGCGTCGCGCTCGGCTCGGCCCAATGTACGGTCGACGCCGATCCCGCTGCGATCGAGAGCGATCGCACGCTCTGGCTCGGCGCGATGTTCCCGGCGGATCACGACGACGCCTACACCGCGAGCTTCGGTCGAGGCGCGACGAACGCGGTCTCGCTCGCCGTCCACGAGATCACGTCGGTGAGCGGAGGCATTCCCCTGCCCGACGGACAACCCCTGCCCCTTGGGCTCGTGGCCTGCAAAGACGCGAAGGATCCGACGGCCGCCGCGCGGCACCTGGTCGAGAGCGTGGGCGTCTCCGCCGTCATCGGCTTCGGATCGGGCAAGAGCGTCGTCGAGCTCTCGTCGAGCCTCTTCCTCAAGGAGGACGTGCTGGCCGTCGCGTCGATCAACTCGAGCGCGCTGCTCTCCTCCATCCCTCATCCGCCCGATCAACCACGGCTGGTGTTTCGGACGGCGGCGAACACCGCGACTCGCGCGGCGGCGCTCGCCAGGATCATCCCCGAGGCCATCGAGCCTCGCCTCCGCTCGCGACCGGGATCCACGGACCGCGACCTCCGGGTCGGCGTGGTGGTGCGCCAGACTTCCGCCGGGATCGCGTTCTCCGAGGCGCTCGCGCGAAACCTCTCCTTCAACGGGAAGTCCGTGCGCGACAACGGCCCAAGCTTCTCCGAGGTGCGGCTGGTGGGGGAAGACGAGGCTTCGATGAAGCCTGCCCTCGCGGCTTCGGCCCTGCTCGCGGCGGCGCCCGACCTGGTCGTGATCCAGGATACGAGCGATATCGTCATCGGCCGCGTCATCGTGCCGCTCGAAGAGAGGTGGGACGCAGCGCGCGGCCCTCGCCCCACCTACTTGCTCACCGGCTCGATCGAAGCCGAGGCCGTCGGAGAGCTCCTCCGGCGCCACCCCACCGTCGGAGAGCGCCTGCTCGGCCTCACGCCACCCTGGCAGACCCCCGCGAACGTGTCCTTCACGCGGGCGTACAACGCCGCGTTCCGGGAGAAGCTGTCGGAGGCCGAGTCCCCGGGCGCACCCTACGACTCGGTGTACCTCGTCGCGTACGCAGCCAGCGTCGCCTCGGAGCCGAGGTCCGGCGCTTCGCTCTCCCTCGCTCTGGCCAGGCTGTCGCCGCCCGGAGAGCCGATCCAGGTCGGCCCGACAAGCTGGCTCGACGGGACCGCGCGGCTCGCGCGCGGCGAGCGCGTCGATCTGTTCGGCACGTTCAGCCGTCTCGACTTCGATCCGCAGACAGGCGAGTCCCCCACCGACTACGCCCTCGTGTGCGGGCAGCTCCGGGAGGACGCGCTCGCCATCTCGGCTGCGGGCGTCGTGTACGACGCGGGAAAGGGCCACGTCGTCGGCACGCTCGGCTGCGGCGTCCCGAACTGATCCTGCTGAGCAAGCCACGACTACGCATTCGATTGCGTAGTCGCGCCGTCGGCGGCGTTCCTCGACCCGCGGCAGGCCCACCGTCGGGCGCCCGCGTGCCTGGCTCGACCATTGCCAATGCCGAACCGAGAGGAGAACGAGATGAAGCGTTGGCTCGTTGGCTTTGTGATGACGGCGGTGTTGGCGAGCGGCTGCGGCAAGACCGACAAGGGCTCGGGTGAAGCCGGCGAGGAGGCCGCGGCTTCGGGATCGGCCTCACCCAAGAAGAAGAAAGGTGGCGCCAAGGGCGCGCCGACGCTCGCGTCGAACGCCACCGTGCTCGAGCACCTGAAGAAGATCGGCGACGGTTGCACCGTCAAGACGGACTCGGCGGCCGTCTACGGGTGCAAGGCGCACGAGGACGCCGATCTGGTCGAATGGGTGGCCAAGGAGAAGCCCAAGGACGTGTTCGACACCTTCGCTGGCGCCATCGCGGGCAAAGACGACAAGGCCCGAGCCGCGGCGATCGCGCTCTCGAACCGGGTCTTTTCGCGTATCGATCACGATCTCCGCAAGGCGAACGCGACCGCGGGCGCCGCGACCGTGTTCCTCGACGCGCTCGCCAAGGACGACGCCAGCGCGCCAGCCCTGGCGGCGACCGCGACGCACATCGCCAACCTCGGCGGCGAGAGCGAGCGGCTCCTCGAGATCGTGAGCGCGCTGAAGAACAAGAGCGCGCGCAACGAGTCGTACCGGACGATGATGACGTACGGCCGGCTGGACGTCTTTCCGGCGATCAAGGAGGCCGCCAAACAGGCGGACCACGCGGTCGCAGCGCTCTCCGCGCCACGCGAGATGTACGACTGGAAGCCGGACGAGGCCGCTCAGGTCTG
>JAEUKE010000247.1 GCA_016794345.1 Myxococcales bacterium
GCGTCGCTTGCGTTTGGGTTCGTGAAGGCGTGTTTCACGCCGGGGTACGCCTCGAGCGACCAGTCCGCGTCGATGCGCTTCATCTCCTCGGCGAACGCGCCGACGTCGGCCGGAGGTGCCATCGGGTCGTCCTGACCGTGCAGGACGAGGATGCGACCCTTCGGCTTCGTCTCGAGCTTCTCGCCGATCTTGAGCAGTCCGTGGAAGCTGACCGCGCCGCGGAGCGGGAGCCCCATGCGCGCCGTGAGGATGGAGCAGAGGCCGCCGAAGCAGAAGCCGATGACGCCGATACGGCCCTTGTCGACGCCGGCCACGCCCTGGACAGCCTCGAACGAGGCGGCGAGGCGCCGCTTGAGCAGCGGGGGATCGCTGACGAGCGGGTTCATGAGGGCCTGGCAGGACGCGGTGTCGTGGCCGCGCTTTCCGATGCCGTAGAGGTCGATGGCGACACCGATGTAGCCCAGGTCCGCGAGGGCCTTGGCCTTCTGCTCCATGAGGTCATCGCGGCCACCCCAGGCGTGACAGATCATCACGGCCGGCCGCGAGCCTTCGCCGCTCGGGCGAGCGACGAAGGCGTCGAAGGCCTGACCGCCTTCCGAATAAGGAACCAGCTCGTTCGACATGGTCTCGTCGCTCCCGATCACTTCGCGTCGCCGCGGGCGTAGATGCTGGCGACGTAGTCGAGCACGTCGCGCGCGGAGACCTCGTTGTAGCCGAAGTACTTCATCATCCGCGTCTTGATGATGTCGATCTTCTCCTGCGTCTCCTTGTCGATGACGTTGGAGACGAGCGTCTGGAGCTTGATCGAGTCCTTCTGGTCCTCGAAGAGCTTGAGCTCGAGCGCGCGGCGCAAGCGGTCGTTCGTGTGCCACTCGAACTTCTTGCCGTCGACCGCGAGCGCGCCGATGTAGTTCATGATCTCGCGGCGGAAGTCGTCCTTCCGGTTCTCCGGGATCTCGATCTTCTCCTCGACGCTGCGCATGAGGCGCTCGTCCGGCTCCACGTCTTGCCCCGTGAAGCGGTCCTTGACCTTCTCCTTGAGGACGTAGGCCTTGATGGCGTCGATGTAGTTGGCGGCGAGCTTCTCGATCGCCTCCTCGTCGGCGCTGATGGCGCGCTGCACCTCGTTCTTCACGATCTCTTCGTACTCGCGCTTCACCATGCCGATGCACTCGGCGTAGCGCTTCTTCTCCTCGTCGTTCGTGATGAGCGAGTGGTGCTTGAGGCCCTTCTCGAGCTCCGCGAGGACCATGAAGGGGTTGATTGTCCCCTCGCCCATCTCGTTCACGAGCGCGTTCGAGATCTTGTCCTGCACGTAGCGCGGGCTGATGCCGCCCATGCCCTCGCGCTGCGTCTCCTTGCGGAGCTCCTTCACGGTGTCCTGCGTGTAGCCGGGCAGGACCTTGCCGTCGTAGAGCTTCAGCTTCTGGAGGAGCGTGAGGTTGTGCTTCTTCGGATCCTCGAGGCGCGTCAGCACGGCCCACATCGCGGCGACCTCGAGCGTGTGGGGCGCGATGTGCTTGCCGCGGATCTTCTCTTTGTTGAAGTCCTTGTCGTAGATGCGGATCTCTTCGGTGATCTTCGTGATGTAGGGGATGTCGATCTTGATCGTGCGGTCGCGCAAGGCCTCCATGAACTCGTTGTTCATGAGCTTCTTGTACTCGGCCTCGTTCGTGTGACCGATGATCACCTCGTCGATGTCCGTCTGTGCGAACTTCTTCGGCTTGATGCGGTGCTCCTGCGTCGCGCCGAGCAGGTCGTAGAGGAAGGCGACGTCCAGCTTCAGGATCTCGATGAACTCGACGATGCCGCGGTTCGCGACGCAGAACTCGCCGTCGAAGTTGAACGCGCGCGGGTCCGAGTCCGAGCCGTATTCGGCGATCTTGCGGTAGTTGATGTCGCCGGTGAGCTCCGTCGAGTCCTGGTTCTTCTCGTCCTTCGGCTGGAACGTGCCGATGCCGACGCGGTCCTTCTCGCTCAGGATGAGGCGGCGCACCCGCACGTGCTGCATGACCTCCGCCCAGTCGCCCTTGTACTTCTCGAGCAGGCGGTTGAAGACGAAGCGGCTCGCCGGATCGAGATCGCCGTCCACCCGGACGGTGAAGCGGTCGTTGGAGAGGCCGAGCTCCTTGATCGCGCGCTGGCGCCACTCCGGCGGGATGAGGCGGAGCGGGTCCTCGTGCATCGGGCTGGGGAAGCGCTCGGCCTCGTTGGCCGGCATGTTGATCTCCTGCAGGTTCACCCAGTCGAAGGTGTAGAGCGCGCCGTCCGGCGTGCGCGAGTAGTGCTCGAGCCCCTTCTTGAGGAGGCGCGCGATCGTCGACTTGGCCGAGCCGACCGGGCCATGCAGGAGGATGACGCGCTTCTCCGGACCATAGCCTTCGCTCGCGGCCCGGAGGACATGCACGAGGCGCATGAGCGGGATGTCGAGGCCGAAGACGGCGTCCTTGCCGCCGTCGATCTCGTCCTTGAAGAAGTTGTACCGGACCAGCTTCTTCTTGCTGTCCGTGTACTCCTCCGTCCCGTAGCGGATGATCATGTCGTAGACCCGCTGGAACGCGTTCCGCGTCACCTGCGGGGTCTTGCGGACGATCTCGAGGTAGTCCTCGAACGACCCTTCCCAGGCGATGTCCCGGTACAGGTCATAGTCCTGCATCGCCGCGATCTTGGAGACCATCCCGCTGTTCTTGTCGGCCATCCGGATACCTTCCTTGCCGACGGAGGGTAGCACGGCGGGCGCGGTCGAATAGCCCTGCTAGGATCGCCGTCTCACGAGAAAATCGAGGCTTGCGAGGCACCATGCTGAAGTCGCTCTCCTGGTTGGCCGTCCCGGCTGCGCTGCTCTTCTTCTCCGGCCGGGCGGAGGCTGCCCCGCGCTCGCTGGCGGCCGCGACGGCGCGCCTGCCGGAGACGGTCGACGCGCTCGCGACCACCCACCTGAAGGGCGTTCGCGCGACGAAGCTCTTCAGCTCGCTCTTCCCCGCCCTCCTGGAGGAGGCGGACGAGCTCGCGGACGGCCTCGCGAAGGTGAAGAAGGTCTGCCAGATCGACGCCGTGAGCTCGATCGAGGACGCGACGTTCGCGGGCACGACCGGGCGGGACGGCGCGATCTTCCTCGCCATCACCGGGGTGGACGAGGCCAAGGCCGTCGCCTGCGCGACAAAGGTGGCGAAGGCCGAGATGGGCGGGGACGCCAAGAGCGAGAAGGTCACCTGGAAGGCCGAAGGGACGCTCTACCGGCTCTCCTCGGACAAGTCGAAGGACGAGCTCTTCTTCGCGTGGCTCCCGGGCGACATCGTCGTCATCGCCGACGACCCGGAGGACAAGGCGCAGCTCGAGAAGATGGTGTCGGGCAAGGGCAACATCAAGAAATCCAAGGTGGCATCGCGCCTCTCGAAGCTCGATCCGAACGCTGCCGTCTCGGCTGTCTGGGGCAAAGCGGAGACGTTCGAGGGCAAGACGATCAAAGGTGGCGCCGTCACCGTGAAGGTCGCGGGCGGGCAGGTCACCGCGGAGGCGAGCGCCGAGATGGAGAGCAGCAAAGATGCCCAGGAGGTGGTCTCGATGATCGAGCTCGCGAAGAGCTTCCTCGGCAAGATGTCGCCCCGAGCGTCGGTGGAGGCGCGCGCGTCCGGAGCGGACGTGCTCATCCGCGCCGACGTGCCCGAGGCCGACCTCATCAAGGCCGCGGACGAGGCGATGCCGAAGAAGCGCAAGCGCTGAGGCTCGCGCGCGCCTCGGCTCAGGCCTCCTCTTTCTCTTCCTCGGCGTTCCAGCCGTGGCCGTGCTCGGCCTCGAGCTTGGCGACGTCGCGCGCGAACTGGCGCTCGAGCTCGTCTCGGGCCGACCGGGCGACCTCGACTCGAGTCTTCTCGTCGCCTTGCCGCAGCTCCTCCAGCATGCGGACGTTGTGCCGGCGGAAGCGGTCTGCGCGCTCGCGGGCTTCGTAGGGGCCGACGCCGAGCGCCTCGAGGGTGCGGCGGCCCAGGACGACGGCGGACTCGAACGTCTCGCGCTCGAGCACCGCGACCCCGCGCCGGCGGAGCTCGTAGTAGTGCGGGACGTTGCGCGCCCGCGCGACGATCTGGAGGTGGGGGAAATGCTCCTGGACGTGCTCGATGAGCGAAAGCGAGGTGTCCGGATCGTCGACCGCGACGACGAGGACCTTCGCCCGAGCGGCCCCCGCGGCCTCGAGCAGATCGAGCCGCGTCGCGTCACCGTAGTAGACGCGGAAGCCGAAGCGCCGGAGCAGGTCGATCTGATCGGGATCGTGATCGAGGACCGTCGCGCGCGTCCCACTCGCCAAGAGGAGGCGCCCGACGATCTGCCCGAACCGCCCGAAGCCGGCGATGATGACCTCGGCGTTCTCGTCCTCGATTGCGTCGGCCTCGCGCTCGGCGCCGCCCCGATCCCGAAAGACCAGGCCGTGGGCGATGAGCAGGACGGGCGTGAGGGCCATCGAGAGCGCGACCGTGAGCGTCAGGAGCGCGTCCCAGTTGTTCGGCAAGAGGCGCGCCGTGCGGGCCACGCCGAAGACGACGAAGGCGAACTCGCCGCCCTGGACCAGGAGCGCGGAGAAGAGCCAACGTTGCTTCGCGGGGACGCCCACCGAACGCGCGACCGTCCGCAGGGCGATGCCCTTCAGCAACTGGAAACCGAGGACCAGACCGAGCACGAGCAGCGGGCGCTCGCGGAGCAGCCCGAAATCGATGCTCATGCCCACCGCGATGAAGAAGAGGCCCATCAGCAGGCCCTTGAAGGGCTGGATGTCGGTCTCGAGCGCGTGGCGATACTCCGACCCCGCGAGGAGGACGCCCGCGAGGAACGCCCCGAGCGCCATCGAGATCCCCGCGCCGGCCATGAGCGCGGCGATCCCGAGGACGAGCAGGAGCGTGAAGCCAGTGAACACCTCTCGCAGCCCCGTCTTGGCGAGGACGCGGAGGATGGGCCTCGTCAAAAAGCGGCCGATCACCACGACCGCGACCACCGCGCCGAGGGCCTTGATGGCGCCGAGGTAACCCGAGCCCCCGCCCTGGACCTCGCTCACGGCGAGGAGCGGGACCACGGCGACGAGCGGGATCGCCGCGATGTCCTGGAAGAGCAGGATCGCAAATGACGAGCGGCCGAGCGTCGTGGAGAGGAGGTTCTTTTCGGACATCGTCTGCATCGCGACCGCGGTCGACGAGAGCCCGAGCGAGATCGCCGCGACGAGCGCGCCTTGCCAGGGCAGCCCGAACAGGAGGAGCAAGACCACGAGCGGCACCGAGCACGCCGCGAGCTGGAGCGCGCCGCCCAGAAAGACGGCTCGGCGCAGCGTCCACAGGTGGCGTGGGTCGAGCTCCAGCCCGATGACGAACAACATCAAGACGACGCCTATCTCGGCGAAGTGCAGGGTCGCCGCCGGGTCGGACGCGATGCCCAGCCCGAACGGCCCGATGATGCAGCCGGCGGCGAGGTAACCGAGGACCGAGCCCAGCTTGAGCCGGCTCGCGAGGGGCACACACACGACGGCCGCCGCGAGGTAGACGATCGTGTCGCGCAGGAGGTTCTCACCGCTCACTTCTGTGCCTCGCGGGCGAGCGATTCCATGCGCCGACGGTACCTCTTCACCTCGGACGCGAGCGCGGCGGCGTCGATCTTGTGGGCGCCGTGGAGCACGAACGGCTCCTCCCACGTCATGCCGCAGAAGCGGGCGGCCTGGTGCACGGGCGGCGTGAAGGCCGACATCGGATGGGCGTGGATTCCGGGCTCGGAGAACGCTTGCTCGTCTCCGCCCGTCGTCGTCACCCAGAGGCAGCGTTTGCCCCTGAGCTGTGTCCCGCCTTCGCCGAAGGCGAACCCACGGACGAGCACCTTGTCGAACCAGTGCTTGAGGAGCCCCGGCACCGAGTACCAGTAGAGCGGGTGCTGCCAGACGACGATCTGCGCCGCGGCGAGCGCCTCCTGCTCCGCCTCCACGTCGATCCCGAAGTCCGGGTAGAGGTCGTACAGCGATCGGACGGCGATGGCCTCGAGATCGGCCACCGCCTCGAGCATCGCCCGGTTCGCGCGCGAGCGAGATGGGTAGGGGTGAGCGTAGACCAGCAGAACGGGTGCCATGAGCGCCGGCCTTCGCTGATATCACGCCTCGCGCTCATCCCCTTGGCAACGGCGTCCCGTTTCGTCATGCTCCAGGTCGGACCCCCTGCCCCCCCCTCCGATCGTGCGCCTCCTCTCGACCCTGGCCGGCCTCGCAGTCGCCGTCGCGCCGCTCCGCGCGCCGGCCACGACGCCGCTCGAGGTCGCACCGCGCGAGATCCGGTTTCGCCTCGATGATCCCGCCGTGGCCGCGCCGGGGGTGGATTGGCTCCTGTCGTTTCGCGACGCCTCGATCGAGCGGCCCGGTCCGTGGCGCCTCTACGCGAGCAGCAAGTGGGGCGCCTGGACGGAGAAGCCCTGGCTCGCGCTCGACTGGCGAGCGCCGGAGCCCACCGCGCCGGCCGAGCCCGAGCCGCCGTTCGAGATCCAGCTGGAGCTGCCCGCGCCGGAGTCGTTGCTCAGCGATCGCGCCTTCCTGGAGCGGGTCAACCCTTCCCCGCTCTTCGACTTCACCGGGCCGAGCCTGACGACCGACGGTTTGAGCTCCGTCTTCGTCCTGCCGCCGACGAAGCCGATCGTCGACTGGCGCTGCCGCAGGCGACCGGTGACAATCGTCCGGTACGGCGGCGAGTCCGAGAAGCTCGACCTGGTGCGCTGTGACGGCAGCATGGCTCCAGGCGCCCTCGATTCGCTCTCCATCCTGGCGCGTCCGCCGGAGGCGCCGCGCCCGGACGGGGGCTTGCCCGACGAGCCCGATGGCGCCGCGTGGAGCGCGAGGCGCGAGTGGGTCGAGGGCGTGAGGGTCGTCCATCCCCGGCTGGTGTGGGCGGTGCAACGAATCGCCGACGCGTTCCCCGGCAAGCCCATCTACGTCTACAGCGGCTACCGCCCGCTCGCGGAGGTGAACGACGGCTCGGGGCACAAGAGCATGCACGCCGAGGGTCGAGCGCTGGACATTTCGATCCTGCGCGTCCAGAACGAGAAGCTCTTCGAGGTCTGCCGCGAGCTGAAGGACGTCGCGTGTGGCTTCTACCCGAACAGCAAGTTCGTCCACGTAGGCGTGCGGCGGGCCCACAGCGGCAAGTCGATGTGGATCGACGCGTCCATGCCCGGAGAGCCGGCCCAATACGTCGACTCCTGGCCCGGCGTGGTCGACAAGGGCGCGCTCGCGTGGCGCCCACAGACGCCGACGACGTCCTCGCAGTGAGCAGCGGCAAACGACCGCACGCGCGGCGAACTGCCGCTCTTGACCGCGCCGCGCATACCCCTACCTCTGCCGCATGGGGAAGCTTTGCCGCTGCGAGCGGTGCAGCCAGGTCGTGCTGCGCCGTGATGGGTCTTTCTTCCGAACGGTGGTCTACGTCGGCGCCTACGCCGTCACGCTCCCGTGGGCGTGGCTTCTCTTCGTCGCGGGGCCTGGCGTCGTAGGGGTGATCCCGATCGTCCTTCTGCTGGGCCACTGCGCCGACATGAGCCTGCGCGACTGGGCCTTCCCCGAGCCTCGCTGCGAGCGCTGCGGGGCCTCGCTGGAGCACGCGCCGGCGGCTCCTGCCAGCGCAGCGCCCGCCCTCAGCGCGCAGCGCGCGTGAGGCGGTCACGAATCGCCGCCCAGCTCTCGTCCCCCGGGACCTCCTCCACGACGATCATGACAGCTCCGCCATCTTCAAGGCGGTGCAGGGAGGCGTAGAGCGCGGACGCGTACCGCTCGGGGTCGCGCGGCAGGGCGAGGCTCCGCGAGCCCTCATCGAGGCCGGCCGGGGCGGGCTCGAGCACGAGGAGCCCGACGTCCGCCGGGGAGGCGCCGGCGCGCGCGGCGCCCTCCCGGGCGGCGTCGGCGATCGCGTCGCGACGAGCCAGGACGAGAGGGACCCGCGGCGCGTAGTGGCGCGAGGCGGTGCCGGGGGCCCGCTGCACTTCCCCCTCGTGCGCCACGAGATCGCCCTTGTCGACGACGTCGGCGAAGCGCGACAGCTCCGAGAGCGCCACGCTCCCACGCCGCAGAACCACGAAGGGCTGGCGCGTGACGTCGACGATCGTCGACTCGATGCCGAAGCCGGTCGCGCCTCCGTCGATCACGAGCACGTCCGCGCCGAGGCTCTTCTCCACGTGCTCGGCGGTCGTGGGCGAGATTCGCGTCGAGCGGTTCGCGCTCGGCGCGGCGATCGGCAGCCTGCATGCCGCGAGGAGCGCTCGCGCGACCGGATGGGCGGGGACACGCACGGCGACGGTGGGCCCGCCGGCGGTCACCTCTTCCGCTACTGCACCTGGCCGAACGGGCAGGATGAGCGTCAGCGGACCGGGCCACCACGCCTCGGCCAGGGCCCGGGCGCGCGCGGGCACGTCCGCCGCGAGCGCGAACGCAGCCTCGACCGTCAAACAATGCACGATCGAGGGGTTGTGCGCCGGGCGGCCCTTCTTCGCGTAAATGCGCCTGACCGCATCGGATTGGTCCGCTCGAGCCCCCAGGCCGTAGACGGTCTCCGTCGGGAACGCGACGATATCGCCTCGGACGAGCGCATCGGCAGCGCGCGCGATCGAGGCGTCGTCCGGCGGGAGGCGCATGTCGGTGTCTTACACCACACCGCAGTCTTGATCCGTCCTGACTTGAAGCTTGCTCCCCGTGACCGATCCTGGAGGGGTGAAGACGTTCCGCGCGTTGCGTTGGCTCGTCCTCGGGGGGACAGTCGCCTGTGGGGCAAGAACCGGCCTTCCCGTGCCCGACGACGATGGCTCGGAGGGCGGTGAGACATCCTCCTCGAAGGGTGGCGCAGGCGCGGGAGGCGCCGAGCCAATCATTTGCGACGACCTCGTCCCGTCGACCCCGGCCCATGTTCGTCTCCCGAACGGCGCCGCGACCGTGCTCAGCGTCGAGATGGTGCGGCCGCCGAGCGCGCCGGGCCTCGCCTGCATCGTCTCCGACGTGGCGAACGACGACGGCACATGGGACGTCGCGCACGGCTGCTTCGAGGCCTGGGCTTCCTGGCCCGGCTCACTGGGGATGGCCTTTCTCTCCGACGGCACCGAAGGTGGCGTCGCCGCGACGGAGGGCCGCAAGGCCGGCTACGCCATCTTGCTGGGCAGCGGCAGCGGCGCGACGCCGCGCGCGACCTTCGACGTGCCGCCGACCCAGAGCGAGGTCGGCTGGATGAGCCTCCCGATGCAGGCGACCGGGCACCGCGCCACGTTCGTCGCACGCGCGCCGGACGGAGCGTTCTTCGGCGGCCTCGCCCGCCGGCAAGCGGACGTGGAGCGGCTCGAGGTCATCCAGATCGATCCGCAGAGCCCGCTCTTCATGGGGGAGATCGCCTGCGCGAGCGGGCCCATCGCGGCCGCCGCGGTCGCTACGACTGACGATATCGTCATTGTTTCGTCGACCGGCGAGGCGCTGACCGATTGCCCGACCGCACTCGCCCCCGGGCCTCCGAGCGGGCTGCAGGTGCTCGCCCTCGGTCGCGCTGGCGGCGCCGAGGTCTGGTACGACGCGTGGTACACGAGCCCCGTGCTCGACGTCGCCGCGATCACACACGAGGGCAGCGTCTGGGTCGCGCGAGACAGCGGAGGCGCCGCCTCGGTCATCGCCCTCGGCCCCGGCGGCGCCGCCGCCGCGCCGATCACGATCGGCAAGCAAACCCGAGGTGCGGTCGCGCTCGCGCCGCGCGGGCACTCGGTCGCGGCCGCGTTCGTCCAGGACGGACCGGGCGGCGCAGCATCGATCGGGGTGGTCGAGATCGACGCCGAGGGTGACGTCCATGAGCTCGGCCAGCTCGACACGACCGACGCGCCCTGGGTGCGCGACCTCGAGATCATCGTGGAGCCCGGCACGGGGAGCTTGATCGTCTCCTACGTGGGGCTCATCGGGACGAACGAGCGCGCCTTCGCGTGGCGCCTCGGCTGTCCGTGACGAACGAGCGCGTCTCCGGGGCGTTGGGCCTCACGGCGCGGCAGAGGCTGAAGCGGACGCGGACGGGGCCGGCAAGACGCGCGCGGGGCACTTCACGACGACGCCCTTGAACATGTACTTGGTCCCGTGGAAGACCTCTTCGTTGCCGGCGCGACGCATGAAGCCGACCCCGTTTCCGCCCGCCGACTCCGCTGCCTTGCGGAAGTCCTTCTCGGGGAAGGCCTCCTTGTCCATCGTGGAGACCTCGACGCGCTCGATCTCCTTGCAGGCGTCCGGAGGGTTCTTCGGCACGTCTTCGTCGTAGCCGAAGAGGAAGATGCGCGGACCTGAGTCCGCCTCCTCGCCGATCTTCGCGAAACCTTTGCAGCCCGCGAGGACGAGGCCAACGAGGGCGAGACCGAGGAGGAAGGCTCGAGACATCTGCGGTCCTTTGCGTCAGACGATCGAAAACAGCTCGTCGAGATCGGCTTCCGAGAGCGCGCGTGTGTGGGCGCGCAGGCCGTTCGTGAGCTCTTCGTGGGTGCCGCCCTGCGACTCGACGTGGGCCGCAGCGCAGGCCGGGTGGAGCGAGCCGGCGCCCTTCGTGGTGGTCATCCCTCGCTCGATGTCTCGCTCGATGACGACGCGGAGCGACCCCTTCTCGACGGGCTGACCACACTCGAGGCACTTCGCCCGCCCGGTGGGCGCGCGGTCCGCGTAGGGGAAAGGCGGCGGCTTCGAGGCCTGCGCCGTCTTCATCAGCTCCTCGATCTCGGCGCGATTGGTGATCTCGCCCGGGAAGCTCGCCATCGCCTGCCCGAGCTCGTCGGGGAGCTTGCTGGCGGCGCAGATCAGGTGATGCCACCGGTACGTCGTCTCTCCGCTGTCCGCGAACGCGTTGACCGTCTCTTCGCCGAAGCGAAGCTCGCCCTTGGCGATGGGCTTTCGACAGGAACGGCAACCCGCTCGACCCGACTTCGCGACCTCGATGATGTGCGCCATCGCGACGCGGAGCTTACCGCAGCGCTCAGAGCTCGGGCAGCTCTTCGCGCTCGTCGCATCGCCAGGCGCGCGGGGGCTCCTGGTAGGGCGCGCGCGCGCCGATCACGTCGAGCGAGACGCGGTCGGCGATGACGCCTTCTCGGCCGACGTGCACGAGCGCCCCCGCCGGCGCAGCGTCGTGGGATGCCCCGCGAAACCCGAACGAGTAGCTGCCCTCGGGCACGTGGACGACGTAGGCGCTCTCCGGCGGGCAAGGGAGCGCGCCGCGCGCGAGGAGCTCGCTCCCGTCCGCACGGCGAATCACGACATCGCCAACCCCGAGCCGCGTGAGCGGTCTGCCGTTCTCCTGGAGCTGAACGCGCACCTCTCCGACCCGTTCGCCTTCGATTCGCGCCCTCGCCACGGCGAGCGCGAGCGTGTCCGGCCGCTCGAGCGGGGCGATCATGCGCGAGAAGAGGAGGGTCGCGCCCGGGGCCGGCGTCGCCGAAGCGGGGACGGAGACGCGAGCCATCGTTCCGTCCGCGCCGACCTCGGCGGGCGTCGAGAGCGGAAACACGAGGTAGCCCATCGCGTCGCCGATCGTGCTCGAGGTCTTCTCGTCGACGCTCGCCGCGGCGCCGCCCTCCGCCTGCAGGCGCTCGACGAGGAGCGGCACGGTGTCGCCCGGCTCCGCGCCCGCTCGGATCGTCTTGATCTGGGTGTGGGCGAGGATGGCGTCGATGCCGGGCGCGAGATCGTAGCGCGTGGCGACCGACACGACCGGCAGCCCGTCGGCCGAGCGATCGACGACCGCGCTGACCTCGACGTAGGCTGCGCCGGTCTTGTCGTCGAAGCCGGTGCGGAGCGTGTCGTAGACGACGAGCTTGCCGAGCACGAAGGTCTCGTGATCGTCGAGGCCGTCGAGGCCGTTCGGCTTGCGCCAGCTGTCGACGAGGCGACCGCCTCGCGAGGTCCCGTCGATCTGTCCGATGACGGCGACGACGGCCTTGTTTTCGAGGAGCCAGTCGCCCAGGCGGCCCGTCGCGGCGCGGCCGCTCGGCACGAGCTCCTCGCGCGCGACGCGCCGGACCTCGGCGGTGCCCGAAGAGTCGCCCGCGCTGAGGAAACCGAAGCGCATGAGCGTCATCGCGCGTTCCGACGCCCCCGGCGCGACGGTGATCATCCCCTCTTGCGCAGGCGCGGCGCAGGCCGCAAGGGCGAGCGCCAGGGCAAACGCCGACCGGCGGCGCGCGTCGGTTCGCGGGTTTCCTGCGCGTGGCACCTCGGTTCGAAACACGGCCGCCCGGTACCTTGGGTCAGGGGAGCGGGCCGAGCGTGGCTGTGTTCGAGGGGTCCGCCCAATGGAGGCTACGGCCCGTGCCGGCCTCGCAGGTGAGATCGTCGAGCGAGCGCCAGCCGGGCTTGAAGTACCAGACGTTCGCGGTGAACGCGGCGGTGAGCGCCTTCGGGTTCGCGGCTTGCTCCACGATCTCCGCCTCGGTGCGGGCGGCCGCCTCGATGATCAGCTCACCGAAGAGCCCGCTCAGCCGCTCGTGCTGGTAGCTCGGGTACCAAGGGCTGTCGCCGATGGTGATCTTCGGGCTCGGCGGGACCTCCTCTGCGATGTCGCCGCCCGTCCCCGAGGTCCATTCGAGGACGTCGATCGGCGCGAGCGAGGGCAGATCGGAATAGAAGGTGTACGTCTTCGAGCCATTGCCGTTGCGGACGACGCGGAGCGCTTGCGTCCTCCACACGTCGTAGACGACGTCCTTCGATGTCCCGCTGCCGGCGCGCGTGTCGAAGTAGTCGCCGCCCGCCGGCGCCGCGATCTCCCACCGATGTGTCGTCCCGGTGTTGTTCGCCACCTTCGGGTACGGATGACCGCCGACGTATTGCGCGCTCGGCGTGAAGCCGCCGTCTCCCTGCGACCACCAGAGCGTCACGTAATAACCGGTCTGCGCGCGTTGATTGACCCGCCAGAGGTACGTCACGCCCGCGCCGCCCGGCCCCGCGAACGGAAGACCGTCGAGGTGCGGGTCGTCGTATTGGAGCGCGACGAGGGGAGCGGATTGGTCGCCGCCGGTGACGTTGCTCGGGAAGTCGAGCGCGAAGCGCTCGCCGGGAAGGCCTCCGCCGGTCTCGCCTCCGCCCTCGGCGGCCCCGCCCTGTCCGCTCGCCGTCGAGCTCGTGGTGCTTGCGGCGCTCGTCGTGGTGGGCCCGCCGCTGCCGGTCGCGGCCGTCGCTCCGCCCGAGCCCGTCGATCCCGACTCGTCGTCACAAGCCGTCAGCAGGACCACACCGAACGACACGACGAGGCGCTTCATCGCCGACAGAGGGTATCACTCGTGGTCTCGCGAGGGCGAGCCCGCGAGCTTACTGCGGGCGCTCGGTCGCCAGGATGATCGTGGCCGCGAGCCCGAGCGCCACGCCGATCGCGCGGCGCGCCGTGAAGCTCTCCCCGAACAAGACCGGGGCGAAGAGCGCCGCGAGCACCACGCCCCCGCCGAGCGCGATCGTGCCGGTGCCCGCGACCGGACCGCCGAGGCGGAACGCGAGGAAGAGCAGCGTCACGCCGCCGGTGATCATGAAGCCGCTGAGGATCGACCAGACGACCCCGGCCGTCGTCGTCGGCACCTCGTTGCGTGGACCGATCGCGACGAGGACGAGCAGGCCCACCGCGGCGGCGGCTTCGAGCGCGAAGCCGCCGAGCGCGTCCCCGATGCGACCGCTCGCCGCGCGCAACATGACGTAGTGTGCTGCGAAGCAGAGGCTGGCGGCGACAGCCGCAAACGCCCACGGCGCCATCACTCGTCGTCCATGTACTCGGGGTAGTCCCCGGGCTGCAGACTGTCGAACCGCGTGCAAGACGAAGTGAAGCGCGTCAGGACCTTGCCCGTCGGGCCGTTGCGTTGCTTCGCGATGATGAGCTCCGCGATGCCGCGCGACTCGGTGTTCTCGGGGTTGTAGTACTCGTCGCGATAGATGAAGACGATCATGTCGGCGTCCTGCTCGATGGCGCCCGACTCGCGCAGATCGCTCAGCTGCGGCCGCTTCTCTTTCGTGGCACGCGTCTCGACGGCGCGGTTCAGCTGGCTGAGCGCGATGACCGGGACGCGCAGCTCCTTCGCGAGCTGCTTGAGCCCACGGGAGATCTCGCTGATCTCCTGCTCGCGGCTCGAGACGCCCGGCCGGCCGCTCATGAGCTGGAGGTAGTCGATGACCACGAGGCCGACGCGCCGCTCGGGCTCGCCATCCTTCGCGGGGCGGTTGTACTCCGCCTGGATGCGGCGCACCTTCGCGCGAAGCTCGAGCAAGCCGATGGCGGGCGTGTCGTCGAGCCAGATGGGCAACATGGACAGGTACGACGCGCCCTCGGTGAGGCGTCGCCAGTCCTCCGGGGTCAGCGCGCCACCGCGCAGCTTGCCGACGTCCACCCGGCCCTCCGAGCAGACCATACGAGTGGCGAGCTGCTCGCGCGGCATCTCGAGCGAGAAGACCGCCACGCCGAACCCAGGCTCGCGCTTCTCCGAGCCGCGGTCCGCCGGCCCCGGCACGTTCAGCGCGCGCGGCGACGCCACGTTCACCGCGAGGTTGAGGACGAAGCTGGTCTTTCCCATGCCCGGCCGGGCCGCCACGATCGTGAGGTCGCCGTCGTGCAGGCCGGCCGTCTTCTCGTCGAGCTTGCTGAAGCCGGTGGAGATGCCCGTGATGCGATCGCCGCGCTCCGCGGCCTTGGAGATCTGCTCGAAGGCGGCGCGCAAGACCTGGTTGATCGGCTGCGCGTTGTTCGCCTCCGGCGTGCGGGCGAGCTCGTAGATGGCCTGCTCCGCGCCGTCGATGAACTCCTGCACCTCGCCGACGTCCCCGTAGCCTTCGGCCGAGACGCGCTGACACTCCGCGATCAGGCGCCGGAGCCGCCACTTCTCCCGGACTGTCCGGGCGTGCGCGGCGACGTGCGCGACCGCCGGCGTCGCGTCGACGATCTGCGCGAGGTAGGCCGTACCGCCGATCTGCGCGAGGCGCTCGCGGTCGCGCAGCCAAGAAGCGACCTGCACGAGATCGATGGGCGCACCCTGGCGCGCGAGCTCCACCGCGGCCTCGTAGATGCGGCCGTTCGCCTCCGAGTAGAAGTGCTCCGGCTTGATGATCTCCGCGATCTGGTCGAGCGCGTCCTGCTTGAGCAGGATGGCCGAGAGCACCGCCGCCTCGGCGTCGAGGTCGTGCGGCGGGACACGACCGGCGATCACGGGCGGCTCGCGCGGACCGCGATCTCGGTTCTGATTGCGAGAAGGGAACTGCTTCATGCTGCTCGGAAGAACGAGCAGTCTACCCGGCGCGAGCAGCTTTTCGACTTGAAACGGCGCGGGAGCGGACAGACGGCGTCACACCGGGCGCAGCACCTTTTCGACTCGGAAACGCGCAGGGCCACCGCCAATCAGGAGCATGCACAAGCTCTGGCTCGCGGCGGCGACGACCGCCCTCTTCCTCTCGATGCCGCGCGAGGCGCGCGCGACCGATTTCTACGTGGAGGGGAGCGTCTCGGGCGGCGGGAGCACCTGGGGCGCCGATCCGAACGTGCAAGGTGCGCTGCGGACCGGGTTCGAGTTCGTCGACATCGTGAGCGTCGACCTGCAGGCACGGCTCGGATACTCGGCCGTGGACGAGCGGCTCATCGAGATGGTCGGCATCGGGACGAAGCTGGCGCTCCCCTTCGAGACGGTCATCCCCCACGTTCGCCTGCACGCCATCCATTTCCACGAGATGCCGATCGCGGGGATGAGCGAGGACCCCGCGATGCACGTGCTCGGCGTGGGCGACGGCATCCGCCACCGCTTCGGCTTCGAGGGCGCGCTCGGGCTCAGCTACGTCTTTGCGATCGTCGACCGGACCCGCTTCCTGGCGCAAGCGGAGGCGTACGTCGACGCCTTCCCGGACGACGGCAAGGGCCCCGTGGTCTACGGGGGAGCAGGGCTCGGCCTGGGGTTGCAATATGACATCTAGGCTTCAGTCGAGCGCTGGCGCCAGCGCCCGGGCGCTCGCCTTGCTCTGCCTCCTGGGCTGCGAGTCGCCGTGGGACAGCGCGACCTGCGCCGACGAGGGCACCGACCTCACGTACGAGAGCTTCGGGCGCGGCTTCATCGGCGCTTACTGTCAGAGCTGTCATGCTTCGAACGCCAAAGACCGGCGAGGCGCCCCGACCGGGATCTCCTTCGATACACACGAAGACGTCGTCGAGTGGATCGATCGGATCTACGACCGCTCGGCCGGGGAGAACGTCTCGATGCCCCCTGGGCCGGACGACCCTCCCGAGGCGGAGCGGCAGAAGCTCGAAGAGTGGCTGGCCTGCGGCGCCCCCTGACGGCGGGCCGCGCCGGGAGCCCAAAGCACGACCTGCGCGCGAGGACCCGCTCGAACCTCCCTTCCGCCTGGGATACGCTGCACGTTGCATGAGCCACGATCCGACCCTGCCCGAGGGTGTGGCGCCCACCTCGGAGCCCGCGCTCTCGCCCGGCGAGATGGTGGGGGAGTACCGAGTGGAGGGGCTCCTCGGCGAGGGTGGCTTCGGCTCGGTCTACCGCGCGCTGCACCCGCTCATCGGCAAGACGGCCGCGATCAAGGTCTTGAAGCCGGAGTTTTCGTCGAAGGGCGACGTCGTGTCGCGGTTCCTCTCGGAGGCACGCGCGGTCAACCAGATCCGGCACCGCAACATCATCGACATCTTCAGCTTCGGCGTCCTACCGGACGGCCGCCACTACTACGTCATGGAGCTGCTCGAGGGCTCCACGCTCGAGCACTACGTCCGCGCTCGGGGCGGCAGGCTGCCCCTCTCGGACGTCATCCCCATCGTTCGGCCCCTCGCGCGAGCGCTGGCCGCGGCCCACCAGAACGGGATCGCACATCGGGACCTCAAGCCCGAGAACGTGTTCCTGAGCATCGACGACGAAGGGCGGCCCCACCCCAAGCTGCTCGACTTCGGCATCGCGAAGCTCGCCGGCGATCTCGGCGCCCAGCACAAGACCCGGAGCGGCATCCCCATCGGGACGCCCGCGTACATGTCGCCGGAGCAGGTCCACGGGCGGGACGTCGATCATCGGACCGACATCTACGCGCTCGGGGTCGTCCTGTTCGAGATCCTCACCGGCCGCCTCCCCTTCGACGGGAGCTCGATGATGGAGGTGATGATGAAACACGCCTCTTTGCCGCCGCCGCGGCCGAGCGAGGTCGCGCCTTCGCTCCCGCCCGAGATCGACGCGCCGATCTTGCAGATGCTCGCGAAGGAGCCCGCGGAGCGGCCGGCGACCGTGCTCGCCGCGATCGACAAGCTCACCGAAGCCGCCGCGCAAGCGGGCCTCGCCGAGGCGCGATCGCTGCCGTCGCTCGCCATCCCTTCGGGCCCGGGCGCGATGACGCCGGCCTCGCTGCCCAGCCGATCCGCGCTCGAGTTCGCCTCCGGTGACACCGTCGTGGCAGCCGAGCGATCGCAGACCTTCGCGGGAACCGAGCGTATGTCGGGAGCGACCCGCAAAGGGATCGGCGTCCCGCTCGCTGCGCTCGGTGTGCTCGTGCTCGCCGGTGCGGGCGTCGCGGTCTACCTCCTCGGTCGAGGAAACGACGGAGCGGCTGCCGCGCCGCCCGCGTCCGCCTCCCCCGCGGCGGCGACGTCCGCGGCGCCGACGGTCACGGCGAGCCCCGAGCCTTCCGCAGCCGCCACGACGGCCGTGACGCCGGCGACCAGCTCGGCGTCGCCGTCGACGGTGACGCTCCGACTGAGCGTGCAGCCCAAAGACGCGGAGGTGTTCCTCGGCGGAAAGAAGCTCGGCTCGGCGTCTTCACCGATCGAGCTCCCGTTCGGGCGATCCAAGATCACGCTCACGCTCAGTCATCCCGGCTACGAGCAGCTGAAGCTGGACGTGACGCCAGACAAGGACGTCGCGGAGGCGGCCGTGCTGGAGCGGCTGCGGCCCCAGATCAAGAAGGACTACACGTTCGAGTGACCGCTCGTGTTCTCGCCCGGAGGCTCCTCGGCGGAGCGCTGCTCGCCGCGACGATCCTGCTCACCACGCTCGTCGAGCAGCGAGCGGCGCTCGCCCAGCCAGGTGGCCAGAGCCCTCCCTCCCCGGCCGACGTGGCCAAGGCCAAGGCGCTCTTCGAGGCTGGCGGTCGAGCGTACGATCGCGCGCAATACGACGTCGCGCTCCAAGCGTTCCAGCAGGCCTACGACATCGTCCCCAAGGACGGCCTCCTCTTCTCCATCGCGCAGACGCACCGCAGGCTGTTCACGACCACGGGCGGCGCGCCGCACAAGGAGCGCGCCGTCGCCGCCTACCGGAGATACGTCGAACGAGCGAAGACCGGCGCGCGAGTGAGCGACGCCGTGCGCGCGCTCGAAGAGCTCGGCGCGACCTCGTCGACGTCGAGCCCGGAAGGGCCTCCCGAGCCGGCGCCGGTCGTCGAGACCAAGACCCGCCTCTACGTCTCGTCCGCCACACCAGGCGTCCGCATCTCGGTCGACGACGGCGCGCTCTCCGAGCCGAACGCCACCGTCACGGCCGAGGTCACGCCCGGCAAACACAAGGTGCGCTTCACGGCTCCCGGCTTCCTCGACAAGGAGCTCGAGGCGACCGCCGTCGATCACGAGCTCGTGCCGGTGTCATTCGATCTCGTGCCGAAGCCGGGCGAGCTCGCGCTGCAGACGACCGAGGGCGCGGACGTGAGCATCGACGGTCGCTACATCGGGGAGGCGCCGCTCAGCACGCTCGATCTCGCGGCCGGGCGGCACTTCGTCGTCGCGGCGCTCTCCGGGCACGAGACGCGCTCGGGCTACGTCACGCTCGAGCGCGGGAAGAAGACGCCCTTCGATCTCGAGCTCGACCGGACCGCGCAGCGCGACGCCTCGTTTGTCGTCTTCGCTGCCGCGGGCGCGAGCCTCGTCGCGTCGGGTGTCCTCCTGGGGCTCACGTTCGCGGAGCAAGCAAACGCCCAAGCGGTGCGCGACGCCGCGACCACGCGCAACATCTCGGACGCCGAGATCGACGAGTACGAGGCGGCGAAGAGCGCGCGCGATACGTTCGGGATCGCGGCAGGCGCGACGGGGGCGACGGCCGGCGTCCTGGCGGTCGTCGGGCTGGGCATGTTCTTCCTCGACGCGCCCGCGAAGGCCGAGCTCCCGGCGGAGCAAGGCCCGACCTCGCCGACCTCCCCCGCTCCGGGCTCGATGGAGCTCGAGTCGGTCTCCCTCGACGCCGGCCCCCGCGGCTTCTCCGCGGGCGTCGGCTTTCGGTTCTGAGGTCTCGATGCGAAAGAGGCTCCTCGTCTTCGTTCTCTTCGCCGCGGGCACGGGCACGGGCGCGCTCGCGTCCTCGTGCGCCGACCTTCCGCCCATCGATCGTGACGTGTGCGGAAACCAGGTCATCGATCGCGAGCTCGGAGAAGAGTGTGATGGCTTTTTCCCCCCCGATCTCGTGTCGGCGTGCCGAGCCATGCGAGGCGACGCGACCGACGTGGGAGATCCGTGCGCGTTCGCCTGCGCGCCGGCAGGTGACGAGGCGGCGTGCCAGCTCGTCGCCGACGGGACGAGCACGTTCTGTCCGATCGGTTACGGGCTCGGCTCCGACGGCGTGTGCCGAAGGCCGAGCGGCCTGTTCGCGCGCGAGCCGTTCTTTCGTTCGGAGGTCGTGAACCTGGAGGGACAGGTCGAGGACTTCGACGGCGACGGCGTGAACGACCTCTTGCTCACGCTCGGACAGGACCTCACCCGCCTCGTCTACTTCCGTGACGGTGGCCAGCCGACCCTCGAGCTGCCGATCCCCGCGGCGATCGCGACGGCGGGACGGATCTCGGCGGACGCGGGCAGCGACCCGACCGCCGACCTCGTCGTCCCGCAGGGCCCCGTCATGATCACCTTCCGCGGCAGCGAGGGCCCGCAACTGCTGGCCAAGGCCTATGCGCCGTTCGTGAACCCGCTCGAAGGAGCCGACGTGTACGCCTATCGCATCGCGCCGGGCGCCTCGGCGACCCTCGGCATCCCGCCGGGGTTCGACGTCCCGCTCCTTCGAGTCGAGACCTCGGACGGCGACCTCGAGCTTCGTCCCATCGACGTGACGACCTTCACCGTCGGCCAGCCGGTCGTGACCTTCAGCGGGGTCGCTGACGAGGTGCTCGGCGCACCTGTGTTCGTCGACCTGCGGGCGGACGGACCAGCAGCGTCCAACTCCGCGCTCGAGCCGCAGCTCGAGGTCGCGATCGCCACCCCGAGCCGCGTCATCGTCGCCACCGCGCTCGACCAGCAGACGAACGTCCTGCCCGCGCCGGGGGAGTCGATCGTCGCCTTCTTCCCGATGACGGGCGGGCCTAAGCCGGGCGCGGTTGCGCTCTTGACCGACGGCTCGACGAGGTTCCTCCGCGTGCTCGAAGCGGAGACCCTCGCCCCCATGACGCCGATCCAGCTCGGCGACCGCATCGATCTGCCCGCTCCCTTGAGCAACGTCCAGCCGGACGCGCCGCAGCCTCTGGCGATCGGGTTCATCAACCAGGACGAAGACCCCGACCTCGTCACCACCAGCGGCGTCCTCTTCGCGCTCCCCAAGATCGCGGGTGGCTTCTCATACGGCTCTCCTTTCGAGACCGGCACCGAGCCGTGGCGAGCGGCGCGCATCGGAGACATCCACGGGGACGGCCGCAACGAGGTGATCGCGCTACCCGCAGCGGGCGACGTCGCCGTGCTCCTGCCCGGCACGGGCTTCACGCTGAACCCGGCGCTCGTCTCCGTCTCGGGCGAACCGAAGCTGCTCGAGCTCGGCGACTTCGACGGCGACAGCGTGGGCGACGTGCTCGTGGTCTCGGAGACCTCCACAGGCTCGATCGGCGTCGGGGAGTGCAATACGGAGGACTCGCTGTCGATCCTGTTCGGTCGGACGGCCGGTCCTCCGGAGGACCCGACCCTCATCGGCAGTCTTCGTGGTGTCCGGCGCGTGTTGCCGATGCGATTCTACTTCGAGGGCTTGCTCGACGGCATCAGCGACATCGGCGTGCAGACGCGGTGCACGCCGGAAGGCGACTCGCAAGAGCGCGTCGGCGTCTTCCTCGGCTCGACGTCCCGCATCGTCTCGTCGCCGTTCAGCCCTTACGCAGGGATCTTCGATCGCGATCCTTCGATCGAACGCGTCGCGATCGGCGATCTCACCGGGCCGGCGAGATCCGATCCGCTGGACCTGCACCTCGACGCGGCGATCGTCGGCACGCTCCGCGCCGAAAGCGCCCCGACCCCCTACCAGCGCGAGGTGCGCACGGTCGCGATCGTCGGTGACGCGGAGATGATCGACATCGGCGAGGCGACCGTCCTCTCGACATCGGACGCGGAGGCCGACCTCGTGAACCACATCCCCGGCATCGCGGTCGGCCCCCTGTTCCCGGGCTCGGCGTCCGACGAGATCGTGGTCTTCTCTTCGGTCCGCACGCCCGCAGGGGTGAAGAGCCAGCTCGACGTGATCGAGCGGGGCGGCGCCGCGCCCAAGCGACAGACGCTCCCCGTGCGCGACCCCACGGACGACCGAGACAGCATCGGGCGCGTTCGCCTCTTCGACTTCGACGGTGACGGTGACCTCGACGTGTTCGCCGTTTCGACGAACCAACCGGAGGGCTTCCTCTTTCTGAACGACGGCGCCGCGCTGACCGAAGCGCCGCTCGGCAAGCCCGGGGCCTTCGACGTGGCGGATCTCGCTCCCGCGAGCTGCTACCCGGCGGAGCCGGCCTGTGAAGCGGGCAAGAGCCTCGTCATCACCGACAGCCTCGCCGGGCGCCTCGACGCTTGCTCCCCCGGCAACGTCACGAACTGCTCGCCGGCGATCGTGGAAGACGAGCTCCTCCTCAGCGTCTTCTTGGGCGACCTCGACTCGGATGGCCTCGAAGACGCGGCGCTCGTCACGAACCTGCGCACCGAGATCTACGCGCAGTGCTCGCAGAGCGATGTCGCCAAAGGGCTGTGCGGCGCGGAGCTCGGCTCGGGCGCCCCGTAGACAAAACGAAGACGCGGGCCGCTCCTCGTCGGGTGCGGCCCGCGCCTCGCGCGTGCGGTGAGGTGGAGTCAGGCCTTCGCGGCGACCGCGACCTTGATTGTCGCGGTCACGGTCGGGGCGAGCTTGATCTGCACCTCGTGCGTGCCGAGCGCCTTGAGCGGCTCGGTCACGATGCGGCGTCGATCCACCACGAAGCCCTTCTGCTCGAGGGCCTCCTCGATGTCGCGGTGCGTGACGGAGCCGTAGAGCCGATCGCCCTCGCCCACCTGGCGGTGGATCGTGAGCGAGACGGTCGACAGCTTCTGCGCGAGCTCCTGCGCCTCGGAGAGCACCTTCGCGCTCTTCGCTTCGGCGACGCGCTTCTGATGCTCCACCTGGCGCACGTTGCCCTCGGTCGCGCCGATGGCGAGACCACGCGGGATGAGGTAGTTGCGCGCGAAGCCCGGGCGGACCTTCACGAGCTCGCCGCCCTTGCCGACGTTGGCGAGGTCTTGGGTCAGGATGACTTGAACGTGGGAAGCCATTTTCGTCGTCCTTTCCTCACGCCCCGACCGTGAACGGCAGGAGGGCGATGGATCGCGCCTGCTTGATGGCGAGCGTGACCTTGCGCTGGTGAAGGGCGCAGTTGCCGCTGATGCGGCGCGGAACGACCTTGCCGCGCTCTGACACGAAGTACTTCAGCGCCTGCGGGTCCTTGTAGTCGATGACCACGGCCTTGTCGGCGCAGAAGCGGCAAACGCGCTTGCGGCCCATGCGGCGGCGGCCGGGCGCGTCCGAGTTGAGGTCGGGCGTGCGGCCGAAGTCGCGGTCATCGTCGAAAGCCGAGCTCTGCATGCTGCCTCGGGGATCCAAATTCCTCTGGTTCATGGATCAGCCCTCCTCCTCTTCGGGCGCCGCTCCGGGCTCGCCCTCGACGTCGTAAAGGTCGGGGCTCTCGCCCTCGCCCTCGGCGCGAACCGGCTTCTCCGGCTCGATGAGGCCGAGCTGACGCTCGCGCGACTCCTCGCGGTCCTCCTCCAAGGGCGCGAGCTCGACGCGCTCGAACTTCACTTCGTCGGCGTTGATGGCGAGGTCGGTCTCGACGTTGTTACGCACGAGGACCGTCTGGTACTTGATGACGTCGTCCGAGAGGCGCAGGTTGCGCTCGACCTCGTTCACGACGGCGCCGGTGCCCAGGTACTTCAGGTACACGTAGACGCCGCGCTTGTGCTTCGAGATGTCGTAAGCGAGGCGGCGGCGGCCCCACAGCTCCACCTTCGTCATCTTGCCGTTCTCACGGCCGACGACCTCGTTCACGCGCTGGCCGACCTTGTCGGCGCCGTCCGCGTCGATGTCCGGACGAAGGATGTAGATGGTTTCGTACTCTCGGGCGCGCCCAGGCGCCGTGACCATTCTGCTCATACTGATTCCTCTTGGACTAACGGCCCCGTTGCATGCGGACGCGTCGCGCGTCGAGCCGCCCCGGAGCGAGGATGGGGTTACAAACGTTACTTCGGTTTCGTATTCAGCTTGTTCGTCGCGGCGGTGAGGCCGCGGGCGAGGACGTCTAGCACGGATTCGGTCGCGCGCTTCAAGATGCTTGGCAGCTCGGCGCGCTCCATCGTGTCGAAGCTCGAGAGGACGAAGTCGGCGACCTCCCCGCGGAAGCCCGCGGGAGGGCGACCGATACCGATGCGCAGGCGCGCGAAGTCGCCGGTGCCCATCGACTTCATGATCGAGCGGAGGCCGTTGTGGCCCGCGTGGCCGCCGCCCATCTTCAAGCGGACGTCGCCGAACGGCAGATCGAGCTCGTCGTGGACGACCAGCACCTGCGCGGGCTCCACCTTGAAGAAGGCGGCGGCGGGCTGCACCGACTGCCCAGACAGGTTCATGAACGTCAGCGGCTCGAGCACGACCACGTCCTCCCCTTGATGGGAGGCCTTCGTGAACCGGCCGGAGAACTTGTCGCGGAAGTCGCCCGCGCGGAGGGCCGAAGCCACCTCTTCGACGGCCATGAAGCCGACGTTGTGGCGATGGCTCGCGTACTCCTTGCCCGGGTTTCCGAGCCCGACGATCAACCAGGTCATGACAAAACGCGCTCCCCCCTCCGCACGCGGAGGGGGGTTTGGGGGGAGGAAAGGGCGGCCGCAAACCTCCGAGCGAAGGACGGCGGCCGCAGCCTCTTCAGCCGGTTACTTCTTCTTCTTGTCCGCGGCCGGGGCAGCCTTCGCGGCAGCAGCCGGAGCCGCAGCGGCGGGCGCGCCCTTCGCGGCAGCCTTCGCGGCGTCCGCGGCCTCCTCGGCCTCCGAGCGCTTGTCCGGCGCGACCACGGTTACGATGGTCTGCTCGGGCGAGAGCGTGACCTTCACGCCCTCCGGGAGCGAGAGCTGGTTCACCTTGAGGGTGTCGCCGAGGTCCAGCTCCGTCACGTCGCACTCGATGACCGCGGGGATCTTCGAGGGCAAGCAGCGGACCGGCAGCGTGCGGAAGACCTGCTGCATGATGCCGCCGAGGACGATGCCCTTCGCCTTGCCGTTGACGCGCAGGGGGACGACGACGTCCACCGGAGCGTTCATGTCGACCTGGATGAAGTCGGCGTGGATGATCTCACGCGACACCGGGTGGTGGGCGTACTCGCGGACCATGGCCGTGATCGTCTCTTTGCCGTCGACGACGAGCTCCACCACGGAGTTGCGGCCGTGGGACGTCGCGAGAACGGCGCGCAGCTCTTTGGGGCTGACGGCGAGCTGCGTCGCGGCGAGCTTCTTGCCGTACGCGATCGCGGGGATCTGGCCCTGGCCGCGAAGCCGGCGCGCCGGCCCTTTGCCTTGTTCAGCGCGCTTCGTGGCGCTCAGCTTCGTGATCTCCATGACGACTCTTCTCCAAACGAGCTATCGAAATCGGGGCTCGGGCTATTAGCAGACCCATTCGGGATTTGCACAGCGAATCGTGGGGAGCACATCCGAGCAGGGTTGTGCCGGGCGTCCGCACTGGTCTAGAAACCTCGGCTCCCATGCGCGCCCGGCCCTGGCTCGTGCCGGCCCTCGTCTTCGGGGGCGCGGCGGCTCTCGCGGTCTCGGCGATGATGCCGGAGCCGGCGGAGGCGAAGAACCGGTTCGCGCTCGAGCCGCCGAACGTCGAGAAGAAGCCGGCCTTCCAGTACGCCGCCATGACCGGCGCAGACTGCCTGAAGGAGCTCGACCGCCGCAAGGTGCCGTACAAGCTCGAGCCACCGACCAAGCAGGTGGAGACGCCCCTGCGGTTCACGGGCCCCATCCGCGGCGTCACGTTCAAGCTGACCAAGCGGGCGGAGGAGAACCCCGACCCGGTCTCGCCGGCGGCGGTGGCCGACTGCCGCCTCGCGCTCGCGATCGACGACATGGCGCAGATCCTCGCCAAACGAGGCGTGGAGAACGTGGAGTACCTGTCGATGTACCGCAAGCGGGGCGTCGGCTTCATCCGCCCCGGCAAGCGGCACCCGTCGGCCCTCGCGATCGACGTGGCGACGCTGAAGAAGAAAGATGACAAGCCGGTCAGCGTCTACGCCGACTGGCACGGGCGCGTCGGCTCGAAGACGTGCGGAGACGGCGCCGCCAAGCCCACGAAGGACACGCCGGGCGCCGCGTTCCTGCGCGGCGTCGTCTGCGACATCGCGGACAAGGGCTCCTTCAACCTCGTGCTCACGCCGCACTACGACTGGGGCCACCGCGACCACTTCCACCTGGAAGTGCGGACCGGCATCCGCTGGTTCCTGATCCAATAGCCAAGACCGGACCGATCCGATGACCGGATCGATGGTGTTGCTGTTTCACCCCCCCGGCCCCCCTCGACGAGTCGAGGGGGGAGATCAGGGGCGGATGACGACGGTCGTCCCCTTCACCTCCGGGTAGTAGGCGGCTGCGGCGTACCAGCCCTTCGGCAGCTCGGGGTCGAGCCAGCCCCAGAGGAAGTGCGCGTCGGCCGGGGCCATGTTCACGCAGCCGTGGCTCTTCGGTCGCCCGAACTCGTCGTGCCACCACGCGCCGTGAAGCGCGTAGCTGTCCTTGTAGTAGGCGACGAAGGGGACCTCGTCGACGGCCCACTCCTTCATCTTCTCGACGCCGGCCATGTCGGCGCTGATGAGCTTCCAGCCGACCGAATACGTGCCGCGCTTGGTGGTGTGTCCGTGCGCGCGCTCGGTGACGCCGTCCTGGCCGGGGGAGATCGCGGTCGCGTAGACGGGCGTGTCGCCTTCGTACGCCACGAGCGTCCCCCAGGTGATCCGCACGTCGACCCACTTGTCCTTCTTGCCGACGCCGGCGGGGCGCCCCTCGCGGTCCTTGAAGATCGTGACGAGCTCGTTGCGCACGAACGTGCCGTCGGACGTCTCCCAGTAGTTGCCGCCCTTGCCGCGCACGAGCTGTCCCTTCAGCTGGACGAAGGTCTGCCGAGGCCACACCTCGCCCGTCTCGACGAACTTGCCGTCCTGCGTCTTCTTGAGCTTCGCGGCGTCTTCGATCCACGTGTAGCCGATGGGGAACTTCATCTCGCCCTTCTTGAGATCGATCCCCGTGAGCTTGGGTACCGCGGCGGGCTTCACCTTGTCCTTGGGGACGAACGTGAGGTCGGGCGTGATCAGGAACGTGCGCCCCTCCGCGTCGAGCTCGCCGACGAAGGCCATCTTGCGGTCCTTGTAGGCGGGATCGTCCGACTCGAGCGGCGGCTTGGTGATCTCGAGGAGCTTCACGATGCGAGGCGAAGGCCCCCGGCCTGCCTTGGTGACGTCGACGCCTTCGCTCTTCGCGAGCGCGTCGAGCGAGGCGAGGTGTTTGTCGAGGTCGGGCTCCGCCTTGCGCTGCTCGGCGGCGGTCGGGATGCGCCGGTACTGCGGGGCGTCGCGCACGACGGTCCCGACCGAAAACGGCATGGGCTTCTTCGGATCGGGCAAGACCTCCGCGGCGGCGAGCGCGCGCGGGTCCTCGCGGTCGAGCGTGGAGGCTTGTCCGACGCAGACGTAGCCGCGCGGCTTCACCGCGTAGAACCCGCCCTTGCAGAGACCGATCCCCGGCCCTTTGAGCGGCTCGGGGCTCGCGAGCGGGACGCTCTGCCCTGCGCGGAAGAGCCCGATGAGCGGCGACTTGGTGTCCGGCTTCTGGAAGATCTTCTCGAAGCCTGACAAAGCTGTAATGCTCGGCTCCAGCGGCTCGGTCGCCGGAGGCGCGGCCTCCCTCGGCAACGTGGCGACCGCGGGGACCGACTCGTCCGATCCGGCGCCGAGCACGCGATCGCCGCCTTCTCCCGATGGAGGCTCGGCGGCGCCCTCCATCTCCGAGCTCGCCCCCGCACACGCGGCGAGCGACACAATCAAGAGCCCGCGTGCGACACCACCCACCCAAGTACGCAAGCTAGTCGACTGCATGCTTTCAAGCGTTACGCACGCGCGAAAGCTCGGCCACTTTTCAGCGAGCGCTCTCTCCTGGAGCGCAGCGCGTCAGACGGCGTCGACGCAGAGCAGCACGGGCAGGTCGCCGCGGAGCCGGTATTGTCCGGAGCGCAGCTTGAGCCGGATGCGCCCCTTCTCGCCGGACTTGGTCGGCGCCTCGAACACCGTCACGGTCCCGAACGGCGCGCGCCAGCCCGGCGCCTCGTCCCAGCGGCTGCCGCTCCAGATCTTCATCTTGTTCGGGTTGAAGTCCATGTCGGGCGGCGGCGCCGACAGGTCCAGCTTCGCCCCGGCCTCCCACGGCAGCGCGACGAAGAGCTGGCGCTGTCCCTTCTCGGCCTTGCTCTTCTTGTCGCAGGTCCGCGGCTTCTCCAGGAGCTCGAGCACCAGATGGAGCTTCCCGTCACGTTTGAACACGGCGGTGCCGACGGCCTGCGCCGGCTGGTAGGGCTTGTCGTCGACCTGCCCCTTGACCTCGATGAGGCGCGGAGCCGGATCGTCGTCGTCCGGCTCCGCGACGGACGGCGCCGGCTCCGGCGCGCTGGCCGACGCGGCCGGCGCCTGCTCCTGGGGCTGGGCACCCGAGCAGGCGGACGTGACGAGGACGAGGCCGGCGAGGAGGAGCTGGACGCGCATCGGGTCGATTATCCCCGAGGATCCGTTTGAGCTCAAAATCCACGACACGGGCTCCACCCGCACGCCACATGGGCGCGAGCGGGACGCTCAGACGAAGAGCGAGCTGACCGAGTCGGAGTTGTGGATGCGCCGGATGGCCTCCGCCAGGAGGCGCGCGGTGCTCACGACCTTGAACTTGCCCGAGGCCTTGGCCTCGGCCGAGAGCGGGATCGAGTTGGTCACGATGACCTCGACGAGCGGCGACTCGGCGATGCGCTTCACGGCCGGGCCGGACAGGACGGCGTGGCTCGCGCAAGCGGCCACCTCCTTCGCGCCCGCCTTCACCAGCGCCTGGGCGGCGTTCACGAGCGTGCCGGCGGTGTCGATCATGTCGTCGAGGATGAGGCAACGTTTGCCCTCCACGTCGCCGATGATGTTCATCACCTCGCTCACGTTCGCGCGCTCGCGGCGCTTGTCGATGATGGCGAGGGAGCCGAAGAGCCGCTTCGAGTAGGCGCGCGCGCGCTCGACGCCGCCGGCGTCCGGCGACACGACGACCACGTCGTTGCCGTAGTTCGCGCGGAGGTGCTGGTCCAGGAGGGCCGGCATCGCGAAGAGGTGGTCGAAGGGGATGTTGAAGAAGCCCTGGATCTGCGCCGCGTGCAGGTCCAGCGCGACGATGCGGTTGACACCGGCGGCGACCACCAGGTCCGCGACGAGCTTGGACGTGATGGGGGTGCGCGGCGCGACCTTCCGATCCTGTCGGCCGTACCCGTAATACGGGATGACCGCGGTGATGGAGCCGGCCGAGGCGCGCCGGAGCGCGTCGGCCATGATGAGGAGCTCCATGACGTGGTCGTTCACCGGCGCACAGGTCGGCTGAACGATGTAGGTGTCGACGCCGCGTACGTTCTCTTGGATTTCGCAGAACGTCTCGCCGTCGGAGAACCGAGACACCTTTGCCTTCCCAACCGGAAGCTCGAGGTACTGACAGATCTCGGCCGAGAGGTCGGGGTTGGCGTTACCGGAGAAAATGCTCACCCGCTTGAACATCGACGCGCCCTCATGAGCGGATGGTTGAGGGTCGCCGGGTACCAGCCGAAGCGTTCGACGTCAAGGTGGGCCCCAGCGACGCTTGCCCATGGTAACGGTCTTTCGACGTGCGTAGCGCCGCCCATTTGGTCGTCATCGGAAACTTCGACGGGTTCCACCGTGGCCACCAAGCTCTCCTGGCAGCGGCAGCCCGGGAGGCGATGGCCGGAGGACTCGGCCCTCGGGTCCTGACCTTCACGCCGCATCCGGCCAAGGTGCTGGGCCGAACGCCCCCTCCCGTCCTCACCCGGCCGGAGAGAAAGCGCGAGCTCATCCGCCGGGCGTTTCCGACCGTCGAGGTCGTCGAGCAGACCTTCGACCTCGGCTTCGCCGCGCTCTCCCCGGACCAGTTCGCCGAGTGGCTCGCGCGCGAGCAAGGCGCCGCCCGCGTCGTCGTCGGTCAGAACTTCCGTTTCGGAAAGGGTCGCGCGGGGGGCTTCGACGATCTCGTGCGGCTCGGCGCCGTGCACGGCTTCCGAGCCACGTTCGAGCCGCTCGTCGGCGACGACGGCGGCGCGTGGTCGAGCACGCGCATCCGCAACGCGATCGCAGCCGGAGATCTCCCAGCGGCAGAACGAATGCTCGGCCGACCGCACGTGCTCATCGGCGAAGTGGGGCGAGGCAAGCAGCTCGGTCGCACGATCGGCATGCCCACGGCCAACCTGGATGCCGTGGAGGAAATGTTGCCGCCATTCGGTGTGTACGCGACGCTGGTCGACGTGGTGGAGGCAGGCCGCCCGCGCGCGCTCGGGCTCGGCGCGATGAGCATTGGCGTGAACCCGACGACCGACGACACGACCGACGTGAAGGCGGAGGTCAACGTGCTCGACTTCGACGGTGACCTCTACGGCCGCACGCTCCGAGTCTCGCTGATCGCGCGCATCCGCGGCGAAGAGAGGTTCGATTCGCTCGACGCGCTCGTGGCGCAAATGCGGGTCGATGTGGCGAGCTGCCGCGACGCGCTCGCGGGCCGCGAGCCCGATCCGTCCACCGGGTCCTTCGGCTGACCGTTGTGGTAGGGTCTCGAGCATGCAGCACAAAGACCTGGAGCAGCTGTCGCGCGAGGAGCTGATCGAGAAGGCCGAAGCGCTCGGCATCGCGCGCGCGCGGACGCTGACCATGGCCGAGCTCGTCGACGAGCTGTGCCTCGCGGACGAACGACGCACCGGCGAGCGAAAGCCGCGCGGATGGTTCGGGCGCGCGCGCGACCTCTTGACCAGCGTGATCGATCGAGGGCTCGCCATGCCCGAGGCCCCGAAGCGACGCGCCACCAGCCGCGTCGGCAACGCTGCGCCTCCTCCGCTGCCGACCGTGACGCTCGCCGAGATCTACGCGGCGCAGGGTCACCTCGAGCGCGCCGTCTCGACCCTCGACGAGGTGCTCGCAAAGGAGCCTGGCCACGACGAGGCTCTCCGACTCCGCGAGCGCTTCCAGGCGCAGCTCCGCAAGACAAAGCCCTCCACCGTGCCGCCTGCCCCGCAGGTCATTCCGCTCACCCCGCCGAGCTCCCCCGGAGCGGACGCGGCGGACTCGCTCGCCGTCGGGAAGAACGTGGAGATCGGCGACGGTGTCGCGGCTGCGCCGGCGTCGGCCCCCGAGACCCCGGCCGACGCCACACCGCCGGCGGCCGACCTGGCGCAGCACGAAGAGCAGACGTTCGACGTGGACGAGGTCGTGGCCGTCGCGGTCGACCCGCACACGGTCTACGTCTACTGGGAGGTGCGCCCGAAGACCTTCGCGGCCGCGCGCGGTCGCGCTCCCGATGGCGCGCTCGTCGTTCGTGTCGTCGCCATCAGCGCTGCGTCGAGCGGCCCGTCGACGGACACACGAGACATCCGGGTGGACGCCCTGTTTGGCGAGCTCTTCGTCCGCGGGCTTCCGCAGGGCGCCCAGGTCCGCTTGTCGATCGGGTACGCGACCGAGAGCGGTTTCGAGCCCTTCGCCGTGGGCCTCGAGCTCACCACGCCACGCGCTCGGCCGACCGCCCAGCCCGCCGCCACGTTCCGCCGCTGGAGCGAGGTTCGCGCGGAGGTGGAGGACACGACGCTCCCCCGGCCCACCGGCACGGCGGCGGGCGCACCGCCGGCGCTGCCGTCGATCGAGCAGCGCGCCGAGGCGCCGACCGCTCTGCCCGCGCCAGCCTGGGTAGAGACGCCGCGCTTCGTGCAGGTCTCGGAGCCTGTGCCGGCCGGCAACTTCCGACACGTGTCGTTCCACCGCCTGCCCGGCTCGAGCGACATCTTCCGCAAAGAAGCGTTTTTCTCGCGCGGGCCGTTCCGTCCCGGAGGCGTGGACTCACACGGCTTCCGAGCGGCGCCGGCGCCCTGAGAGAAAAAACGCACGCCCTTAGCAACTGGCGCCGGCTCGTGTCGACAGAGAGGGCATGAGGTACCCGCTCGCCGTCGCCGCGCTGTTGCTCGTCGCCTTCGCCACCTTCGCTCGCCCCACGTTGGCGGAGCCACCTGAGGACGCCGCTCCCGATGACGAGCCGCTCGGCGCGCTCGCTTCCGACGAGCCCTCGTTCGGGACGGCCGCGCCGCCGCTCTGGCTCTCGATAGGAGCGCTCGGTGGCTCGGGCCCAAACGGCATCGAGCTCCGTGGGATGCTGACGCTCGGCACCAGCCTCGACAAGCTCGCGCGGGCGGGTCGGGTCGGGGCCGAGCGCGCCAAGACCCAGACGGACGACGAAGCCACGGAGGAGAGCACGCCGGTGGAGGAACGCGCCGAGAGGCCTTCTCCCCTCGTGAACGGCGCGCTGGCGCGAGGGCTCGTCAGAGCCGCGCTCGCCACCGCGAGAGAGTCGGAGCGGCGGCGTGATCTCGACGACCTCGCGCTCCGCGCACGGCTCTCCGGGCTGCTCCCGGAGCTTCGCGTCCGGCTCGCGCACGCGCTCGATCAGGACCAGGCGTTGTCACCGACCGAATACGATCCGGAGCGCGTCACGGCGTCCGGCGGGACCAGCCTCTGGATCGAGGGCCGCGCGACGTTCCGACTCGATCGGCTCGTCTTCGCCGACGAGGAGGTCGCGATCGAACGGCTGCGGGCCGATCGCGAGCGCGCTGAGCGCGCCCTCGTGGCCGAGTCGCTCCGCGCGCTCGAGCGCTGGCAGCGAGCTCGAGGGCACGCGGCCGATCCGGCGTTGCCGGACGACAAGCGGATGGAGGCCGAGCTCGAGGCCGCGGCCGCCGAGGCGACCCTCGACGTCATGACCGACGGCTGGTTCAGCGGACCAGCCGGCCGGCGGCTGGCGCGACCACGCTGACCGACGACGGCCTCGTCAGAGGATGTCGTTCGACAGCACCACGCGCTTCGTGCCGACGCCGACGTCGCCGTCCGAGTCGGTCATCGTCACGGTCATGTCGAGCGTCTTGCCCAGGAGCCCGTCGATGGGGTGCGTGTCGTCGTCGAGCCGGAAGCGGAGGCCGTAGATCTTGCAGTAGCCGCCTTCGTCCGGATCGAACGTGAAGACGACGCTGAACGGCGGGATATCGTAGCCGAGCTCGTCGATTCTTCCTGACACTTCCGTCACGGTCCCGCTCTGCTTCAGGTTCTTCACCCGGACCGCGAGCCAGATGTGGTAGCCGCCCTGCGGCCCGGCCTCGACCTGCGCCGTCGCGCCTTCGTCGAGGGGCAGGTACCCGGATTGTCCCTCGCCGACGATGACCTCGATGGCGCCGCCCGGCTCACATCGGTCCCCGCCGTTGCCGCCAGCCCAGCCGGCGTAGTAGTCGGAGAGCGACCCGGGATCCTTGAAAGGGTCGGCGCAGGCGCCTTCCACGCAGGTCTGGTCCGCCGTGCACGAAGGCGCAGCGGCGCCGGTGCACTCTGCATCGAGGTTGGTCACGTAGAGGATCGAACGACCATCCACGGCCTTCGTGGAGGCCTTGCGGTTGAGGATGATCTGCCCGCCCGAGTAGACGTCGAGGCTCAGGTCGACCGGGTCGCCATCCCCGAGCTCTTCCACCTTCAGCTCGAACGGAAACGCGAGATCACCGGCCTGGTACGTCTTCGACAGACGCTCCTCGCCGGCGACGACCACACGCGCCTCGAGCCGCTCGATGAGGCTCGGCTTGATCTCACTCGTCACGCCGAACACGACCGAGCCTTCCCCCCCACCGTCGTCGCAGGCCGCAAACGCGGCGCCTCCGACGAGGGCCATGGCTCCGAGCAGCCGGCCGAGACGTGGCGCCGTCACTTCACGGGCTCGAGCGCGGCGAGGAACTCCTTCGCCTCGACGAACTTCTCGATGCGAGCGACCTCTTTGCCCTCGGAGTCGAAGATGAGGACGGCGGGCAACCCGTTGACCTTGTACTTCTTCTTCAGGGCCTCGTTCGCCGGATCCTCGTCATTCGAGAGGTCGATCTTCCCGGCGACGAAGCGGCCGCCCTTCACGAGCACGTCTTTGTCGGAGAACGTGTACTTCTCGAGCTCTTTGCAGGCGACACACCAGTTGGCGCCGAAGTCGAGGATCATCGGCCGCTTCTCGGCCTGCGCCTTCTCGACGGCTTCCTTCTCGGTGTGGACCCACTCGAGCAGCTTCACGGGCTCCTTCGAGCCGCCTTCGGCGCCGGCCGCGGCGGCGGCGTCCGCCTTGAGCTTGTCGAGCTCTGCCGCGGAGAGCTCGGCCGGCTTCTTGATGGCCTCGACGAGGATGAACCCGCCGACGACCGTCGCGAGGATCCCCGCCCCCTTCCGCACCTTCGCGAGCGTGCCGTCGCTCCAGTCGAGGTGAATCGCGCCGATGCCGATCCCGACGACGCCCAGGCCCGCGGCGATGAGGAAGAACGTGGTGTTGTTCTTCACGAAGGCGTTGAGAGTGGGGAACGCGACCGAGAAGTGGCCGAGCGCGAGGACGACGAGGGCGATGCCGAACACCGTCTTGACCCACATCATCCACTGGCCGCTCTTCGGGAGGCTCGTGGCGAACGTGCCGACGAGCCAGAAGAGGATGCCGAGGCCGAGCGAATACGACATGCCGTAGAGGATGCCGAGCTTCCAGTCCTGGGAGTTCGTCACGTCCGCCAGGAGGCGGATGAGGCCCGGGCCCGAGCAGGGCGCGGCGATGGGGCCGGTGACGATGCCGAGCGTGAAGGCGCCGCCGAAGCCGACGCCACCGACGGAGGAGAGGCGCTGCATGACGGAGTCGGGCAGCTGCAGCTCGTAGGCGCCGAACATGGAGGCGGCGAGCGCGATGAAGAGCAGACCGAACGCGATCTGCACCGCGCGGCTCTGCAAGAACGCGCCGAACATGCCGCCGGTCAGCCCGGCGACCGTGAAGAGGATGGTGAAGAGCACGGCCATGCCGAGCACGAACGCGGTGGAGAGCATGGCCGCTTCGCGCTTGCTCTTCGCCTCCTTCGCGCCGAACACGCTCACCGTGATGGCGATCATCGGGTAGACGCAAGGCGTGAGGCTCGTGCCGAAGCCCCAGCCGAACGCCTCGATCGCGCGGGTGAGGATCGAAGGTTGCTGGGCCGCGGCTGCGGCGACCTCGGCATCGCCGGACGACCACCCGGCGGAGGCGAGCGCGAGCAGCGCGAGCATGGGAAGAATGAGGGAGGAAGTGAGCTTCGGAAGAACGCGCTCGCGGGTCATCTGCGATGGGCTCCTAATCTCGGTGGCTGACGAGGCAGGAGTGTAGCAGGTTTTCGAAACAAGACGCCGCGCGTGGTCAGACCTCGGACCGCGCGATGTCACGCAAGGTCCGCTTGGCGCGGTCGAGCTCCCCGCTCAGCGCCACGGACATGGGGGTCGGCGACTCCACCGTGCGGGAAACGAAGGCCTCGAGGTACCGACGCGCCGCGGCGTAGCGGCCCGCGTAGTAGCTGAGCAGCCCCAGCACGAACCGCCCGTATCCTTGTCCAGCGGGGACGGCCGCCAGCCTGTTGATGAGCGTGCCGAGCGACGTCACGCGTGCGCCCGACGCGCACCGGGCCGCGGCGAGGTGGCCTTGGTAGAGAGGCTTCTCGCGCGTCGCCCAGCGAGCGGCTCGCTCGAGCGCGGCGATGGCTTCGTCGTGGCGATCGGCGAGGAAGTAGAGACCGCCGAGCGTCCACCAGTGGAAGGCCCGCCGATTCGCCGGGCCGACCCGCGCCGCCGTGCGGAGGTGGCGCGAGGCAGCGTCGAGATCGCCGATCGCTGCCGCCGCGCGCGCCGCGTCCTGGTGCACGACGTCCTCGAGCACGCCGAGCGTGAGGGATTGCTCGGCCACGTCGAATGCCTGACGGAACTGGCCTTGCTCGAAGTGCGCGAGGTAGAGCTGCCGGAGGAGCATTGCCTGCGTGGTCCTGTCGAGGCGAGCCCGAGAGGCGAGCCCCCGCCGCGCCCACATCCCGCGCGCGCGCGGCGTCTTGGCCGCCATGGCGCGCGCCAGGTGCTCCTCGGGGCTCAGCACGTACATGCGGCCCTGGCTCGCGCCGGCTCGTGCGCGCGAAGGGCTCTTGCGGGCCCTCGACTCGCCGTCCGCCCCGGAAATCTTCTCGGACTTCGGGCGGTTCGACCGGGGGCGAGTCGATTGCCCCAGCCTTCGCGAGCTCGGCGGCGGCGAGCTGTCCCTCACGGACGATCCCGTTTGGCGGGCCACAATCCCCAGGTTAGCAGCACCTAAACACGCGTCCAGAAAAGTGAAATCCCCTCCCCTCATACTCCTTGCCCACCGGGCGAACCTTGGCCAGGCTGCGGGCGTGTTGACTCGGGCAGGCGCCCTCGGTTTGGTTCTCGTCGTCGGCCTCTCGGCAGGGTGCGGTCACCCGGCCACACGCGAGGAGTGCTCGCTCATTCTGGACAAGAGCGCGGAGCTCAAGCTGCGCGAGCAAGAGGTGTCGGACCCCGCGGTGATCGAGGAGCGGCTCAAGTCGTTCCGCGAGACGCGCGGCGACGAGCTGCTCGAGAAGTGTGTCGGGCGCAACATCACGAAGCGCGCGATCAGCTGCGTCGAGCGAGCGGACTCTGCGGCGGCCGTCGATCGGTGTCTCTATTGAGCGCGCCCGAGGCCGCGCGCGACCGCAGCCTCGCACGCGACGCCGCTGCGACGATTGCTTTGCTCGCGCTCGTGGGCGGCGCTGCCGGGCTCAGCTTGTGTCGCGGGCGCGGCGCGCCCGACGCCGAGGCGGCCTGCGCTCGTATTCTCGATCGCTACGTGGAGATGCGTCAGTTCGCTGCCGACCCGAAGGCGCCGCATCACCTCGTCGAGGAGAAGAAGGAAGACGCGCGCAAGGTCGCGCTGCAGGGCGGCGCCCTCCTGCGCTGCACGAGCTCGCTCAGCGCAGAGTCGGCCGCTTGCGCCGAGAAAGCGCACTCCGCCGACGAGCTCGAGCGTTGTTTCCCCTGACTGCGCACGAGCCGCTGGCGCGGTAGAAGAATCGTCGTCGCAGGGAGGCCGTTTTTGTTACGCTGCAAGGGGCGCGCGGGCTCCCGCCCATGAAGGTGAACTCACCGCAGCTCGGCTTCAACAACAACGTCCGTCACAAGGGGCGTGTGTTTCACATCCAGACGGAAGACTCTGGGGTCAAGCACCCGCACATCATCACGCACCTCTTCGCGGACGGCGGTCGCATCCTCAAGTCGACGAAGACGTCGTACGCCGAGTTCCTCGAGGACCAGGAGCTGCCGAAGAAGGTCCGCGCGCTGATGCAGGAGCAGCACAAGGCGATGTTCATCGCCCTGCGCGCCGGCAAGTTCGACCACATGATCGACGGCGTGGCCGAGCCCGCCGAAGCAAAGGCGCCGGCCAAGGCCGAGCAGCCCGCGGACTCGGCGCCGCGCCCGCCGCAGCCGTCGTTGACCAGCGCCACCGAGTACGTCCGCGATCCGGTCGCGCTCGCCGACACGATGCCGACGGGCGGGCCCGCGTTGAACCCTCCGCCTGCCTCTCCCGCTGCGCCGCCTGCGCCTGCGCCGCAGCCTGCTGCGGCCGCCGAGCCGCCGCCGATCCCGGAGCCGGAGCCGCGCGCCGTCGACGTGGAGCCCGCGCCGCTCTCCCCCAAGGCCCGGCTCACACCACCGCCCGCGCGCCAGACGCAGCCTCCTCCGGCGCCGGCGTCCCAGCCGCAGCAGAGCAACAGGCGCACGGCGCCACCGCCGCCGCCCGCGTTCCGCAACATGATGGGCAGGCCGTCGTCGCCGGACATCCTGGCGCGCGGCATCCCGCCGTCACGGCCCGCCACCGCCGACCCCACGGCGAGCCGACCGGTCGCGCCCGCGCCGTCCGAGGCGCTCCAGCCGCCGCCCGCTTCACGGCTCAAGCCGCCCTCAGCGCCGAGCTCGTCACCGGGCCGCCCGCCCGAGCCGCGGCCGGCCGCAGCGGCTGCGCCGCGGTCGCCGCAACAACGGCCGCCGCTCTCGACCGGGCTCGACCTCGATCTGCAAGCGCTCGAGCTCGCGTCCGAGCAGTCGAACGCGCCCGTCTACCAGCAGGTCCGCGATCTCCCGCCGCCGCCAGCCGCGGTGTTCAAGGGCTCGTTGCCGGAGAGCACCGCTTACCGCGTCACGGGCAGCGCGAAGCCGCCGCCGATGCCGCGCAAACCGCTGATCGAGGAACGAAAGCCCACGCCCGGCGCGAGCCGGTATGCACCCTCTCGGCCCGCTTCGATCTTCGGCAACGCCAAGCCACAAGAAGGCTCGAGCATCTTCGGGGAGGACCTGATCAGCGAGAAGAGCCTCGACGAGGTCATCCTCAGCTACCTGGCCGAGGATCTCGAGGGCGGAACCCCCAAGAAATGAGCCCTGTCAGGCTCCTTTGCGAGCCGCCGTCACTTTCTGCGAGACACGTGACCGCTCAGGCGTTATAGAGCCGACCCGTCGCCCGGGGCTGTAGCTCAGTTGGGAGAGCGCTTGCATGGCATGCAAGAGGTCAGGGGTTCGATTCCCCTCAGCTCCACCAGTGCAACCTATTCGAACCCACGCCCCCGTCGGCGATGGCGAGTAGGTTCAGCGCGTTGAAGCGGCAGGTCGCCGAGAAGTAGGGCTTGCCCACCTCCGGCACCTGCGGCGTCAGCGTGACCGGCCCGGTCAGGTCGCGGAGCGCGAGCGCGAGCGCAGCCTTTTCCGTCCGGCTCGCCAGGAGGTCGTTCAGCTTCTTGAGCCGGTCGGCGATCCAGGCTCGCGGCGGAGGGGTGAAGGCGTGGTCCTTTGCTCCCTCCATCGCGGCCACGTCGGCCGAGAGGGTCTTCACCTGCTCCTCAGCCTGGGCGAGGGCGTCGGCGAGGGCAGGGGTCGCCCGCCCGGACGCGATGAACTCGATGAAGTGGTGCACCCGGGACTCCGCTCGGCTCAGCTCGAGCTTCTTCAGCCGGAGCTCCTCGGGCACGTGCTTGAAGTGCTCGCGCACCTTCGCGGCTGTCCTCTCGTAGACGAGCTCCAGGACGTCCGCCTGGAGCACCTCCTCGTTCAAGGCGCCGACGAGCTTCTCCTCGAGGCGCTTGCGCGCGATGAGCACCCGGTTGTCGCACGACTTTCGCGAAGCGTTGAGGCAGCCGTAGTACCCACTGCCCTTTCCGCTCACGAGCGCCATCGCGCCGCCACAGCTCCCGCACTTCAGCGCGCCCGACAGCAAGTGCGTCGGGTTCGCCTCGACGTAGCTCCGCTGCGGCGCCTGGGGTGCACGCTTGGCTGGCCGGATCGGAAAAGCGCGATCGATCTGGCTCCACCGCTTCTGCGCGGCCGCCCAGATCTCGTCCGTGATGATCCGCATTTCGGGGCGGTGCTGCGTGACCCACTCCTCCTTCGCGCGCTCGACCTTCTTTCGCTTTCCCGAAAGCGGATCTTTCACGTGCGTGCTGCGGTTCCAAACGTACTTGCCGGTGTACTTCTCATCCTTGAGGATCCGCGAGATCGTCGAGACGTTCCACCCACCCCTCAGCCTCGTCTTCGTTGGCACCCCCTCGTCGTTCAGCTCGCCCGCGATCTTCGTGATCGCCTTGCCCTCCACGAAGTGCGCGAAGATGCGCTGCACGATCCGAGCGTCTTCCGGGATCACCACGAGCTTGAACCCGTCTGCGCGCAGCCGCCCTTTCTTGTCGAGCTTCGTCTGGCCGTCCGGAACGCTCTTGTAGCCGTAGCCCTTCGCGCCCATCGAGAAGCCGCGAAGCACCTGGCCCATCTGCCCGCGGTGCGTCTTCTTCTTGAGGTCCGTCAGGTAGAGCTCGTTGATGATGCCTCGGAACTGGTAAGCGACCTTCGCGTGCTCCTCACGCATGTCGAGCCCGTCGCTCACCGAGATCAGGCTCACGCCCCAGTACTGGAAGAGACAGAGCAGCGTGTTGAAGTACTGGTTGTCGCGCGACAGGCGCGACGAGTCGTCGACCAGCAGAGCCTCGAACTGCTTCGCCTCCGCGGCGGCCTTCAGCGCCTCGAGCCCGGGCCGAGCACGCACCGAGCCCGACTGCGCCTCGTCGAAGTAGATGTGCTCCGAGAGGATCGTGATGTCGCCGCGCATCGCGAACTCTCTACAGACCCGGATCTGATCCTCGATGCTCTGCTCCCGCTGGTTCTCGCTCGAGAACCTCGCGTAGACCGCTGCCCGCATCGCTCGCCTCCTTCTGCGCCTTGATGAACTCGGCGGCGAGGAGCTCTGCGAGGACGTCGACGAACTCGACCATCTCCGACGAAACGACCGCCTCGCCCTTCCCCTCGAGCTTCGCCGCTGCACCCATGCGCAGCTATAATAGAGATTGTGTATTAGACCGCAAGCCCTATCCGAGCACGCGTCGCGCGATCCGCGTGAGGTCGACCTGGAGCCGCGCGTCGTACGATCGGGGCAGCTCGTCGAGTAGTTCGACGCGCGGTCGGGCGGTGGGGTCGTGCGCGGGGTCGGCGATCGCACGGAGCAGGAGCGGGCGGCGGAGCTTCCCGCCGCGGGCGCTGAAGACGATGAACTGGCCGTCGTAGAGGTCCAGGCCGAGCTCGAGACCGTCGTCGACGAGGACCGCGGGGATCTCGAAGGAAGGCAAAGCCTTCTTCGTGGCGCGCTCAAACGAGCGGAGCAGGCGGATCACGAAGGCCGTGGTTGCTACGGGGATTTCGAGCTTGCGGAGAGCGAGCGCCACACCGAACTCGAACAGGTTGCGGTCCGAGAACTCCCGATGTCTCCCTCTCCCAGACGTGTCGGCGAAGTCCGGCTCGATCACGCCCTTCTCGCACAGGTGGATCAGAATGTGCTGCGGCACGCCGAGGCGCAGTTGCACCTCCTTCAGCGTAGTCGGCTTGCCGCTCGATATGATGGCCATCGTCCATCAGCAGGGGTTCGCGACCGAGCCTTAAGGCCCTTGAACTACCTGGGCGCACGGACCCCGTGTCACGGCCGTCTCACGCGCCAGCGTGGCATACCGCTGCCGAGCGACCCTTGCGTAATCACCCGGATGCGCCGCTTCGATAGCCCGAATGTCGTTCTGATACGCGGCTAGCGCCGGCCGAAGCGGCAAACGCAAGTCCTGCTCCGAAGGGTGTTCACGATTCCATAAGAGCGCGACGTCCAACAGAAGCCTCTCGGACTTTGGACTTGGGGGGGGTGGTCGCATGAGGGAATGCAGCTCAGTCAAATGGGCTGAGTCCAGGGTAACGTGCCCTGCTCGGGCCACGAGACACTCGGCGGCTTCGGGCCTGCCATCACAGGCAGTCAAGAGAAACCCAGTGACAGGCGCAAGCATGCGACGGATCCTAGTCCAGGCAGGTGCAGACATCGGCTGTCCCGGAAGCACACGACACGAAACCAATCGGCGGCTTATTCGCCGCCACGGCATAGCGCCCTTCGGGAACGTCACGACGCCATGTTCCCGGAGCGGTGAACTCCCCCCCAGGCGGTAGCCAGCCACAGATGGCGGTGGGGATTCCCGTCTCGCAGACCAACTCTTCGAATAGCGTTGCCTGCAACCAGCTGCAGCCCGCAGCCATACACTCGGCTTCTGTCAGGTAGTCGAGGCACGCCTCCGGGTCCGAGATGCGGCCCCCCCCATTCCCTCCGTTTCCGGAAGCGGATGCAGTTCCCGTGCTCGTGCTGGCGACGGTTGAGCCACCGCCCGTTCCGTCGCTTCCGGAGGGACCACAGGCCGCGAGACACGCGACAAGCGAAACGGCGTGACGAGTCCGCGAGGCTTCCATGGTTAATCGCTCCTATTGCGGTGTTTCATCATCTCGGACCGTTGAGTAATAGCAAAATAGCTTCGCGCTTGCGCCCTGCGTCGGGTGGATCCACTGCGGCGACAATTCGACGCGCGCACATCGATTCGCCAGCGTAGTCGCCGGCTGCTCGTAGGCGACTTGCCGCTTGAAATCGAGTTGGTTGTCGGTGCGCGTGGACTGAAGCGCGCCGAGGGTCGTGCACGAGGTCCCCGAACCGGGAGCGTACAACTTCAGCGTGAGATCAACGTCGCTGATGTCGACCTTTGGTGGCGACATGTCTTCCGCATTGAACATGACGCACTTGAGAAGGTTGGCATTACTCGGCATCGAACTGGACCAGAGGGTAGCGGACCAGTTGCCAGCGCCGCTGGAAAACTGAAGCGAATACTGAGCCGTCCCCAATGCACCCAGCCCCCCGCCGGTGCCGAGGAGGCGGAGTCGGATCTTGCCCAGACCGTAAACATCATTGGAGCCCTGGGTGCTCTGCGTAAGGCCGAGGAGCGCGTGCTCGAAATAGCGATCCGTCATGGCAAGCATCAGCGTATACATCCAACCGGGGCTATTGATCCACGAGTTGAATTGGGTATTGAGATACTGATCCTTGACCAGCGCGGCGAGCCCTGCAACGTGGGGCGCCGCCATGCTGGTCCCGTTCGCCGCGCCCGAAACGACCGTGCCGTAGGTCCCCTGGTTGTTGGTGGTGCCAGATATCCCATCCGGGGCCAGACCGGCAATGATGCTCACAGCACCTGACTGCGTCACGCCATTGACCTGCACATCCATGCCACCCAATCGATAGTCGCAATGGTCCCACTCGCAAGCGTTGAAGGAGGCGTTGCATGCACCAACAGAAGAGTCGTACGCGTTAACCGCGAAAGCCTTCATCGTATCTGCCGGCGACTGGACGCTACACGTGGTCCAGTCGGGCATGCAATTGCCTTGGCTGTCGCGGTTGTTCCCTGCGGACAGGACGACAAACACTCCATCGTCGAATGCGTCTTCCAGCGCCTGTTCGACGGGCAGGGTCGCGGCTGCTGCGCAGCTGGAGCCACCCACGCTCCATGAGCCGTTGAAGATATCCACGTGCCGATTGGCAGCGTCCACCAGCGAATCGGTGGCGGCTCGCGAATCCAAAGTGGCATCCTGCGAAATGTCGAAATAGATGAGACGCGATTCCGGCGCCATGCCGGAATGGTCCTGTTCCCAACTCGAAGTGTGGCCGAAGTTCCAGTTGGGGTCGCCTACCGGGAAGCTGTCTGCCTGACCATCCTCGTAGTCACCGAGTGCGATCGAGGTTACCGTCGTTCCGTGCCCCGGCTGGGTGTCCGAGTCTGCGTAGTCAGGCTGAAATCCCAGACACCAATCGCCGTTGCCGTTTCCGTCGTAGCAGGAGAACCTCTCGATTAAGCGACTGGAGCCGCTGCAGTTGGTTGATGAGCTGAACAGGAAGCAGGCCTCGTCCTCGAGCCGGGTATCGGCGATGGCTAGGGTGACTGCGCCGAAGTTATGCCGAGCCGGATTCGACTTGTAGCCGGTATAGCCTTGAGCATGGAATCGATCGGCACCAATTCTCGCATCAGAACGCCCGTCTCCGAGCGCCCAGTGAAAGCCGCCCTCATGAAGGGGTGCGAGATAGATACTGAGGACATCGTCGCGATTCATCAACGCGGGCAGCGCAGAGCGCGGGACGGCTATCAAGAGCCAACCCGAACGACTCCCTGTCTGAAGCACGGTCCCCTTTAGGGCTGCAACTTCCTCGACGAGTGCCGCAGCCTTGGCTTGAAACTCGCTCTCGCGGGCCGACAGTGCGTCGTCACGTGCCGCCGAGGCTAGCGCGATGTCCTCGGCTGACAAGAGAAAGGGGGGATGAAGTGGGATACGCGCAGGTAGGAGCCCGCGAATGTTGATCGAGACTGTGACCTCCTCGTCAGGATCACCTGCGAGATCAGCGACGAGTAGAGGATCGATGGCTATTGGCGATGCTTCAGTGCTGTAGTCGGCCAACGCGGTGTTCGGCGTTGCGACAATCCGGTAACCCTCCTCCACGGTCTCCGGGCCAGTCGGCATCGTCCACATCTGCTCGTGATAAAGCGTCGCCTCGTCCATGTACAGCCAGGGGCGAGCTACTCGAGCCCAGATCTCGTCCGTAATCTCACCCTGTACCGACGACTCGACTACCTCGTCCCCAGTGACGGTCCGTACACTCTCATAAACGATCGTTGGCTCCTCGAGCGCTTGGTCGAAGGAGAAGAGCGCCTGCGATGACCGGCGCATGCCCTCGTCCTCCACGCCGCATGCTGCAATCACGAGTCCCAGCAAACAGAAGGGAGAGGAGCGGGAGAACGAATTCATCGATGGTCATCCTTGGGCATGAGGCGTGACTCTTCTCGGCTAACCAGCTAGGGCCCTAACCTAACTCGAAGGAAGTCGTCGCTAGCTAGGGGTTCACGTGTCCGCAGGGCCCGAGTTCCACACCGGCACTCTTCATTAACTCGTTCATCTCCGCGCGGGCCGCCGCGGCAGCCCCAAGCGTCGGTCCCGGATGGTCCCGACGTACCCTCCCCCGAAACTTCCGGTGGCAGCCCAAAGCCTCATCTAGATTACAGCAGGTAGCAGTTGACGTGATCGAGGTGGCGTGATCTCAGAGGGAAATGAACGCGGTTACACCGCTCGGCGTGCGGCAAGCGATCGTTCGGCTTCACCAGCAGGGCCGGACGTACTCGGAGATCGCCGAGCTGCT
>JAEUKE010000299.1 GCA_016794345.1 Myxococcales bacterium
CCATGGGCCACACTTCGGGCGCGACGCCCGAGCGTGACGCGCCGAGGGCGACGCCGGCCGCCGTTCCGCCCGAGCCGCAGGCGTGGACGATGACGTCGAACGGCTTGCTCCCGCCGAGGCCGGCGTCGAGCTGGGCGCGGATCTCCGCCATGGCCTCGACATAGCCGAGCGAGCCGAGCGCGTTCGAGCCGCCCTCGGGGATGACGTAAGGGCGCTCTCCCTTCTTCGCGAGCTCGGCCGCGACCTCGGCCATGAGCTCGCTGCGCGTCCGGTATTGCGCGGGGGTGATCAGGCGAATCTCCGCGCCGACCAGGCGATCGAGGAGGACGTTGCCGGTGATGGGGAGCGGCGCGCCGATCTCGGTCGTGCGGAGGAGCAAAACCGAGCGGAGCCCGAGCTGCGCGCCGACGATCGCGGTCGCGCGCGCGTGGTTCGACTGGATGCCGCCGCACGTGACGAGGACGGTCGCGCTCTCGCGGGTCGCGGCCGCGAGCAGGTACTCGAGCTTGCGGATCTTGTTGCCGGCCTCGGGGCCGCCGGTCACATCGTCGCGCTTGACCCACAGGTCGATCCCGCGATCGCCGAGGCCAAGCGCCTCGAGCAGCGCGCGAGGCTTCACGAGAGGCGTGGGTAGGTGCGCAAGCCGGAGCCTCTCCGACTGGAGGGCAGGCGCTCCCCCCTCACCTCGTGAGGGGGGCTGGGGGGGTGAATCAGCAGCCATGAATGTCCCCGACATCGACCACGCGTCCGACCAACGAGGCCTACGAGATCTCCACCAGCACGGCGCCGCCCTCGACCGTGGCGCCGGCGGAGGTGACGACGCGCTTCACCGTCCCGGCGCGCTCGGCGACGAGCTCGTTCTCCATCTTCATGGCCTCGACGACGACGACCGGGGCGCCGGCCTCCACCTCGTCGCCTTCTTTCACGAGCACGCGCACGACGCGCCCCGGCATCGGCGAGCGGACGGTCCCCTCGCCCCCAGCAGACGGCTTGGCCGCCGCCTGCACCCGCATGCGCTCGCTCTCCACCGTGGCGAAGAAGCGCTGGCCGTCGGCGATGACGCCGAGCGCAGGCGCGGTGCCCTCGAGCCAGAGCTCGATGACGCGGGGGCCGATCTTGATGCTGGTCGCGCCGCGCCCCGATCGAGCGTTCCGCGGGAGGCCGACCGCGTCCGCCTCCACCGGCTGGCCGTCGACCGTGACCGAGAGCACGCCCCCAGCCGCCTCGACGATCTCGACCACGTGCTCAGTACCTGACGGAAGTGTCACGAAGTATTTCATCGGGTCCTGTGAGGGCTTCGGCAAGCGCCAACGGGCATGCCGCTTCTCGAAGCCAAATCAAAATTGCAGCCCGACCTTCGTATTCGCGAGGAGCTGCTCCGGCAAGGCATTGCCGTCCTCGTCGTCGAACGCGCCGCCCGGGAAGAGGACGCCGCCTTCGGCGCCGAGCTCGAGGGTGACGAAGCGCTCGAGCGGGATGCGCACGTCCACGCCGGCGTCGATCTCGACCCCGAGGTCGCGGTTCTTGGGGTTGCCGCCGTCGTAGTTGGCGTACGTCCCGAGCGCGCCGGCGTGGTACGGGTCGACCACGTCGCTCGTGGCCTGCGCGAAGACGAAGCCGAGCTTCGCGTCGACCTGGCGGACGGGCCGGAAGAGAAAACGCGGGTTCAGGTAGGTCGCGCCGAACACGCCGCCGTTCGACGGCAGGAGCTGCAAGCCGGGGTTCGGCCTGTTCACGATGCGCGCGTCCTGCGCGATGGTGGCCGCGCGTGCCGTCTTGTACTGGAGCACCTGATCGAAGAGCACGAGCCCCACGTTGTGGTTCGTGTCCATCGTGAAGCGGTGTGTCTCGCCGTCGAACGGATCCGCGTCGCCCGACGCGTAGCCGTACTCGAGCTCGTGCACGAAGTCGCCCCAGCGCTCCTTGTCGTCCGACCGCATGTGGACGAACCCGAGGATGGCCGCGGCGCCGAACGAGAGGACACCCTCGTCTTCGATCGGATCGGTTGGGCTCAAACGATTGACGTACGACGAGCGCACGTAGCTGGTCCGGCCGAACACCGTGGCCGCCTCCGCCTGGATGTAGGCGTAAGCGTCCATCCCGGGGACCTCGCCGCGGACCTTGCCGGCGATGTCGACCACGCCGACGTCCAGCGTCTCGTCGTAGGGCTGGAGCACCGCAGTGAGCTGGCGCTCCTGGTGGCGGTAGACGTTGAAGAGCCCGATCTCCGCGAAGTCCGACCGGTAGCCGACCGCGAGCACACCTTGCGCGGCGATGTCCCCGACCGGCTGGTCGGGCGAGTTGCCGAGGAGGTCCGCGGTGTTGTCCTCGAAGACGAGATCGCCCGCGAGCGCGAGGAAAAGCGGCGTGTCCTTGCCGAGCGGGGTCGTGGCGAAGAGGAGGCGCTCGACGATCGACCCGCGCAAGGTGTCGCCGAACATCTGTTTGTGGTCGCCGTCGTTCGCGAGCAGGCCCAGCGCCCAGTGGTTCATCTGCTGGCCCAGCCGGAACATGCCGATGGGCGAGCGGTACTCGAGGTAGAGCTGGCGCGGGTGGACGTCGTACCAGTTGTAGTCGTCGAGCGGATCGCGCGACTGATTCACGAACTGGGTCGTGTCGCCGGCGACGAGCCCACGCGGGAGATCGATCTCGCCGACCAGCGCGAGATCGTCGCGAAACACGACGCGGCCGAAGAGGCGGAGCCAGTGGTAGAGGTACTTGTTCTGCCCGAGCAGGGCCGGATCACGTGGCTCCGACCCGTCAGCCGGGGCGACGGCGCCGCGCGCGGGAGGCTCGAGCGGCAGGTCGGTCATCGCGCGGAACCGGAGCTGGTAGTCGCCGTGGATGCTGAAGACGAGGAAGTCCGGATCGAAGGGGAGCGGGGTGACCCGGCCGCTCTCGAGGATGAACCGCTCCAGGAACCCGTCTCGCGCCGGCTTCTCGACCCGCTTCGGGATGTCCTCTTCCACGACCTTGGGCTGGGCCGATGCCTCCGCCTTCGGCTCGTCGGCCGAGGCCCGGAGGGGCAGCGCCAAGAAGCCGGCCAAAGCCAGCAAATAAGCCTTTCGCATGCGTCGGCGCGGGAGCATACACCAAGGTCCGAGCATCGACATTGCTCCCCACCGCAACCTGTTGTCTGGTCCCCGGCAAGATGTCCGAAGCCCCTCCCGTCCTCATCGGGCGCCCCCTCTCGCTCGAGTCACTCGCGACCGTCGCGCGAGGCCGCGCCCCGGTTTCCATCTGCCCCGAGGCCCACGCCCGGATGGTCGCCTCGCGCCGCGCGATCGACGCCATCGCCGAGGGTGGCGACGAGGCTCCGGCCGTCTACGGCGTGAACACGGGGTTCGGCGCGCTCGCCGAGACCCGCATCGCCAAGGCGGACATCGCTGCGCTGCAGCGGAACCTCGTACGGAGCCACGCGTGTGGGGTGGGTCCGGACCTCGGCCGCGCGGAGGTCCGCGCGATGATGGTGCTGCGCGCGCAGGTCATCGCGATGGGTCACTCCGGCGTCCGGCCCGAGGTGGTCGCGCTCCTTGTCGGCATGCTCAACGCCGACGTGGTGCCGCGCGTGCCGTCACAAGGGTCCGTCGGCGCCTCCGGCGATCTCGCGCCGCTCGCGCACCTGGCGCTCACGCTCACCGGCGAGGGCGAGGTGCTCTCGCCGAGCGGCGGCTGCGAGCCCGCGCGCGGCGCGCTCGAGCGCGCCGGGCTTCGTCCGCTCGAGCTCGCGGCGAAGGAGGGCCTCGCGCTCATCAACGGGACGCAATACATGGCCGCGCTCGGCGCGCTGGCGGTGATCGACGCCCTCACGCTCGCCAAGCTCGCCGACATCGCCGGCGCGACGAGCCTCGAGGCGCTGCTCGGCTCGGCGAAGCCGTTCGACGACCGGCTGATGCAAGTGCGACCGCACCCCGGCCAGGCGGCCGTCGCCGCGAACCTGCGCGCGCTCCTCGGCGAGAGCGAGATCATGCGCAGCCACGAGAACTGCGGGAAGGTCCAGGACCCGTATTCGCTGCGCTGCATGCCGCAGGTGCACGGCGCCACGCGAGACGCGCTCGCCTTCTCGCACGACGTGCTCGCGCGCGAGCTGAACAGCGTGACCGACAACCCCACCGTGTTCCTCCGGGAGGACGGGAGCGCCGAGGTGATCTCGGGCGGCAACTTCCACGGCCAGCCGCTCGCGCTCGCGCTCGATCTGGCCGCCATCGCCGTCGCCGAGCTCGGCAACATCAGCGAGCGCCGCGTGGAGCAGCTCGTCAACCCCGCGCTCTCGAGCGGGCTCACCCCGTTTCTGGCGCCGAAGAGCGGGCTGCACTCCGGCTTCATGATCGCGCAGGTCGCGAGCGCCTCGCTCGTGAGCGAGAACAAGGTGCTCTGCCACCCCGCCAGCGTGGACTCCATCCCCTCGAGCGCGGGGCGCGAAGACCACGTGAGCATGGGCAGCGTCAGCGCGAAGAAGCTCGCGCAGGTCGTGGAGAACGCCACCGCGTGCATCGCGATCGAGCTGCTCGTCGCGTGCGCCGGGGTGGATCAGCGCAGGCCCCTCGCGCCGGCCAAGGGTGTGGCGGCCGCGCACCGGGCAGTCCGCACGGGCGTCGCCCCGCTGACGGAAGACCGCCCGCTCTACCTCGACATCGCGCAAGTGCGCGCGATGATTCGCGACGGCGTGGTCCTCCGCTCCGTCGAGGCGGCCGTCGGCGCCCTGCGGTAACATTCGAAGCGCGCATGCCCCTCTCACACGACGAGCCGTTCCCGCTCGAGGCGGTACGCGATCTGTTGGGGGTCGTGCGCGCCATCTACGCGGCCGCCAAGCAGTCGGGCGCGAGCCGCGCGGAGCTCGTGAAGATCGCCAAGGTCGGCAAGGACCTATCGGACGCGCTCGACCTCGCCGTCTCCACGCGCGACGGGACAATGGGCCGGCGCGCCGCATGGGAGCGAGCCGAGCTCGCGACGAGGCGCGTCGGCGATCTGGTCGACGCGCTAACGCCGGCCGAGCCGCTCGTCCTCGCCGCGCGCGGCCGCGTGACCGGCGTGCGCGCCGTCGGGCGAAAGCGGCGCGACGAGCGCTGAGAGGCGCGACTGGGCTATCCTCTCTCGTTCCGGCTTGAACCTGGTCTTCTCACTCTCCGTCGTCGCCTGCGTGATCGGCCTGTTCTTCGCGGCCTTCACGTGGTTCATGGCGCGCGCGCCGGAGCTTTCGCAGCTGCGGATGTTCGCCTATTCGTGCCTGTGTGGCTCTGCGTACGCGGCGTGCAACGCGACGATGCTCTCGCCGGTGTCGGCGGAGACGGGCCTGTGGATGGACCGCCTCAGCCTGCTGTTCGCCGGGCTGCACGGCGCGTCCTGGTATTTTTACCGCGCGGCGCGCGAGCGGCGATCGCTGAGCCGGACCGAGAAGACGATCGTCGCCGGCGGGCTCTTCTTCTCGGCCGTCGCGCCGATCCCGGGCATGCTCTACAGCGTTCCCTGGGAGCACCACATCGAGTGGCTGGGGATCACCTACCAGGACGCGCGCTCGACGACGCTCGGCGATCTCTGCTTCGTCTACTACGCCGTTGCAATGACGCTTCCGTTATTTCGGAGCATCCGCGGGCTGCTCCGCGGCGACCGCACCGAGATCGCGGACGCGATCGGCCTGGGGCTCCTGCTCCTGAGCGGCTTTCACGACGTCGGCGTGGCGGCGGGGCTCCTGCCGACGCCGTATCTCCTGGATCTCGGCTACCTCGCCCTGATGCTCAGCGTGGCGACGTCGCTCTCGATCCGCTTCAAGGCCACGACCATCCGCCTCGCCGAGACCCAGAAGGAGCTCTTGCGGCACGAGCGCCTTGCCGCGCTCGGGGAGCTCTCGGCCGTCGTCGCACACGAAGTGCGCAACCCCGTCGCGGTCATCTTCAACGCGCTCGCTTCGCTGAAGAAGCTGCCGGAAGGGGATCCGCGCCGGAACGACCTGTTCGATATCCTCGAGGAGGAAGCGGATCGTTTGAGGCGCATGGTCGCCGACCTGCTCGATTTCGCGAAGCCACAGCACGTCGCGCTCACGGCTGCGCATCTGCCCAACATCGTCGCCGGCGCGGTCGCCTCGGCGCGCGCTGCCCTAACGAACAGCGGGGCCACCCCGAGCGCCGGGACCCAGGTCGCGACCGAGCTCGCCCGCGACCTTCCGGAGCTCTCCTGCGATCCGGAGCTCGTGCGCCGCGCCCTGGTGAACTTGCTCTCCAACGCATTTTTGGCCGACGGGCGGAAGGGCCCCGTCGTCGTGCGCGGCGAACGTCACCTGGACCGAGTCGTCGTCTCGGTGATCGACGACGGCGAGGGCGTGCCCGAATCGAACCGCGTTCGCATCTTCCAGCCGTTCTTCACGACACGCGCGACGGGCATCGGGCTCGGCCTACCCGTCGTCGCACGCGTCGCCGAGGCCCACGGGAGCGAGCTCTCGTTTCACCCCACGCCCGGCGGCGGCGCGACCTTCCGCTTCAGCTTGGCCACGATCGATGCGGCCGAGCGCTCGCCGGTGCAGGAGCAACTGGAGCGCGACGAGGCGGCGGCGTGAGCGCCGCGCCTACTCGCAGCCCAGGTACGCGATGTCGTAGCCGTCGTCGCTGAAGACGATCTGGCATGTCCCCGCCCCGCCGCAGTCGGTCGTGGTCTCGCAGAGGACGATGTTGGGCGCGACGCAGCCCTGCGCACACGTCGTCGCGACGACCGAGGAGCCCGAGACGTTGGCGCAGCAGTCGAGCCCCGGCTCGCAGTCTTGTGGGCCGTCGCAGGCAAACGCGTAGTGCGTCGCGGTCGGGCACGCGGGGTCGTTGTTCATCGGCGGCGTCGTGCAGTAGTCCCCGAGCGGCGTGCTCTTGTCGAAGCAACAGACGTCGCCCGGAGAGCACGGGTCGAGCTCCCAGCCGTTGATCGTCAGCTCGGGCGGGCCGCAGCTGACCTGCGGCACGACGGGCATCCCCGTGCTGCTGCTCGACGAGGTCGGCCCCGTGGTGGTCGCCGTGGTCATGTGCCCGGTGACGGTGGTGCTCGTCTCGGTGGTCGACGGCTCGGCGCCGCCGGCGCCGACGGAGACGCGCGCGGTCGTCGACCCGTTGCCCGTGCCCCCGCTGCCGCCGCTGCCGGAGTCGAGGAACGAGAACTCCGGGTAACAGGCCGCAGCGGTGAGCCCGAGGGCCAACGCGCCGAGCCGAGCTTTGCTCAAGGCGGACACCAACACGCATGGTACCGGGCACCACGCGCGAGCGAAAGGGCCGCGTGCAGGTGTGCCCACGTCACGTAAGCGACCGCCGAGATCAACCTGCGATGCCGCGCGTCGCGAGCACCTCGCGCACCGCCGCTTGCCCCGGCCCGGTCAGGCGCGGCAGCTGCGAGCGCGCGAGGTCGACGAACTTGGTGCCTCGCGAGCGCTTGAGCGCCTCGACCGCGGCCGTGCGCTCGTCGCGCCCATCGTGCTCGATCACGCCGAGGAGCATCTCCGCGGCCTCCACGGTGTCGACCTTGGAGAGCGCGCGCAGCGCGCTGATGCGCGCGCGCGGCGAGCTCGACTCGCGGTAGATGCGCGCCAGAGGATCGAACGCGTGCGGGAACCGCAGCTCCTCCACGGCCTTGGCCGCCTCCTCCGCGACGTTTTTGTCCTTGTCGGCGAGGCCATCGCGCAACGTGATGAAGGTGCGCTTGTACATGAAGCGCGCGAGCGCCCGCATGACGGCGGCACGGATCTGCGGCTCCGGCCGGTGATAGAGCCGCTCGAGCGGCGAGAGGATCGTGTAGAGCTCGACCTGCGAGAGCTGATCGCACAGGTGCCCGGCGAGGTTCGCGGTGACGCCGGCGTCCGCGATGGGCCCTTGGCCCAGGTGAGCTTCGAGCGCGAGAGCCGTGAGGCGCGCGACGAGCGACCGACGACGGGTGACCTCGGTCCACGACGAGTCGAGGATGATGTCGGCGCAGGCCTCGCTCGCGCTCCCCTGCTGCTCCCATTCCACGAGATCGACGTGCCACACGTCCGGGTAGCCGGTGTCGTGGCGCAGGTGGGCCGGCAGGGCGGCGGCGTCGATCTTGAGGTCGGTCGCGCCCTGGTATCGCGAGACGGCCCGCTCGTAGTGTTTCCTGCGCGACTCCTGGAGCGGGAGCTGCGCGAGATCCCGGTAGACCTCCGCCACGCGCTGGAACTGCCCCGACTCGCCGAAGGCGATCACGGCCGCGAGCAGGGCGTTCTCCGCGATCTCCGGCGGCGCGCCGCGGCTGGCGCTGAGGCCGGCGAGATCGCGCCACAGCTTCGCCTGCGTGAGCATCCCGAAGTTCGCGATCGACGGCAGCCCCTCCTTGCGCGCGTAAGAGGCCATCTCGCGCGCGAGCGTCGCGGCGGCCGCGGTCTCGCCCTGCTTCTCGGCCGCCTGCACCGCCTCCTCGTAGGACTGCAGGGCGTAATAGCGGAGGTGATCTTCGCGGAGGATGCGGATGACGTTCACGTACCCCTCGAGCACGTGCTCGAACTCGCCGCTCTCGCGGCCGATCGCGATGAGCACCTGGAAGCAGTCGAACGCGCGCTCGCGCTGGCCGATCGTCTCGTAGCGGTCGGCCGCCTCTTCGAGGAGGTGCACGGCGCCGACCGTCGCCTCCCGTGCGGCGCTCGCTTCACCCGTCTTGCCGGACGTTCGCGCGAGGTTGAAGCGAGCGAGGCCGGCGGCGTAGAGATCCTCGCCCGAGCCGGAGAGCACCTGCGAGAGCCGGGACCAGAGCGCCCGCGCCCGCGTGAAGTCCTCCGCCTTCTCGCGCGCGATGGCCGCGCGCGCGACGAGCCCGGCGGCCTCGTACTCGTCCGCGGCCTTGGCGTAGAGCGGCCGCGCGCGCTCCCCTCCCCCCGAGCGATCGGCCCACGCGAGCATGGTGCGCGCGCGATCGACGGGCGGCACACGCTCGAGGAGCGGGCGCTGCGACCGGTCGCTGCCGGCGTACCAGTCGACTGTGAGGGCGCCGCGCGTGTCCCCCATCCGCGCGAGGAGGTTGCGGAGGTCCACCGTGGTCGCGGCGTATTCGTCCTCGCGGGCGATCGTGTGGCCGAGCGCGGCGTAGAGCACGCCGCGCGCGTGGGCCATGTCGCCGCGAGACGCCGCGGCGTGGGCCTCGCTCCGGAGCTCGTGGATCGGCCGGGTGCTCATGACCTCACCGAAGGCGGCGGCCGCACGCTCAGCGGCGCGCCGTCGGCGAGCGCTTGCGGCTGGGCTCTTCGGCTCGCCGGGCCGCGACCGCTCGCGGGCCCGCCCTCGTCGCCCGTCGCCGCCATGCCCTTCCGGACGTCCTCGCTCTCGCCGAGGATGCTCTTCGCCGCGTCCGACCGCGCGTCGCGCTTCGTGAGCGTCGCGTGGTCGACCACCCAGTGTGCGTCGAGCACGTCGAGGTACTCGAGATCGAGCTTGCCGCCCGACGGCAAGATGAAGACCGCCGCGATGTGGGCGAGCTGCCGGACGTTCTGCACGAGATCGCGCGGGATGTAGAGCGCGGCGTGTGTGAAGAGGTGGACGACCGGGCTGCGCGCGTCCCGTTGCCGCAGGAGGTCGAGCTCGGTCGCGAGCTCCGCGAAGACACGCGCCGGGTTGCGCCCGCGCTCACCCTTGAAGCTCAAGAGGTACGCCGTGGGGAGCTGGCCGTTCTTCACCCGCGCAGGCTCGTAGATGCGCGAGTCGAAGAAGCGGAAGATCACGTCCTCCCCCTCGATCACGAGCTTCTTGCCCGTGGCGAGCGCCATACCGCGCGCGAACGTCTGCCTGTCTCCGCGCATGGAAGCGGACGCGTCGACCAGGAGGATGTGGACGCGCCGCTGCTCTTCGCGGCTCTGCTCGCGCGCGTAATAGAGCAGCTCGTTCTCGACGAGCCTGCGGGCCAGCTCCGCGTCGTCCCACGCGAGCTCCGAGAGGACCATGCTGTCGATCGATCCGCGCGTGCCGATCCCGCTGTAGCCATGCGCCGAGGTCATGCCGGCGGCCGGGCGCGCCTTCGCCTCGAGCACGCTGGGCAGGATCTCGAGCGAGAAGTTCACGATGTCGTTCGCCTCGGGAGACTGGAAGGCCGAGAGCACGTCCACCTGCGAGACGGCCCCCGCCGAGCCGTCCGTCCCCAGCAGACCGAACAGCCGCAGCGTGTCGGTGTCGAGCGCGTCCGCCAGGGTGAGCACGAAGAGCCGCGCCAACTCGAGCGACTCGAGGCAAGCGAGCTCGAAGCCACGCGCGACGGAGACGAAGAGCGTCGCGAGCTGGGGCTCGATGCGCTCGAGGAGCGCCGGATCGACCGGGACGCGCGCGCGGTAAGCGGGCCGCTCGTTGACCCGCGCGGCGACCACGCCGAGGAGGCGCGCGAGCACGGCGATGACGAGGTCGTCCGAGAGACGGAGCTGGCCGGCGCGCCGCGCGGCCTCGCAGTCACCGAGCTCGGTCAGCGTGCGCTTGTAGCTCGACGCGATGCGCTCGCCCGCCTGCGGCCCGAGCGGATGTTGGCGGAACAACGTGGCGAGGTCCGCGCGCGCGAGGATCTCGAACTGCTCCGCCGGCGCCGCGAACAACATGCCCGCGTCGTGCACGAGGAAAAACGGCAACACGATCCCGAGGCGCTCCAGCCCCTCGTGCCACCGGAGCGCGCGCAGCGCGAGCGCCGGCGCGGCCGGCCTCACGCACGAGAGCGCGAGAGAGCCGAGCGGCCCAGTGACGCCGGTGTCTCGCAGGAGTTGGTCGGGGACGGGCACGTCTGCCCGACTCTACTCGAGTGTCTTGGCGCAGCGGAAGCCGATGCCGTGGACGCTCGCGCTCGGGACCTGGTGGTAACGGAACGCGGGATTCACCCAGAGGGGGAAGCCCCCGTTGAACCCGCCGCCGCGGATGGCGCGCTTGTCACCGTCCTTCGCGCCCGTGGGGTTCGTCTGCTCTTCGGGCTTGTACGTGGCGTACCAGTCGCTGGTCCACTCCCACACGTTGCCGACCATGTCGTTGAGGCCGAACTTCGTCACGCCCTTCGCGAACGAGCCGACGGGGGCCGTGCCGGGGTAGCCGTCGTCGTCTTCGTACATCGTCGGCGTCCTCGGCTCGATGCCGTTTGCCGCCTCCCAGGAAGCGCACTCCTTGCCGCAGGCGTTCATGTGCTCGCCGTCCGCGCCGGGCTGGTCGCCCCACGGGAACTTGCGACCGTCCGCGCCGCGCGCCGCGTACTCCCACTCCGCCTCGGTCGGCAGGCGCTTGCCGTGAACCCGGCAGTACTCGTCCGCCAGGAACCAGCTCACGCAGTTCACGGGGTGTTTCTCGCGCCCGGGCTTGATCTTGCCTTCTTCGCCGAAGTTGCAGAGCTCCGCGTAGGCCGCGAGGTTCTTCTCGTGTTGGGGCTCGGTCTGCTTCTCGCTCTTGGGGTAGCTCGGCTTGGTGTCGGCGCGCTTGCACTCACCTTTGCCCGCGCAGGCCGCGTATTCGGTCGTCGTCACCTCGTTGATGTCCATGCAGAAAGACGACACCTGGACCTTGTGCGCAGGGCTCCAGAGCGGGAAGTCCTTCTCGTCGGAGCCCATGAAGAACTTGCTCCCGGGGACCTCGGCCATCCCCTCCGGGCAGGTGGGCGTCTTCGGCGGCGCCGCGGTGGCCGACGCGACGGGCTCGGCCGACGCGGCCACGCTCGAAGCGGGCGCTGCCGCGGGTCCGCGCAGCATGTAGAACGCGGCGCCGGCGCCGCCGCCGAGCAACGCCACGGCCGCGAGCGCGCCGAACACCACCCCCGAGCTGCTCTTCTTCGGAGCGGAAGGACCGACGGAGATCGTGCCGGCGCTCGCCACGAGGCCCGATGACGGTGGTGTGATCATCCGCGGGCCGGTGATCTGCGTTCCGCCCTTTCCGGTCACCGGACCGGGGTGCGACGAGAGACCGGGGCGCGGACCGGTCATCGCGGCGGAGCGCGGGCCGGTCGTACCGTAGTTGGAGGTCGTCGGTCCGCCGGCCGTGACCGGCGCCCACGCCGGGCTGCCCGGGAAGACGGCGCCGTGCAGGTCCGCCCAGAGCTCGCCCGCGGTCTTGTGCCGATCCCGCGGCGCGACCGCGAGGGCCTTGCGGAACACGGTCTCCACCTCGTCGCTCACGGGGACGCCGAAGGCGCGCGGCGTGGGCCGGACCGACGGGTCGCGGCTCGCGATGGCGAGCTGGAGGTAGTCGTCGCCCTGGAGCGCGGGCACGCCGCCGCGGAGCAGCTCGACCATGATGAGCGCGAGCGCGAACACGTCCGTCCACGGGCCGGTCGCGCCGTGCGAGCGGCTGAACTGCTCGGGGGCGCCGTAGTTCGGCGTGAACGCGGTGATCTCGCGGCCGGTCTGCGCCAGCGACGTCTGCAGCTGCGCGTGCTCGGCCATGACCTTCGCGATCCCGAAGTCGAGGATCTTCACGAACGTGCCCACGCCGCGGGCGTCGCCGATGACGAAGAGATTCGCCGGCTTGATGTCGCGGTGCGCGATGCTCATCGCGTGCGCGACCTCGAGCGCGCTCGCGACGGGCTCGAGCAGGGCCATGACCTCGAAGATCGACCGCGCCGGGAGGTTCTGCGCCCGCTCGAGCTGCACGACGCGGTCGAGCGGCTTTCCCTCGAGCCACTCGAGCACCATGTACGGGATGTCCTGCCCGGTTGCGGGCAGGCGCAGCGTCCCCACGTCGCGCGCCTGGACGATGGCGGCGGTGCGAGTCGACAGGCTCGTCATGAGCTTGCCCTCCTGGATGAAGCCCTGGAGGAGCTCCTCGCGCATCTGCGGGGGGACGCCGGCGAGCACGTTGAAGCACTTGAGCGCGACCGGCTGCTTCCAGATCACGTGCTCGGCGCGGTAGACGACGCTGAAGCCGCCTTCGCCGACGACGCTGTCGACGCGATACTTCTGGTCCACCACCGAGCCAATGAGGCCGAGCGGGTCCGGGCTGTCGCTCATGTGCCACCCATCGTAGTCGGTCCGGCTGGTCTGCCAAGAAGAACGCCTCGCTCGGCCAGATCGGCGAGAAGGCTGGCGGTCTCCGCGAGCATGGCCTCCGAGAGCACGGAGCCGTGGCTCCGCGCCGCACGTTGGATCGCTGCGCCGAGCGTCACCCCTTCGAGCGCGTGCTCGACGATGCTGGCGGCGACCGGCGAGAGCTTCAGGAAACGCGCGTCGCCCTCGTCGTCGCGGTAGACGAGGAGCGCCGTGGGCGCGGGCTCGAGCGTGACTTGCCCGAGCGCGAGCTCGTGTATGGGGTAGTCGTGTCGCGAGAGCGACACGGACTCGTCGAACGAGCAGGGCGCGTCGAGATCGAGCGCGGCCACGACAGGGCGACCGCCCAGCCGGCGCGGCGCGCTCGTCGCCTGGAAGGCGGCGAGCTCGTGTCGGGCCAGATCGAGCGCAAACGGCGGAATGCCTTCGGCGCCCGGCCAGGTCTCGGCCGCGTACTGGGCGAGCTCGAACGCCACGTCGCGGAGGTAGTGGGAAGCAGAGAGCCCGCGCGAGAGGAAGTCCTCGACCTCCTTGTCGAACCGCTCGCCGAGGAGCGCGGCGGTGCGGGGCATCTCCACGCGGACCGCGCTGGCGAGCGTGCGCCGGACGAGCCGGCGGTAGACGAAAAACGATCGATCGTCGAGCGCGGCGAGGGCCGCCGCGTCGCGCTCCTCGAGACCTCTGCCGGCCAGCAGCTCGCGCCTGTCCGAGGTGCGCGGCTCGGGCTCGCGCACCGACGCGACCACCGCGTCGAGGATCGACGCGAGCCGGCTCACGCGGCCCGCCTCGCGATGCCGCGGTCGTAGGCGCGGCGCACGCGCTCGATCTCGCCGACGAGGACGTCGAGCTCGGGGATGTTGTGGTCGCGCTCGAGCACGACCGGCACCGGCCCCACGCGCGCGACGACGTGCTCGAGCAGCTCGAGCACGTCGTCCTTCGCGTCGGCGCCGTGGGTGTCGATGATGCGCCCGTGCTCGGGCTTGTGCTCGTGGCCGGCGACGTGGATCTGCACGACGCGCTCGAGCGGAAGGGAGTCGATGAGCGCGCGCGCGTCGAAGCCGAAGTTCTGCGCGTTGACGAAGACGTTGTTCACGTCGAGCAACAGGCCGAGGTCCCCCTCATCGAGCACGGCGCGCAAGAACGCGGCCTCCGTCATGTCCGGAGCGCCGGGCACGAAGTAATAGGAGATGTTCTCGATCGCGAGCGGCAGGCCCAGCCGATCGCGGATCTGCTTCGTGCGCGCGACGACGTTCTGGACTGCTTCCTCGATGAAGGGCAGCGGCAACAGATCGTGGGTCAGGCGGCCGCCGTGCCCCCCGAAGCAGAGGTGGTCGCTGTGGAAGGGCGGCCGGAGCTCCTTCAGCAAGCTCGTGAGCTCCCGGAGGTACGCGTCCCCCACGGGGTCGAGACCACCCAGGCTCATGGTGAGCCCGTGGGTGAGGACGGGCCACCGGGCTGCCACTTCCTCCAGCGCGGCGGGGACGTAGCCGCCGCGCCGCATGTAGTTCTCCGGCGAGATCTCGAAGAAGTCGACCGGGATCGGCGCACGTCGACCGCGCGCGCTCGCCAGCACGTCCTCGAGGAACGCCCAGCGAAGCCCCAGCCCCACGCCGGTCGGGGCGTTCAGCCGCAGGTCCCCTCGCCGCACGACCCCTGCGCACCCTTCTTCTTGGCTGCCGCCTTCTTTGGATCATTCGTGCCGCCGCTCTTCTTGGCGGGCGCGGCGGCGGGCTTGGCGGGCGCCGCGCTGCTGCTCGCGCTCGCGGCGGGCGCCGCGCTCTCCGCCGGGGCAGCGGCTTCGGCGGGAGCGTCGGATGCGGGCTTCGTGTCCGATGCGGGCGCGGCGGCGGCGGCCGCGTCGCCAGCCGAGGCCTCGGTAGCGTCGGTCGCGGCAGGCGCCTGCTCCGCTGCGGGCTCGGCCGGCACCTCCGAAGCGTTCACGGGCGCCTGAGCGCTCCCGCATCCGGCGAGGAGGGCAGCGCCGCCCAGGGCGGCGAGGGTCTCGGAAATCGACTTGAAGTTCAGCATGTCGGTCCTCTCTCTATGCCAGCGCGCGCTCCGGGATGACAGTACGCGGCACCCCGGAGCGGGGTTTCATGGTTTGTTCGCGTGTCTGCTCATTTGGGGGCGGCCGAGCCACTGGGCGCCGGCGCAGCGGTCTCGGACGTCGCCGGCGCGCTCTGGGGCATGCCGGCCGCGACGAGCCTGACGTCGATCTCGACCTGCGACTCCTTCGCCACCTTCGAGCCGAGATCCTGCAGCGTCTTGGCGGCGAGCTTGCCGAACGTGTCGCGCGGCCTCACGTCGTGCTCCTCGAGGCCGACCGCAAACGGGCTCTTCGTCTTGATGTGGACGGACTTGGGCGAGCCCCCCTCCAGGGTCAGCGTGACCTCGAGCAAGACGGTCTTCTTCGAGACGCGGCCGTGCAGGAGGAAGTCGCCGGTCGCCTCGACGTCGAGCTTCACGTCGCCGGTCTCCTTCGTCACGTCTTTCTTGGAAGGCTTCACCGAGGCGATCCGGAACTCCACCCGGGCGTTCTTCCGCCGGATGTCCTCGGGGGCGCTGGGCCCGATCTCGAGCCACTCGCGCGCGTGCTCGTTTTGCTTCTCGACCTTGGTCTCCTCACCGAAGTTTCCGGAGTCGTCGGCCTTGCGCTGGAAGATCTCGAGGCCGCTGATGTCGACGCTGATGTTGCCGGTCGTCTGCGAGAGGTCCTTCGCGTCGAGGAAGAGCTGACCATCCACACCGCTCGACACCTTCCCGCGGATCTTCTCGACCGGCGCGTCCATCAGGAACGACACCTGACTCACCCCCTTGTCGACCTCCAAGGTCTTGGACGTGGCCGTCTTGGGGGCGCTCGACGCGAGCGTGCTGGCGGCAGCCTCGGGCGCCAGCTGGGGTTTGTTCTCGTCGCATCCCCACACGGCGAGGGACAAAAGCCAGGCACAGCCCAAGGAACGAGTCGTCACCATCTCCACTCTCCACGCTTGTGGCGCCGGCTCCTCCGGCGCTCGGTGCTCGTTACGGGAGCTTACCGGAGCCGGTTACGAGGAAAACGACGGCGGCGGTCGGAGAGCGTGGCGAGGCGCTTGCATCGCCGCCCCGGCTCCGTCATGTGCCCGGAGACGACGTGACGCCCCCTCCCGACCGAAAGCAGACCGGCGCGTTGCGAGCACGCGCGGCGCTCGTGCTGACGGCCACGCTCGCCTTCGGCTGCGAGACCGACGCGAGCTGCGAGAAAGACTGCATGTGCCACCTCAAGGGGTGGTGCGGCGCGCGCTGGGGGAGCTGCGAGGCGACCCGGGACCAGCACTGCGAGAAGAGCGAGGTCTGCCGGATCAACGGGCTGTGCAAGGCGCAAGGAGGAGAGTGCGTTGCGGGGACCGACGAACAATGCAAGGCCTCCCGCTCCTGCCAGCACCTCGGCGCGTGTCGCGCCGAGGGCGGCCGGTGCAGAGAGTGATCAGGCGCTGACGGTCGGAGCGGGGCTCTCGTTGGCCTCGGTCGTCAGATCGCCGAGCGGCTCGAGGGCCGCCGCGAGCACCTGCGTCATGTCGTCGGCCAGGACGAACTCGATCTCGGCCTTCACGAACTCCGGCACCTCGTCCAGATCGCGCTCGTTGTCGCGCGGGAGGATGACACGTTTGATCCCGGCGCGGTGGGCGGCGAACACCTTCGCCTTGATACCGCCGACGGGGAGCACGCGGCCGCGCAGCGTGCACTCACCCGTCATCGCCGTGTCGCTGCGCACGCGCCGACCCGCGAGGAGCGAGGCGAGCGCGGTGAAGATCGTCACGCCCGCGCTCGGTCCGTCCTTCGGGACGGCGCCGGCCGGCACGTGGATGTGCAGGTCCGACTCCTCGAGCAGCTCCGCGCCGAAGCCGAGCTCGTCCGCGTGGCTCTTCACGTAGGTGAGGGCCGCGCGCGCGCTCTCCTTCATCACGTCGCCGAGCTGGCCCGTGATCTCGAGCCTGCCCTTGCCCTTCATGCGCGAGGTCTCGATGAAGAGGATGTCGCCGCCGACGGGCGTCCACGCGAGGCCGGTGGCGACGCCGGGCAAGCTCGTGCGCTCCGCCACGTCGTTCTTGAACTTGGGCTTGCCGAGGATGCGCCCCGCGTCCGCCTCGTCCACCACGAAGCGGAGCGCCGCCTCGTCGGGCTTGCGCGCGACGTCGAGCGCGACGCTGCGCGCGATGCGGGCGATCTCCCGGTCGAGCTGCCGAACGCCGGCCTCCCGCGTGTAACGCGAGACGACGAGGGCGAGCGCGGCGTCCGTGATGCCGAGGACGTCGCTCGGGATGCCCGCCTCCTTCAGGCGCTTGGGGATGAGGTGCTTGCGCGCGATGGCGAGCTTCTCGGGCGGGGTGTACCCAGAGAGCTCGACGATCTCGAGCCGATCGCGCAGCGGCGCGGAGAGCGTATCGAGCGTGTTGGCGGTGCAGAGGAACAGCACCTCCGACAGATCGAACGGCAGCTCCATGTAGTGATCGGTGAAGGTCTTGTTCTGCTCGGGGTCGAGCACCTCGAGCAGCGCCGACTCCGCCGCTGCGCCCCAGTGGTGCGAGAGCTTGTCGATCTCGTCGAGCAGCATGACCGGGTTCTTCGCCTTGGCCTTGCGCAGCCCGTGGATGATGCGGCCGGGCAGCGCGCCGACGTACGTGCGGCGATGACCGCGCACCTCCGCCTCGTCGCGGACGCCGCCGAACGAGATGCGGACGAACGGGCGCCCCGTCGCGTCGGCGATGGATTGGCCGAGGGAGGTCTTCCCGACCCCGGGCGGACCGACGAGGCAGAGGATCGTGCCCTTCTCGCTCTTCGAGAGCTTGCGGACCGCCATGTGCTCGAGGATGCGCTTCTTCACGTCCTCCAGGCCGGTGTGGTCCTCGTCCAGCTGGACCTGGATGTGATCGAGGTCCTCGTGGGTCTCGGCGCGCTGCGACCAGGGCAACGTGGCGATCCACTCGAGGTAGGTGCGGATGACGTTCGCCTCGGCGCCCTGGCCGCCGACCTGCTCGAGCCGCGCGATCTCGCGCTCGGCCGCCTGACGCACCTCCGCCGGGAGATCCGCGTCTTCGAGCTTCTCGCGGAGGCGGCTCATGTCGTCGCCCTTCTCGTCGCCCAGCTCCTTGCGGATGGCCTTGAGCTGCTCGCGCAGGATGTGCTCCCGCTGCGTCTTGCCGATCTCCTTGCGCACGTCCTCGCCGATCTTCTGGCGCAGATCCGACAGCTCCCGCTGCTCGATGACGAACGCGAGGACCTTGCGCGCGCGCTCCGGCACGTCCAGCGTCTCGAGCACGTCGAGCGCCTTTGTCGCCTCGACGCCGAGGAGCGCCGCGACGCGGTCGACGTAGGCGCCGGGACGCCCCTCGAACTGCTGCAGATCGTCGAACGGCCCTGCCTTGCCGCCGACGTCGCGGAGGGCGGACTCGATCTCCTCGACCAGGACCTTCGCCTCCGGCGCGTCCGCCCGCTCGTCCGTGAGGCTTCGCCCCTCCACGCGGAGGAACGGCTCGTACGTGGCGATGCGATCGATTGAGAACCGACTCACCCCCTCCACCGTGACGCGGACCCCTCCGTAGCCGGAGCCCGAGCCTGTCTTCTGGGTGCTGACCAGCCGAGCCAGCACGCCGACCGAGTGAAAGTCCGCCGGGGCAGGGTCCTCGGTCTTGGCGTCGCGCTGGGTCACGAGCGCAAACACGTCACCGGGGCGGAGCGATTTGATGAGGGCCAGCGAGCGCTCACGGCCGACCGTGAGCGTGAGCGTTCCGTGGGGGAGGAGCACCCCCGAACGGAGCGGAAGGAGCGGCAGCGTGCTTTCGATCGAGTCAGACGACATTCAGTTCCTCCGAATGAACGGAAGCTAGGTTCGTTCAACGCTCAGTCAAGGCTTGCTGGCGAATCATGAACCACGGTATTGGTTGTTCAACCTTCGCCATGACCGAAGCTTCCCGGAAGGAGCGCATCCTCGGCGTCGCCGAGCGTCTGTTTGCCCACTACGGGCCGGGCAAGACGACAATCGCGGATATCGCCAGGGCCTGCGGTATCGGCGTCGGCTCGGTCTACCTGGACTTCAGCTCGAAGGAGGCCATCCTCGCGGCGCTCTCCCAGAAGAAGGTCAGCAGCGTCGCTTCACGCATGAAGGCCGCCGCCCCGGCGGACCGCCCTACCCCGGAACGGCTGGTCGCCATGCTGGAGGCCCGCGTCGTCGCCCTCTTCGAGCTGGCCGAGAGCGCGCAACACGGCTGCGACCTCGTCCGCTGCGGCGGCGCCCGTGGGGAGTCGCACGGTTTTGGGGTGGAGGTTCGAGCCGTCCTGGTGCACGAGCTCGATCTGGGCGTTCGAACGGGCCGGCTGCGCCCGCTCGATCCGGCCGAAGCGGCGGAGCTGATCGAGGTCGCGTTCGCGGCGCTCTCCCCGCCGGCGCTCTTCCAGCGAGATCGGGCGGAGGCGATCGAGACCGCGCGCCGCCTGGCCGACTTGATCGTCAACGGCCTCGGCTCGCGCTGACGGCCCCGTCAGAGCGCCAGTTTGTCCCCGGAGGCCGGGATGGCGACGCGGCTGAAGCCGCGGTCGTCGAGCTTCTCTCGAAGGACACGCTGCGGCTCGGGGTCGCCGTGCACGAGCGCGATCTGCTCGACGTTCCCCTTCTCCCGGCACCGCTCCGCGTACGAGAGCAGGTCCTTCTGGTCGGCGTGCGCCGAGAACCCGTTGAGCACGACGACCTCACACCGCCTGTCGCGCTCGACGCCGAAGATCTTCACGCGCGAGCGCTTCTCCACGAGGCGCCGGCCGAGCGTGTGCACGGCCTGGAAGCCGACGATGAGCACGGTGTTTTTCTCGTCCTCCACGGTCGAGCGAAGGTGATGTAGCACGCGGCCGGCCTCACACATGCCGCTCGCCGAAATGATGATGCACGGCTCGGGCGAGGTGGAGATCGCCTTCGAGTCTTCCTTGTCCTCGATGTACGAGAGCTGATCGAACTCGAAGGGCGAGTCGTTGCCGCGCAACATCGCGCGCGTCTCAGGGTCGTAACACTCGGGGTGGAGCTTGAAGACGTCCGTGATCTTCACGGTGAGCGGCGAGTCCACGTAGACGCGGACGGGGGGGATTACGCCTCGTTTCTTCAGGCGCTTCAGCTCGAAGATGACCTCTTGAGCGCGCTCGAGGGCAAAGCTCGGCACCACGACCTTTCCGCCGCGCTTGATCGTCGCGTTCACGACCCGCGCGAGGTCCTCGTCCATCTTCTCGACGCTGTCGTGCAGGCGGTTGCCGTAGGTGCTCTCAGTCACGAGAACGTCCGCCCCCTCGGGCACCTCCGGGTCACGGAGGATGGGACGATTCGCGCGGCCGAGATCGCCCGTGAAGACCAGGCGCTTCTTGGTTCGCCCCTCCTCGATGTCGAGCACCGTGATCGCGCTGCCGAGCACGTGCCCCGCGTCGTAGAAGGTGAGCTGGACGCCCGGCGCGATGGGCAGCGTGGTGTGGTACGGCACCGCGATGATCCGCTCGATCGCCCGGACCACGTCCTCGTCGTCGTAGAGCGGCTCGACGCGCTCGTCGTTCCCGTCGCGGTCGTTTTGCTTGTTCAGGAACCGCGCGTCCGACTCCTGGATCGCCGCCGCGTCCCGCAACATGACCGTGCAGAGGGACCGTGTGGCGGGCGTCGCGAAGACCGGCCCCTCGTACCCTTGTTTGTAGAGCAGCGGCAGCGCGCCCGAGTGGTCGATGTGCGCGTGGGAGAGGACGACCGCCGCGATCTTCTGGATCGGGCACCGGAGGTGCTGGTTTCGCTCGATCGACTCCCGCCGCGTCCCCTGGAAGAGACCGCAGTCGAGCAAGATGCTGCCGTGTGACGTGTGCACGACGTGCATCGAACCAGTGACCGTTTGCGCCGCGCCGACGAACTCGAGCTCCATGGAGGGAGCCAGCTTACGCCGAAGCGGACGCCGCGATCACGGCATCGGCACAAGCCGGCGCATTCTCTCGGCCTCCCCCAGCCGCCCGCCGCGCGCAGCCGCTCAGGCAGACGCTGCGACGCCGACGATGCGGCGCGGGTCGTCGGTCATGATCCCGTCGGCCTCCGCCTCTCGGGCCCTCGCGGCGTCCGCCGGATCGTTCACGACCCAGAAGTCGACCTTGTAGCCGAGGCGCTGCAATCGTCGAACGAAGCTCGGCCGCACGAGCTCCACGGGTCCCATCCGGAGCGGCAGCTGGGCGCGGTCGCCGCTCGGCAAGAGGAACCGGGGCGTCCCCGGGGGCGCCGCGAGCAGGCGCAGGACCTCGTTCCGCGCGAGGCCGGTCTCTCCGCGGTACCCGATCTCCCGGACCATAGCGACGACGCTGTCATGGAAGCTCGTGAGCAGCACCCGCTCTTCGGCGCGGTGCCGCCTGACGACGTCGACGACCGCGCTCGTCGCCGCGGGGCTCTCCGGCTTGATGTCGACGTTCAGGCGCACGCCGGGGAAGGTATCGAGCAGCTCATCGAAGGTCGGCACGCGGAAGGTCGCGTTGACGAGGCCCTCGCCGCTCTGCGCGCGGAAACCGAAGCCGAGGTTCCAGCGCCGAACGTCGGCCAGCGACAGCGAGTCGATCGGCGCCCGGACGTTCGACGTGCGCGCGCCCGTCGCGTCGTGGTGCACGACGACCGCGCCGTCCCGCGTGAGGTGGACGTCCGTCTCGAGCGCGTCGACCCCCAGCTCGAGCGCCAGGCGGAACGCCTCGATCGTATTTTCGGGCAGCTCGCGGTTCGCTCCACGGTGGGCGTAGACGATCATGACGTCATTGGCAGGACGACGCGGGCATGGCGGCGATCCATGCGCGGATGAGCTCGACGCCCTCCTCGTGCGAAAACAGGCCGAATGGCGGCATCTTCTCGTCGATCGCGGTCGAGGCGAGCCGGCACGGCATGATCGAGGCGTCCGGATCTCCCGGCACGACGTCGTGGGTCTTGCCCGGACAGCAGCTGCAGCTGGTCGGGATCACGCACTCGCCCCAGTTCGACGCGGGCTGACCGGGCTCGGTCGCGGAGAAGCGCAGATCGAGCGCCGACGGCGGCGTCGCGTTGCCGCCGCTCGTGTGGCAGTGCGCGCAGTTCGAGTCGAAATACGAGCGCGCGCGATAGCTGATGTCCGGGTTCGAGCCGTCGAATGGATCGGCGAGGCGCACGCGCTGTCCGGATGGGGCGGGAGCCTTGTCGAAGAAGCCGATCGCGAAGAGGTGGTCGAGCTGGTTCTCCGGCCCCTGTCCGTAGTCGTTGTCACGATCGAGCTGGCGCGTGCTCGGCCCGAGGTGCCGCGGATCGTCGAAGCTCTTGTGGCATTCGAGGCACTGATTCTCGTTCGGCACCCGGTAGACGTCGATCGGCAAGCCGCTCGGGGTCTGTGCGACGACGTCGATGAAATCGCCGGCGATCGTCAGCGACGCGTCCGTGTCGGTCGCGTCGTAGACGTAGGTCATCGCCTTCCAGCCGGTCGGCTCGCGATAGAGCAAGCGAGTCTCGAGGAGATCGAGCGGACCGCTCTCGTCCGCGGTGAGCGGGTAGGCGAAGGTCTTCACCAGGATCGAGCCGACGGGGAACTCCCACGCATCCGTGTCGGAATAGGTGATCGTCGCGCCCTCGGGCACGAACACGTAGCGGTGCTTCGTCGCGTAATCGGAGAAGAGCGGGGAGATGAGGTCGTAGGGGACGACCCGCTCGTTGGGGGTGCCGGCGGCGATGTCGGCGAAGAGGTGCCATTCGCCGAGCGTCTCCCAGGGCTGCCCGAATGGCGGCGGCGAGACGGCCTGGGTGGCGGCGCCACCCGCCCCGCCCGCTCCACCGCTGCCGCTCGAGGTGGAGGACGAGCTCGACGCCGCACCGCTGCCGCCGACGCCGGAATCGTCTCCGCAGGCCGCGGCGACCGCGGCCACGGCGATACCGAACGCAATGGCCCCCCTCCACGCAGTGGAGGGGGGTCGGGGGGGAGGAAACCACAGGGACATCGTCATTCTCTCGCCATTGCGGTCATGTTCTTGGCTCGGCGGCTAGCGGGGTATCCGGAAGCCGTCCACCGGGACCTGGAGGCCGCTCGGGACCACCTTGGGGCGCCGCGGATCGCGCGTCCGGTCGGTGAGGCCCTTGTTGATGAACTTGGCCACGAGCGCGACCTCCTCCGCCGTGAGCGCCCGGCCCTCGCCGCGCGCAGCCGAGATCTCCGCCTCCACCTGGACCGCCTCTTCCAGTGAGATGACGGATCCGTCATGGAAATACGGCTCGGTGTCGCGCGCGTTGCGGAGGGTCGGCACCCGGAAGGCTCCCTGGTCTGCGGGGGCGCTCGTCACCGCCGCGCGGCCTGGATCGGCCCCGCCGATTCGCGACACGTATCGGTTCGCCTCGAAGAGCGGCGGGACGTGGCACCCCGCGCAGCCGCCCTCCGCGAAGAGGAACATCCCCTTCACCCAATCCGGGCGCATCGCGCCCTCGTCTCCCGCGACGTATTGGTCGTAAGGCGCTCGGTCCGAGACGAGCGTCCGCTGGAACGCCGAGAGAGCGCGGGCGAGGTTGTCGGCGGTGACCGGCTGGGCCTGTCCGGGGAACGCCTGCTGGAACAGCGTGACATAAGCAGGGAACGTCGCGAGCTTCGCGGCCGCCGCGTCGGGCGCCAGGGCGAGCTCACGCTCGGCGAGGAGGGGCTCCAGGGCCTGGTGCTCCAGGCTCGGGGACCGACCGTCCAGGAACAGCTCCGTTCGGAACGGGACGTTCCAGAGCGTCTGGGCGTTGCGCGTGGTCTTGTTCGGTCCGTCGCGCCCCGGACCTGTCGGCCCCTCCCCGTCCACGCCGACCGAGACGGGCAGGCCGTCGCTCATCCCCCAGATCTCGCTGTGGCACGTCGCGCAGGCCGTCGCGTCGTCCCGGCTGAGGACCGGATCGTAGAAGAGCAGGTTGCCGAGCTCGATCTTCTCGGGCGTGCTCGGGTTGTCGGCGGGCTCGAGCGGCGCCGGGAACGGCTCGTAGGCCCAAGGAATGGGCGGGCCGGCGTAAGCACCGCCGCCCCCGACCGCCGCAGGCGGCTCCGTCTCCGCGGCGTCGCCGCAGGCGGCGACGACGGCGGCGAGCACGAGTGCAGCGGTGCGCGAGCGGATCATGTCAGAGGGTGATGGGCGCCTGCTTGGGGTGATCGCAGACGAACGGAGCCGTGTCCGTCGAGTAGTCCGGCGGGTTGCCGACGTTGCAGGTCGCGTTCACGAACGACGTGTGGGGCGTCATGCTCAGGCAGAGCTCCGCGCTGCCCGCCGTCGCCTCACACCCGTCGAACACGATGTCGGGCAGCGGATTCAGCCCGATGCCGAGGAGGATGGGGGCGATGTCCGTCCCGTTGTTCGTGTACGTGTTGTCGTAGATGTACGTGCGCTCGGCGAACCCGTCGGTCATCGGGTCGTTCGGCATGAACTCGGGGTTCAGGAGCGAGAGCGTCTCGAAGCCGACGACGACGAGCGCGGTCGAGTCGTTGTCGTGCAGGTCGTTGTCGTGGATCTCGGTCTCGTCCGCGGCGAGCACGAGGATGCCGATGCCCGGCGGGACGGATCCGACGATGCCGCTCGCCGCGAAGTTCGGGTGGTTGTTGTCGTGGACGTCGTTGTCGTGGACGTTGCAGGCAACGCCGTCTTTCTTCTCGAGGTTCGGCAAGACGAACACGAGGATGCCCGCGGTGTTGTCGTAGGTCTCGTTCCCGTAGACCTCGGCGTTGTTGGAGTTCTCGATCTCGATGCCGGCGACGTTCTGGTAGACCTTGTTGTTGCGGACGATGATCTGGTCCGACTGGCCGACGTAGATGCCGGCGTCCGCCGCGGCGGTGACCTCGCAGTCCTCCACGAGGACCTTCGTGCAGCCGACCGGGTAGACCGCGTAGGCGCCGTTCTCCGAGCTGGGTCCGGCGTCCCAGCTCACCTTCAGATCGCGGAAGACCACGTCTTCCGCGTTGTTGACCACGATGCCGTTGTTCGGGCTGTTCTTGATCGTGAGCTTCTCGATCGTGAAGCCGTCCGAGGTCACCGACATGCTGTCGTCGTCGACGAGCTGATCGGCGAAGTCGAGCACCACGTCGTCGCGGGTCGCGCCGATGCCCTTCAGGGTGACGCCGAGCACGTTCAAGCTGAGCTCCGCCTGGGGCTTGTAGGTCCCGGCGGCGAGGCAGATGACGTCGTTCGACTGGGCCTGCGTGAACGCGGTCTGCAGCGTCATGGTGTCGTCGGCCGACGGCTCGAGGATGACCGTACAGTCAGCCGGCGGGCCGCCGCCGGCTCCGCCGCCGCCCGTGGCGCCGCCGCCTGCTCCGCCCGAGCCGCCGCCGCCCTCGGGCGCGACCGCCGGGATTTCGCCGCCGCAGGCAGCGAGCGCGGCGAAGAGGAGCGTGGCGAGGGAAAGCGACGAAGCAAAACGGACGTGGCGCATAGAGATGTGCAGTCTACCATGCCGGCTCGCTTCCCCCCTCATCCTGGTGCATTGAACACGAGACATGGCGACTCTCCTCATCCTCGGCGCGGGCATGATGGGCACGGCCCTCGCGGTTCCGCTGTTCGACCGCGGGCATGACGTCCGGCTGGTCGGCACCCATCTCGACGACGACATCGTCGCGAGCCTCAAGCAATCCTCGGTCCACCCGAAGCTGAAGCTCGAGATCCCGAGGGGTATCCGGCCCTTCTTCCACCACGAGCTCGCGCGAGCCGCCGAGGGTGTGGAGCTCTGGGCACTGGGTGTGTCCTCGGCGGGTATCACCTGGGCTACCGAACGGCTCGCGCCCCACGTCCGGCGCGACACACCTGTCTTCATGATCACCAAAGGCCTCGTGCTCGAAGGCCAGAAGCTCCTGACCTTGCCGGACGTGGTCCGCTCCGGCCTGCCGGACGACGTTCGCTCCGCCGTCCATCCGGCCGCCGTCGCGGGGCCTTGCATCGCGGGGGAGCTCGCGCGGCGCGTGCCGACCTGTGTCGTGCTCGCCGGTCGCGACAAGGTCGCCCTGACGAAGATCGCGGACGCGATCCGCGGCCCCTATTACCACCCCTTCCCCACGACGGACGTGGTCGGCGCCGAGGTCTCCGCCGCGCTGAAGAACGCGTACGCCATGGGCATCGGCTTTGCGGCCGGCCTCCACGAGAAGGCGGGGGGCACCCCCGGCAGCGTCGCCATGCACAACCTCGAGTCGGCCACGATGGCGCAGGCCGTCCTCGAGATGCGGCGCATCGTCGCCCACCTCGGCGGCGACCCCGACACGGTCAGCGGCCTCGCGGGCGTCGGCGATCTGGACGTGACGACCAACGGCGGTCGAACCGGCCGATTCGGCCGCTTCCTCGGGCTCGGGCTCACCCGCGACGAGGCGATCGGCGCCATGGAGGGCGCGACGCTCGAGTGCCTCGAGATCCTCGCGGTGATGGAGGCGGCCTTCCGAGGCGGCGCGCTCGGCTCGCTCGACGAGCGCGACCTCCCGCTGCTGCACCACATGTTCGCGGTTGCCCTCCACGGCGCGCCCGTGCGCCTGCCGCTCGAGAGGTTCTTCGCAGCATGAGCCTCGTCGTCGGCCTCGACGCGAGCACCACCGCCTGCAAGGCGCTCGTCCTGACGAATGACGGATCCGTCATCTCAGAAGGTCGCGCGACCTACCGCCTCGACAACCCCGGGCCGGACGCCTGGGAGCAGCGTGCGGAAGACTGGCTCGAGGCCGCGCTCGCGGCGCTCGCCTCGGCGACGAGCGGGCTCCGCCCCGCGGACAGAGGCCGCATCCGCGCGCTCGCGATCGCCAACCAACGGGAGACGTTCGTGGTCACGGACGACGCAGGCCGGAGCCTCGCGCCCGCCATCGTCTGGATGGACGCGCGCGCCCGCCCCGAGGTCCGCGCAGCCTGCGCCGAGCTGGATCCGGCTCGCATCCACGCCATCTCGGGCAAGCCAGCCTGTGTCACGCCGTCGCTCTACAAGATCCGCGCGCTCTTCGAGCGGCTCGCCCCTCACCTCCGGGCGGAGACGAAGCGGGTCCTCGACGTCCACGGCTACCTCGTCCTCCACCTGACGGGCGAGGCGGCGACCTCGACCGCTTCCGCGGATCCTCTCGGCCTGATCGACATGGCGACCGCGTCGTGGTCGGAGGAGCTGTGCGCCCTCGCCCGGGTCGATCCGCGCACGCTGCCGCGGCTGGTGCCGCCGGGGACGCCCCTCGGAGCCCTGCGCGCGGAGATCGCCGAACGCGCGGGGCTGCCTCGTGGCCTCCCGGTCGTCTCCGGTGCGGGCGACGGGCAGGCGGCCGGTCTCGGCGCCGGCGTCGTCACGGAGGACATGGCGTACCTCAACCTCGGGACGGCGATCGTCAGCGGCAAGCCGTCCTCGAGCTTCCGCACGAGCCGATCCTTCCGGACGCTGTTCGCCGGGCTTCCCGGCAGCTTCTTGCTGGAGACCGATCTCAAGGGCGGAACCTTCACGCTCGACTGGCTCGCCGATCGCCTCCTCGGGAGCGGCTCGCTGGGCGGCGGAGAGGCGCGCTCGGAGCTGCTCTCGCGGCTCGAGGACGAAGCCGCCAAGCTCGCACCGGGCTCGGACGGCCTCGTGGCCTTGCCCTATTGGGCGGGCGTGATGAACCCCTACTGGGACGACGACGCGACGGGCACGCTGGTGGGCCTGCGTGGTGACCACGGCCCTGGTCACCTCTACCGGGCCATCCTCGAGGGCATCGCGTTCGAGCAACGCCTCCACACCGAGCGCGTCGAAGAGGACGCGGGCGTCATCTCGAGCCTCGTCGCGGTGGGGGGCGGCGCGAGGCGCGGGCTCTTCGCGCAGATCGTGAGCGACGTCCTGGGGCGCCCCCTCGTGCGCCCGTCGACGAGTGAGACGACCGCGCTCGGCGCCGCCATCCTCGCGGCTGGCGGCGCCGGTGGACACGCGTCGGTGATCGCGGCCGCGCGCGCGATGACCAAGCTCGGCGACAGCGTCGAGCCCGGCCCCGCGCGCCCCGCCTACGATCATCTGTACCGTGAGGTGTACTCGCACCTCTACGACGCGGTTGCGCCCGTCCTGTCGGCCCTCGCCCGCGGCCGGGGCTGAGCCGAACCGCCGACAGGCCCAACTTCTTCGGAGCGCACCCAAATCTCCGGTATCATGGCCGACGTGGCGAAACCGCTGGCCGGTGTCGATCCCAACCAGTCCGACTCGGCGCGGCAACGCGCGGCGAGCCTGGTAGGAAGGACGATCTCCGACCGGTATCGCATCGTCGAGCTCCTCGCGATGGGCGGCATGGGCGCCATCTACCGCGCCGAGCACCTGCTCATGCGCAAGGCGGTGGCGATCAAGGTCCTCCACCCCGAGACGGAGAACTTCCCCGAGCTCGTCGCTCGCTTCGAGCGGGAAGCCATCGCCGGAGCGCACATCGTCCACCCCAACGTCGCGGCCGCGAGCGACTTCGGGAAGTTCGACGGTGGCTCGTATTTCCTGGTCCTCGAGTACATCGAAGGCGAGACGCTGAGCGATCTCATCCGGCGCGGCCCCGTCGAGCCGCGCCGCGTGGCGAAGCTCGCGCGGCAGCTGGCCGCCGCGCTCGGCGCAGCGCACCAGAAGGAGATCGTCCACCGCGACGTGAAGCCGAAGAACGTGATGGTCTGCGAGCCCTCCATCCTGGAGACCGCGGCCCGCGGCGGGGAGGACGAGATCATCAAGCTCATCGACTTCGGCCTCGCGAAGGTCCCCGTCGACAAGCTCTCCACCGCGGCCCGTGACCCCGACGCCGAGAACCGCGAGCTCACCAACGCCGGCGTGGTGATGGGAACCGTCGCGTACATGGCCCCCGAGACCGCGCTCGGCATGCGCGCCGTGCAGGCCCGCGCGGACCTCTATTCGCTCGGCGTCATCATGTACGAGATGCTCACGGGTAAACACATGTTCGACGCGGTGGAGCCGCAGAAGCTGTTCGCCGCGCACTGCACGCTCAAGCCCCCGAGCATGAAGGAGCGGAACCCGAAGGTCGACGTCCCGCACTCGCTCGAGTCGATCGTCATGCGGCTGCTCGAGAAAGATCCTGCGGATCGCTACCCCGACGCCGACGCGCTCATCACCGCGCTCGACGCCTTCAAGATGCAGATGGCGCACGAAGCCGGCATCATGAAGCCTGCGGCCTCCGTCTTCCCTCCGCCGATGGGGGAGCTCACTCCGCTCCCGTCCGCTGCCTCGGGCTCGCTCCAGATCGGAAAGGCCCAGCCCAAGCAGCGCCTCCTCTCCGGTCCGCTGCCGTGGGTGGCCGGCGCGGTCGGTGTGCTCGTCGTGATCGGCGGACTTGCCTTCGCGATCGCTGGCGGAAGCGGCGCGAGAGGCGCCGCGTCGTCCGCGGCCCTCGCCCCCGGGAGCGCGAGCCCCGAGGCTGCGCCGCCGTCGAGGTCTTCCGCTTCGGGATCGAAGAGCGGCGCGGCCGCGTCCAGCGCCGCGGCGCCGGCCCTCGGCGCAGGCGAGGCCGACGCGCGCACCCTGCGCGACGCGCTCGGCGGCGGCCCAGCGAAGGGGGCCGTCGCGCTGCTCGATCTCATGAAGGCGAAGCCGGACGGCTTTCGCGATCCCGCGCTCCAGTCGGCTGCCTCGAACGCGGTCGAGAAGATCGCCGACGCCGAGCGCCCCGAGGTCGACGAGATCTTCGATCAGCTCTCCACGAAGCTCGGTGAGCCCGGCCTCGACATCCTCTACGAGCTCAGTGCGCTCCCGGAAGGCTCCAAGGCGGGCGCGCGCGCGCTCGAGCTCCTCGGCAAGCCGGAGGTGATCGAGAAGGCATCGCCGGCGATGCGCGCCTCGTACGACCTTCGCAACGCGTCCTGCCAGCAGCGCCCGTTCCTGTTCCCTCGCGCGGGCAAAGAAGGAGACGACCGCACGCTCGTCATCCTCGGGGCGATGCAGCCGCCGGCCTGCGACCCCAAGTCGAGCCCCTGCTGCTTCGTGAAGCACCCCGAGCTCGAGAAGGCCGTCGCCGACATCCGCGCGCGCCTGCGCCGCTGAGGCGCGCCGTCGCGCGTGCGCCAGCGCACACCCGCGAATCGCGTGCGCTCTTCTCAGGCCCAGCGAGCAGACCGACGAGTCGATCGCGTGTAGGCTCCCCGACCGAGGGACGGGCAATGCAATCGACAGCCGAGGGTCCGCTGCCTGAGAGGGCCCCCGACCCGTATCGAGATCTCCTCCATCAGCTCGATGACGGCTTCTGTCTCGTCGACGTTCTCTTCGACGAAACCGGCGAGACGGCGGTCGACTACCGCTTCGTCGAGCACAATGAAGCGTTCGTGCGGCACACCGGGCTGCAAGGCGCGCTAGGCAAGACGGCGCGCGAGCTGGTGCCGGAGCTCGACGAGCTCTGGTTCCGGATCTACGGCCGGGTCGCCAGGACCGGAAAGATGGAGCGCTTCGAGCGCCCCGCAAACGCCATGGGCCGGGTCTTCGAGGTCCAGGCGATGCGTGTCGGGCTTCCCGAAGACCGACGCGTCGCCATCCTCTTCCGGGACATCACGTCGCTGCGCCGCGCCCAGGCCGACATCCGAGAATCGATGAGCGGCCTCGAGCAGAGCGAGGCCCGGCTCAGGCTCATCACCGACGACCTCCCGGTCCTCGTTTCGCTCATCGACGACCAGTTCCGCTATCGATTCGTCAACGCCGGCTACGAGCGGTGGTTCGGCGTAACGAAGGAGGAGATCCTGGGACGCTCCATGGAGGAGGTGCTCGGCGAGGCTGCCTTCGCCGTCGTGAGACCTCACGCCGAGCGGGCGCTCGCGGGGACGGAGGTCTCCTACGAGGCCGTGGCGCCGTACCGGTTGGGCGGCACGCGGTGGATCCAGGCGATCTACAGGCCCCGTCGCGCGCCCGATGGCCACATCGAAGGGATCGTCGCGCTCGTGGTGGACATCACCGAGCGCAAGGCGTTGGAGGAGTTTCGCGCGCACGCCACGGCGCAGACCGAGCGGCTGCTCCGCGTCACCTCCGCCATCGCCGCTGCGGTCTCCAGCGCGGAGGTCTACGCAGCGATAGTCGATCGCGTCGCGGAAGCGCTGGGCGCTTCGAAGGCACTGCTCTGGTCGATCGAAGGAGACGAGCTCCGGCTGGCCCATTCTCACGGCTACGCGGAGGAGATCGTGGAGGCCTGGAAGCGTGTCTCGCTCCAGGATAGCCAGAGCCTCCCGGTCGTGGATGCGGTCAACCGCGGCGAGCCCCTCTGGTTCGGCTCGACCGCGGAGCTGGCCGCTCGTTATCCCGCAGCCAGCCTCCACTTCGAGCCGGGGCCGTCTCGTCGCTACGCGCTCCTCCCGCTCGCGACCCCACGCCAGCCGCTGGGCGCCCTCGTGCTCGCGATGCAGAGCTCCGAGGAGCCACCAGAGAAAGAGCGCGAGCTTCTGCTCCTCGTCGCGCGTTACGCCAGCCAGGCCCTGGAGAGGCTGCGGCTCTTCTCGGCCGAACGCTCCGCGCGACACCAGGCCGACGCCGCCGCCTCACGCCTCGCGCTCCTGAGCCGGACTTCGCACGCGATCAGCGCGGCCGAGCTCGATCTGGCGGCGCGCGTGCAAGCGATCGTGACCGACATCAGCCAGGCGTTCGAGAGCTGGGTCGCCGTCTTCCTCCTGAAACAAGACGGCCTGCTGCACTTCGAGGCAGCCCACCACCCCATCCCGGAGATGCGCGACGCTGCGGCACAACGCCGCGAGCCGTTCCCGCCGCTGCAGCTCGGCGAAGGCCTGGTCGGGACCGTCGCGGCGACAGGTGAGAGCGTCCTGGTCAACGGCATCGACCCCGCCCTCATCGCGGCTCGCGCGGCGGCCCCCTACCGCGAGCTGCTCGAGCGACTCTCCCCCTCCGCCGCCATCAGCGCGCCGCTTCGCGCGCGCGGGCGAGTGATCGGCGTGCTCAGCGTGGGCCGCGTGCGCCGCGGTGACTCCTTCACCGAAGAGGACCGCCTCGTGGTGGAGGAGCTGGCGGAGCGCGCGGCCGTCGGCATCGAGAACAGCCAGCTCTACGAGGAGAGCCGTGACGCCCGCGCTCGCGCCGAGCTGCTCCATCGCTTCGGTCAGCTCGTCGCCGCCTCGGAGCGAATCGAGACGATCTTCACGGCGGCCCTCGACGCGCTGCAGGCCATAGCCTTCGATCGGGCGGCGATCCTCACCATCGACGACGACAGCATCCTGCGGCTCCGCGCCGCGCGCGGCCTCGAAGAAGGGGAACAGCGGGCGCTGGAGCGCCGCGCGCCCTGGCAAGACGGCGCCGAACCGCTCGAACCAGTCCCCGCCGGAGGCATGAACAGCGGCGACATCCTGTTGCCGCTCGCGACCCGCGGTCGCGTCTCGGGCGCGCTCCTCGTCGGCACGACGGAGCCACTTTCCTCTCCTCATCTCGGCACCGCGCGCGCGATCGCCAACTACCTGTCCTCGGTCGTCGCCCGCTTTGGTGCGCTGGCGGAGCTGCAGGAGACGCTTCGCTACAACGAGCTCTTCGCCGGGATCCTGGCGCACGATCTCCGCAACCCCGTCAACGCGATCATGATGGCCGCGCAGCTCCTCCTGATGCGCCTCGAAGGGCAGACGGGCGACCGAACCGACGCCAGGCCGGTGAGCAAGATCCTCGCGAGCGGCCAGCGCATGGCGAAGATGGTCGACCAGCTTCTCGACTTCACGCGTGCCCGCTCGGGCGGGGGGATTGCGGTCCATCCGGTGCCGACGAACCTGGCGAACCTCTGCGCCCAAGCCGTCGAGGAGCTCGCGCTGGTCAACCCCGACTGGCGCCTGCAGCGCGAGGTGGTCGGGGACCCGAACGGTGTCTGGGACCCCGATCGTCTCCTCCAGGTCATCTCGAACCTCGCCGGCAACGCCGGACAACACGGCAGCGCGCGTGGCCCCATCACCGTCCGGATCGATGGCTCCGATCCCGGCACGGTCGAGCTGTGCGTCCACAATGAAGGGGCGATCCCGCCCGAGATCGTCTCGCACCTCTTCGATCCGTTCCACAGCGCACGCCGTGTGCGCGAACGCTCGCAGGGCCTCGGCCTCGGGCTCTTCATCGTCCGCGAGATCGTCCGCGCCCACACCGGCACGGTCACCGTCTCGTCGACCGAACCGGAGGGGACGGCCTTCACGGTCCGGCTCCCGCGGACCAGCCCTCCGACGAAGCGCGCTCCGTCGGGCTGAGCTGTCGACGTGCGTTCAGGTGCCCACGCGCGTTGTCCGTCGACCCGAGCGGTCATTCGGACTCTTCGGGATGAATGAGCAAGTTGCGGAAGGGGACCGCGGCGCCGGAGGGACGTCGGGAGACGGCGGCGGAGAAAGCAATCGACGACCTCCTCGACGACAGCTGGGCGAGCGTCGGGCAGATCCCGCGACGTCAGGCGATCCGAATGGCTCGTGAGTCGGCCGAGGTGAACCGGCTTCGACGCCGAAAGCCCGACAGCCAGCGCTGAGCGCGCCGTCGGGTCGGCCTCAGCGGCCACCTCGATCGGACGCTCGCACGGCATCGCTCTCCGACAAGAGAGGAACCCGGAACGTGAAGGTCGATCCGCAGCCCGAGCCCGGGCTGCTCGCGACGATGGATCCTCCATGCAGCTGGGCCAAGCCTCGGGTCAGGGTGAGACCGAGGCCGAGACCTCCCTTCTGGCGCGCGAGGCCCTGCTCGGCCTGCGCGAACGGATCGAAGAGACGCTCGAGGAGCGCGCGATCCATACCGATACCGGTGTCGGTGACCGTGACGACGGCGGCGTGGCGCGCCGAGTCCTGCTCCACGCGAACGCGCGCTCCCCCCGTCTCGGTGAAGCGGACGGCGTTCTGGAGCAGGTTGCCGACCATCTGGGCGAGGCGAACGGCGTCGCCCAAGATCCAGACGGGTTCCTCCGGAATGGTCACCTCCAGCTCGAGCCGCGCGGCCTCGAAGCTGGATCGATAGTCCTCGGCGGTCTGGCCCACGACTCGGGCGAGATCACACGGCTCCGTCCGCAACACGAGCTGACCCCGCTGGATTCGGGAGACGTCGAGCAGATCGTCCACGAGGCGGGCCATGTGAGTGATCTGCCGGTCGACGATGTCGTAAATGCGCGCGAGCTTCGGGTCGCTCGAGCCGATTCGCCTGAGGATGTCCACCGCATTGCGTACGGGCGCGAGCGGGTTCCTGAGCTCGTGCGCCAATATCGCGATGAACTCGTCTTTGCGCCGATCGGCCTCGCGGAGCGCCTCGGCGACCTTGCGCTGCTCCGTGACGTCCGTGTTCGTCCCGAACCACCAAACGATCCGGCCGTCACGATCTCGAATCGGGAGCGCACGCGAGAGAAACCATCGATATTCGCCAGCCGCGCTGCGCATCGGAAACGTGTCCTCCCAGGGCTCTCCGGTCTGAAAATGGTGATTCGGCTTCTCGACGACGCGCTCGCGGTGCTCGGGGTGCTGCACGACTTGCCAACCAGAGATGCGGGCAGGCTCGGGTGGCGCGCCCACGACCACCGTGCAGGCAAACTCCCCCTCCGACTCACACAGCCCCGCGGCGAGCCTCGCTCGAATCGCCGCGCGCGCCGCGGGCTCTGCGTCGATCCGGATCGGCGTGGTCATCCTCGTGTCGTGTGTCCGAGCGTGGAGCTGCGACGGCCGTGCCACCGCCGCGACGACACGCGCCGTGACGCGGGGATCCGTGGCGAGCCGTCTCACCCGACGGCGACCGAGCACTGGCGGCGGCGCCGTTCCGGATCCATGACAAGCACATGCTCGAGCTCGTCGATGCCCTGTCGGATCGGCTCCTTCGATCGTTCGGCGCGCGGAGCCTCGTGATCCCGACGAGCGCAGGCAGCGTCCACGCTTACGACGCAACGGGCCCCGGTGAGCGCACGTTTGTCCTGCTGCACGGAATGGGGACGACGGCCACGTCGTACACCGGCATCTTCCTCGGGCTCCGGCCGCACGCACGTCGTGTCGTGCTCGTGGACTTGCCCGGGCACGGACGCAGCGTCCTCGGAGAGAGCTTTTTGTCGGTCGCCGCGCTCGGCGACGGCATCCGGGAGGCCCTCGACGGCATACTCTGGGAGGAAGAACGCTTCGTGCTGTTCGGCACCTCGCTCGGCGGCGCGGCCGCCCTCCGCTACGCGCTCGATCGGCCCAAACGCATCGCCAAGCTCATCCTCGTGTCACCGGGCGGCGCGCCGCTCTCCGAGGAGGATTTCCTGGCGCTCAGGCGGCGCTTCGACGTGCGCACCGCGGAGGACGCCCGACGGTTCTTCTCGCTCCTCATGCACGATCCGCCGCTGTATTTCCGGCTCTTCGAGAAGGGCCTCGTCTCCCAGCTCGGTCGCCCCTTCATCCAGCGCTTCCTGGCCGAGGTCAGCCCCGACGACTTCTTCAAGAAAGAAGAGCTCGCGAGCCTGCGGGTGCCCACGCTCGTCATCTGGGGAAAGCGAGATCGCATCCTGCCGCGGAGCAGCCTCGCCTTCTATCGGGACGCTCTCCCGGAAGGGACCGTGTTCGAGGAGCCCGACGCGCTCGGGCACAGCCCCCACGTCGAGCAGCCCGGGTTCTTGATGAAGCGGCTGCTGGCCTGAGCCGACCGCTCGACGCCCGCTTCATGGACGCCGCTTCGACGACGCGCGTGAACCGCTCCTCAATCCTGCGCGAAGACGGCGTGGTCTCCGAGCTCTTGCCCGGCGAGGCCGTGCTCGAGCACGTGGGCGTAGAAATCGCGGAGGGTGTCCTCGCCGAACGACGGCGTCGCTTCGGGAGCGTAGGTCCCGCGTTCCGGGTCGAAGACCAACATCGACTCCGTCGCGTAGTAACGACCGATGCGCGCGAGCTCTGCTTTGGCTTGCAGCGCGGGAAACGCCCGCCCGAGCAGCCCGAGCGTCGCGATGACCGCGTCGAAGACACCGAGCGGCACGCGCCGGTAGCGCGGCTCCCGCCCGCACAGCTCGGCGAGAAGCGCGCCCTGCGCCTTCGGCGTGATCGGATCACCAGGGCCCCCGATCGGCAGGATCGCGTCGCGCTTCGTGGGATCCTCGAGGCAGTCGGCGATGAAGCGCGCGAGATCGCGTTCGCTGATCGGCTTGCACGCCGTGAGCTCGCCGTCGCCCACCATCATGAACGGCTTGCCCCGCTTCACCGCCGCGACCTGTCCCGCCAGCGATTTGAAGAACGCAGTCGGGCGGACGATGGTCCACCCGAGCCCGGACTCGCGCAGCGTCTTCTCGAATGCCAGCTTGGCGCGCTGGAACTCCAGCAGGGGCTTTTGCACGCACATCGCGGAGAGAAGGATGAAGTGCGCGGTGCGGGCGGCCTTTGCGGCTTCGAGGAGGTGCTGGTTCGCGTCGTGATCGACGAGCCACGCATCGCGAGGCGCGCCCGTGCGCGAGGCGAGGCACGAGACCACCGCATCGAAGGTGCACCCCTCGAGAGCACGAAGGAGCGCGTCGCGATCTGTCACTTCGGCGACGAGCACCTCGCCAGCCGCGAGGGCCGGCGGCTTCGAGCGCGCACGAACCAGGGCCGCGACCTGGTAGCCCCGCCCGACAAGCTCGCGCGTCACGGGAGCACCCATGTAGCCCGTGGCTCCCGCGACGAGGACGCGCTTCATGGGCTGATGGTCGCGCGATTTCGAATCCCCGTCAGCCGGTCGCACGGTTGCGCTCGGGGGCGGTTGTCGGACACTCCTCAGGGCTGCTTCTCACAGACGCCCATCATCGTCCCGTCGCAACCCTCGACGCGGACGGCGTTGTCCTCACACGTGATCACGCCCTGGGTGACGACACACTTCCAGAAGCTCGTCGCCTCGGGCGAGCACTCCCCCGGCGAGACGCAGGCGGAGAAGAGGGTGTCGCAGCCGAGCTCGCACCCGTTGGCGCCGAGGCGCGCGCAGAACGTGTCGCAGGCGGGCACGGGGACCTCGTCGTCGGTCGTGGCGAACGATCGCGAGGCACCTCCGTAGGGCTCACACCGCTCCGGGCAGACCTGCTCGGAGGGGACGCAGCGGCCGCTCTCGCAGGTGGTGTCGAGGACGATGGAGCCGTCCGAGCAGGCGCAGACGGCCATGGGGCAGCCGTGGCCGGACGCGCAGGCCTCCGGATCCGGCGCGTCGAACACCGCGGTGCCCCCGCAGGAGACGAGCACCGCCGCCGTGAAGGCGAGCGCCGAGGTGCCGAGGAGCAGGGGGCGCGTGGACATCACGGCGGAGTCATACGAGCAAGCAGCGCGGGCGCCAACCGCCAATCGCTGCTGGTAGGCTCCGCTCCCGTGAGCGGCCCGGAGCGGTTCTTTCATCTGATGATCGAAGGCCTCGGGTCGCGTCAGCTCTGGGGGCTCCTGCTGCAGTCCACGCTCGAATACGGCAGCACGTTCCTGCTCCAGCGCGCGCTGCTCCGGAGGATGTCGCTGGAGCGCCGGGCCCAGAGCTGGAACCCCCTCACGTGGTCCACCGCCATCTTCTGGGCGGGCGCCTTCTCGATGCTCCCGTTCGCCTGGGTCACGCGCCCATCGAGCGGCCTCCGATCGGGTGCGCTCGCGGTGCTCTTCGGCGTCCTGTGGACGGCGTTGCTCGTCGGGCTGGCCTGGGCCGGCGGCGAGGTGATCACGGTCGTGTTCGACCTCTCGCCGCAGACGGTGTCACCCGCTCACGGGTGAATGTGGATGAGCGTACCTTCGCCGGTGACCGCGTTTGCGTTCACCCCGTGCCATTCGCCTGGCAGGCTCGGCCCGGTGAAGTTGAAGATACGGCGCGCGTCGATGGGCGAGAGGTTGATGCAGCCGTGGCTCCGTGGCTTGCCGAACTCGTCGTGCCAGGGCGCGGCGTGCAGCGCGTAGCCGCCCTTGAAGTACTGGACCCAGGGCACGTCGCGCAGCTCGAACTTGTTGTCGACCTCGTTCGCGTCCATCGTCGTCGCTACGTGTTTCTCACGGATGTCGAACGTCCCGGTCGGCGTCGAGAGGGTCTTCTTCGGATCGCCCAGGCCGTCTCGGCCGGTGGACACGGCCGTCGCGTAGACGGCCTTGCCGCCCTCGTAGAGCACGAGCGTCTGCGACTGGATCGAGATGTCGATCCAGCGTTTGTCGCCCTTCGCCCAGCTCGGGAGCTTGCTCGGCTTGGGGGCGATGGCGACGTCGTGCTCCTTGACCCAAGCGCCGTCGAGCGTCTCGACGACCCGCTGGTCGCCGATGCGATTCGATCTGCCCGTGAGCTGGATGGCCTCGAGCCGCGCCACCTTCTCGCGCTTCTCGAAGCTCATGCTGGACACGTCGTAGGTGTAGGCGCCCTCGCGCTTCACGAAGGCGACAGGCAGGCTCCACCCCGTCTTCAGGTCGACGCCGTGGAACGTCGAGCCCCGCTCGGGCTTGAGCTTGGAGGTGGGGACGAGCCTCGCGTCCGTCGTGAGGGCGAAGCGACGGTCGTTGGGGCCGACGAACGTCCCGATGAGCGCGAGCATCGCCTTTCGAGCGATGCGATTCGTGATGACGGCGTAGTCAGGAACCTTGAAGGAGGCGATGTTCGGGAGCTTGCGACCGTCGGCGAAGTACCAGGGGATCTCGTCGCTCCCGTTGCCACCGTAGATCTGGTTGTAGGTGAGCACCGGCGGCTCGTCGGGCGGCACGCCGACCGCGTTCCCCTCGGCGTCGAGGGCGATGTCGTTCGAGCCGACCTCGAGCTTGTCCCACTTCTCTCCGAGCTTCTTGTAGCTACGCAGGTGCCGGTCGAGCGCCATCTCGTACTGGAACTGCTCGGCCTTGGTGGGCACGCGGTAGTAGTTCGGCGCAATGGCGCGCACGAACGCATAGGGATACGGCAGCGGCTTGGACAGGTCGGGCCGCAAGGTCAGCGCGCGGATGATCGGGTGCTGGAGATCGGTCGTGGCCTCGTCCGAGGCGCACACGAAGCCGCTCGGGACGATGCGGTACCAGCCGCCCGCGCAGTCGTCTGTCTTCACCGGTTTCTCCGCGCGGACGACGGTCCCCCCTGCGCGCAGGTAACCGAGCTTCTCCGAGCGGCGATCCGGCTGCGCGTAGATGGGCGCGACATACGCGACGGCCCCGAGGCGCGGGCCGTCGGCCTTGGGCATCGTCTCCGGGTCGGTCGGGAGGAGAGACTCCTGGGTCGCGGCCGACTTGGAGAGGCTCGGCACGTCACCGAAGATCCCTGCCGCCTCCTTCTTCTCGTCCTTGCTTTTGCAGCCGCCCAGCGAGGCGATCGCCAGCACCGAGGCGAGCGCGGCCGTGCATCCGAAACGCATGGGACACACGTGCCCGAGGTAGGCCTAGGTGGCCAAGTTCATGGCGGACCGGTCAGATCCCGCCCTCGGGCCAGTCGCCCTGGATGCTCTCGCTCGTGTCGCGCGGAGGCACGAGCGTCGACTGGCCGGCGCCGACGACGACGAAGCCGAGGTCCGCGTCGCGCACGCGCTGGAGGTTTCGCTCCACGTCCACCTCGATGCAGCGCGAACCCGTCGTCGAGCCGGCGGTGAAGAAGTAGAAACGACCGGCGTAGCGGGCGAAGGCCCAGGCGCGGACGTAGCCGGTGTCGCGCAGCTTGTAGAGGAGCTTCGTCCTCAGGGTCTCGCGGAAGATCTCGTGCAGCTCGCCTTGCTGGGCCTGGAAGGCGAAGAGCCGCGCGTCCCCGCCGCCGGTGAGCTCCGCGCCGCCGAGCGTGTTCGCGCCGAGCTGGCTCACCCCGAGGCCGGGCATGTCGATCGTCGCGAGCCCGAAGGCGGGGCTCATGATGTAGAGCTGCTCCGAGTCCGAGCCGGGCGCCACCGAGGTGAAGCCCATCCCGAGCATGGTCTGCCAGCTCGGGTGCGAGTAGGTCGTCGGGCTGCAAGACGCGTCCGCCGTGCTCACGCGGTAGAGCTTGCCGGAGTCGTAGAAGACCCACGCCGTCCCCTTCCGGTCCACGGCCATGGACTGGGGGTTGTAGCCGCTGCGCTCGCACTCGAGCGTCCCGATGAGGTCGTAGGCGGCCATGCCCGACCGGCGCGGGTCGAAGGAGTAGAGCTTGCGCTCCTTCGTCACCAGGTAGACGAGCTTTCCGGGCTCGGGTGGCTCGAGGATGGGCTCGTCGTCGTCGAGCGGCAGACGGCGCGGCTCCGACTCCTGGTCGCCTGCCTGCTCCGTGCGGCAGCTGCACGCCGGCGCGAAGAGGAGCCCCAGGAGGGCGAGGAGGACGGTCCGCGTAGCCAGGACTGGAGGATACCTCGGCTTCGTCGCGCGGCACGTTGTCTTTGGGGCCGGGGGTTGTGCTCTTCTTGCGACATGTTCTCCGGAGGGTCCTCGGGCCTCCTCGTCGCGTGCGCGGTCGTGACCCTCGGCTGCGGTGCCAGGACCGGCCTCGGAGAGGAGGGCGACGGCGGGTCGGGCGGGGCCGGCGCCTCGACGGCCGGCACGCAGGTGGGCTCCAGCGCGCAGTCGACCACGATGTCCGTGTCGACCGTCAGCGGCACGAGCTCCGTCGTCTCGACGTCGAGCTCCGTCTCGTCGGCGTCCACCACGACCGCGTCCACCAGCGTGTCGACGACGGTCTCGACGACCACCGGGCCGATCTGCACGAGCAACGAGGAGTGCGACGACGGCGTCGACTGCACGTTCGACGCGTGTGAGCCCCAGGGCTGCACACACGTCGCGATCGACTCCGCGTGTGACGACGGCGTCTTCTGCACCATCGACACCTGCGACGGCTTCACGGGCTGCGTGAACGAGCCGACGGACGACGTCTGCGACGACGGGATCGCGTGCACGCTCGACACCTGCAACCTCGTCTTCGACGCTTGTGAGAGCGCGCCGTGTGACGGGCTGTGTGACGATCAGATCTTCTGTGACGGCGTCGAGCGCTGCGACGCTGCGGTCGGTTGTGTCGACGGCCCGCCCGCTTGCGACACCGGGCTCGCGTGCGCGGGAGGCGCCTGCACCGAGAGCACCGACTCCTGCAGCCTGGTATTCCCGCTGGGCTGCCCGGCGCCGGACGTGCACATCCTCGTCACCGACGCGACCGGAGCGCTGTGGGACGTCTCGCCGTTTGCGAGCCCGGGCGAGGTCTTGATCGCCCCGCCTTCGAGCGGCCCGCACCTCGACATCGCCGTCCTCGGCAGCCGGTGGTTCACCGCGGACTCGTTTGCCATCCGGGAGCTCGTGCCCTTCACGAACACCGTCCTCGCCACGCTGCCGTTCGGCGGTCCGAACTCTCTCGCGGCCGGCCCCGACGGCATGCTCTACGCCGCCTCGAACCCGGTCTACCGCATCGATCCCGACGACGGCTCGAGCCAGCAGATCGGTTCCCTACCGATCGGTCACAATTCGAGCGGCGACATCGCCTTCCTGGGGCAGCGGATGTTCGTCTCGACGGACTCGGGCTGCGGCGGCGCGCTGGTCGAGGTCGACATCACGACCGGCCAATCCACCGTCCTCGGCGGAGACGGCCTGGGCTGCGTCTACGGGCTCGCGACGGTCGGCGGCGTCCTCTACGTCATCAACTGCGACGGCAAGATCGGCTCGTTCGATCCCGACACCGGCGAGGTCCGGATCTTTGCGGAGACCACGGTGGAAGCTTTCGGCGCGGACGCGCTCCCCTGATAGAATGCCGCCCATGATTCCTTCGAGCTTTGCTTACGTGAGGCACCGCCTCTTCGTCGCCATGGGCATCGCGCCCGCGCTCGCGTCCACTGCATGCGGCGGGCTCGTCGTGTTCGTCGAGGACGACGGCTCCGGCGGATCGGGCGGCGGCACCACGGCCGTGACCACGGGCGCGACGACCGTGGCGAGCACATCCTCCACCGGCCAGAGCTGTCCGCCGATGGGCACCTCACTGCTCTGCCTGCCGCCCGTCGCGACGCCCTGCCCGCCCTTCGACACGCAGCAGGCGAACGAGCTCGTCACGACCGAGATCCTCTCGAGCTGCGTCCCCGAGAACCCGGAGTTCTGCTCCTGCACGGTCGAGACCCTGGACGTGGTCTGCGGCTTGATCGACAAAGATGGCCTGTGTTGTTACGGCGCCGACTACACCGTCGGCGAGATCTGCGAAGGCAGGCCGTTCACCGTCGACGGCCACGCGCGTCTCGCGCCGCTCGAAAAACGCGCGGACTGGCGCCTGTCCGTCGCGGTCGACTGCGCCGGGCTCCCCGACGCCGCTCGCCGCGCCCTCGCAGACGCGTGGAGCACGAGCGCCCGCTACGAGCACGCGTCCGTCGCTTCGTTCGCGCGTGTCGCGCTCGAGCTCCTGGCCCTCGGCGCGCCACGCGATCTCGTCACGCTCGCCCAGCACGCCGCGCTCGACGAGACCGACCACGCGGCCCTCGCGTTCGGCATCGCCTCCGCCCTCGCCGGCGAGAGCATCGGCCCCGGCCCCCTCGACATCGCCGCGGCGATGCGCACCGACGTCGCTTCGATCGTCTACGCCACCGTGCGCGAGGGGTGCATCGGCGAGACGATCAGCGCGGTCTTCGCCCTCGCCGCGCGGGACGGCGCGACCGACCCGGCCGTCGTCGCCGCCCTGACCCGCATCGCCGAGGACGAGCTGCGCCACGCGGAGCTCGCCTGGCGCACCGTCGCGTGGGCCATCGAGGCTCGGCTCCCCGGCGCGCGCGAGGCTGCGCTCGCCGCGTTCGCCGCTCCGGCCGCGTTCGAGGAACCCGAGGCCGAGCCTCGCGGGCTCCATCCCGAGCTCGGTCGCGCCTTCGGCGTCCTCTCCCCGGCCGACAAGGCCGCGCTCGCGCGCCAGGCGCTCGAGAGCATCGTCAAGCCCAGCCAGGCCGCGCTCTTCCAAGGGCGCCGGCTCCGCGGACCGACGGACACCGTCGACGCGATCGCCTGATGGGCTCGATCTCCCGGTCAGCCCCCCCGATCGCATCCGTCCGTTGCCCCGGGACCAACCTTCCGCTAGGTTCCGCCCGTTCGCGACACTAGCTCAGTTGGATAGAGCGTCGGCCTCCGGAGCCGAAGGTCGCAGGTTCGACTCCTGCGTGTCGCGCCGATTCGAAGTCGGCCGGGCTTTGTGGACGCGTCGCTCGGCGCCTGGCTCGTCACACCTTCCTGCAGCTGACGTTGTAGAACGGGAACGTCACGCCTTCGGCGACCGGCTCGTCGATCTCGGACACCTCCGTGATCCCGTACGCGCCGAGCTCCCGCGCCACCGAGGCTTCGTCGTAGAAGAACATCGGCATCCCTGGCGCGCGCTCATACCAGTCTTCACCGAGCTTCGGACCCTGTCCGTACATCGGCGCGCGCTTCGAGATGAGCGTGAAGATCATCGAGCCGCCAGGACGCAGCTGGCGAAAGCAGTCGGCGTAGAGCTTGGCGCGGCCTGCCGCGTCGAGCAGGTACGCGAGCCCGTAGGAGAACACGCCGTCGTAGAGCCGATCGTCGAAGGGCATGTCCCCGACGGAGCCGTGGTGAATCGGGAAGTCGAACCCCAGCTCCGAACGAGCGATCGCGATCGCGGTCTCGGAGATCTCGATGCCGACCACCGACATGCCGCTCTCGAGGAAGGGCTTCGCATTCCGGCCGTACCCGACGCCCGGGATCAGGACGTCTCTCGCGCCCCGTGCCACGAACTGGTCGCGCGCGAGAAACGCCGAACGCACCGGCGACTCGCCCCACATCACGTGCTTGGCCGCAAACATCGACTCCCAGAGCTCGCTCATCCCCGCATCATCGCCGTACACCGCGTCTGCGCGGCAGGGCGTAGCTTTCGCTCGAATCGGCGACCTTTTTGGAGGGACGCCCGGCGGGCATCCGCTCACGCGCTCGTCCAGCGAGCACAGCTCTGCGTCTCTGCGGCCCGGGCTCGCGCCGGCGCGCCACCTCGCAGCTCGCTGAGGAGCGCGCGGGGCGTCACGCCGGCGATGTCGCGGAACTCCGCGATGAGGTGTGCCTGATCGTAGTAGCCGGCGGCCGCCGCGACGCCTGCCCAGTCCACGTCCTTGCCGGTCCGTGCCTCCGTGAGCGCGAGGTGGAAGCGCATGAGCCGCGCGAACTCCTTGGGGCTCATCCCGACGACCTCGCGAAAGACGCGCCGGAGGTTGCGCTCGCTCACGCCGAGCGCATCGGCGACCTCGTTCACGCGAACGGTGGGCAACCGAGCCGCAGCTTCGAGCACGAGCCGCGTGTGGGGCTCGATCGCGCGGGTAACGAGGCGCTCCGCGATCGCCTCGTCCAGGATCGATGCGGCCCGCGCGGCGTCATCCGCCCCGGCGAGCCGTTGTGCCAGTCGCTCGGCAGCATCCCCCCAGAGGTCCTCGAGCGGAGTGTGTTGCTCCGCGATCGCCGACGGAGGCACGCCGAGCACCGCCGCGTGTGTGCCCAGTCGCAGGCGCGCCGTCACGACCCGCTGACCGCGGTACAGGGTCTTTCGTCGGGCACGCTGGCGCGGCCCCATGACGTGCAGGTCGAGCCCGCTCTTCGCCTTCGGACCGAAGCGGACGACGAGGTGGGCCTCCGCACGCGGAAGGAAGAGCCCCGGGGCGTCGAGGGCGCACTCGCTCACGAACAGCGCGGCGACTGCGGCTTCCGCTCTCGCGCTCGGCGCGATGCCGTGATGACGAATGCCGACCGCGTACACCCGGCAATTGTGGTCGCACGTCCGTGGTGCGCGCAAGCACGGCGCCGCATCTGGCCGATTCTTCCAATCCTCGGCGAAGACCGATCGCTACCGTCTGCGCCATGAACATCCTCGTCACCGGAGCGACCGGCAAGGTCGGGAGCCGCCTCGTCCGACACCTCACCGAACGCGGCGACCGGGTGCGCGCGCTTGTGCGCGACCGCGCGCGGGCCACCTCGATGCTCGGGTCAGCCGCCGAGCTCGTGAAGGGCGATCTGCTCGACCCAAGCTCGCTCGCCGCCGCCGTCCGCGGCGTCGACGCGGTCGTCCACGCTGCCGCGTTTTTCCGCGGCGCGACGCCCGAGCAAGCGCACGCCGTGAACGACCTGGGGACACAACACCTCGCGGCCGCCGCGCGGGCCGCCTCGGTGCGGCGCTTCGTCTTCACCAGCACGGGCCTGGTCTACGGAAACAGGCGCGGTCAGCTCACCGACGAGGACGCCCCGTGTCACCCGGTCGATGCGTACCCGGTGAGCAAGCTCGCCGCCGAGCGCTTCTTGCTCTCGGTCGAGGGGCTCGACGTGTGTGTGCTGCGGCTGCCGTTCGTGTACGGCGACGGCGATCCGCACATCGAGGAGGTGGTCCCATTCATGCGGGTGTTCGCCCCGACCCAGCGCATGTCACTGGGGCACCATGCCGACGTCGCGCAGGCCATCGCGCGCGTGCTCGACGCGCCAGCTCTCCAACATCGGATCTACAACGTCACCGACGACGAAGCGCCCACGCTCGCCGAGCTGTTTGCATCGGTGGGCGAGCCCCCGCCCGACGGCACGAGCGCCGACCGCGGGCGCGCGTTCGAGCTGGTCCTCGACGGCCGCCGCCTTCGCGAGGACCTGGGCTTCCAGCCGAGGTTCCCTCGCCTGGCAGACGCCGTCGCGGCGAAGGCGCTCTGAACGAGCCGCGTGCCGCCCGCTACCCCGCGCGCCGGAACGCCGCGCGATGTTTCGCCGGCGGCTTCCACATCGGCGCGTCGTCGCCGAGGCGGAACGTGGAGACCGTGTCCTGCAATGCAGCTGCTTGCCCGGAGAGCTCTTCGGCGGCGCTCGCCGACTCTTCGGCCGTCGCGGCAGAGTGCTGCGTGCCGCGCGCGAGATCGTCGACGGCGCGCGCGATCTGCTCGACCATCCTGGATTGCGAGACCGACGCCTGGGAGATGGCCTCCATGAGGTCCTGCACCGAGCGCACGCCGTCGTTGATCGCCTCCAAGCTCGTCGAGACGCTGCCCTGGGCGAGCACGCCGCCCTCGGCGCTCTTCCGGCCCTCTTCGATGAGGTGCGCGGTCGAGCGGGCCGCGTCGGCGCTCCGGATCGCGAGGTTTCGCACCTCCTCCGCGACGACGGCGAAGCCCTTGCCTGCGTCACCGGCGCGCGCTGCCTCCACGGCCGCGTTGAGCGCGAGCAGGTTTGTCTGGAACGCGATCTCGTCGATGGTCTTGAGGATGCGCGTCGTCTCGTCGCTCGACTGCTTGATGCGCGAGACGGCGTCCGCCAGCCGCTGGATGGCCTGGATGCCCTCGGCCGCACGAGAGGTCGCGTCGGTCGCCCGCTTCTGACCCTCGAGCGCGCTCGACGACACCTGCTTGCTGGCGTCGGTGATCTCCTGGAGCGACGCGGAGATCTCTTCGAGCTTGCCGGCCTGGCTGCTCGCGGTCTGCGCGCTCGATTGGCTGCCCACCGTGACCTCCGACGCGGCGGTCGCGACCTGGCTGGCCGCCTCCGAGACCTGCTTGAGCGACCCGCAGATCCCGCCGAGGGCGTCGTTGAAGAGGTGTGCGATCTTGTCGAAGCCGGGGTCCCCGGTCATCTCCACGCGTGCGGTGAGATCGCTGTCGGCGACTCGCTGCACCGCTTCGCTGACCTTCGAGACGAATGCGTTCGACGTCTCGAGCTGCTTCGCCGCGAGCTCCTCGTTGCGAGCGAGCCGCGAGTCCATCAGGGCGTTCAACGTGACCGCCGAGTCGAAGTAGAGCAGACGAATGAAGGAGTCGCGGAAGCGCATGAGCTCCGCATCCGTCGCGCTCTGGGCGACCGCATCGGTGAAGCCATGGCGCAGGATCTCGTAGCCGCCGAAGTAGTACATCGAGTCCAAGTTGATCGCGTCGTGGCGCTTGCCGACATGGACGCGGAACTTGAGCCAGTCGTCGTCGATGCGCCCCTCGAACAGTGTCCCGAGGTAGCGCTCGATGACGGGGCGCTGGCGGTCCACCGTCGTGTGTTGCTCGAGGACGCGCCGCGCGCCCGACGCCCGCATCACGGCGGCATAGAAGGCCTCGCTCACCTTGGGCAGCACCTTCCGGCAGACCGGGGCCCACGTCGCGACGACACCCACGTCTTCGGCGGTGAGCCCCAGGAACGAGATGCGCTCGGTCAAGGCCTGATCCGACAGGGTGATTGTACCCTTCTCGTACGCCCGTTCTCGCTTGCTCCCGAAAAGCTTCACGATTGTACACAACGGCAGATCACCGAACGAACTTAAGGTTCGGGTCGGGAAGGCTGCCGCCCACCGCGCCGTACATGGCCCTGCCATGAGTCTCATCTCCCAGGTCGAGATCGTGCGCGAGCTGGAGGACAAGATCCCCTGTCCGTCCTGCGGCTCGTGCTGGATGGATCCCGTCATCCTGGGGAAAGACGACTGGCTCATCCCGGCCATCGGCCTGGAGCCGCGGGCCCATGGCCCCCTCGTCGGGCCGACGGAGCAAGTGCAGTGCCACGGTTGTGGAGCCGAGCCCCAGATCGACGTCCTGTCGATCGTGCGGGCCTTGAGCGAGCTGCATGGCGTCGACCGGGCCGTCCTCGCCGAGCTGATCGCGTTCAAGCGCCAGCTCGTCGGCGCGTTGCTCCAGGGGCAATCCGTGCTGACCCCGTTCGGTCTCTTCTTCGGCCGCGCCTGGTCGGCGCGGCTCGAGCGGGCGGACGACATCGACGGTTTCGTCAGGATCACGGCCCGCCGTGTCCCGCAGTTCCTGCCGAGCGAGACCTTCATCCACGACGTCTCCGACCGCGCGCTCCCGGCCGCCACCATCCGCGCGGCCATGGAACGGACGGAGGCGGGCGGCTTCTGGGACGTTGACCGCCAGCTGTTCTCGGAGATCGCCACCGGGGTGCAGATCCCCCAGCCGGATTGGCGCCTCGATGCGCCGGGCCTCTACGACGACGTGGTCTCCGATCTGCGCTCGAGCCGAGCCTCCGTCCTCCGCGGGATGGGCGCTTGGGTCCTCCGGCGCGTCGGGGATCCGGCGAGCCCGCGCGACCTCCTGGACTTCAGCTTCTGGCGCGGGCTGACCCACGTGGTCGACCGGGCACAGTCGCCCAGCTCCGGGCACCGGCGGCGGGAACAACCCGAGGTCGTCTATGTCTTCTTCGACCATGCTCGATCCGCACAAGATCCTCGGAGTCCAGGAGGGGGCCTCCACCGAAGCGCTTCACCGAGCCTTCAAAAAAGCGGTGAGGCAACATCATCCTGATCTGAACCCGACCGATCCTCGAGCGGCGGAGCGGCTGCGGACCGTCGTCGCCGCCTATCAGTCGCTGCTCGCCGCTCGAGCGAAGCAGGTCAGCCGGCGCGACCTGGCGCCGCACCCGGTGACCTGCCAGATGCGAGGGCCGGATCTGTGGGGAGCGCTGAGCGTCGATCGCGGAAGCCTCGATCCTGATGGCTGGGTCATGCTGGAGCTCAACGCGCTCGATGCCTGCGTGGTCTGCCGCGGCAATGGCTGGGAGGAGGTCGCGGGCAGCTGGGGTCGCGTGGAGAAGTGGGAGTGTGAGGTCTGCCGGGGCGGCGGCATCCTCCGCGTCCACCGCAAGCTCCGGGTCCGCGTGCCCGCGCGAACGAGCAAGCTCAGGCTGCGCGGCGTCGGGTTGCCGCGGCCCGGGAGGGCGCGCGGAGACGCGATCCTTGCGGTGACCGTCCGCTGAACGCTCGCGAGATCAACGCCGTGGGAACCACGGAACGAGGCTCGGCACGCGGCGCTGGTGGTCGGCGAAGCTGGGCCGCTTGGCGAGCGCTCGCCGCTCGGCCATCGGGATGCTCGCGAAGACGATCATGCCGGTCACCCCGAGCGCGCCGAGCAACAGGACGATCGACGGGATGACCGCGTACCCGAAGAGCGCCGCCGACCACCAGAACATCACCTCGCCGCAGTAGTTCGGGTGGCGCGAGTAGGCCCAGAGGCCGGTGTCCAGGAAGCGGCTCGGGTCGCGGTTCTGGCTGCGGAACCGCCGGAGCTGGAGATCGGAGGCCGTCTCCAGGAGCACGCCCGCGACGCCGACGACGACCGCCACGCCCTCCAGAGCTCCGAAGCGCGCACGCGAACGGATCGCCTCGTAGATCGGGAGCGTACCGAGACTGACGATGACGTAAGGAAACACGTGGAGCGCGAAGAGGCTCGCGAGCGGGTAGAGCCGCCCGGTCTTCCGTCGCATGTCGATGTAGCGCCAGTCCTCGTGATCGAGCCCCTGGAAGTGGCTGACCCAGTTGTAGGTGAGCCGGAGGCCCCAGAGCCCCGTGACCGAGAGCGCGAGGATCGCCCGGGGGCTCTTCCAGGCCTGGGCTTCGAAGAGCCAGGTGAGGCCGAAGGCGACCGGCGCGAGGCTCCAGTAGACGTCGTAGAACCCCGAGTTCGAGAACAAGAGCCCGGCGACATAGAGCACGAGCGTCGCGGCGCCTCCGGCGACGATCGCCCGAGGATAGAGGCCGAAACCGGGCAAGGCGGCCCAGACGAAGGCCGCCGCGACGCCGGCGAGGACATAGGCCCCTGCGTACACGAGCCGCGAACGACCGAGCGTCCAGCGCATCGGCCGGCAGCGTACCCGTCCCAGCGAGGACGGGTAGATGTCTTCGCGCCCTCGACACCACGTGAGCCCGGCGCGACGCGGTGTAGTCTACGCCGCGATGACCGGGACCGATCGTTCTGCCGCGCGCTACGACGGCGCGCTCGCGGCCACGCTGAGCGGCGTCCTCGACCGCATCCGGAACCGCGGCGCGGCCCTCCCTCTGACCGACTCGGATCGGCTCGACGGCAGCACCTGCCTCGTCACGGGCGCGAACCGCGGGCTCGGTCTCGCGATCGCGCGGGAGCTCGCGAAGCGAGGCGCCGGGCTGATCCTGGCTTGCCGCAGCGGTCTCGACGGAGCCGTGCGCGACGTGGGCTCGCTCGCGCGTCGCCCGACAGACGTGAGCGGAGCCGAGCTCGACCTCGGCGATCTCGATTCGGTCGAGCGCTGCGTCGAAGACCTCGAGCGGCGAGGCGTTCGCGCTCGCGTCGTGATCCTCAACGCCGGCGTGGTGCCGCGCGAAGCACGAAAGACGCGCGACGGCTTCGACGAGAGCTTCCAGGTGAACTTCCTCGCCGACTACCTCTTCGCTCGCCGGCTCCTCGAGCGCGGGCTCGTCGCTTCGGACGACTCCGCGCACCTGCCCCGGCTCGTCCTCGTGTCTTCCGAGTCTCACCGCAGCGCCCCGCCGATCGATCTCGCGAAGCTCGGGATATTCGAGCCGTGGGGCATGCGCCAGGCGGTCGAGCAATACGGCTACGGCAAGCTCCTCCTGCAGACGTTCACCTCCGAGCTCGCGCGGCGGACGCGAGGCGTGGTTGCAGTGCACTCCTTGTGCCCCGGCGCCGTTCGAACCGACATCGGAAGAGAGGCGCCGCGCTGGGTGAAGCCCGCGCTCGACCTGACCATGCGCGCCTTCTTCCAGGCGCCCGAGACGGCCTCGCTTCCCGCCGTCTACCTCGCTTGCTCGCGAGCGATCGAGGGCGAGACGGACGTCTACCTGCACACGACGAGGCGGCGCGCCGTGAGCGCAGCCGCCTCCGACCCTGTCCTGGGGCGACAGGTCTGGGAACGGGCGGAGAGCCTCCTCGCGACGCGTGGCCACTCGCTGCGCGCCGAGCCTCCGACTCCGTCGGACTCGAAAGGAACCTGATGAGCGACAAGCACCAGCGCGTGATCGATGGCCGAGCCTGGAACGATTTCTGCGACGCGCTGAAGAGCGCCGGGTCGATCGTGCTCGGCGATCAACCGGACGATCCGCTGACGCGAGCGGAGGGCTTCCGTTATCTGTCCCGCCTCGCGAGGGCGGCGCTGCAGACCTTCGTGGAGCACAACGACCCGCGCGCGCCGGTGCTCCAGCGCGTCGTCCACGAGACGGCGAAGATGGGCGCCGACAACCCCGACGCCGCCTACTTCAACGCGGCCATCAGCGGCGAGCATACCTACCGCATCACCGGGCGGCGCGGCACCGTGCGGTTCCTCTCGTTCGCGACGCAGGTCGGCCACTACGGCCGCGGCAACGGGATGCCACCCACGGGACAGCTCGGCTCCGACGAGCTGGTCGTGGCGCCCGACGGCACGTTCGACGTCGTCCTCGCGTGCGAGCGTCCTTCCGATCTCGGCCCCGGCCAGAGCTTCCTCTCCATGACGCCCGAGACCGGGACGCTCCTCGTTCGCCAGGTGAGGCTCAGGCCGGACGAGCAGCTGGCGGAGCTCTCCATTCGTCGCGTCGGAGCCCATACGCACCCGCCCCCGCTCAGCCCCGAGATGCTGGCCGACGGGCTCGAGAGCTCGGGGCAGCTCGTCAATGGCGCCGCCATGCTCTTCGCCGCGTGGTCGCGCATGTTCCAGGAGCACACGAATCGATTGCCGCGATTCGACCCCGAGATCAACGCGCGCTTCGGGGGCCTCGCGGACGTCGCCTATTACCACTCGTATTGGCGCCTCGGCGAAGACGAAGCGCTGGTGATCGACACGCCGGTCCCTCCTTGTGACCATTGGAACTTCCAGCTCAACAACCACTGGATGGAGTCGCTCGACTACCGATACTTCCGCATCCACATCAACAGCGCGACCGCCGTCGCCCGCCCCGACGGCAGCGTGCGCGTGGTCGTCGCCGCGCGAGACCCGGGCGTGGCCAACTGGCTGGAGACGGCCGGCCACTCGTTCGGGACGATGTGCTGGCGCTGGTGGCAGCCGGCCGGCGACCCACCCGAGCCGCGCTGCCGTGTGCTCCCCATCTCCGAGGTGAAGGACCTGCCGTGACGCGAGAGACCTCGACCGACTATCGTCATCCTTTCAGGCCGGGTCCGCTGCGGCTCGTGAACCGCGCCCTCGGCAAGGTCGCCGCGCTACCCGGACGTCTCGCGCCGCTCGACGAGGCGTCTCTGCTGGCCGCTGCGGAGAGGCGGACGGGACTGACGGACTTCGGCGACGCGTCTTTCCACGAGCCGCTCCGGCGCCTCTTGTCCTCGATCGAGGACGAGGCAGAGCTCCACCCCCTCGGCCGGCTCATCACGCGCACACGCATCGTCTCCACCCTCGCGACGCGCTTGCGCCTCGAGCGACTCTGCGCGCGTGAGCCATCCATCCGGGCGGAGCGCCTCACGCGGCCCATCGTGATCGTCGGCTTGCCACGCACCGGCACCACGTTCCTTCATCGGCTCCTCGCGAGCGACGACACGCGCATCCGCGCTCTCATGAGCTGGGAAGCGCTGATGCCCGTCCCCCTCGAGGGCGAGCGAGAGCCGACGAAACGCATCGCCGCCGCGCAACGGAGCGAGTCCGCGCTGAAGTACATGGCGCCCGACTTCTTCGCCGTGCACCCGATCGACGCGGTCGGCCCCGAGGAGGACATCCTCCTGCTCGACCTGGCCTTCCGGAGCACCGTCCCGGAGGCCACGATGCACGTCCCCAGCTTCGCCGCGTGGCTCGAGGAAGCGGATCAGGGCCCCGCCTACCGGATGCTGGCCACCGCGCTCCGCGCCCTGCAGCACCAGCGGCGCCCGACCGACGAGTCCTGGCGCTGGGTGCTGAAGACGCCGCATCACCTCGAGTGGCTCGACGAGCTGCCCAAGGTCCTCGAGGACCCGCTCGTGGTGTGGACCCATCGCTCGCCGCGCGAGGTCGTCGGGAGCTTCTGCAGCATGATCGCCCACGGGCGCGGGGTCTTCACGGATCGCGTCGATCCGCTCGAGATCGGCCGGTTCTGGCTGCGTAAGGGAAAGCGAATGGTCGAGCGCGCGATGGACGCGCGGGCGCGCTGGGGGAAGGACAGCTTCGTCGACGTTCGATACCAAGACCTGATCGCCGATCCGGTGGCCATCGTGCGCAAGATCCAGGAGCGCGCAGGTCTCCCTTGGACGGAGCGGACGAGCGCGGCCCTCGCGGCGAGCCTGCGCCGAGAGACGAAGGACAGACACGGGAAACACCGATACAGCCTCGAGGCGTTCGGCCTCGACGCAGCCGCGGTGGACGCTGCGTTCGCGAGCTACGAAAAGACCCTGCTTCGCTGAGCGCAATCGGGAACTTGCCTCCACCGGGAGCCGTATGAGGCCTCCGCGGACATGGTCTCTCCTAGCCTCTGCGCGTTCGATCCGTCCGGCAGCGTCCTTGTCCTCGCCGACGGAGACGACCTCCTCGTGCACGGCGGCCTGGAGGGCGAGCCTCGCTGGGCCCGGAAGCTGCCGGCACGTATCGTCGCGGTCGGAGCAGGCGGCGGCAGCGTGATCACGTACGACGCGCGCGGGGTGCTCTCCTGGTGGAGCGCCTCCGGGGAGGTCTACGCGTCGACGACCGTGGGGGACGAGGGCATCGCCCTCGCGACTGCCCGGGACGGCCAAGCCTGCGCCGTGGTGTTTCCGGACCGGGTCGTGCTCGTCGAGCGGGGCGCGGCGAGCCGCACGGTGCGGATCGCGGAGGCGACCGCAGCGGCCTTCTCCTTCGACGGAGGCCGCGTTGCCATCGGGACTGCCTCCAGCCGGCTGGAGATCCTGACCTTCGCTGGCGAGCCGATCGGCACCGCCGTCCTCGAAGCTGGCGTGCGTGGACTGGCCAGCAGCCCGCGCGGCACGTGGTACGCGACCAGCGGTGACCGAGTCTTGCGGATCGGCGCGACGGGTGGCGACCCGCACCGCCTCACGAGGGCGGGAGGCTTCGCGCCGGACTGCATCTCGGTGAGCGACGATGGGACGTTGTTCGCGGTTCGCCTCGACGAACGCACGGTGATCGCCCTGGGCGATCCGCCGGGCGAGACGGTGGTGCAGCTCGTCTATCCGGACCGACAGGCGACCGGGATCGCCTTCGGCGCCGGGCGCGTGCTCGGCGTCTCTCTCGCCGGAGGCGACGGCAACTACGTCGACATCCCCAACAAGGAGCTCCGTCGAACGGATACGTTCGAGCACCGCGAGCACGTTCGCTGGCTCGTCCAGGTCGGAATCCACCCGGAGGCCGCGCCGCCGAAGCCCCAGGCGAGCGCGCCTCCTCCTGCCGCCCCTCCCCCGCGGCCCCTCATCGCGAGCAAACCTCCTGTCCGGCAGACCCCTGAGCCGACACCGACGCCGCCGAGCGCGCTGCGGTCGTGGTTGATTGGAGGGCTCAGCTTCCTCCTCCTCGTGGTCGCGGTCTGGTGGAAGGTCACCTCCGAGGAACGTCGCGAGAAGGAGGAGCGCGACCGTCAGACGCAGGAGGACATCGACCGCACCGTGCGGGACAGCGTGAAGAAGGCGATGAAGAAATGACGGAGCCCCCTCCCCTCATCGGGGTGGGGGCTCTCGGCCGGTCGAGCCTCGTGCTCGACCTTACTTCTTGAGGACCGGACGCGGCGCGGGCGGCGCCCCCACCGTCGGCTTCGGGCCCGGCTTCGCGGGGAGGTTGGGCTTCGGCGCGTCGGTCGGCTTCGGAGGCAGGGGGGCGAGCCGCTTCTTCGGGAGACGGAGCTTCGGCGTGAACGAGCCCCGGCCGATCTTCAGCGTGGGCTTCGTGCCCTTCGGCGCAGGCTTCGCGTCGATGTCGTGCGACTCGCCCGGCCGGTTGAACTTGATGCCCTTCTCCTCGACCTCGTTGTCGTCCTCGCCGACCTGTACGTGGCGGATCTTGAGGTCGTACGAGTCGGACGACTTGCTTCCGGCCCCGAGCTTGACCTTGAGCTGCTTGCGGTCGACGCGGAAGTCGACCTCGCCGTCCGAGTCGCTCTTCAGGTTGGCCACGCGCACCGCCATGCCGCCGTTCTCGTCATCATTGTCGAGCGCGACCTTGATGGCGGGCTTGCGGGAGCCGGCCGGCTTGAAGCGGATGCCGTCCTCGGCGCGGCCGATCGAGAGCATGTCCTGCTCGTTCGACTTGGTGGTCACGCCGTCGATGGTGAACGCGGCGCCGTCGCCGAAGACGGTGACGCCGTTGTCATCCCCCTTGGACTTGTCGTTGCCGGAGATGACGATGTCGTAGTCGCTCTCGTCGGGCACGACGTACATCTTCGAGAACTCGGGGTTCACGCCGTCGAGGAACGCCGTGAGATCGACGACCTCCGCCTCCGGGATCTCGTTCACGTCCTTGCCGCCGTCGACGCCGAGCTTCCGACCCTGATCGTCCTCGATGACGATGGAGGTGGACCGCGGAACGACCGTCTTCTTCTTCTTCGTCTTCTTGCAGAAGGGGCACTCCGCCTTCTTCAGTCGAAGCTCGAGCGGGATGACGACGATCGAGTGGCTCTCCGCGTTGCCGCCCCACGGCATCTTCGGCACGTCGGGGTTGATCGCCGCGACGTCGTATTTCCACGTGTTCGCGTTGCGGTCGATGATGATGTACCGCTCCGTGTCGGGGTAGTTGTTGTCGTAGATGAGGATGTGGTGGATGCCGTTGCCCTTGTCCTCGATGGCGTAGGGCGTGACGGCGTGCCCGCCTTGCCCGGGCGGCCCCCAGAAGCCCAGCGTCGCGAGCTCCTTCTTCTTCCACATCTCGACGAGCTTGTCCTCGACGCTGACCGGTGTGGAGTCGTACCGGCTCGTCGCGACGTGCGTCATGACGGGGTTCACGGCCTGGTACGCCCAGTAGTAGCCGATGAGCGGCGTGACCTGGTCGCGCTGGAGCTTGTGGGTCGAGCCGGCGCCGGCCATGAACGTGTCCGGCTTGTCGTGGCCCTTGAAGAACGTGAGCGCGGACACGGCCATGCCCTCACACTGCCCGCCGTTCATCGCCCGGTTGATCATGAACGCCCACTCTTCCGCGGCGGGCGTGAGCTTGCAGCGCTTGTCTTCCTTGTCCTTGTTCTTCACGCACGACTTGCGGCCGAAGAGCTTCAGCATGACCGCCTCGTTGACGACGGGCGGCGTGAGCGGGAAGCGCCCGCCGGTGTTCCGGAAGGCGTAGCCGTCTTTCTCGGGCCGGAACCCGGTGTCGGCGAAGATGCCTTCCTTCTGCTCCTCTTCCTTCTTGGCGTCCTTGTCGCCCTCTTCCTTGTCGTCTTCCTTGTCGTCGTCGGCCTTGGTGCTCTTCTTCTTCTTCTTCTTTCGGTCGTCGTCGTCGTCGTCGTCGTCACGAGCGGACTTCTTCGACTTGTTGCCGAGGAGGTCGCCCACGTCGACGCAGGCAGCAGCCGTGGTGGACAGAAGCGCGAGAGCAAGAAGGGTTCGGAGCTTGGGCATGGGCGGCCTAGAGAATACGAGAGAAGGTTTACTTTCTGCCCTCGGGTAGCGGGGCTGGCTCACATCAGCAAGGGTCGGGCCAGCAGGTCTCGAAGAAGAGCACCGCACGTTTCAGGCTCCCCCAGGGAGTTTCAACGCGAAACGATGCCGGCCTGGAGCTTCAGACGAGGGAGTACGCGAGAAGTTGCATGCAACCCGTTGCCTAGACGGCCGTCACTCCCGCCTACATCAGCCCCCTGACGACCCGTCAGCGCAGGGGCGCTCGCCCGTCCTTCCAGCAGTCTGGAGGCGAGAGCCGGCGGTGGCGCCGGGCCCCGTTGCTACCGGGTGCGCTCGCCAAGAGTGGTGTTCGACTCACCCCGCCTCCGCCCCGGTCCTTCCCCCCGTTCTCGTCGGCGCGCCCCCCCTCGCCCGCCGACGCTCCAGGCTCAGGCCCCGCCGGCGCCTCCGGCTCCGCCGGCGCCTCCGGCTCCGCCCTGTCCGCCGCCGGCTCCGCCGCCACCGCCCGTGCCGGTCCCGCCGCACTCGACGTAGTCCTTGCAGTCGTCACAGACGCAGCCTTCCCAGATGGTGTTGCACTCACCATCGTTGAAGCAGTTGCCTGCGTCCGTGCAGTAGCCGTCTTCGAGGCAGTCGTCGCAGTAACAGGGGTCGGCGAGCGTGCACTGGCCGTCCGACGTCGGGCACGGCTGGCACGTCGGCGTGAAGGTGCAGTCGTAGCAGGTGTCACAGCTCTCGGTGCCCGAGCACTGGACGTTGGGCATCTGCATGTCGCAGCCGGCGTAGTCGTCCGCGCACTTCGCGTTGTCGAAACAGTCCGTGCACGCGCAGCCTTCGGTGAACTCGTCGCAGGTGCCGTCGCCGTTGCAGGCGGCCGCGTTCCCACAGAACACGTCGAGCGCGCAGTCGTCGCAGGTGCACGAGTCGTTCAAGCCGTCACACACGCCGTCGTCGACGCACTGACCGGGGTTGCAGAACGCCGTGCCCGCGCAGTCCGAGCACTCGCAGTCCTCGGTCTCCAGATCACATGTGTCGTCCGGGTTCCCGTCGCAGTTGGTGTTCATGCCGCTGGTCGTGGACCCGACCGTCACGGTGGCTGCAGCCTTCGTGGTCGTGGTGCCCGACGTCGTGGCGCTCGTCGTCGTGCCGGTCCCACCGGAACCGCCGGATCCGGAGTCGTCGCCGCAGGCGACCCAAGCGAAGACCGGAACGACAGCAGCGAGAAGGAAACGCGGATTGATCGACATCCGCGCAGGCTACCAAAGAATCCGGTTACCGGGGCACGGGAGGCACGACGACATCGTTGATGGTCCCGATGTTGCCGCCGGCGGGGTACCCGTAGGAGGCGTAGTAGTCCGTGCCCCAGACCGTGACGCCGAACGCGCCGGCGCTGGTCGCCTCGTGTTGGCTCGTCGCGCAGGCTGCAGGCGTGCCCGCGAACCCGCGGTAGAGGTCGACGTGCGCGACCTCGAAGATGCCGGAGGAGCCGACGGGCTGCCATCCGGTCACGGGCCCCATACAAGCGATCTCCACGTCCGAGAAGCCGGACGTGCCAGCCACCCGCGTGATGACCAGGTTGGTCGCGGCGTACGTCGGATCGGTGAAGAACGCATAACGCTGCAAGAACTGCTTGGGCGGCAGCTGGATGACCCACTCCTCGTCGCCCAACCCACACGACAACCCGGAGAACGGCGGCGTCGCGGCGCAGCCGGGCCGCGTGCTGCCGAACGTCCCGGGCATGTATTGGGAGAACGCAAACGGGTGCTGCTCGTCCTGCGATTTGACCGAGAAGAGCTGCGTGGTCGAGAACTCCGCCAGCTGACCGGCCGCCAGGGTGGTCGGCGCGCCGGGAGGAGCCGCGGGGTCGTAGGTGAGCTGGGTTCCGTCGACGACCCCGAGCATTCGATACGGGACGTCCTCCGGCGAGAGGTTCGGCATCCGCGTCATGATGCCGGCGCCCACGTATTCGTTTCCGAGCGATCCAATCGGCCCGATCTGCTGATGGGCGGCGTCTTGTCCTCCGCCGGAGGAGGTGGCGCTCGCCACGCGGAGGTAGGTGTTCCCGGTGTAGACGCCGATGGGCGCGCTCGATTGCAGGATCGTGGCGGTGGGGTCGGCGCCCATCCATTGCATGACCTGACCCCGGTTCAACGTCACTTGCGTCGTGACACCGGCCGGAAGCGCAGGCGCGCCGCCGCCGCCCGGCCACGATGTGCTCGGGAGAACGTCGACGGTGGTCCCGTCGGCGGTGCCGACGAAGAGCGCCCACATCGCGCCGCCGCCGTCGGTGTGCGGCCCGAGCACGGTGTAGTTGGTGCCCCAAGCGGTGCGCGGGAAGAGGAGCGAGGCGCTGGGCAGGAAGCTCGTCGCGCCGCCGTACGGCAGGATGTCGTACGCCGTGACCGGTGTGTCGGAAGTCACGTCGAAGGCGACGCCGACGCCGTTGCCTTGCACCGCCGTGTCCAGCAAGACGCCGGGCGCCCTCGGGCATTCGAGCGAGAAGCCGAGGCCGTGCACGACGCCCGGGCGGTGAGCCAGGAACACGACCGCCACCTGGTTGGGCGGGATGCCGTCGGCGGGCACGGGCGTGTACTGGGTCGCCGGACCGACGCCGCTCGGGATGTACGTGAAGGCCGAGGCGTCGAGCATCGATCCGTTGTGGCTGACCGCGACCTTGGCGCTGCGGCCCCAGGTGTTGGCCACGAAGAGCGCGTGACAGGGGCCGTCATAGGTCGTCGCGGACCCCACCTCGTTCTGGTAGAAGGGCGGCGTCGGCGCGAAGTACTCGCAGCCGATGGAACCCTTCGACAGAGCCGCGGCTTCGCAGGCAGGAACACACTGCCCGTCGCTGCAGCCCTGGTCCGGAGGGCACACCTCGACGACGTTCCCCATCGCGTCGACGGTCTTCTGGAGATCGGCCGAGCATCCGCTCGCGCCGGGTCCGTTTCCTCCGGTCGCGAAGCCGCCGCCCATGCCGCCCGTCCCGGAGAGGCCGGACCCGGTCGTCGTCGAGGTGTCGCTGCCGCCGCCACCGCCGTCTTCGGTCGTCCCCGCCTCGCAACCGGCAAAGGCGGCGAGCACGACAAGGGTGGCAAACGAGCCCGTGACGGGAAGGAAGCGACGCATACGCTCATGCGACCGGACGATCGCGCGAGCGTCAATCCCCGGGGCCGCAGAGGGCCCGAACCTCCGGCACCTCGAAGACGAGCGACAGCCGAGCCGAGCCGTCCGAAGCGCCTGCCGCGACGGCACCCTCGAAGCCGGACGCGACGCAATGGTAGAGCCGCGTCGACGGGAGCTCGGCCGACTCGAGGCACACCGTTGGCGAGCCTCCGCCCGACGTGCGGACGAAGACGTCGAGCTTCGAGCCCGCGGCCCCGGGCGCAGCGAGGGCACAGCGACGGACCACGTCACGCGCGGCTTTGTCGATCGCGGCGCGGCTCGAAGGCTCGAACGCCGGGCCGCGTTGCGGCCGGGGCGGGCAAACATCGATGCCGACCCCCTTGTCGGACGGCTCGCCTCCGCTCCGCGCGACGACCGCCAGGGCGACGGGTGAGGGCTGGCTCCCGAGCGCGCGGGCGACCGAGGCGAGCTTCGTGAGCGGCGTCTCTCCTTCGACGAGCACGACCCGCGGGGCGCTCGACAGCCGCTCGACGAGCCTCTGCGTGTCGTTTCCCAGATCCGCCAGCGCGGAGGCGCCGACGCGGCCAAACGAGACCGATTGGCTCGTGACGACGACGACGTCCGCCGCGCCGCGGCGGAACGCCGGCGCGAGCGGGGTGATCGGCGTGAGGAAGAGAGAGCCGTCCACCTTCGAATCCGACGCCCAAGGTACGCGCAGGACGAGCCGCGCGTGTTTCCCGGAGAGGAGGGGATCGATATCGCGCTCCACATCGGGGAACGTCCCGCTCGTCGCGAGGGCCGGGAGTGTGATCTCGGTGCCCGCCGCGACGAGGCAGGCCTGCCAGGCGTCCGCGTCCGGCTTCGGTCGCGCGAGCGCGTCGGCGACGGTAGGCTCTCCTTTCCCGGTCCCGCCCCGCGCGAGCGGCGAGGTGTCGCTCTGACGCACGCGCCGCACGACGAGGATGGTGAGCGCGACGAGGAGGACGGCGAGCGCAATCCCGGAGCCGATCGCCAGCGCCAGCGTGAACCGCGGCATCACCTTCTCACCTGGACCGATCGCGGCCGGCGCCGGCTCGCTCGGCTGCGGCTCGGGAGGGGATACATCGAACGGAGCGAGCGCGCTCGCGAGCGCGCGGACGGTCGGGATGCGATTGGCGATCTCTTTCTCCAGGCAGCGCGCGACGACCTCGACGAGCGCCTCGGGTAGATCGGATCGAAACACCGAGAGCCTGGGGGCGGGCGCCGGCGCGAGCACGGCGGCTGCGACGTCCTCCGCCGTCTGCCCCTCGAAGGGCGCGCAGCCCGCGAGCATCTCGAACAAGACCACGCCCAGCGCCCAGACGTCGCAGCGCGCGTCGACCGCGTGAGCCGAATAGAACTGCTCCGGCGCCATGTAGATGGGCGTGCCCAGTGGGACGCCCGCGCTCGTCAGCGCCTCCCCGTGGCCCTCGTCCTTCGAGATGCCGAAATCGAGGACCTTGAGGATCGTGCGGCCGCGTTCGTCCGACGCGAGGAAGAGGTTCGCTGGCTTGATGTCACGATGAACGATCCCTCGGTCGTGCGCCTCGGCGAGCGCGGCGCAGGCCTGTCGGACGAGCGCCGTCGCGCGCGCGGGCTCGAGCCGGCCGCGGGCGATCTCCGCCCCCAGATCGTGGCCCTCGAGGAGCTCCAGCGCGAGGCACGGAAGCCCTGCGTCCGTGGTCCCGACATCGATGACGCGGACGACGTGCTCGCTGCTCAAGGAGGCGAGGAGCCGCGCCTCCTGCTCGAACCGCGCGCCGATCCCCTGGAAGCCGAGCGCCTCGGGCCGAAGCACCTTCAGCGCGATCCGCTGGCCGTCGCGCTCGTCGACTGCCTCGAACACGATCGCCGACGCGCCGCGCGCGCGCACCCGCACCAGTCGATAGCGACCGGAGACGACGTCGCCGAGGGCGGGAGGACTGAGCAAGGCCCTATCTTGCCATCCGGAGCCAGCGAGGTCAGTCGGCTCCCGACCGGCGGCGCTCTTGCTTCTTCGTGGACTGTTGCCGCTTGTCCGAGAGGCGGCGCATCTTGGACGCTCGCGAGGGCTTCGTCGGCCTGCGCTTCTTCGGCACCACGAGCGCCGCGGCCACCAGCGCGGCGAGCTTCTCTCGCGCGTCTTCCAGGTTCCGGTGCTGGTCCCGGGTCCGGTCGCTCTTGATGAGGACGCGTCCTTCGGCGTCGAGGAGCCCACGAGCCAGGTGCCGCAGGCGGCTCTTCACCGGCTCCGAGAGTGCTTCGGTGCCCTCGAGATCGAAGCGGAGCTCGACGCGCGAGGAGACCTTGTTCACGTTCTGACCGCCCGGCCCCGAGGAGCGCGTGGCGGTCCACGTCAGATCTGCGTCCGGGATTGTGACGCGCTCGGAGACGAGGAGGGGCGATGCCATGGCGGTCCGACTTTCTTACCTCAGCCCGAGACGGTTGACCCGTCCGGGCCTGACGCACCATCATCGCGCGTGCTCGACCGCCGGGCGGCGCTCGCCCTCCCCTTCCTGCTCCTCGGCTGCGCCGGCGCCGATCGCGAGGACACGCTCGACCGGATGCTGCGCTACTCGGCCGAGCAGGCTGCGCCGAAGAGCGAGACCGTGCACACGTTTGCGCTCGTGGCCCGGCGAGGCGAGGCCGACCACGGCTTTCGCGTCATCTTGCACGCCGACAAGTGTTACGCCGTCCTCGCGGTCGCCGACGGCACCGTGACGGACGTGAACCTCCAGGTCTTCGATCCGATCGGGGCCGTCGCGGCGAAGACGAACGCGGAGGCCCCGAAGCTCGAGCTCTGCGCCAAGCGATCGGGGCCTTATCGGGTCAAGCTGCACGTGACCGGTCGAGGTCGGGTGCGTGCGGGGGTCTACGAGCGACGCCTGTAGCTGAGCCAGCGCATCTCGATCGGGGCGCGCCCGGCGCCGAGCGCGAACAGGTCCGAGCCCAGCGACCAGTTCACGAACCAACCGGTCGGCGGCCAGGCCTCCGGCGGCAGGAACTCCTTCTCGTAGTCGTGGACACACTCGTCGGCGACGCGCTCGAGGGGCAACCCCTCGGCCGCTTTCTCGAGCTCGTGCCGCGAGAAGATCGGGCACCACGAGACCTGCGAGACCTCCTTCGCCAGCGCGTCGGGCTTGTAGCCGTCCATCGCGACGAACGCGCTGAAGAGCAGGATGCCGCCCGGCGCGAGGAGCTCACACGCGCGCTCGTACAGAGCGCGGAGCTGCGAGGTGTCGCGGAAGTGCGAGGCGACGACCTCCGCCAGGACGATCAGCTTGTAGCGGCCTCGCGGGATGGGCAGCGACGGGTCGAGCGCGTCGCCCTCGAAGACCTCCACCCGGAGCTTCTCGTCGGCGACCATCTTGCGCAGGACCTCCGCCAGCGCCGGCGCGATCTCCACCGCGTCCGTCGGGTAACCGAGCCGCGCGAGCGGCAGCGTGTTGCGTCCCGTGCCCGCGCCCACGTCGAGGACGGGTGTGTCGGCGGGCGCGCCGAGCTCGGCCGCGAGCCGCACCACCTTCGCGTCGGGGTGTGTCCCGAAGAGCGGCGGCTCACGCATCTTCACCCAGCGGTCGTATTCGTCGCCGATGGTGTTCACCACGTGCTTCACCGTGTAGTTGATGCCCGGGTGCGGCGGCGGCTCGGTGTGGTACTTGATGACGAGCTTCGAATAGGGCGACTCCGCCCAGCCTTTTTCCAGGTGCTTCTCGAGGATCTTTCGGAGGTTCGCCCGCTCTGCATCGCTGAAAGGCCGCCCGAGGAGCTCGAACGTCGACGTCAGCGTCTTCAGGTAGTGGTCGAGCATCGACGGCGCGCAAGGGAGGCTGATCTCTCCGTTCGCTTCGTATCGTCGGGCGAGCTTGGGCAGGAGGGAGGCGCGCAACACGTTGACGTTCGTCTCGCGCTGCCTCTTTGTCTTGGTCGGAGAAGCCATCGGGCTAGGCGATGTCGATCGCGCGCGCCCCAGCGTCAAGGCCGAGCCCCGCGCCCGCCCGAATCACCCGCGGGCCTGGCCCCCGCGTCGCCACGCCCAACGCCCGCCCCGCCTACGCCTTCGCTGCGGCCCGCGGCGCGTCCGTCGCCCGCAACAAGCCGAGCCTGCGCCAACCTTTCGCGAGCAGCCACGTGTGCGGCGGCGCGACCGGCGGCGCGCGCGTGCGGCCGAGCTGGGCGAGCCCGTCGCGGTACAGCGCATCGGCGAAGCAGTCCGCAGCCCAGTAGATGGACGCGCAGCCGTCGAGCCCCAGCGGCAGCTCCCCGTGTTTGCGCGCGTTCACAAGCACGTACACGAGCGCGTTGCGCACCTCCCTCGGCGAGCGGAGCGCCCGGCCGTGCCAGCGGTCGCCCCAGACCTTCCCGCGCCTGCGCAAGGCGACGTTCAGCCGACGCGCCACGCGGATGGCGAGGCCCCGCATGCCCGACGAGAGCGCCCCCGCGCTCGCCGCCTCCACCACGAGGTGCACGTGATCGCGCTGCACCGAGTAGTGCACCACCCGAAAGTCCGCCCGCTGCGCCGCCCGAATCCCCCGGATGACGACCCCGAACGCCAGGTCGCTCCGCAACCGAGCCAGCCCCGACACCGCGCGCATCGTCACGTGCACCGGATGCCGCGACGCGTGCAGCGGACGAGCCCGATGCGGCGTGCTCCGCCGACCAACCGACGGCTTCCGCCCCGCCCCCGCCCGACGCCCACCCCACCCCGAGGTGCGCGGCAACGACAGCTGCTTGGAAGAACGAGAGCGAGCCACTTGATTGCGGCTAATATTGCCATCGGCAGCCCCGACTTCAAGCGCCACCGGGCGATTCGGTCGGCTTCTTGCGCAAGAGCGACTTGGACCGCGGTGCCGCGGTTCACCGCGAACGGCTCGAGTATTCACCCGCGCCGCGCTAGCAAATTCGTCGCCCTCCCCGTCGCGGACCTGGGCGCGGTCCGCCGCTCCAGGCAGCGAGTCTGGGTGGGGCGCACGCTCTTCCTGGCTCGCGAAAGCGAGGGCGGGAGGGGTTCGCCCTTCTCCGAAGCGCAGTGAGTATGTCCCGAAGGCAGCTCCATACCCTACGGGCTTGGCTCTCGGCGGCCGTGGCAGGCCGCTCCTTTGGTTCGCGAAAGCGAGGGCGGGAGGGGTTCGCCCTTCTCCGAAGCGCAGTGAGTATGTCCCGAAGGCAGCTCCATACCCTACGGGCTTGGCTCTCGGCGGCCGTGGCAGGCCGCTCCATTGGCTCGCGAAAGCGAGGGCGGGAGGCGTCCTCTGTCCCTTCTCTCCGTTCCGTCTCGCCGGTCCTCCGGCCGCATAGGGCTCGGCGGCCTGCCACGGCCGCCGAGAGCCGACCAGAACCGCGTGGAGCGGCCTGCGGACATACTCACTGCACTCCG
>JAEUKE010000303.1 GCA_016794345.1 Myxococcales bacterium
GACCGCGATCACTCCACGGCGTCGCCGGTGCACGTGACGAACACCGTAGCGCCGGGCTGCGGCTGGCCCTTGTTCACGAAGCGAACGAGGCGCTTCTCGTCGGGCGGGCAGTCGGCCACGAGCTCCGCGTTGCCGACCGGACTGGGCGGCGTCGCGTCGATGTAACACCAGCCGTTGATCTCGTTCGGGACGGTCTCGTTGTTCTGGCACTGGTAGAGCTCGCTCGAGGTGTCGCCGTCGACGCAGTTACCGGCGTCGTCGAGCGGGCAGGCGAACTGGACGATCTCGCAGAAGTTGTTCCACGGCGGATCGGGGTTGAACTCGTCCTCCTGCGCGGCCTCGACGGCCTTCTGGTTCTCCGCCGCGATGGCGCGACGGCCGATGCTCTCGTCGCAGCCGGGGCTGTCCGTACGCGTTGCCTCGATGACGAGGCAGGGGACCTGCCCCTTCACGACGGGCAGCTTACGCGGCAGGCACTGGCCGCCGAGCTCCTGCTTGAGGCGGTCGATGATGGCGCCGACGGCCGGTCGGTAGCCGTAGTTGGCCGCGTCGGCGTTGTCGAGCTGCTGCGGGCAGATGGAGGCGAAGATGCCCTGGTTCTGCATCCCGCGGAGCAAGGCGAGCTCACGCAGACCCGGGTAGGCCTTGGCGTTGACCTGCTCCGACTTGTCGGCCGGGTTGCAGAGCGGATCGTCACACATCGCGTTGTTCGCGCACTCGTCCCCGCAGTCGAACCCATCCGGCTGGGCCGTTGGCAGCTCGAAGATGCAGGCGTACTGGAGGTCGTCGTTGGCGATGCTGTCGATGTTGCGGTCGCGGCCGTTGAGGCCGTTGTCGCCCGGGAGCGAGTAGCCGTTGAGGATGGCGCTGACGCCGGTGCGCTTGGCGATCGACTCCTTCATGAACGGGTCGGCCGGGGGGATGTGCCCGTCGGGATCGCCGATGAGGGCGTCGAGGAGTGGCGTGTTGCCGTCGAGCGCCTTTTCCTGCGCGAGCTCGTTGAAGCTCTTGTACCCGAAGTTGAGGTCCGGCGTTGCGCCGGGGCAGCTCTCGCCGGCCTTGCAGCCGCGGGCGAGGTATTGCCAGGGCACACCGACGATGCCGGCGACGAAGACGAGCCCCGAGTCGCGCACCGCGACGCCGGTCTTCGAGAGGTCGTCGAAGATGGGGTTCTTCACGGCCTTGTTCGGGTCGCTTACCGACAGGTCGCGACGCGACGGGTCGATCTTCGCGTTCTGGAACGCGTTGACGTAGCGCGAGACCGGGTAGAGGAAGTCCACACCGTAGCGGCGCTTCTGCTCGTAGCAGCGCAGGTTCGGGTGATCCTCACTCGCCTGCGTGTTGTATTTGTTCGCTGCGCTCGAGCCCTGTGCCCCGCACGTCGCCTCGTCCGACGCGCAGCCCTCGGGGTTGCCGAGCGCGCAGCTGGTGCAGCACTTGTCGTTCGGGTCGTTCTGGCACTCGTCCGTCGCCTTGTAGAAACCACCTGACGAGAGCGCGAGGTAGCCCTGGCCGCTGACATCCACCGAGCAGTCGTTTTCGTCCGTCAGGATGAGGATGGCGAGGAGCGAGTTGGCGCGGAGGAAGTCCGCGCGCTGCTGGAGGAGAACCTGGTCGGTCCCGTTCTCCTGCAAGCGACCGTCGCCTGTCTGCGAGAGCGTGTCGTACGGATCGGGGTCCGCGAGGAAGCGGTAGACCGACTCGAGCTGCATCTCGTAGCCGCAGCCAATCTGGCCGACGCCGACGACCATGTCGGTCAGCGTTGTTTTCAGGTCGGCGGCCGCCGTGGTGCCACCGCGGACGTTGGCCGGGTCCCACGCGAGGAAGCCCTTGTTCTGGTAGGTGTTGGCCGTGCCGCCAGACGTTCGGCTCAGCAGGTGACCCTTGTCGTTGTGCGTCGGGTTCGCTCCGGACGACCCGTCGCACTGGTTGGCCGTGAGCGCCCCCAAGCTCGAGCTGATGATGCCGATGTTGATGTCCTTGATCGGCGGGAACTCGGGCTTGTACGGGTCGGGGCAGTTGCCTGCGGCGTCGACAACGGTGCCATTGGGATCTGGGTCCCCCGTCGCCTTGTCGACGCAGATGGGCTGCACGAGGCGGTCGACGAGGTCGGGCACGGCGTCCGCGAGGATGGCCTGCTTGTCCGCCATGGACACCGAGTTGTCGATGGCGAGGACGAGGTCGATCTTGTCGACGGCGCTCTGCGTGAGGCGCTCGACGACGGTCGACGTCGTTCGCGGCTCGAGGCGGTCGATGGGCCGGTTCAGGCAGCCCGTGGAGGCGGCGCCGAAGGCCGAGGTGAGGAGGCCGCCAGCAGCGAGGGCCTGCAGAGTCTTCATCCTTCGCGTCATGTGCCCGAGGTCCTTTCAGGTCGAAGCAGCGAGAGCAGTCGAAGCGGAGTTACCGTACCAGGGAGCCAGGCCCGCCTTCAAGCACTGTGCGTGCCGGCGCTGCTCCTCGTGAAGACCGCGTGATTCCAGGGAAAAGACGAGTGGGAGGCCTGCTCATTTGCCACGCCCACCGGCAACCGCGGTGCCGAGTTGCCAACATGGTTGGCAGAAATGGGGCGTCGCCGCCTTTCCGGGCGGGGAGGTTGGAGTGTTAGGCTGCCCAACATGTCAGACCGAAAGGCCTGCGGTCCGCACGCGGTCCTGGGCTCGAACCCGTCCGTTCGCATCACCCAGTGCCCCTGCGGGACAGTGCACGTCACCTTCGTGAGCAACGGCGTGACCCTCCGCATCAACGAGGACTCGCTCCGCGGCATCACCCACGGCCTCATGGCCGCGCTCGACAAGGTGGAGGAGCGGGAGGGCGTGCGAGTGAACTAACCCTGCAGGAGGAGCCACAGCTCCTTGCAGCACCCCAGATCCAGCTCGCAGACCTTGTCCGACTGGACGCACTCGCCGATGCGCTGGCCCTCGACGGCGCAGTCGCATTTGTAGAAGTCGTCGTTCTCGCGGCACGCCTGCTCGAGGATCGTGCCGTCGCAGCTCGACTGGCATTCGCACTCCCCGTCGCTCTCCGAGCAGGTGATCTCGACGCAGTCGATCGTGGGCGCGAAGCAGTTCTGGTACACCGCGAACTCGCCGGCGCACATGTTCCCGAGCTCGCAGTTGGGGCCGAAGTTGTGCGCGAGGCAGAGGATGTATTCGTCGGTCTCGGTCTCGCACCCCGGCTGGCGGAGCGCGTTGCACTCTTCGAGGCAGTCGCCGCCGAGGCAGGTCGGGTGCTCCATGCAGAGCCGCTGGCACGGCGCGGTGAAGCCGCCCGTCGTCGTCGAGCTCGTGTCGCCGGTCGTGGAGCCGGTCGACCCCGAGGACCCCGAGGGGATGCCCGAGCCGGTCGTGGTGGACGCGCCGCTGCCGCCGCCCCCGTCCTCGTCCACGAAGACCACCTTGGCTCCGCAGGCGGAGGCGAGGACGGCGAACAAGAGCAACGTGGACGCGGCGCGCATGGCGACTCCTTTATAGCGCTCCTCCGGCTGCGCGGCGCGATGCCGGGCGGTTTTCGGCTATGAAGAGAGCGATGGCAACGCGCTTCCGGTTCGTTACGGCGTGTGTCCTGGGCGCGGCAGCGACGCTCTCGGATCGCGCCGAGGCGATCCCCGGGCTGCTCGCCACGAAGGGCGGCGCGCCGGCGAGCAGCGCGACGGCGATCGTCGCGCTGCGCGACGAGAGCACGACGGTTCTGTCATTTCAGGCATCGGTCGAGGGCACGCTCGACGACTTCGCGCTGGTGATACCGGTCCCGGAGACGGTGGACCTCGACGACGTGCAGAGCGCGCCGCCCGACGCGCTCGCCGCCCTGGATCGGTTCACGGCGCCGCGCCTGGAGGAGCTCTGGGAGCAGGACCCTTGCACGCCCCTCTTCGAGCCACCGAAGCAGGCGCCCACCTCGGAGCCTCTGCCTCCGCTCGCGCCACGCGCCGGGAGACCTTCGGTGAAGCCCTACGAGGACGCTCACATCGTCGAGGGAGAAGACGCGGCGAGCGCCTCCGGCTGGCTGAAGGAGCACGGGTACGCGGTGAGCGCGAGCGGAGCACAGGTGCTCGAGCGCGCCGCGCGCGATCGGACACGTCTCCTGATCGTGACGGGCCGCGCATCGAGCCTGGTGAAGACTCCCGGCGGCGCGTCGGTCCTGCCTCCGCTGCGTGTCAGCGTGGAGGGCGTGACCCCTGGCCTGCCCTCTCGTCTCGTCGCAGGCGACGGCCCGAACGAAACGGTGGTGTGGCTCGTCGGTGCCGAGCAGCGCCTCGAGCTCGCGGGCGAGAGCGTCGCTGCGCCGACGGATCTCGGCGTGACCGAGGCCGCGGCCGGGAGCCTCGGCGGCCTCTGGGCTGCGACGCTCGAGAGGACCCTGGCCGGCAAACCTGACAGTATCGTCCTGACGTATGCGGGCGGCGCCGAGTCGTGCGCGCCGTGCGCCGGCCCGCCGCTCACGGCGGAGCAGTGGGACGCGCTCGGCGCCGATCGGCTCCCGAGCCTCACCAAGACGACGGAGATGCCGCGGGTCCGTCCGGTGACGCCGGCAGGCCTGCACGAGGCGAGCGTGCACCACGTCGAGGCCGCGCTCTTGCCCTGTTTCCAGGCGGCCCTCGAGAAGACGCCGAAGCTCGAAGGTACGGTGTCGGTGACCACGTCCACCTCCACCAAGGAGTGGACGGTGAAGGTGGACCTCGACGGGGCCGAGAAGCTCGGGCCGGTCTTCGCCGCGTGCGCGGCGGAGCTCGAGGCCAAGGGCTTGCGTGTCACGAGCCCACACGGGGCGATGAAAGACATCCGCTTCTCCCTCGCGGCCCCGCCGGTCCGCGCTCCCCGCGCGCTGACGGTCGCGCGTTATCACCTGCGCGACGGCGGAGGCGCCGCGCGCGATCTCTCGTTCCAGCCCGGAGAATCGGCGGACTTTCAGACTCGGTACGCCATTCGCCACCCGTGGACGGAGCCGGTCGCCTGCTCGAGCCCGAAGCGCGGTGTGTGGGGCGCTGCTCCGCGCAGCGTCAAAGGCAGGCCCATCCAGGCGTTGACCGGCCTCCCCTTCGATCGGGCCGCGCCCGCTCCGCTCGAGCCGCTCCTCGCCGAGGACGCGCCCGCGCTCGGCGTGACGAAGAAGGCGCCCGCGCCGCCTGCGCCGCAGGCGAGCGGGCCCTCGTCCGAGCAGCCGCCGAGCCCGGACGGCTGTGGCTGCGCGGTCGGCGCGCGCCCCGCCGGGGGTGTGGAGACGTTGGTCCTCGCGGCGCTCGCGCTGCTCCGGACATTCTCTTTCCGACCCGGGCGGCCCCGCGCTTGACGCAACCCTCTCCCCGAGGGACACCGCCCCCGAGAGGCACCATGGCTGAGGGTCTGAATCGGGTGATGTTGCTGGGGAACCTCGGGGCCGACCCCGAGCTGCGCTACACGCAGGGCGGCCAGGCCGTCTTGAACCTCCGGCTGGCGACCACCGAGTCCTACTTGGACAAGGACCGCGTCCGCAAAGAGCGGACGGACTGGCACAACGTCGTCATCTGGGGGAAACGAGGCGAGGCCCTCGCCAAGATCCTCGCGAAGGGCTCCACGATCTTCGTCGAGGGCTCCATCCGCTCTTCCAGCTACGAAGATCGCGACGGCAACAAGCGCTACAAGACCGAGATCAGCGCGAACAACGTCATCCTCGCGGGGCGCAGCGGCGGCGCCGGTGGCCGCAGCGTCGAGCGCGACGAGGGCGGGTTCGAGCCGCGCGGCGGCGGCGGTGGCGGCGGCCCGCGCGGTGGCGGTGGCGGTGGCGGCGGTGGTGGCGGCCGCGGCCCCTCGCACCAGGACGACCAGGGCCCGCCGGACGACTTCGGCTACGGCGGCGGCGGGGACGACGACATCCCGTTCTGACGTGGAGGGTCACGGGCGCGGGTACGGTCGCCTCCAGAGGATGAGCGCGACCACGGCGACGAAGGTCGCGGCCGCGGCTCCGAAGAAGACCATCGGCATCTCCGCCGCGAGGAGCGCGCTCTTCACGACCAGGCTGGGCCTGGGCGGAGGCGCGCTCGTCCCGGCGATGTCGAGCGTGACCGCGGCGCAGGTGCTCGCGTCGCCGCGACAGAGCGCCGAGCAAAACAGAACGGTTCTGTCAGGACCATCGAACGCGAGCGCGTGCTCGAGGCGGACGGCCGCGCCCGCGTCCGTTCCCTCGAGCGTTCGCTGGAACGTGCGGTCGGTGTCGTGTGCGGCCGTCTGCCCCAGGCGCTCGGGCTGAAGACCTGCGCGGGTGAGCGTCATCCACGTCGCCTTCTCGAAGAGCACCTCCTCGATGCCGGGCGCGTAGCGGCTCGAGGGCCCGCCGACGCAGCCTGCGCGCACGATGGATCCCGGCGCGTTCCAGCCGCGCACCGAGAGGAGCACCGCGCCGGGAAGACGCGACACGTCCGGCCGCGGAAGCTCCGCCGCCGGAAGCTCGACCGCGCCGGCCGGCACACCGAGCGTGATCGTGAAGCCGTCGCCGGCCGAGAGCGCGAGCCGTGAGCTCTCCGCGGGCGGAGGCACGAGCCGCTACTTCGCTCGCTGGAGCGGCTCCGTCCGGGCGCGCGCGGGCGTCTCCTCGAACAGCTCCTCCAGGAAGCCTTCGGCGAGGGCGCGCAGCTCGAGGAGCTCGTCGCGGACGGCGCGGAGATCGTCGAGCCCGACGAACGAGGCGACGGCGGCGGGCGCAGGGAGCGCGGCAGCGACGGGGGCTTGCTCGACGACCGGTGCTGCTTCCACCTCCGCCGCGGCGGGCGCAGGCGCGGGCGCAGGCTCGATGGGGCCGCCTTCGCGGAGCTTCTGCTTGGCGCCGGCGATCGTGAAGCGGTGCCCGTAGAGCAGCTCCTTCACCTTGAGCAGCGTGTCCACGTCCCGCCGGGAGTAGATGCGCTGGCCACGCGCCGACTTCTGCGGGCGAACGGAGCGAAACTCCGTCTCCCAGTAGCGGAGGACGTGAGGCTCCACCCCGACGATGCCGGCCACCTCACCGATCCGGTAATAGAGCTTCTCCAGCTGCGTACCGCGGCTCGAGGACATGGGCACCGGGATAATACGAGGCCGGTCGGAGGGCACGGTCTAGTTCAGGCGCGCGTGGGATCGGAGCCGCCGATGCTGGCAGAGGACGCGGAGAGTGAGGCACCCGACGAGCCGTGGCTCGCCGCACCGTTCGAGCCGTGCTCATCGGCGCGCGACCCGCGGCTGGGGTTCAAGCCCTGCTTGAGGATGTTGCTCGCCTTGAAGCTGAGTACCCGGCGCTCCGTGATGACGATGGGGTCGCCCGTCTGCGGGTTGCGACCCTGGCGCGGCCGCTTGTCCCGAAGCTCGAAGTTCCCGAACCCCGAGACCTTGATCTTCTCGCCGCGGCCGAGCGTCTCCTTCATCGTGTCGAAGACGAGGTCGACGAGATCGGCGGCTTCCTTCTTGGAGAAGCCGCCTAGCCTCGCGTAGATGGCCTGAACGATTTCAGCCTTTGTCATGCGGCGCGGCTCCTCGCCCCGTGGAGAGCGATGTTAGAAGCGCGCGTTATCGATTTCTAGTCTGAAATCGGGCTACTCCGAAATGAGGTCCGGCACCACCGCGGGGGCCGGATCGCTCGGGCGCTCGCTCGCGATGCCGAGCGTCTGCTCGGCGCGCTTGCGGTTCACCTGCTCGAGGGAGACGAGCACGGCCACGTAGACGTAGCCGAAGGTGAAGAGCAGCGCGAACGGCGTCGCGAACCAGTGACCGCTGCGGATCGAGGCGACGAACGAGCCGAAGGAGAGGAGCGCGAGCAGCACCTCGGTCAGGGGCAGGTCGGCCCGGGCCTTGTAGCGGGCGCTGTTCGTTCCCTGCTTGGGCGTGCGCACGAACTCCCCGGCCATGTGCCGGAGGCCGTCGAGGACGGCGCGCGTGAGGTGCGGCGCGAGCCCGGTGCCGATCGCGATGATCATCGGAAGGCGGAGGAGAGCCGCGAAGGGGTTCCGCCCCTGCGCGCGATCGGCCTCCATGTAGAACGCGGCGAGCGAGCCCGTCGTCGCCGTGAGGAGCGGCAGATCCAGGAGGAGCATGGTCGTCGTGTCCGCCGCGGGGAACAGCACCAGCGCCGGCAGGAGCAACATGTTCAACAGGAGGAGGAGCGGGTACGCGAAGTGGGGCGTCAGGTGGAAAAACGCCTCGATGCGCTGGCCGAGCGAGAGGTCCGCGCTCATCACGCGGCCCATGAGCTTGCGCGCGGTCTGCACCGTGCCCTTGGCCCAGCGGAACTGCTGCGCGCGGACGGCCGAGACCTCTTCCGGCAGCTCGCTCGGCGTCACGACGTCGGGACGGTAGATGAAGCGCCAGCCCTTGAGCTGCGCGCGGTACGACAGGTCCAGGTCTTCCGTGAGCGTGTCGTGTTGCCAGCCGCCTGCGTCGATGATCGCGGCCTTGCGCCACATGCCGCCGGTGCCCGAGAAGTTGAAGAGGAAGCCGGCGCCGTAGCGAGCGCGGTTCTCCACCAGGTGGTGGCCGTCCAGCATGATGGCCTGCACCCGCGTGAGCGTGCTGACCTCGCGGTTCATGTGGCCCCAGCGGGTCTGTACCATGGCGATCTGCGGGTCCGCGAAGTGGCCAGCGACCGCGCGCACGAAGTCAGGCTGCGGGACGAAGTCGGCGTCGAAGACGGCGATGAGCTCGCCCTTGGCGATCTTCATGCCGTGCTCGAGCGCGCCGGCCTTGTAGCCCACGCGGTCCGTGCGGTGGATGTACACCGCGTCGAGCCCGCGCTCGCGCAGGCGCTCGACGTGCGCGCGCGTGATCGCGCGCGTCTCGTCCGTCGAGTCGTCGAGGACCTGGATCTCCAGCCGGCTCGCCGGGTAGTCCATCTTGGCGACGGCCTCGAGCAGGCGCTCCACGACGGTCGACTCGTTGAAGAGCGGGAGCTGGATGGTGACGTGCGGCAGCTCCGCCGGGTCCTTCGAGGTGAGCAGCGGCGCGTCACCGACCCACGAGGCGATCCGGCTCCGGTGGCGCCTGCACAGAAGGACGAGGTGCAGGCGATGCACGCCGTAGCAGGAGAGGAGGAGCAGGACCGAGAAGTACAGGATGCCAAGGGCGATGTTCATCGCGGTATTCGGGGGAGTAACATCGGCCCGAGCCGCGATTGTCATCGACTTGTAATTCCTTGTAGGTCAGTGTCGCGGTCCGCCGGAAACTTGCCCTTCTCTGCTCGCCGCTGCGGGATGAAACTGCTCCCCCGGAAAAGCCCTATGGTCGCTCCCCGTAACCTCTTCTTGTCCTCGCTGATCCCGGCGTTGGCGGCGTCCGTCACCGTGACCGGCTGCAACGAGTCGGCGCCGCTCGATTTCGGGCGCACCCCCGAAGGCTCGGGCGCGGCGATCCGGTACGACCTGGCGCACACGCCGCTGCCCGACATCCCGCTGCCCAACGACACGGCGACCTGGGCGGATCCGACGAGCCGCACGGGACTGCGCGTGAACGCGAGCCTCACCGCGCCGACCGAGATCGAGCGCGACGCGCGGCAGCGCTTCGACGAGCTCGAGGGCTGGGGCACGTTCATGCCGCTCTCGGTCTCCTTCGATCTCGGCGTCGTCGGGGACGCACCGAAGGGCGTGACCCAGGCCGCGCTCGACATCGACAACATCAAGACGCGCCACCAGGGCGACGACTACGACTTCGAGAACGACGCGGTCTACCTGATCAACCTCGAGACGGGCGTGCCCGTGCCGCTCGATCTGGGCAACGGCAACTTCGAGTACACGCTCAAGCGCCTCGACCGGTACTGGGCCAACGACACACGCGCCTCCGAGCGAAACCTCCTCTTCGAGACGCGCGACGAGTCGAGCCGCGGCACCATCACGGAGGCCACCTTCGGTCCGGCCGACGACACGGATTTCGACGGCGTGCTCGACGTCCCCAACCTGGACGATCCGTTCGCGTGCCCCGCGCCCGATCTGGAAAACTGCGACAACCCCGCGAGCGCGGCCTACGGCGAGGCGACGTGTGTGGCGCGGCGTCGGTCACGCGATCAGTGTGTCGCCGACCACCTGATGACGTTCTACGAGCGCGAGACCGACACGCTCGTCGTGCGCCCCATCTTGCCGCTCGACGAGATGACGAAGTACGCCGTCGTCCTGACGGATCGGCTCGTCGACGCAAACGGCAACCCGGTCAAGTCGCCCTTCTCCCACGTGTTCCACGCCACGCAGCGCGAGATGGCCGTGCGCGTGGCCGAGGTCCTCAGCGATACGGCGCGCTCCAACTACTACGGCGACCTCGCGGGCACCGGCATCACGCGCGTGGCCTTCACCTGGGGCTTCACCACCCAGCCGACGGTCGACGACATGAAGCGCCTGCGCGACGGGCTCTACGGGGAGGGCCCGTTCGGTCGCTTCGCCTCGCAGTTCCCGCCCGAGCTCCGGGTGGAGCGCGCGGTGGGCCAGACCAGCGGCCTGGCCGAGGGCGCCACCGAGACACCCGGCTGGGAGCAGACCGAGGCGTGCAAGAACCTCTCGTCGAACCTCTACGTCGTGAAGGTCGCGGACATCGAGTCGACCTTGAAGCTCGCGGTGGAGCAGCTCTTCGGTGAAGCCGGCGGGCCCGACGTCGAGCTCTTGCTGCGTGGTCTCGAGGCCGTCGACACGATCATCATCGGCACCTACAAATCACCCTTCTTGCTCGAGGGCGGTCCCGACAACACCGACCCCAAGTCGGCCTTCCGGCTCGACTACCTCACCGGAGACGGCGAGGTCCACGAGGACGAGGTGCAGTTCTGGCTCGTCGTCCCCAAGGAGACGGCCGAGCACCAGCAGCCGTTCGACGTGAACATCTACGGGCACGGCTACACCGGCAACTTCCTCGAGCTCGTCTTCTACGCCGGCAACATCGCGCGGCACGGCATGGCGACGGTCGGCATCAACGCCATGGGCCACGAGCTCGACTTCGGCGGCGCAGGCATCGAGACGGTCGCCAAGGGCCTCTTCGGCGGCGGCTGCGTCGGGCCGCTGGCGGACGCGATCCTCACCGGCCGCGCGCGAGACCTCGATCGCGACGGCCTGCCCGACTCGGGCGGGGACTTCTGGTCGAGCTACCTCTTCCACACGCGCGACGGCGTTCGGCAGTCCGTGCTCGATCACATCCAGCTCGTCCGCATCTTCCGCACGTTCGGGACGAGCAGCGGCCGCATGCTCTGCCAGAACGCGACGACGGGCTGGGACCAGCCCGCGACGGAGGACTGCGACACGAACGGCGACGGAACGGCCGAGGTGCCCGGTGACTTCGACGGGAACGGCGTGGCGGACGTGGGCGGCCCCGACGCGAAGTTCAGCACGTGGGGCGAGTCGCTCGGCGGCATCCTCTCCGGCATCCACGGGGCCATCGACGCCTACGTGACGAGCGCGTCCCCCGGCTCCGGCGGCGGCGGCCTCACCGATATCGGCATCCGCTCGTTCCAGGGCGGCGTGATCGAGGCCGTGCTCCTGCGGCTCTGGGGCCCGTTGCTCGTCAGCGTGCCGGTGACCGAGAGCGGGCCGGAGCCGTGCGACGGCCGGCTCGATCAAGACGGCGAGTGCACGGTGTGCCAGGTGGGCGAGGTCTCGATCCGCTGGGTCATGCCGGACACCAACGACACCGGCACGCTCGAGATCGACTGCGTGGCCCCGAGCGAGATCCAGGACACGACGGTGTTCGTCTACAACCAGTCCAACGGGGAGCTCCGCTGCGCGCGCGTCGACGACAAGCTCGCCTTCCGCGTCGGCCTCCCCGCCTCGGTGGGGGACGGCGTGCTCGTCAGCTTCTTCGCCGGCAAGGACATCGTGAAGGACTACGAGAGCTGCGCGCCGACGATCCCCGCCGGCACCAAGGCCATCACAGAGATCAGCGCGTACGGGCGCGGCCGGTTCCCGCAGGACCAGGTGAACCTGACCGAGACCGACACCTGCACGTACTCGAGCTGCGGCATGTTCCAGGGGCTGTTCTACGGCGAGGGTACGGCGCTCACCGCCCCGGCCGAGGGATACGGACAGATCCGTCAGACTCCGTCGCTCCGCCGTTTCATCCAGCTCGCGCAGATGGCGCTCGACCCGGGCGACCCGATCAGCTTCGCGCCTTACTACGCGATCAAGCCGATGACAGATCCGTTCGGTGCGGTAATCGCGCCGCACGCGGTGCTCACGGTCAACACGATCGGCGACATGAACGTGCCGCTCAACTCGGGCATCGCCTTCGCGCGGGCCACCGGCGCGCTCCCCTTCTTCAACCCGGAGGACGGGGCGAAGTTCCCCGAGTACGCGGACTACGTCACGCCCGCCGCGCTCTACGCGGCGCTCGGCGCCAAGACGCCCAACCAGGACCTCATCGACAACCACGTCATCGAAGGGGTGACGGCGCTCGCGCGGCACCCGGCGGGCCCCACGTGCACCCAGACCGGCAACGCCGCGATCGACGGCACGTATTTCACGACCGACGACGAGGAGCTCGCCTGCTTCCCCACGGGCTGCGCCTCCGCGGACGTGGCGTGCGTCGGCAACTCGAGCTGCGACGAGTCGACCGACAGATGTGTCCCCAACGCGCCGAGCGTGGCCCGCTGTGAAGAGGCGCTCTACGACGCCGACGACCTCGACGAAGGGACCGCGCTCTACGCCGAGCAGGCGGCCCCGGTGCCGCACCGCCTCGTTCGCCTCACGCAGGCCGCGACGCCCGACACCATCGATCAGGTGTGGGCGCCCCGCTTGCTGGGCATCCCGCGGACGGGGGCGGACCTCGCGTGGACGCCGGACGGACGGCGCCTGACCGGCCTGCTCGACGCGTACGTGGTTCCCGAGGGCACGCACACGTTCAAGTTCGGCAACCCCTGCGAGAGCTGGGACAACGGGACCTACCTCACCAACCTTGTCGCGCGCTTCTTCCAGACGGACGGGACCGACGTGCACTACCTCTCGCATCCACAGACGCATCTCTGCCTGGCCAAGAGCAACTGCGACTACCTGGGGGCGCCTTGACCGACGGACCGAAGGCCGAGCTCAAGGCGAGACACGTCGCGTGGGCCAAGGCGCGCCTCCGAAGCGCGGAGGGCAAGCGCCGCTTGCGCGAGAACCTCGAGGTGGGCACACGCGCACTCCTCACCGCGCCGGTCGGCAAGGTGGTGGACGAGGCTGCCCTCGTCCGCCTCGTCGAGTCGTTCACCGCCGAGCCCTTCGTCGCCTCGACGATCCGGCCCATCGCGCGCACCGCGGTCCTCCTGCGGATGGCGAGGATGCGCGAGGCGCCCGAGAAGCTCGGGACCTACGTCTCGCCGGAGGCAAGGGAGGCGTGGGAGCGGCTCCTCGAGCGCCCGGGGCTCGTGCCCGAGAAGCTCGTCCGCGAGCTGCTCGCTCAGCGCGCGTTCGAGGAGATCGCGCGGGACGTCCTCGACGACGCGCTCGACGAGTTCTCGCGCAAGGTGAACCCGTTCACCGCGGAGTGGGGTCTGCCGAGCCTGCTCAAGCGGATGGGTCCGCTCTCGATCGGGCTCGGCGCGTTCGCCAAGGGGCTCGAGGCGGTCCGCGAGGAGTTCGACAAGCGGCTCGAGCCCGAGCGCAAGAAGTTCCTCCAGTCCTTCGCGCGCCGCTCGCTCGACATGGTGGCGGACTTCTTCATCCGCCGGAGCGACGAGCCCGCCTTCGTCGCCGCGCGCAAGGAGCTGCTCGCGTGGTTGCTCGAGCAGCCCGTCGGCGAGATCGTCAGCCCCGGCGGCGAGAAGGCGACAGAGCTCGGCATCACGGCCATCGGGAAGACGGACAAACACATCCGCTCGCTCGAGGCGACGCAGCGCCAGAGGCGCGCCACGCTCGAGCTCCTCTTCCACGCGCACAAGGCCCAGACCGTCGAGGCCGCGCTCGCGACTTACGGCGCCAAGCTCGAGCTCGACTTCGATGCGCTGACGGAAGCGTTATGGCCAGCCGTGCTCGTCGCCCTCGACGCGCCCGCGGTGGACGCGTTCGTGGAGGACCTTGTCGGCGGCTTCTACGACGAGCCGGGCTGACGGGCGCGGCCGCGGCGAAGGGACTCAGCCGCCCAGGTAGAGCTTCTGGATCTCCGGATCCTCGGCGAGGACCTTGCTCTCGCCGGTCTTGGCGATCTCACCGGTGAGCAGGACGTACGCGCGCTTGGCGTATTTGAGCGCGAGGCGTGTGTTCTGCTCGACCAGGAGGATCGTCGTGCCGCTCTTCGCGATGGCGGCGATGGCCTCGAAGATCTGCTGGACTAGCTTGGGGGCGATGCCGAGCGACGGCTCGTCCAGGAGGAGCAAGGTGGGACGGGCCATCATGGCGCGGCCGATGGCGAGCATCTGCTGCTCGCCTCCGGAGAGCGTGCCGGCCTCCTGTTTCATGCGCTCGCCGAGGCGGGGGAAGAGCGCGACGGTGTCGTCGATCGTCTCGGCCATGAACTTGCGGTTCTTGTGGTTGAACGCGCCGAGCTCGAGGTTCTCCTTCACGGTGAGGCCGCCGAAGATGGCGCGGCCCTCGGGGACGAGCGAGATGCCCGCCTCGACCACGTCCTCCGTGGAGAGCGAACCGATGTCCGCGCCGTCGTAGACGATGCTCCCCTCGGCGATGGGCAAGAGGCGCGCGATGGTCTTCAGCGTGGTCGTCTTGCCGGCGCCGTTGGCGCCGATCATCGCGACGATCTCGCCGCGGCGGACCTCGAGGTCGACGCCCTTGAGCGCCTTGATTCCGCCGTAAGCGACCTTCAGCTTGTTGATCTGGAGGATCGGCTCGCCGATCCCGACCTTGGGCTTCTCTCGGTTGGGGTGCGCGGTCCTCATCCGGCGGCCGCCTCCGCGCCGGGCTCGACCTCTTCGCCGAGGTAAGCCGCGAGCACCTTCGGGTCTTTCTTGATCGCTTCGGGCGGCCCGTGGGCGATTGTCTCGCCGTGGTCGAGGACGTGGATGTCCTCGCAGACGCCCATGACGACCTGCATGTTGTGCTCGACGAGGACGACGGTGATCTCGAACTCGTCACGAAGCCAGCGGATCTGCTCCTTGAGCCCCTCGGCCTCGCCGTAGTTCATGCCGGCAGCCGGCTCGTCGAGCAGGAGCATCTTCGGCTTGAGCATCATGGCCCGGGCGATCTCGAGGCGGCGCTGGTTGCCGTAAGAGAGCGAGGTCGAGACCTCCTCCGCCATGTGCTCGAGCTTGAAGATGGCGAGGAGCTTCATGGCCTGCTCGCGCATGTCCGCCTCGTCGCGGAAGAACAAGGGCGAGCGGAGGAGGGCCGCGCCGAGGTGGGCGCGGCGGCGCTTCTCACACGCGACGAGCACGTTCTCGAGCACCGTCAGGCTCTGGAAGAGGCGGATGTTCTGGAACGTGCGGCCGATGCCGAGCCGGGCGATGTCCGCGGGCTTCTTGCCGGCGAGGCTCGTGCCGCCGAAGGTGATTGTCCCCTCGAAGTCGTAGACGCCGGTGACGAGGTTGAAGACGGTGGTCTTCCCCGCGCCGTTGGGGCCGATGAGCCCGAAGATCGACCGCTCGGGCACGGTGAACGAGACGTCGCTCACGGCCTTGAGGCCGCCGAACCGCTTCGAGACGTGGACGAGCTCGAGCGCCGCCATCAGGCCGCCTTCTCTCCGGGCAGCCGCCGGAGCTTGGCGATCTCTCGCTCGCCGAAGATGCCCGAGGGCCGGAGCACCATGAGAACGACGAGCACGGCCGCGTAGACGACCATGCGAAGCGCGTTGAGATCGAGATCGGGGTGCTCGCGCGTGAACGCCTCGACGCTGTCGAGGCGCTGCAGCTGCTCGATGATGCGGTTCGTCACGGTGATGAAGATGCCGCCGATGACGGCGCCGCTCACGCTCCCGCTCCCGCCGAGGATGACCATGGTGATGGCGTCGAAGGAGAAGAAGAAGTTGAACTGATCGGGCTGCACGGTGGGCGTGCCGTCGCGCATTTGCGCGAGGAGCGCGCCCGCGACGCCGCCGCCCATGGCCGAGATGACGAACGAGGTGACCTTGTAGCGAGTCGGGTCGACGCCCACGGCCGCCGCGGCGACCTCGTTCTCACGAAGGGCGCGGAGCGCGCGTCCCCAGCCGGAGAACTTCAGACGCCACGCGACGATGACGCTGAGGATGGCGCCGCCGACGAGCCAGAAGCCGCCCGCGTATTGCGCGATGCCGCGATCTTCCGGGCCGCCGTAGCCCTGCTGGCCGCCGAGCTGCCCGAGGAAATGGGAGAGCGTGCCTTCCGGTGCGCCCGGCGAGCTCGTCGCGATGAGCAAGCGGAAGATCTCCGCGAAGCCGAGCGTGACGATCGCGAGGTAATCGCCCTTGAGGCGCAAGCTGGGCAGGCCCAGGAGGAAGCCGAACGCGCCCGCGACGAGGCCCGCCGCGATGATGGACGGCGGCACGATGGCGAAGGAGTGCGCGAACGAATACTCGGAGGGCGAGCCGAGCGCGTGGTGGATGCTGCTCGCCACGACCGCGCCGGTGTACGCGCCCATGCCGACGAAGCCGGCGTGGCCGATCGAGAACTGCCCGGCCATCCCGTTGATGACGTTCAGCGAGAGCGCGATGACGACGGCGACCAGCGCCTGCTGGACGAGCACACGCCAGGCCGTGTCGGGGATGATGAGCGGCAGCGCGTGCTCCGCGGCGAACGCGATGGCGACGAGGAGCACCGTCGTGAAGCCGCGATTGATCCAGGAGGGCATTCTATTTCACGACCCGCAAATAGGGCGGCAGCGGCCGCCTGGTTCCCTTCACGCCTCCCGCGCCGTGGCTCTCCGGGAGGCCGGCGGGGGCGGCCGGAAGCGCTGAGCCAGGGGGAGCGTTCGACGTCGCTCGCGGCTCCGCGGCCGCGCTCGGTTGCGGAGGCGGAACGGAGCGGATGCGAGCGGGTCGAGCGGCCGCCGGCTTCTCTTTTGGTGGGGGCGGCGGCTTGGGGCCCGTGCTCCGCAGGAGCTGGCTCTCGACCGGCACGTCCTCCGGCCAGACGACGCTGCGCCCGTCCGCGTCACTGATGACCGCGTAGATCGCGGAGAACGGCAGCTTGCACCACGTCGGCCGGCGGTTGAACGTGAGCGTGCACGAGAGATGGTCGTCGCCGACCTGGAGGTCGGGGATGGTGGGGCTCAGCTCGTAGCCCACACGCAACACGAGCTCGGGTTGCTTCAGGAACCACTTGGGGACCACGACGCCGTCGTGACGCGGGTCGAGGAAGAGCCGCGCGCTGCTCTTCTCGAGCAGCTTGAGCAAGATCTCCCGTTTCGCAGGGAGGCTGCGCGGCGGCAATTCCATCGGTTCCGCACGACCTTAGCGGAGGCCGCGCCTGGACTAAAGGGTGCCGCGCCTCCTCACGTTCTGCTCTCATTGGGCGAACGCAGGGCGAGACCCGGGGAGCGTGGCCGGGCCAGTCTCGTACTACGCGAGCCCACGAGACAGCAGCGAGGTAGGGTCGAATGAGCAGTCCGTACGGTCCGCAAGGTGGTTGGGGTCCTCCGCAAGGAGGCGCACCCCCTCCGGGAGGCGGTGGCGGTTGGGGTCCGCCGCCTGCCGGTCCGCCGGGTTGGGGTCCGCCGCAAGGCGGTGGCTGGGGTCCGCCACAAGGTGGTGGCTGGGGCCCTCAGCCGTTCGGGGCGCCACCCGGTGGTGGCCCGCACATGCACTACCGCCCGCCGGTTCCCTCGTCGGGCGGTGGCTGCGGCTTCATCGCCCTTGGCGGCATCCTGGGCTTCTGCCTGTTCATGGCGTGGCTCTTCCTCTCGTACCAGGGCTTCGGCGTCGCCGCGCTCGTGTCCCTGTTCCTGGCGGGCACCGCGTGGCTGTTCGTGTTCGGCATCACGAAGCAGATGAAGAAGAAGCTGCCGACGGCAGCGCACATCGCCGTGCCCGCCGTCGTGGCCATCCTCTTCACCGTGCTCGGGCCGAGCGTCGGCACCGCGATGATGAAGTCGCGCGAGTCGGACCTCTACGCCAAGCTCACGAAAAACGACTCCGCGTCCGGCCTCTGGATCAGCGAGTACGAGAAGCAGATCCCCGAGTCGTTCCGTCGCAAGGACTGGCGCCTGCAGTGGATGAAGGCGCGCGTCCGCGAGGGGAAGCAGGCGAAGAACGCCGGGGACCTGCGCAAGGTCGCGAACGAGTGCGCCGACGACTCCGACAAGGAGCTGCTCGACGAGGCCCGCGAGGACGCCGTGAAGGCCCTCGGCGACATGTACGAGGACGGCAAGAAGCGCATGAGCTCCGCCACGGGCGGCTCTTCGGAGTTCCCCGTGGACAACGGCCTCCGCGAGGCGTTCGGGGTCGTCTTGACGGACCTGGCGCGCGCGCGCGACTCGAACGTGTACGTGTCCTTCCAGAACACGGCCAACCTCGATCCGCCGAAGGACTTCGACAAGATGATCAAGGAGTTCCAGCGGGACCCACAGGTGCTCGTGGACTTCCCGAAGGGTAACGCTCCTGTCATCAATCCGGGCAACGCCTTCTCACCTTCTTTCGACAACAAGCGCCGCCAGACCTTCCTCTCGGCGATGACCGAGTCCTTCGGGCAGGTGTTCGACGGGCAGCTCCTCACCCTGGTGCCGCTGGAGAAGGGCGCCGACAAGAAGGGCAAGCTCGTCCTCGAGGTGACGAGCACGATCGTCCGCGAGAACGACGTGTTCCTCTACACGAGCAGCGACACGGGCGTGAAGAAGCTCGTCGGCTTCCTCATGAGCTTCCAGGTCGAGTGGACGTTCCAGCTCATGGATCGGAACGGCAAGGTGCTCTACAAAGCGAAGCCCGCGATCAGCAAGCCGAGCGACGCGAAGTTCGACACCGGCCCGGGCGACCCGGACTGGGCGCCGTACAGCGTCATGATGGACTCGGCTTATTACAACTACAGCCGCGAGGTGACGGGGCGCTTCGGCCTCGTCCCGCCGCCGAAGAAGGACTACTTCGTCTATTCGAACGCGGACAGCGCGCCCACGCCGCAGGTCAAGCCGACTCCTTGACCGTGAGGGCATCGCGAAGGGCGGGCGACGCGCAGGCGTCGGCGGCCCTCGCGAGCTCCTCCTTCGCCCACTCCTCTTCGACCGCCGAGAGGGCCCGCGACGCAAGCTCGCGGGCCCTTTCGCTTGCCGTCGGGCAGACCGCGATCTCGACGAGCGCCTCCACCGGCAAGGGCGCGACGCGGAACGTGCCCTCCGAGAGCGGGCCGCCTTCCGCCTGGCCCTCCGGCGCGCGCTCGATCCGTGCCGCGCTCGGCGGCGGAGGGCTCGCGCGGAAGCGGGTGAGCTCCGCGCGGATCGCCGAGACGAGGGCGGACTTCACCTCGCGCCGCGGCACGGACCACAGGCGAACCGGCGTCGCGGCGAACAGGCGATCGCCGCCGACGAGGTGGATGACGATCCCGCGGCGGCTCTCCTCCACCCCGAGCACGTCCGCGTAGGAGACGAAGCGCGTCGACAGACCGGTGGAGATGGTGAGCCCGTCGGCCCCGGCGCAGATCTCGCTGCTCTGGAGGAGCCCCGGCGCGACGAACAACGCGACGATGCCCGTCGCAGCGATCCACGGAGCGCCCGCGGCGAGGCCGGCGATCACGCCGCCGAGGCCGAGCAAGGCAGCAGACCAGCCGAGCACGCACGCGAAGCCGACCGGCAGGGTCGAGCCGAGCCGCGCGACCCGCTCACCGGGCCCGAGGCGCATCGCCTCGAGCACGCGCAGCCCCTCCTCCGCGCTCCAGACGTCGAGCTCGGCCGTCACGTCGCCGCCCGCGAAGAAGCGGACGGTGGATTGGTCACCGCGCCGCGCGATGTAGGCGAAGTCGACCGCGGCCCGGGGCAACAAGAGCTCACGATCGCGCCAGACACCGCGCCGATCGACCAGAACGCTGGGACCGAAGCGACCGCCGTAGCTCAGCACGCCGACCGCGACGAGGAACCCGAGCGGCAGCGAGAGCCACACGAGCGGGCGACCGAGGAAGGCCGCGAGCAGAGGCCCGAGCACCACCCCCGCGATGAGCCGCTGCGCGACCGGCTCGACGAGCCGGAGGGCCGACTGCAGCGCGAGGGCCGGCGGTTCCTTGCGCATCGCCGATCATGATGGCGCGCCCGAGGCGCGCCGTCCACGCGCGTCAGGCCGATTGCCGCGCGGGTGACCTCTGCGCAGCGATGGCAAACGCGGCGCCGGCCAGGATGATCGCGGCGCCCACCGCCTCGATCCAGCTCGGCGCGCCGCCCAGGAGCAACATGCCGAGCGCGATGCTGCCGAGCGTCTCGGCCGGACAGACGAGCGCGACGATGGACGGAGACAAGGTGCGCGCCGCGATCTGGATGAGGGTGTGACCGACCACCGTGGGCACGAGTCCGATGAGCGTGATCATCACGAGCGCGTGCGGTGGCAGCGGCCAGATCTCGACGCCCGTCCGCGCCGGCAAGAAGGGGAGCACCAGCGCGAGCGCAAGCGCGGCCACGCCGTAGACGAGCGGCGCGTAGTGCCGCGCCGGGAGCGCGTCTTTGAGGCGGCGCGCGGAGGCGATGTAGAAGCCGAACAGGACGACCGCGCCGAGGACGAGCACGTCGCCGAACAAACGGTGCTCGCCCTCCCCGGCTCCCCGCGACACGACGATCGCCCCCGCGGTGGCGACGAGCACGCCCCAGCCCTCGAGCCGCCGGGGTGCGATCCCGAAGAGGCCCCAGGCCGTGAGGACGACCGCGAGCGGCTCGAGCGAGACGAGGGCCACCGCCGCCGGGAGCGACGTCTCGTCCAGACCCCACTGGAAGAGGCCGAAGTGTCCGGCCAGGAGCGTCCCCGCGAGCGCCACGCGCAGCTTGTCCGCGCTCGAGAGGGCGAGGGCGCTCCGCAAGAGGCCCCGCGGATCGAGCGCGGCGAGCACGACCGCGGCGATCGCGACCCGACCGCAGGCGATGACGATGGGGTGGGCCGGCCGCGCCAGGCGCGCGAGGGGCGAGCTCGCCGCGAAGGCGACGCTCGCGACGAGGACTGGCCAGAGCGTCCGCAGGCGGACGCCGCTCATCGAGGCGTCATCTCGCCCACGAGCGCGGCCGCAAACGCGTCGCGCGCTGCCTGGACGCGGCCGCCGGTCGCGCGGCCGAGCGTGATCATGAGCTTGGCCAGCGCGGCCTCCGCCGTCATGTCGCCGGCGCTGATGGCGCCCGCGGCCTCGGCAGCGCTGCCGCCTTCGTAGGCGCTCAGGTCGACGTTGCCGCGAGGGCACTGGCTCACGATGACCACCGGCACGTCCAGCCCGCGGGCCGTGTCGATGACGGGGATGAGCGAGCGCGTGAGGCGGGGGACGTTGCCCGCGCCGAACGCCTCGATGACCATGCCGCGAACGCCCGAGGTCAGCGCGCCCTGGAGCAGGCGCGGCTCGAGCCCGGGGAAGGTACGCACCGCGAGCACACGAGGCTCGATGCGGGGATCGAAGGGCTGCGCGGGTCGCGGCGGGAGCACGTGGCCGGCGAGGTGCACCCCCAAGCCCAGCTCAGCCAGAGGCGGGCAGGAGGGTGACCCGAACGCGTCCATTCCCCACGCGTCCATCTTGGTGGCGCGGCAGCCACGCAGCAGCGTCGAGTGGAAGGTGATGCCCACCTCGGGCACGGCCAGCGTGGCCACCTGACAGGCGTCGATGAGGTTCGTGCGGGCGTCCGTCCGGACGGCGAAGAGGGGCTTCTGCGCGCCCGTGAGCACGACCGGTCGATCCAGGCCCGGCAGCAGGAACGCGAGCGCGCTCGCCGTGTAAGCCATCGTGTCGGTGCCGTGCACGATGACGACACCGTCATACTTATCGAGGCTACCGTGGATCACGCCCGCGAGCTCGACCCAGTTCTCGGGTTGCATGTCCGACGAGTCGAGCTGGAAGAGGAGCCGCGTCTCGATCTCGGCGACCTGCTTCAGCACCGGCAGCTCGGCCAGGAGGTCCGCCGTGAGCCCCTCCGCCGTGAGCGCCCCGCGCCCCTCTCGGGGGCGCATGACGAGCGTGCCGCCCGTGTGGATCATCAGGAGGCGCTTCACGAGCCCCTTTCTGCTCCGAAAGCTCCGGTACGGCAACAGCCATCAAAGGGGTTACCGTGTGGTAGACAGCGAAGATGGCAAGCACGAAGCGAAGCTCGAAGGTCTCGGCCCAGCCCACGAAGAGCGCGGCCGCACCCGCCGCCGCCAAGAAGGCCCCTGCGAAGAAGGCCGCGGCGCCCGCCGCCAAGGCCGCAGCGCCCGCCAAGGCCGCAGCGCCCGCCAAAGCGCCCGCCAAGGCCGCAGCGCCCGCCAAGAAAGCCCCCGCGGCGCCCGCCAAGCCCGCAGCGCCCAAGCCCGCCGCGGTTCACCACCCGCTCGTCCGGGACTTCATGTCCGCCTCGCCCCACTCGATCGGCGTCGACCAGACGCTCGAGCTCGCTCACTCGATGCTCCGCAAATACAAGATCCGCCATCTGCCCGTGCTCGAGGCGGGCAAGCTCGTGGGCGTCCTCTCGCAGCGCGACCTCTACCTCGTCGAGTCTCTCGACGGGACGGCCCCCGCCAAGATCAAGGTCGACGAGGCCATGTCGCCCGAGGTCTTCAGCGTCACGCCGACCACGCACCTCGTGACGGCCGTCCGCGAGATGGTCAAGCACAGGTTCGGCTGTGCGATCGTCGTCGAGAAAGATCGCGCCATCGGCGTCTTGACGACGACGGACGCGCTGCGCGCTCTGCTCGAGTACGCGCCTCACCCGGCCTGACGTGAGGGCCGCCGGTCGCGTCGGCTTTGGCTGCATGCGGCTCTCGACCGATCCGGATCGGGACGAGGCCGCCGCGATCACGACCCTCGAGGCGGCGCTCGAAGCCGGCGCGACGGTGCTCGACACGGCGCCCAGCTACGCCTTCGGGGAGGATGACGCGCACCACAACGAGCGGCTCGTCGCGCGTGTCCTCGCCGCGCGCGTCGGCCCGCGGCCGCTCGTGTCGACGAAGGGCGGGCTCCGCCGCGAGGGCCGCGCCTGGGTCGTGGACGGCCGCGCCAGGAGCATCCGCGCGAGCTGCGAGAGAAGCGTGGAGGCGCTCGGCGGTCCCGTCGATCTCTACCTCCTCCATGCGGTGGATCCGAAGACGCCGCTCGCCACGAGCGTGCGAGCCCTGGCCGAGCTCGAGCGGGCGGGGCTCGTCCGCGCCGTCGGCCTCTCGAACGTGACGGTGGATCAGATCGAAGAGGCGCGGCGCCACGCCGACATCCGGGCCGTGCAGATCGCCGCCGGCGCGTTCGACGGCGCGGCGTTCCGCGGCGGCGTCGTGCGTCATTGCCGAGCCGCGGGGATCGACGTCTACGCGCACTCGCCGTTCGGCGGGCCCAAGCGCGCGCCCAGGCTCGCGCGCGACGAGCTGCTCTCGGCGCTCGCCGCGGAGCACGACGTGAGCGCGTACGCGATCGTCGTGGCCTGGCTCGCCGCCCGCGGCCTCGTCGGTCTGCCGGGCGCGAGGCGCCCCGACCGGGCGCGCGCGGCGCTCGCCGGGGTGCGGCTCGCGCTCTCACCCGAAGCGCTCGCGCGGCTCGACGAGCGCTTCGGCGTCGCCTCTCCACTTCCTCCCGCGCGCGCCGCGGGCTCGGCGAGCACCGGCGAGGTGGTGATCGTCATGGGCATCCAGGCGGCGGGCAAGAGCGAGCACGTGCGGGGCTACGAGGCGCGCGGCTACACGCGGCTCAACCGCGACCTGCTCGGCGGTACGTTGCGCGGGCTCGCCCAGCGGCTCGACGAGCTGGCGAAGGCGGGCTCGACGCGCTTCGTGCTCGACAACACCTACACGACGCGCGCCTCGCGGGCCGACGTGATCTCACGTGCCCGCAAACACGGGCTCGACGTGCGCTGCGTTCACCTCGACACGCCGCTCGAGCAGGCGCAGATCAACGCGGTCGAGCGGCTGCTCGGCCGCTACGGTCGATTGCCCTCGCCGGAGGAGCTGCGCACGCTGCAGCGCACCGACCCGCAAGCCTTCGCGCCGACCGTGTTGTTCCGTACGCGGCGCGAGCTGGAAGCGCCCTCGGAAGAAGAGGGCTTCGCCGCCGTCGAGCGCGTGCCGTTCGAGAGGCAGCCGCGAGCCGACCGCACGCGGGCGGCGATCGTCGTCGAGCACCGCGCGCTCGCCGCGCTGTCCGCAAACGCGCTCGCGCGCCTGCGCGACGAGGCCGGCGCCGAGATCTCGCTCGTGTTCGGCTGGGCCGAGGGCGCCGAGGAAGACCGCCTGCGCGCCGAGTGGGCGGAGGCGGCGGCCGCGGCGGCGCTTCCCGGACCGACGATCGCGATCTGCCCTCACGCCGCGGGCCCCCCCATCTGCTGGTGCCGGCCGCCGCTCCCGGGCCTGATCGTCCCGTGGCTGCGCGAAGAGGGGATCGACGCGGCGCGCTCGCTCCTCGTTGGCACCCACCCCAGCCACGACGCGATGGCGCGCGCGCTCGGGATGCGCGGCGTTCGCGCTTGAGCTCGGTGCGCCGGGGTCAGGCCGCGACGGCCTGCGCCTCGACGAGCGCGCGAGCCTTCTCGAAGGCCCACGCCGCCTTCAAGCCGTGGCGCTCGAGGCCGGGCACGGTGACGTGTGTCATCGTCTCGACGTAGGTGATGTACGAGAGCTCGCCGTCGGGCGCGCCCACCGAGAGGGCCGCCCACGAGGCCGCGGGCAAGGCGCGCGCCTTGAGCATGACGCGCATGTCATGTTCGAAGATCGCGACGAGGTACGCCGACAAGCGGCGCTTCAGGTCGGCGTCCATCCCCGGCGCGAGATCGCGCATCAGGCGCCAGCCGAACCGCGAGTGACCGACCTCGTCTGCGAGGATGCGCGTGAGGATCTCGCGCAGCGGCTCGATCTCCGCGCGCTCGCGCTCGGCGCCGATCACGGACACCGCCAGCGTCTCGCCACAGCAGCTGATCGAGATCACGTTCCGCAGGACGACCTCGAGCGGCGAGCACCCGATGTGATCGGGCACGGGCTCGAGCGGCGGCAGCGCCGAGCAGGGCTCGCCGCCGAGGGCCGCGTACACCCGGCCCGAGAGCAGGCCGTGATCGACCTCTTGTTTGGCCATGTCGACGACCTCGCGGATGTCCTCGAACGCCGCCCCGGCGGCCATCATCTGCGGGACCAGGCCGGCGAACACGCGCGCCGACGAGAGCTCGGCCGCCATGTGCACGCGCCAATGCTCCTGGGCGAGCACGAGATCGGCGGGGAGGAGCGACTCCACGCCGGGGAGCGAGAGCGGCGCCTTGCGGACAGCCTCGCGGAGATCGATCGCCGGGTAGCCCAGCGCCATCATGACGGGACCTCCGCATAGAGCGCCGCGAAGTCGGCTTCGCTGAGCGCAGGCGGCGCCGCAGGGCCGCGTGAGACGGGCGCGCCCCAGCACGACCAGCCGGTCGGTGTGATCGGCTTCGGGGGCTCGGCTCGATCGGCGGGCTGATCGCTGCCCGCCGCAGCGACGGGCTCGGCCTGCGCTTCCGCGGTGACCGCGAGCGCAGCGCCCGTCGCGCCGATCGCGAGAGCGGCGACCTGCATGGCCATCCGGATCCCGCGTCGTCGCGTGCGCGCCTTCTCTTCTTCCAGTGTGGTTTCTCGCGGCTCGTCGGCGGTTTGGTGCATACGTGACTCCTTGGTCACGTTTGCCTAGCCAGGCTCATGCCAGCGTGGAGCGTCGGTTTGTCGTCATTCGACCTGCGAGTCCGGGCTGCGCACGCGCCCCACGTCCCGCTACCTTCCGGCGATGCGAACCCGCTTGCCCACTTTGGCCTGGCTCGCCGCCTGTCAGCTCGTGCTCGTCGTGGGCTGCGACGACAAAGCGCCGAGCCCGGCCGCGAGCGCGGGTCCTACCGCGGCCACGACCGTGGCCACCGCGGCGACCACGTCCGCCTCGGCGGCTGCATCGGCGTCGGCCAAGCCGTCTGCTTCGGCGGCGGCCTCAAGCGCGGAGCCAGCGCCGCCCGCCTCGCCGGAGCCGACGCTGAAGGAGTGGGACGCCGCGAAGCAGGACCTGACCCTGGTGAAGAACTGGGGCGGACCGGGCTGCATGGGCCGACGCGTGCGAGAGTGGATCCGCGTGAGCTGCTCGGGGCAGATGCTCCAGAAGGGCGAGCCGGTCTCGATCACGATCGAGAAGGGC
>JAEUKE010000064.1 GCA_016794345.1 Myxococcales bacterium
GAGGCCATCCTCCTCGACGACAAGGAGTACCTCGTCGGCGGCGTCGAATGCATGACCTGGCGAGCCTCGGGCGGCAAAACCGAATGGACCGAGAGCAGCGGCGCCGTCCCCCTCACCTTGCAGGGAACCGACAACGCCCACGTGCAAGGCTTCAAGATCACCGCCCAGGCGAATTTGGGGTTCGACGGCGCCACCCTGCAGGGAAACAGCAGCATCGGCGTCATCGTCAACGGCGGCATGGCGACCTTCAAAGAGGTGGAGATCATCGCGGGCGCCGCAGGCAATGGTGGCGACGGGATGGATCAGACGGGGCAGGCTCCGGGACGGGATGATTTTCCGGCGGATTTTAATGGGAACCCGGGTGGCGGGTGTGGGGGGACACCGGGAGCTGATCAGGACTATACGTGTCCGGGGGGAGCAACCACAACTGGGGGTGCGGGCGGGCCGGGTGCCCAGAATGCGGGTGGGGCGGGGTTCGACGGCCAGCCCGATTACGGCGCCACCACAGGGAGGGGCGGCTTCGGACAACCCTCGATGGGCGCCTGGGACTGCGTCGGTAACTCCGGCAACGGAACTCCCGGGTTGAGCGGCGCTTCCGGCAATTCCGGTCCAGGCGGCGTCGCAGCCAGCGGCAGCGTCTCGGCCGCGGGTTACGCCGGCAACAATGGCGGTGCCGGTACCAACGGCCAGCCCGGCGAAGGCGGTGGTGGCGGCGGTGGCTTCAAGGGGAACGGCTCCAATGGCTGCGCCGTCGGGGTCGCTGGTCCCAGCGGCGGAAGCGGCGGCGCAGGAGGCTGCGGTGGCCTCGCGGGCGGTGGCGGCGGTGCAGGCGGCGCCAGCATCGCCCTGCTCATGATGAACGCGGCCCTCACGCTCACGAACGTCTCGCTCGGCGCCGGCGCGGGTGGGGACGGTGGCGACGGTGGCGATGGGCAGAACTCTGGAAGCGGTGGGCTGGGTGCGCTCGGGGGGGGCAGTGGGCTGAATGCGGCCTGCACGGGCGGCAACGGCGGCGCAGGCGGCAATGGCGGCCCCGGTGGCGGCGGCGCAGGCGGTCCCTCGCTCGGCATCGCCTACACCGGCACGATGCCCGACCTCGGCTCGACCACCATCACCACGGCCGGCAGTCGCGGCGCAGGGCGGCATCGGCGGCAGCGGCGGCAACAACGGCGAGGCCGGCCTCGTCGAGCAGACGCACGCGTATTGAGACGCGCGGACAGAGCCCCCGCCACGCAAACCGCGTGAGGCGGGTTCTGTCCCTACTTCTGTCCATCGACTCCACGACGGACCGCGTAAGTGCGCGATCTCTCGTCGGCGACGGTGTCGACCACACCTCGCGAGGTTGAAAATGGACAGAACCATGGACGAAGGTCCCGCCACGTAAGTCGCGTGGCGGGCTTTTGGTCCATCGCGGGCGCGATGGTCGCGAGTCGCGGGACGAGCGAGCCACCATCGCCGGTCACCGCTGGCGGCCCTCCCCGCCGCGCACGCCCCTCTCGCCTCCGACCAGCACCCGAGCCATTCAACGAACGTCGACTCGCGACGCGCTGGCGGGGGCCGCGACGAAGCCGAGGACGTTCGTGCCCTCGCTGATGCGCCAGGCGTGGCCCACGTAGGTCGACAAGCCGTGCCGTTCTCCGGGGCCGACGGTGGCGTAGAGCACGGGGCGGCCTTCGAAGTCGATCCACTCGACGATGACGCTCGAGCGCCGGTGGTTCTGCACCTCCAGATGGGTCGCGACCGTGCTGCTCGGGGAGCGCGACATCGGGCCGCGCTCGAGGGCGACGGTCGGCAGGTCCGCGATCGGAGAGGGCGCCGGGCTCGTGCTCGCCCAAGCGAAGCGCGGGGCGCGCGCGCGATTGAAGCCTGCGAGGTGGCGGGTCTCTGCGGCGTCGCGATCACGCGGCTTGCGGTAGCGCCACGGCTCGTTGCCGAAGACCTCCGCGAGGAGGGCGGCGAGCGGAGGATCGTAGTGGATGAGATCGGCGCGGGAGGCGATGGGGCCGTGCACGTCGTCGTTCCGCCGATTCGTATCGAACCAGGACTGCGCGCCCTCGGCCCAATACTCGCGATGGTTCTCCATCGCATAGGTTCGCGACCAGCGGCCGGCCACGCGGGCTGCTTCGTAGGCCTGCTGCAGTCGCATGTCGAAGCTCGGGTCGAGATCGGCGAGGGCCATCTCGTGGATCGCGTGCGAGAGCTCGTGCACGAGGATGTTCTCGGCCGCGTACGGGTCGCCCTCGAGATCGAGCAGGTTCTCCTCCCCGCAGCTCACCGCTGGACGCGCGGCCGTGGCACCGAGCCCGCGAGCTCGTCGATCCCAGTACTCCTTCGGGACGAGATCGGCGTGCTCGGGGACATCGGTCGTGCGCTCGGTCGTCGCCATGACGACGAAGCGGACGCGACGGCGGGCGAGCGCGTCGAGGATGTCGGGACGATGCCCGATCAGTCTCTCGACCAGGTACGCCGCCTCCCGGAGCCCTGCGTCCGCGGCGGCGCGACTGCCGAGGATCGGGAAGCCGCCCACCATCAGGTGCTTGGTGTAGAGCGGCGAGAGGCTGAACGCCGCGACCAGGTCGGCGGGCGGCGGGACGAGGTCGCTCGCGACCGCGGTCGCGGCGGCGGTCTGCTGAACGGCGGAGCCATCACGCAACGCCGGGGCCGTCCACCTCTGAGGTGCGCCGCAGCTCGCCCCCGCCAGTGACACGCTCAGGACGAAGGCGCGTCGCTCCCATCTCGAAGTCGCCAGCTCTCTCTTCGCGGTCATGAGCCGACCGGAAGGTAAGCAGACCTGCGCGCCTGCCGCACGCCCCCAGCCGCTCGGCCCATCAGAGCCAACTGCTCGGGCGCGGCGAGGACCGGGGCGAGCCCCCCGAGAAGGCAGAAGAAGGCCCCGAGGACCTCCCAGGAGAGGCGAGCCACGACACGACGAAAAAAAATCTCGCTGCGCGCCCGGTCGGAACCTGCGTCGCTTAAGCAAGTTATTTCAAGAGCTTGCGCCGCAGCCGCCGGGCCCGACCAAGCCCGCTTGGGGGAGGAGCTGGCACCTCGGATGTCCTCGGTCGCGAGGTGGCCGCGACAGAGAACCCCGGAGGCGAAGGGCACGCGGAAAGGGACCGCGCGGCCGGAGCCTGCGTCACTCTTTTCACTAACGGAGTCGTCATGATTATCAAGAATGGCAAGCGCAGCAACACTCTCCAGATCGGGTCGTCGTCCTGGCGACGTTCGAGCCTTCACCTTGCGCCGGAGCTCGCGCGATTTGCGACGGGGCTGGGCCTGCTCGCGCTCGCGACGACCACGTTCGCGTGCGGAGACGACTCGGGCACCGGCGGCTCGTCGGGAAGCGAGACGAGCGGGACGACCACGGGCTCCACGAGCAGCGGTCAGACGACGGGCAGCACGTCGTCGACCGGTGGCACCGGCGGAAGCGGGAACGGTGGTGGAGGGACCGGGGGTGAAGGTGCCGGCGGCGGCACGCCGATCGACACCTGTGAGCCGAACGACGGCCTGACGATCGAGCCGACGTGCGGAATCTTCGTGAACACGAACGCAAACGAGGGCGGCAACGGCACGCAGGGCGCACCGTTCAACTCGCTCGCGAGCGCGGTGGCCGCGTCGGACGACGCGAACTCACGCATCTACGTCTGCGGGGCGGTCGACGAGTCGGTCACCGTGCCCGGAGGTCGCAGCGTCCACGGCGAGCTCGACTGCAGCTGGGAGTGGGATCTGGCAGCGCGTACGCCGTGGACCGCGCCGAACGACACCATTCCGCTCCGCCTCCAGCAGGGTCCGTCCGCTGCGATCATCACCGGGTTCGCGATCGAGTCTCGCGACGCCGCGATGCCGCAAGGGTCGTCAATCGCCGTCATCGCCGAGGGGGGCAACGTCGACCTCCGGCGCGTCGACATCAGCGCGGGCTCGGCTCAGTCCGGCGCGCCGGGCGTGACGGGCGCTGCCGGAACGGACGGGAGCGACGGCGCCAACGGCAGCTCGCAAGGCGGCGGCACGGGCGGCACCGTCGGATGCGACCCCGGTGGCAAGGGCGCGACGGTCTCGTGCACCACGGTCATGGGGAGTACCATCTGCCTCGTGGACCCCGCGACACCTTCCGGTCTCGGCGGCACGTCGTCCGACACCACCTGTACGGTGGGGATGAACGGAGCCGACGGCGCGGACGGCATGTCCGGCGCTGACGGTGGCGGCGGCTCCATCGGCCCCGATGGCTTCACGCCCGCAAACGGCCAGAACGGCACCGCGGGCGCAAACGGCCAGGGGGCGGGTGGCGGCGGCGCCAAGCAGTACTCGTTCCTCAAGCACGGTGGCGGAGGCGGCGCGGGTGGCTGCGGCGCCTCTGCTTCGACCGGCGGCAAGGGCGGCGGCTCGTCGTTTGCGATCGTCTCGCTCAACGCGACGATCACCTTCCACGAGGTCACGGCGGAGATCAGCGGCAACGCCGGGGACGGCGGCGCTGGCGGCGCGAACGCACCGGGCGGCGACGGCGGCACGGGCGGCACCGGACACTGCACCGGCTTCTGCAACCAACCGAGCCACAACGGTTGCTCCGGTGGCACCGGTGGCGCGGGCGGGAACGGCGGTGCCGGCGGCGGCGGTGGCGGCGGACACGCGGCCATCATCGCGTACACCGGCGTCCTCAACCCGCTCATGGGCCTCACCGCGACGGCGCCCGCCGCGACGCAGGCCGGTGAGGGTGGCGGCACGGCGCCTGACGGCATGGCGGTCCTCGAGCTGCCGTTCCTGTGAGCGAGCCGAGGAGGTAAAGCAACGCGAGTCGAGCTTCCGGCAGGGCCTGCTCTGCCGGAAGCTCGCGCGTGTGGGAGCCGAGCTGTCCCCGAAGTCAAGACTTGGACTGAGACGGCGCCGTGGATAGTCTTCGACCAGTTCGCGCGTTTCCTTAAGGACTGACAAGGGGCTAAGCATGAGGATCTTGGGTGTCTCGGCCGGGGCTTTGGGTTTCATCTGCGTTGCCGTAACGAGCGTGGCGTGCGGGGATGACGGGGGAACGGGAGGCTCGGGCGCGAGCGACGCCACCACCACGACTGGCACCACGACCTCCTCCGTTTCGAGCTCTTCCAGCTCCAGCTCCTCGAGCACCGGTGGCGACGGCGGAGGTGGAGGCGCGGCCGACACGTGCAACCCGGCTGACGCGCTCACGATCGAGGCCAGCTGCGGCATCTTCGTGAACACGAACGCCGACGAAGGAGGGAACGGCACCCAGGAGATGCCCTTCAACACCCTCTCGGCCGCACTGGCCGCATCGTCCAACGCCAACAATCGCATCTATGTCTGCGGTGCTCTCGACGAAGCCGCGATAGTCCCTGCCAATCGCAGGATTCACGGGGAGGTGAGCTGCACGTGGAAATGGGACCTGGGGTTGCGCACGCCGTGGACGGCGCCGAGCGACGCCATACCGCTGCGAACCGAGGCAGGGGCGCTCGCAGTGGTGGTGACTGGCTTCGATGTCGTGGCTCGCGACGCAACCGTGCTCGGCGGCTCGTCGATCGGGGTTTTCGCTGATGGCGGGCAACTCTCGCTTGCCCGGATGGACATCACCGCTGGTGACGGTGCCACAGGGCTGCCAGGCCTCGCGGGAGCGGTCGGCGCGACAGGCGGGGACGGCGGCGACGGCTCTCACGGTCTCCCAGGCAATGGCGGGGCTGGCGGTACCTCCACCTGTGGGAGCACTGGTGGTGTCGGCGGCTTCTGCACCTGCTTGCCGTTGATGGGCGGTGGGTGTGTTCCCAATTCGACTACGTGCTCAGCCGCAACGCCGCCCGGCCTTGGCGGAACCACGAACGAATTGGCCATACCCGACACGTGTACCGCTGGGGCCGCTGGAGCTGCTGGGACACAGGGCGCGATCGGCGCACCAGGCGGAATCGGCTCACTGGGCCCGTCTGGATTTTTGCCGGCATTGGCCGGCACCGGAGAGGCTGGCATGAATGGTCAGGGCGGCGGCGGTGGCGGAGCAAAACGCGACCTGACCAACTGGGGCGGCGGTGGGGGCGCTGGCGGCTGTGGCTCTCAAGGCTCGACGGGGGGCGCTGGCGGGGGCTCCTCCTTTGCAATCGTCTCCATCGATGCATCCATCGCGTTCACGGATGTCACAGCGACTGCGGGCGCTGGTGGCCAAGGCGGCGCTGGTGGAGCGTCCACGCCGGGAGGGCTCGGCGGTGACGGAGGTGTGGGCGCGTGTTCCACGGACCCGTGCTTCGACTTCGGTACCTTGGCCTGTCCGGGAGGACCAGGCGGGCAAGGTGGAGGGGGCGGAGTCGGTGGGGGCGGTAGCGGCGGCCACGCCGCAGTCATCGCTTTCACCGGCGTTCAGAACCCGCTGATCGGCGTGACCCCGACGACACCCACTGCCGCGCAAGCTGGACCAGGAGGCGGGGCGAACGGTCCAGTCGGCCAAGCTGTTGTGGAGCTCGCGTTCCCCTGAGGATCAACGTGAACGTCTTGCGTCAGTCCATCGCGCTCGTCCTGGTGGGGCTCGCGGCTCCGGCCACGAGCGGCTGCCGTGGCCCTGAGTTCACCCTTGGCGGTGGTGGCGGTGGCAACATCCCTGATGAGTGCGCGCCCGCGGATGGGAAGGCGCCGCCTGAGACCTGCGGCGTCTTCGTGGAGCCGGGGGCGAGCGGTGGCGATGGCTCCAAGAGCTCGCCCTTCGGCTCAATCGCCGAGGCAGTGTCCGCAGGCGGGCCGATCTTCGTCTGCGGAGATGCGGCCGACACGACCGGTATCGATCTGCCCGGGGGGACGACCCTCCTGGGCGGGCTCGAATGTGGCTCGTGGAAGTTCTCTCTCGAGGCGCGCACCATGGTCACCGCCCCGGCGGGGACACCAGCGCTTCGTTTGAGCGGGGGTGGATTGACCGAGATTCACGGGATGGTCTTCCGGGCTGCGGATGCAACCGAGCCGGGTGGCTCTTCCGTCGCCGTCATTGCCAATGAGGCGGAGGTCGTCTTCACCCGCGTCGGCATCGAAGCTGGGAAGGGACAAGCGGGCACCGCCGGAAAGGCTGGCAGTGCCGGAGCCGACGGCGCTAGCGCGATCGCCTCGGTCTCGGCAACCGGCGGAGGAGGGGCCGCATCCACGTGCGGAGCAGCCGGCGGAAACGGCGGAAACGGGAACGCCACGCCACAGCCAGGCCAGCAGGGGCAGCCGGCGCAAGGCAACGGCGGGAATGCGAACTGCACGAACGGCGGGAACGGTCTGCCCGGAACACCTGGAATGCGCGGGATGGACGCAACCGGGAATGGCACGATTTCAGAGGCTGGCTTCACTCCCGCCACAGCCACGAACGGCGAACCTGGCACTCCTGGCGGCGGCGGCGGCGGGGGCGGCGCGCTGAATGGCAAAGGAGGCGGTGGTGGTGGGGCTGGCGGCTGCGGCGGCAGCGCGGGAACCGCAAGCGGCTCCGGCGGCTCGAGCATCGCGATCATTTCGCTGAACAGCAAGCTGACCTTCGTGGAGTCCACAGCAGTGGTGGGCAAAGGCGGCGACGGCGCTGTTGGTGGCGCCGGCGGGCCGGGTGGAGACAACGGGGTCGGAGCAACGGGCTTCCAAGACGCCTGCGACGGAGGCGACGGCGGCCCAGGCGCTGCGGGCGGAGACGGCGGCAGCGGGGCCGGCGGTCACGCGCTAATCGTCGCTTTCCTGGGCGACGCACCGGATCTCGGAGACCTGTCGTTCGCCGATCCGACCGGGCTGGCGGGGCTGAGCGCGGGTCAAGCGACGCAAGCGACTGCGGCAGCGCTGCTGCAGTTCTGAGCTGCACCTCCCCTCTGCTACCCTATCCCCACCATGGACGACGAAGACCGCAACAGCATCCTCTCGCGGCGCGCTCGTCTGATCGCGACGGCGCTGGCGGCGCTGGCGGCGCCAGCAGCGGCCTGCGACGGCTGCTCGGACGTGGTCGTGGTGGACGATGACGACGGCGTCGGGGGGACGCCGCAGCCGTGCCTGTCGCAACAGCTCGGCGGCGGCGGCGAGGGCGGCACGGGCGGCGAAGGCGGCACGCCGCAGCCCTGCTTGTCACAGCCGCTCGGTGGTGGCGGCGAGGGCGGAGCGGGCGGCCTGGGCGGAGCGGGCGGCGCGTTGCCGTGCCTCGCTCCGAGGTGAACGAGTCGCTCACGTCGCCGCGGTGACGATGCGCGGATCGCGCGGGCCGTCGACGTTGGCGACCTCCACCCCGTGGTCGCGTAGGTACTCGACGCCGTTGGCGCCGGCGTAGCCGCCCTCCACCACGATGACGCGGACGATGCCTGCGTGGTGGATCATCTTCGCGCACATCATGCAGGGCTCGCCGGTGACGATGAGCCAGGCGCCGCGGCAACGGACGCCGTTGGCGGCCGCGTTGCAGATGACGTTCATCTCGGCGTGATGGCAGCCGATCTCCATGCGGGTGCCGGACTCGATGCGGAGAGTGTCGCGGAGGCACGCGTCACCGCCGCAGAGCTCGCCGCCGCCGCGCGGGCCGCCGTTGTACCCGTCCATGAGGATGACGTTGCGGTCGGGGTCGAGGAGGAGCGCTCCGAACTTGCGCCGGGGGCAGTTGCTCGCCTTGGCCAGCGCCAGGCACTGCTCGATGCGGACCCGGATGTGCTTTTCCTTCACGAGGTGAATGTACCGCCGCTGTCGATTTTCGGCGACACCCGGCGAGGGCGTGCGTCTTCCCCGTTGAACAGGAGATTGACCATGAAGCTCTCGCTTTTGCCCGCCCTCGCCCTCGCCCTCGTGACCCTCTCCGGCTGCAAGAAGGGCCCCGCCCTCGAGGAGCTGAAGAAGGTGGAGGAGGCCTGCAACGCGAAGGACAAAGAGAAGGCCGTCGACATCGCGGTGAAGGCGGCGGAATCGAACAGCTCCTTCAAGAAGGCGTTCGACGGCGTGTTCGAGTCGGTGCCCGACAAGTCGAAGGCCAACGTGTGCGGGGCCATCAACCTGTCGGAGATGAAGATGCGGATCGAAAACGGGCCGGCGATCTGACGCGGACCGAGGTCAGGTGTTGCCTGCGACGGTGAGCGTCCACTCGGCGTTCTGGTCGCAGGCGCTGCCGGAGACGTAGATGACCTCGATGTTGAGCCAGAGGCTGTCGTCTTCGCCGCCGATGCCCTGATCGTCGTCCCACGACGCGCTCACGACCTCCGGGGAGCCGGCGCCGTTGATCGGCGAAGCGTTGCAGTCGGGGCTTCCGTCTTGCGGGCCCTGGTAGACCTTGAGGTTGTAGTCCATCCCCGGGGGGGAGATGAGCGAGACCGTGTACGAGAGATCCGTCTCGAAGACGCCGCTGTCTTGCTCCTGGATGTGGACCTTGAACCACTTCGACGTGGTGCCCTTGCGCGTGACGGTGGGCCCGCCGGTGTCGCCTGCGATGGCCGGCATGATCTCGGCGGTCGCGCACGTGTCGGGCGCGTCGTAGTCGCACATCATCCCGGTGCCGGTCGACGAGGTCGTCGTCGACATGTCGCCGCCCTCGCCGGTGCTCGACGACGAGGTCGAGCTCGCCTTCGTGGTCGACCCCGCCGTCGTGGTCGGCCCGTTGGTGACGCCCGCGCCGGTGAGCACGCCGCCTTCCCCGCCTGCGCCGCCCGTCTCGCCGATGTCCGCCCCCTCCGCGCACGCGACGACGAGGGCACCCGCGACGAGAAGAGAAGCAGCGGCGCGAAGCGACATAGAGGCCAAGCTTATCCCAGCGCGCCCCGTCTTCCCAGGCGGATGGTACGCTCCGAGCGTGGCGCCGCGCCCGGACGACCTCCCGACCCTGCCCCAGCGTCCAGCGGTGGGCGCAGCGGTCACGCCGGCGGCGCCGGAGCCGGATACCGCGCCAGAGCCGGAGGCCGCGATGGCAGGGCCTGCGGGCCCCAGGCCGACCGAGGTCGTCGCCGCCCCACCGACGAAGCGGATGGCCGGCCGATATCGGCTGCTGTTTCGGATCGCGCGCGGCGGGATGGGCTCGGTGTTCGCTGCGAGCCTCGAGGGGCAACGGGGCGTCGACCGGACCGTGGCGATCAAGCTCCTGAACTCCCAGGAGCAAACGCCGGAAGAGATCGACGCGTTCGTTCAGGAGGCGAAGCTCACGGCGCGCATCACGCACCCCAACGTGCTCGACACCTTCGAGCTCGGGATGGAAGAAGGCGAGCTGTTCCTCGCGATGCCGCTCGTTCGAGGCGTCTCCTTGTCGCACCTGCTCAAGCGCCGCGAGCCGCTCGACCCCGAGCTCGCGGCCTGGATCGCGATGCAGGTCGCAGCCGGTCTGCACGCCGCGCACGAGCTGAAGGGCGAAGGCGGCGCGCTCCTCGGCGTGATTCACCGCGACGTGTCGCCGCAGAACGTCCTGCTCTCGTACGAGGGCCGCGTGCTCCTGCTCGACTTCGGCGTCGCCAAGCTCTTCGAGAGCTCACGCGAGACGGCGAGCGGGGTCATCAAGGGCAAGTTCGGGTACATGTCGCCCGAGCAGCTCATGGGAGAGCCGCTCGATCGCCGCAGCGACGTCTTCGCCCTGGGCGTCGTGCTCTACGAGATGCTCGTCGGCCGGCCGCTCTACGCGCATCTCCCGCCGGCGCAGGCGACCTTGCGGATCGCGTCGAGCGAGATCCCACGCGCGCGCGACGTCCTCGGCTCGGTCCCCGAGGCCCTCGACGACGTCATCGCGCGCTGCATGGCGAGAACAAAAGAGGGTCGCTTCGCGACCGCGCTCGAGGTGCGCGAGGCGCTGCGGAGCGTGCTCCGGGCGCGAAGCGCCTCGGTCGACGAGTCCGACCTGGCGGCGCTGCTCGGACGGTGTTTCGCCGAGGAGCGCGCGGCGTTCGAGGAGCGGCTGCGATCCGCCCTCGCCGGGCGCGCTTCGCCCGAGGCGCCCTCGACGATCCGGGAGGTGCGCGACGCGGCGGCCGCCGACGAGCACGAGAGCCCGCAGCTCCAGACCAACGCGAGCAAGGTCGTGATGACGTCCGAGACGCGCGCGCCGTCCAAACGCGACCGGAGCTTCTGGCCCATCGCGCTCGTCGTGGCTGGGGTCGGCGCGGTCGCCGCGCTCGTCATGGGCCTGCGCTCGAGCGAGCCGGCCGAACGAGCCCCACCGGCTTCCCTGGCTGCGACGGCGGCCACGACGGCGGCCACGGCGGCGGTGGAGCCAACCATGACCGCTCCGTCATCTACAGCCCCGACCGATCTCCCTCCCCGGGCATCGGCATCGGCGTCGGCATCGGCCGCCGAGGGCGCGCCCCCCTCCTCGGCGCCGGCCACACCGTCGGCGGCCAAGGCCACGAAGGGGAAGCCGTCGGCGCAGCCGACCGCCCCCCCTTCCTCACTCCCGACCGGCACCACCAATCCGCGCGGCGAGCCATTCCGCGACTTCTGAAGCCGGGACTCAGCCAGGGCCCCGTCGCTGGCTCGGCACACGGTCACATCGAGAGGCCGCCGTCCACGTCGTACGTGCGCGCGTTGGCGTAATCACACTCGAGGCAGAAGCGCACGGCCTGCCAGATATCCTCCGGGACGCCGATGCGACCCGAGGGGATGTTGGCGACGAGGGCGTCGCGCGCGGCCTGGTTCATTCCCTGCGTCATCGGGGTCTCGATCATGCCGGGAGCAATGGCTGTCGCGCGGATGCCATAAGGAGCGAACTCGCGGGCCCACGTGACGGTGTTGGCTGCCAGCGCGGCCTTGGCGGCCACGTAGTTCGACTGACCGCGGTTGCCGTGCCTCGAGATGCTCGAGATGTTCACGATGACGCCGGGGCGATCTTCGCGCTCGAGCATGTTGGCGACGACCTCGCGGACCATGAGCGTGGCGCCCGTGAGGTTCACGCCGATGACCGCCTCCCAATCGGAGATGGGCATCTTCTTCACCTCGCCGGTCTTCTTGTCGCGCTTGACGAGGAGGCCGTCGCGGAGGATGCCCGCGTTGTTGACGAGCGCGTTGAGCCCGCCCATCGCGCCTGCGGCCCACCTCACGAAGTCCACCACGTCCGCCTCCTTCGAGACGTCGAGGCGGCGCCGATCGATGCCGGCCGGGAGCTGCGCGAGCGCGGCTTCGTCGATGTCCGCGGCGGCGACGCGCGCGCCGGCCTCGTGCAGTCGGGTGGCGAAATGAGCGCCCATACCGCGGCCGGCGCCCGTGACGATGACTTTGAGCTGATCGAGCTTCATGATGGTTTCCTTTCAGGCCGGACTGTCGCACGAGGGGGAGGAGCCCATCCGGAGCAGAGCGGCAGAGCAAGCGGGGTTGGGGCCCCGCGCGCAAGCGCGGAGCGGAGTCGGGGTGAGAACCGAAGCGGACGAAGTCCGCGGAGGTTCGAGGGGGCTGCATCAGCCCCCTCGCTGGAGACGTTCTGCGGGGTTGCCGGGAGTGGGAACGAGCCACCCCGCCGCGCTCTCCCCCCCGACTGTCTCTCGGTGGGAGAGAGCGGGCTCACCCGGTCATGCGCGCGAAGCGCGACTGGACGAGCATGTCTCGCGGAAGAACTTCGCGAGGGCTGGATACAAGATGGTGCGCGCCTTCTCTCCGACGACGGCGCCCACGTGTCCCCCTGGGATCGAGACGTGACGTTTGTCCTCCGACGAGGCGCGCTGGTTGAGCGCGAGGGCCGAAGGCGGCGGGCAGATGACGTCGCGACCGGTCGTGACCGTCATGACCGGGCACGTGATGCGCGAGAGGTCCACCTTCTTTCCGCGCACGGCGTGCTCGCCCTTGATGAGCCGGTTCTCCTGATAGAGCTCCTTGATGTAGCGGACGTACGCCGCGGCCGGAAAAGCGATGTTGTCGCTCGCCCAGGTCTCGAGGCTCTGCAGCGCTTCGAGGCGCTCCGCGTCGCCGAGGCGATCGAGGAAGCCGACCCATTTCGACAGCGGCGCAGTGGGGCGGAGGGCGACGAAGCCCGCCTGCATCTGCTGCGCGCTCATGTTGCCGGCGCCGGCGATCGCCTCGGGATCGAACCAGCGCGGGTTCGTCATGTGGCCGAGGAAGCCGGCCTCCGAAAAATCGATGGGCCCCGCGAGGTTCACCAGCGCTGAGACCGAGTCGGGCTCGAGCGCGGTGTGGATGGTGCTGAGCGTGCCCCCGATGCAATAGCCGAGGACACCGACGGCCTCCCCGCCGACCTCGCGCCGAACGCGCCGAATGGTCCGCGAGAGCCGGGCCACGACGTCGTCCCACTCGAGGTAACGATCCTCGTCGTTGGGCTCACCCCAGTCGAGGCAGAAGACATCGAGCCCGGCCGCGGTCAGGCCTTCGACCATGCTGGAGCCCGCCCGAAGGTCGAGCACGTACCAGCGGTTGATGAGGGAAGGCACGAGCAGGACGGGCGGGCCACCCGGGGCTCCCGCGGGGAAGCGGTAGAGCCGGGCGGTCCCGTCCGTCATGACCGTGTCGCGCGACGACGGTGCGAGCGCGACCATCACGCCTTGGGGGCGACGACCTCGGCGGCCTTCTTCGTCGCGTCGAGGGTGATCTTGCGCCACTCGGCCGAGAGCTGCGTCGAATAAGCGAGCGACTCCTTCATGAGGCGCGCGGTCTCGTCGATCGCCTCGCGGGTGCGCTCGACGGCCTGCCCCTGCATCTTGTGGAGCTGCTCCGCCATCTGGTCCATGCGGGAGATCTGCTCCTGCGTGGCCTTGGTCCAGAGGTCCAACATTTGCTGCGACTGCACAAAGGGGTTCGTGAACATCGAGGTAACCTTTCCGCTCCTGGGAGCGGCGGGAACCTAGATCTCGCCCCTCAGTCGGTCAAGGGGAAATTGTTGCAACGCAACATCACGACCGTTTCGGGCGGCGCGCGCGCAGCTCTTTTCTCAGCTCATCCAGCTCCTCCCGCAGCGCAGCAACCTGCGACTCGCTCGCCGCGGGAGGCGCCGGCGGAGCGGCCGGCGGCGGCGGCGGCGCCACGGGCTGCTGCGGCGGCGTGTACGGGGCCTGCGCGTAGGGCGCCTGCTGCGCGTACCCGGCGTCGTTCCCCCAGAACGGCAGGCCGCCGACGGCGCGGGCGAGCGCGTTGCCGGCGTTGAACGGGAGCGTCGCCAGCGGGAAATAAGGCGAGACGGCCTGCGCGCCTTGTTTGGCGGAGAGGTAGATCTCGAGGGCGGCCGTGACGTACCGGGAGAAAAACTCGCCGAGCGCGTCGTCTTGCATCCGGATCATCCGGGCCAGCAGGCCGACCGGCATGAGCTTGGCCGCGGGCGTCTCGAGGACGATCTGCACGAGCGTGGACTGGGTGAGATCTTCGCCCGACTTGGCGTCCACCACGCGGACGTCGGTCCCCTTCTTGATGCGCTCCGTCAGCTCCTCGAGCGTGATGTAGCGACTCTCGTCGGTGTCGTAGAGCCGGCGGTTCGAGTACTTCTTGATCGTGGTGGTCATGGCGGCTCGCTGCGACGCAACAACTTCGGGCTCTGGCGTACCCCTGGGCGCGGCCGTCCGCAAGCCCGGACACGTGGGAGATTCTGCGACGCAACATGCCCCTTGACGAGCAACTCCGGCGAATGCATAGAGGGCCCACGTTGATTGTTGCGCTGCAACATCGGCGCAGACGAGGTAACGATGCGGGCTGGCTCGAAAGTCTGGTGGGCGATCGCTTGGAGTGTCCTCGGCTGTGCCGTCTCGAGCCCTGTGGGCGAGCCCTGCGAGAGCGGGGCGGACTGCGAGAGCGGCGCCTGCAATGACGGCGTTTGTGTGGACCCCGATGCTCCGGGCGGCGGGGGCGCGGGCGGAGCCGGCACGACAACGGGCACGGGAACGGGGACGACCACCGGCACGACAACGGGCGCCGGGGCCGGCGGCGGCCTCCTCTGTCAGCCCAACAACGACGGGACCATCACACGCGACGAGGTGCCGATCGAGGTCGGGCTCTCGGCGAAGTTCCGCGCCGCGACGGACGTGACCGTCGACACCGCCGGGACGATGATGGGCGGCGCTCGGACGTGGGACCTCGCGGTCGACCTGCCGGGCGATCACCTCTCGCTCCTCGAGACGCAGGACATCACCAGCACCTGGTTCTCTGCCACGTTCCCGGGGGCGACGTACGCGGCGCGGCTCTCGGAGACCGAGACGCTGCTCGGCGTGTTCCAGGTCTCCGACGCGGAGCTGTCGCTCCTCGGCGTGGTGTCCCCGGAAGACGGCGTGACGAAGACCGAGCTCACGTACGACGTCCCCGTCACCGTGCTGAAGTTCCCGCTGGAAGAGGGCGCCACGTGGTCGGACTCGGCCACGGTGTCGGGCCTGGCGAGCGGGGTCTTCGCGACGTACCTCGAGGAATACGAGAGCACGGTCGACGCGCGCGGCACGCTCATCACGCCGTTCGCTGAGTTCGACGCCCTCCGCGTCCGCGTCGAGCTCACCCGCTGGCTCGGCGGCTTCCCGACGACGACGCGCACCTACGTGTTCGTGACCGAGTGCTTCGGCAGCGTGGCGACAATCGTGTCGCAAGCCAACGAGCCCGACATCGAGTTCCAGGACGCGGCGGAGGTTCGCCGGCTCTCGCCATGAAGCGGCGCGCGTTCTCCCTCGGCCTCGTCCTTTCGCTGACCGGCTGCCTCTCCCATCACCAGGGGCCGCTGCCCGGTGCGCCGAAAGGCGCGACCTTCGAGGTCGTGAAGGGCACGCGTGTCCATTACACGGACGAAGGGGACGGCCCGCCGGTCGTGCTCATCCACGGCTTCGCCTCGTCATTGGGCACCTGGACCGGGGTGAAGAAGACCCTCGCCAAGCGCCACCGCGTGATCGCGCTCGATCTGAAGGGCTTCGGCTGGACGGATCGTCCGGAGGGCGACTACTCGCCCAAGGCCCAGGCGGAGCTCGTCCTCGGCCTGCTCGGCGCCCTCGGCGTGGAGGAGCCGTTTGCGATCGTGGCCCATTCGTGGGGCTCGAGCGTGGCCCTGCAGCTCGCGCTGATGGAGCCGAAGAAGGTCACGCGCATCGCCCTCTACGACGCCTGGGTCTACGAGGAGCAAATCCCCATGACGTTCCTCTGGTCACGCGCGGACGGCATGGGCGAGCTCTTGATCGGAGCGTTTTACGACGAGCGGCCCGACGACAAGATCGCCATCGCCTTCCACGATCAGAAATACGTGACCGAGGAGCTGATCGAGACGGTGGAAGATCAGCTGTCGCGCCCCGGGACGAAGGCGGCGGCGCTCGCCGCGATTCGCGGGCAACGCTACGAAGACGTCCAGAAGAGCTACCCGAAGATCGGCGTACCGGTGCTCCTGCTCTGGGGGCGGGAAGATCGCGTGACGCCGCTCGAGGTCGGCGAGCGACTCTCGAAGGACCTGCCGAACGCGAAGCTCGTCGTGTACCCCGCGTGTGGTCACTTCCCGATGATCGAGGCGGTGCGCCCGTCGACGCGAGATCTCGCTGCCTTCCTGGCGGAGGGTCTGCCGGCGGCGGCGCCGGCCAAGGTCGAGCCGCCGAAGGAGCCCACGAAGGCGCCGGAGGACGAACAGCCGCGTGAGCCCGCCGCGGAGCCGGGAGCGACTCCATGAAGCGCCTCGCGATCTCGTTCGGCTTCGCATTGGCCGGCCTGTTCGCCGCGACCGACACGCGTGCGTCGGGCCTGACCGACTACGGCCAGGACCTCGAGGCGCCGGACTCGGTCCTCCGGTTCGACGGCTACTTCCGCACGCGTGGGTCGCTCTTCTACAACCTCGATCTCGATCGCGGCCCGACGCCCTCCGGTCAGCTCTTTTTCCCGGTCCCGGTCGAGCGGACCGGCCAATGGCTCTCGGCGTTCGACATGCGCGGCCGCGCGGACATCGGCATCTACGCGCCGTGGGGCGACATGGCCATCAAGTCGCGAATCGACGTGCTCGACAACGTCGCGCTCGGCGGCGCGCCGGAGGGCATCCCCGCGGCGTCCGCGACGCAGAAGGTCGACGAGCCCGCCATTCGCATCCGCCGGTTGTACGGCGAGGTGCTGACGCCGCTCGGCCTCCTCACGATCGGGCGAATGGGCGCCCATTGGGGGCTCGGGATGCTCGCCAACGGAGGGGATTGCCTCGACTGCGACAAAGGCGACTCGGCAGATCGCGTGGCGTTCGTGACGCCGCTGGGCGGCCACTTGTGGGCCATCGCCTACGATTTCTCGGCCACCGGCCCGTTCGAGCCGGATCGGACCGAGGCGCGCGTGATCGACGTCGAGCCGTCGGCCATGGTGCACACCTTCAGCTTCGCCGTGTCGCGCTGGCGAGGTGAGGCCGCCCGCGCGCGCCGCGCCAAGGCCGGGAAGATCACGCCCGAATACGGCGCGCTGCTCTCGTACCGCTTCCAGGACTCGGACATCCCCGCGACTTATTTGCCGACGGCGCAGGCCGTGGCGCTCGAGCCGGGGCAGGTCATGGCGCGCGGCTACGACGCGGTCGCGGCGGATCTGTGGCTGCGGTTCGAGGGCCGGAACTTCCGCGTCGAGGCCGAGGCCGCCTACCAACACGCCGAGGTAGCGCAAGCGAGCCTGATCCCGGGCGCGCTCTACCGCGAGCCGGTGCTCTCCAACGCGCTCGGCGTCGCGCTCGAGACCGAGGCCGGCGACGACGAGGGGCGCTTCCGAGGCGGGCTGAACGCCGGCTTCGCGAGCGGCGACCAGGCGCCCGGATTCGGCGCCTTTCCGCCCGCGTACGGTAGCCCGCCGCAGAAGGGGGACCTCGAAGGACCGCAGGCGAACCCGCCGTTCGATCGCGAGGTGAACAACTTCCGCTTCCACCCGGACTACCGGATCGATCGCGTGCTCTTCCGCGAGATCATCGGCACCGTGACGGACGCGATCTACCTGAAGCCCCACCTCCGCTACGACCTCTTCACCAACCTGCGGGGCAAGCTCACCGTCGGCCTGGCCGGTGTGGTCTCGTTTGCGGCCGTGCCCGAGTCGACCCCGAGCGGCGACCGGATGCTGGGCGTCGAGCTCGACCCGACGATCATCTACCAGAGCGACGTCGGGTTCTCCGCGGCGCTCGAGCAGGGCACGCTCTTCCCGATGTCGGGCCTCGATGGCGCTGGATTGCCGGCGCAGATCGCCCAGGTCTGGCG
>JAEUKE010000107.1 GCA_016794345.1 Myxococcales bacterium
AAGGCCGCAACCCCGGCGATGGCGAGCCACAGGATGTTGGGGCCCTTCTCGACCGCTTCGCCGGCCGCCGCGAGCACATTCCCTTTGCCGTCCTGCTTTGCGCCGTCTTGACGCGATTGCGCCTCGGTGACCGCGTCCTGCACGCCCAGCGCGGCCTGTTTGGATATCTCGCGAGCGATCGCTCCCAGCCCCGACATGTCCGTGTCGGCGAGCTCGCTGCGAGTCTGCGCGAAGGCTCCGGCGATCGCCTCGCTGACGACCGATTGAGCCGCGCTCCGGCGCTCCAGGCGGACCTCGAGAACGCAGGCGCCGAGTGGGTCGATCAGGAGGTCGTCGTGGACGACAACCTCGTCACGAGCCGGAAGCCGGAGGACATCCCCGCCTTCTCGAAGGCGCTCATCGAGAAGATCGCCGCTCGACCGGCGCTCCGCGTCTCGAGGACCAAGCAGCGCACGCGCAGGCCGCGCGCGGGGCTATGAGGCGCGCGGAGCGCGGCCGCGGGGTGACGTACGGGTAACGCTCCCGTCCGAAGCGGGGTCACAGTCCGCCGGGTTCACTTGCTCCCTCACGTCACAGTGCCGAGGCCCGGAGTCGAACCGGGAGTGGACCGATTCTGAGTCGGTTGCGTCTGCCAATTCCGCCACCACGGCGTCTCCATTGGCTGGACGCGCGAGGCGCCGGGACCCTGACGGGGCTCAGCGCGCCGCTGGGGCCCGCTCGCTGAGCGGCGGGCGCGTCTCGTCGCTGGGGACGAGCTTCAGGAACTGACCGCTGCGCGGCTCGTAGTCGAAGACCTCTCCGGTCGCGATCTTGAAGACCCACCCGTTCATCTTGAGCTTTCCTTCGTCGAGGCGGCGCGCGACGAAGTCGAACGTGCGCAGGTTCTCGAGCTGCACGAGGACGTTCTCCTCGATCGCGGCCGTGGTCTGCGCTTCGCCCTCGAGAAAGCCGTATCGATCCGCGATGAGCTGGGGAATGCGCTCGGACTCGCGGAGCCACCGCGTGACGTTGGGCAGGTGGCTGACGCGCTCGGGGTGCAAGATGGCGTCGATGGCGCCGCAGTGCGTGTGTCCGCAGACGATGATGCTCCCGACCTGGAGCACCTCGACCGCGTATTCGATCGCGGCCGAGACGCCGCCGAGCGGGCCGCGACCGAACGCCGGCACGATGTTGCCGACGTTGCGGATGATGAAGAGCTCGCCCGGCGCGGTGCTCGTGATCAGGTTGGGGACGACGCGCGAGTCGCAGCAGGTGATGAAGAGCGTCTCGGGCTGCTGGCCGGCGGCGGCGAGCTGCTCGAAGAGCTCCCGGTTCGACGCGAAGTAGTTCGCTTGGAAATGGTGGATCCCGTCTTCGAGCTTCTGCACGGGTGGACCTTACTGGTGTCGAGCTACGATGGCCATGTCATGTGTTGCTTCTCTCGACCTGTCCCGCACGTGAGCGCCACGAAGATCTTCGCGCGGGCGCTCGACGCCTCGCGACAGGTGCTCGTCTACCAGATGCGCGTGACCATCCCGGAGGACCTGGCGATGGTGCTCCCGCTGCCTGTGCCCACGCGCTCACCCGAGGACGCAGTCGAGTTCGTCGACCTTTCGGGGTACCCGACGTTCTTCGACGATCTCGCGGCCGCGTTCCCTCCGCTCCTGATGGCCGCGCAGTCCCTCGGGTTCGGGCCGCCCGGCGCGGCGCCCGCTCCGGCGCCGCTGAAGGTGCACGACGTGGGCGACTTCGAGGCCTCGTTCGTGCCGTCGCTCGCGGACTTCTCGCGGCTCGATCAGCGGTTCCGCCTGCCGGACGGCGTGTGGGATCGCGTTCCGCGCGTCGCGGACTACGGCTTCGCGGTGCTCAAGCTGAAGCCGAAGGCCGCCCGGTCGAGCCAGACCATCCACCCGATGGCGCTCGCGTTTCCACGCCGCGACACGCGCTCGCTCTACTTTCCGACGCTGCACGTACACGACGGCACGTTCGCCTCGGCCGCGCATTTCGACCACACCCTCTACTGTCAGCCGAGCGAGCTCCTGGCGCACCTCTTCGCCTGGGGACCTTCGAACGAGCCGCTCGGCCGACGGGTCGACGTGGGGCGCGCCCGCGGGCTCGTCGATGGCGCGGCTCATGGCTATCAGCTCGGTGCGCTCGGCGATCTCGAGAACGACGACGTGTGGCTGACGGAGCCCGAGCGGGTGAGCGTGGCCGACCTGCGGCCGACGGGCCGCTGCTTCCTCGGTCACGTCCGCGTCGGCCGAGGGTTCGGCGCGCCGCCGGCTGCGCTCGACGTCCCTCTGGTGCGGCGAGAGCGCGTGTGGCGCGAGACCTCTCGAACGAAGGTGGGCGCGCTCTGCCGCGGTGTTCGCGCGGGGCTCGCCGCGCTCGAGCAGGCGCGCGCCGACGAGCTCGGCCTGGGTGACTTCAGCTGGAGCCTTCCGCCGTATTTCATGAACGGCCCGCAGCTCTGGCACGGCACGTCGTATCTGGACGGCCGGCCCGCCGGAGAAGGTGGAGGAGGTCCGGGGCGCCTCGCGTTCGAGCCATTCACGGACGAGGTCGAGCCGCAGAGCATCACGCTCGGGTTCCGCTCGATGCCGGACAAACCGAAGCTCGCGATGATCGAGGCGGAGCTCCGCCGTATCCTCGACGCTTCGATCGCGTGAGGCTCGCGAGGCAGCGCCGAGCCGGCTTCCGCCTTTCGGCCGCGAATCCCCCGTGCGATTGGTAGGAGGTGCGCTTTGTCCTCCTCGTCGTCATCTGTCTCCTCGGCTGGGTGAACGTCGCGAGCGCCTTCGAGCTCCGGGACGCCCCCGGCGGTCTCACCATGCGCGTGGAGCCTGCGGGCGGCGAGAAGCTCTGCGTCGCGTGGCCCAAGGGCAACGTCGATCCGGTCGGCTGCGACGGCTTCGACGTGTCGGCGTTCGAGAAGATCGGCTCGACGGCTCAGCCGCCCTTCCAGCCGGTGTTCGCCGCGGTGTTGAGGCGCGAGACCTCGATGATGCTGATCCTCGTCCAGCGAGACGAGAGCGGCGGCTTCAAGCCCGACTCCGCCAAGGAGTACATGAACGGTCTGCTCGATGGCCTGACGGAGCAGTCCGGCGGCACGGTGGCGAAGAAGAGCTACCGCATCGTGCGCATCGCAGATCGTGAAGCGGTCGAGATCGACGCTGCGATGTCGCTGCCCGACGGCTCCCCCCTTTCCCTGCTCTTCGCCACGCAGAAACACCTCGTGCTCGGCGCCGGCAGGGTCAGCTACACGATGACCTTCTCGAGCGCGAAGGAGGAGGCGACCTGGCTGGAGGCGGTCACGTCGCGGGCGAAGTCGACGATCGAGGCGGACCCGGTCAAGGCGTCGCGTTCGACCACGGACGATGAGGACGTGCCCCGGAAGAGGTCGAACGACACCGCGTTCGAGGCGGGGCGCATGGTCGGCCGGGTTGTCGGGATTGTCGCGGTCGTTGCGTTCTTCGTCTGGCTCGCGCGCACGCTCACGAAGAAGAAGACCCCGCAGCAGTATCCCCCGCCCGGGTACTGGAATGGCGGCCAGGGCCCGTATCCACCGCAATACCCACAGGGCCCGCATCCACCGCAATACCCGCAAGGTCCGTATCCTCCGCCATACCCGCAAGGCCCGTATCCTCCGCCATACCAGGGGCCCCATTCGCCCCAGCAAGCGCAGCAGCCGCAGACTGGCGGGGTTGGGCAGCCAGGCGCGCCGCCGCAGCCCTACGCGCCGCCTCCGAACGGGCGCACTCCCCCCTCGCGAGAGGGAGGGGGGCCGGGGGGGTGAAAGAGCAGCACCTCCCTCATCCAGCACAACGACGCCGCCGTTTTCTGCAAGCCGTCAGAGCCCGAACAGGTCTTGCTTCGCTCGTCGAAGCGAAGCGAGCGCACCGCGGACGTGGCCGTGTGCGAGCGGCTCGGTGCGCTTGCCCCAGCCGGCGAGGATGGAGTTTGCGGCCAGGAAGCCGGCCGAGGCCGCTCGCTCGATCGGCGACGCAGGGAAGGGGAGCTTCACGAAGTCTCCCGCGAGGAAGATGCGCGGGTCCGCGGTGAGCACGCCGGGGCGGCTCGCCTGTGTGCCGGGGAGGAACGCCGGCGAGTCGCGCTTCTTGAGGAAGCGCTCCTCCACGATGCGCGCCGTCCGGGTCTCGGGGTAGAGCGTGTGGAGCTGGGCCATCAAGTTGCCGCGGATCGCGGCGTCGCCTGCGCTCTCCGCGACGGCGTACGCGTGCAGCTCGACGACACACCGGCCGCGCTCTCGCTCCCACCGCGAGCCCGGCACGCTCAGCCGATCGTGAACGGCGATGGCGTCGAGCATGCCGAGGCCGGTGGTGACCGCGAATGGGGCGCGCTCGGGGCGCACGGGCCGGTCGAGCCAGACGCGCCACGTGACCATCGGCAAGCTGATCTCGAGCGACCGCAGCCCCGGCGCAGCGACGGCGAGATCGGGCGAGGCCGCTACGAGCTTCCTGATCGACGGAATGTCCGCCGCCAGGATCATCGCGTCCGCGCCGGCGGTCTGCAGGACGCCGCGCGATCGATACCGCACGACGAGGCCGTTCGTGCGCTCCACGGCGAGCACCTCGCATCGGGTCGCGACGCGCGCGCCCCGCTCCGACAGATAGTCCGCGAGGGGCTGCCAGAGGCGGGCGCTGGCCGGGCCGCGGAGGACGTCGAGCTCGAGGCCTGCCGCGTCGGCGCCGAGGCAATACTGGAACAGGCTCACCATCTCGGCGGCCGAGTACCGATCGAATGCGTCGAACGTCGCGTGTCCGACGAGGCCCTGGATCACGGCCGAGGCCGCGGGCGGGAAGCGCAGCTCGTTCAAGAAGGTGCGCGCCGGTGTCGCGTCGAGGCGCCGGTAGGTGTCCTCCGGATCGAACGAGAGGAGCAGGGAGGCACGGCGCAGGTCGGACTTGATGAGGTCACGCACACGGCCCGCCGAGGCGCGCCGCAGGAGGTCCGCGGCGCGGAGCTTCGTGATCGAGCCGATGGCCGTGTCGGGCCCGAGGAGCGGGTAGTCGTCGAGGGGGGCCAGGCTGGCGAGAGCCGGGTCCACCCGGCGGAGCAGCGCTCGCGCGTTCCGATCGAAGCGACAGAACCGTACTGTTCCTCGCTCCATCTCGAACAGGGTGCCGTCGCGGAGCAGATCGGTCCAGCCGCCGGCGCGCCCGCCCAGGCTCTTGCCTTTCTCCAGGAGCGTCACGGCGACGCCCTGCTCCGCCAAGAGGGTCGCGGCCGCGACGCCGCCGATACCCCCTCCGACGATGACGACCCGCTCGCGCACCGGACCGTAGCCATACCACGGTCAGGCCCGGAGACGCGGAGGCGTCACTCGGGGCGAGGCCGCCATGACGATCCGCACACTCCTTCTGACGCCCTGGATGACCCCGCATCGGGTCATCTCGTACGAGCGCGCGATCGTCCTCAGCTTCCTGGGCAAGGTCGAGGTCGTCGCCGAGTACGACGAGCTCATCCGTTCGCCCTCCTTGACCATCCGTGCCCCCGCGGTCGTTCGCCAGCGTCGGGCCCGTCACGCGGGCAAGACCCGCGTCACGTTCTCCCGGCTGAACGTCTTCACCCGTGACGGGTTCACCTGCCAGTACTGCCGGGTGACGTTCGAGCGGCGGGAGCTGAACATCGACCACGTGATGCCCCGCTCGCGGGGCGGAGCGACGACGTGGGACAACGTCGTCACGTCTTGTTACCCGTGCAACCAGAAGAAGGCCGGTCGGACGCCGGAGGAGGCCGAGATGAAGCTCCTCAAGCGCCCCGTCCGCCCCACGTCGCTGCCCGCCCGAGCGCGGCTCGACGCGGACCAGAGCGAGCTGCCCGCCTTGTGGAAGGCGTTCTGGTTCTGAGCTCAGGGGGGAGAGCGGCCCGCGCGACGAGCGCGGCGCCGCTCCCCCCGTGAATGAAGACCAGCAGGCGGCTGCCCGATGCGGTACCCTCTCTCACGATGCGCGTGGCCTCCTTCGTAGCCGCGCTGGCGATTGCCTTGCTCGCGCGACACGCAGCCGCCGGTGATCCCGGTGCGCGGCCTGCGCCCACGAAGCAGGAGCAGGCCGCCGCAGGAAAGAAGTTCCGTGAAGGCGAGAAGGCCTACGCCCGCCACGACTACGCCAACGCCGCCGCTGCCTTCGAGGAGGCGTACGCGCTCGCGCCGCACCCCGACGCGCTCCTCAACGCGATCGACGCGCGCCGGAAAGCTGGCGAGCTGCGCGTCGCGGCCGAGCTGTGCCAGCGCCTCCTGCGAGACTTCCCCGACGGCAAGCCGGCCTCCGAGGCCCGCGAGCGCCTCGCCGATCTCACCCCCAAGCTCGGACGGCTGGACCTCACCGCGAAGGGCGAGGCGAAGGAGCTGACAATCGACGGACGGCCCGCGGAGCTCGGCGAGGCGTTCGTCGATCCGGGCGATCACGTGATCACGGGTGTGGTCGACGGCCAGCGGGTCGAGCGGCGCGCGAGCGTGGTCGCGGGCGCACGCGCGAGCGTGTTGCTCGAGCGCGCGCCCAAGAAAGAGGAGCCCGAGGCGCCCGCGGCGCCGCCTCCGACCGCTCCGCCGGCTCCGGACGAAAAGCCGCTCCACATGTCGGCGTTCTTCGTGGGGCTGGGCCTGACCGCGGTCGCTGGCGGCGTGCTCGTCTGGAGCGGGCTCGACACGAACGCCGCCCGCGACGAGTTCGAGAAGAACCCGACACGCCCCGCTTATGAAGAGGGCCTCGACAAGGAGCTTCGCACCAACGTCCTCATCGGGGTGACGGCCGGCCTCGGCGCGGCGACCGCGCTCGTCGCGATCTTCACCGACTGGGGCGGAGGCGACGCGGCGCCCGCTTCGGCCGGCGCCACCACGGTCGGCGTCGGACCCGGGGCGCTCGACCTGAAGGTCACGTTCTGATGGGCATCCCTCCGCAGCCCCCGGTGCCGCCCGTCCCGGGCGCCCCGCAATCGGTGCCGGGCTCCGGACCGCAGAGCTACGGCGTTTGGTCCGGTCATACGCCGCTGCGCACGTTCGTGGACGTGCAGGCCGTCGGTCGATACGAGCTCCTGCTCGAGCTGGCCGCGGGCGGGATGGGCAGCGTCTACGTGGGGCGCCAGCGCGGCGCGGCAGGCTTCGAGCGCCTCGTCGCGATCAAGCGCATGCACCCGCACCTGACGCAGCACCACGATCTCGTGCTCGCGTTCCACGAGGAGGCGCGCATCGCGTCGCTCATCCACCACCCCAACGTGGTCAACGTGGTGGATGTCTACGAGGAGGGCGGCGAGCACCTGCTCGTGATGGAGCTCATCGACGGCACCGCGGCCGGCACGCTGATGATCGAGGCCCGCAAGCGCGGCCGGAGGCTGCCGCGCCCCGTCGTGCTCCGCGTCGCGATCGACGTGCTGGCCGGGCTGCACGCGGCGCACGAGCTCGTCGGGATGGATGGGTCGCCCTTGCTCGTCGTGCACCGCGACGTGAGCCCGCAGAACATCCTCGTGGGTGCTGACGGTGCCGTCCGCATCACGGACTTCGGCATCGCTCGCGCGCTCCAGCGAATGGTGCACACCGCGACCGGCGAGCTGAAGGGCAAGCTCCGCTACATGCCGCCGGAGCAGGCGATGGGCCAGGTGGTCGACCGGCGCGCCGACGTCTTCTCGATGGGCATCGTGCTCTGGGAGATGCTCTCCGGCGACAGGCTCTACAAGGGCGAGACCGATCTCGAGCTCCTCCGCGCGGCTGGAGACGCGCAGGTCCAGCCGCTCTCCCAGGTCGACCCGACGACGCCCGCGCAGCTCGAGGCGATCGTGATGCAGGCGCTCGCCCGAAACCCGGAGCACCGCTTCCCGACGGCGGCGGCGTTTGCGTCGGCGCTGGAGCGCTGGGCATGGGAGGCACGAGAGCTCGCGTCCGCCGCCGACGTCGCGCGGATGGTGCGGGAGCTCGCCGGGGATCGAATCGAGGCGCGCCGTCGTCAGCTGCAAGACGTCCTCGCCGGCAGGCGGCCTGCGGCGGTCCGCTCGGGGACACACGCGGTCGCGCCGCACGGCACGCCCATCACCTCACACGCCGCGGTGCTCGGCCCACACTCGCAGGCTCAGCCCAAGCGGAGCGGCGTGCTCGCCGCGGTGCTCCTCTCGGTCGCCGCGGCAGGGGCCGGGGTCGGGCTCGGCGCCGTCTTCTATCTCCGCTCGGGACCGGCCGCGGCTCCCTCGGCTGCGACACCTCCGGTCGACGCGCCGGCGCCCGCGGATTCCGGAGCACCCGCGAGCGTCGCCGAGCACGTCACCATCCAGGTCTTCGCCGAGAGCCCCATCACCCTCGTGCGCGGCGAAGGCGTCGGCTCGGTGGCGTTCACGAAAGACGGCGCCACGTTTCAGCTGCCGCGCGGCGAGCGCCCCGTCGAGATCGAGATCCAGCTCGAGAAGGGCGCAGCCGAGCACCGGACCATTACCCCGAACGAGGACGCGGCGCTGCGGCTGACCACGCCCGTGGCGGATGCGACCGCGGAGCCGACGACCTCGGCCGTGGCGCCGCCTGCTGCGCCCGTTCGCAAGCCGATCGGGAAGACCGGCGAGCCGCCGCCGGACAAACAGAGCGGGCTCCGCAAGAACCCCTACCAGTGACGCGCGCGCGTCACATGCAACCGTTGCAATCGGGGCAGTCGCAGCCCTCCGACGGCAGGTAGCAGGTCCCGTCGGTCTCGCAGGACGCGCACACGGCTTCCATCAAGCAGTCCGCGCATTGGCAGCCTTCGCTGATGCCACACACGCCGTCGTCCGTGCAGGGGGCGCAGCCGACGCCGCCGAGGCAATCGGGGCAGGCGCAGCCGTCTCCAGCCATCAGATCGCAGACGCCGTCCGGGAACATCCCCGCGCACGTCATGACGTTGTCTTCGCAGTCGGGGTACGCGTAGCAGTCCGGGCAGATGCAGCTCTCCGTGAAGGGCGTGCACATGCCGTTCGTCTGGCACCCGACCGGCGAGCAATACGTGGCCGTGTCGCAGTCCGAGCAGGTGCACGAGTCGGCGATCTCGTCGCACACGCCGTCGATGTTGCACTGGCCCGGCTGACAGAACGCCGTGTCGGAGCAGTCCGAGCACATGCAGCCTTCGAGCTGGTAGTTGCAGATCCCGTTGGGCGGACCGTCGCACCCGATCGGCGCGCCGCCGCCGCCGCCGTCGCCGCCCGTGCTCGACGTGCTCGACGCGGTCGTCGCGGCGGTCGTGGTGGTGGCGACCGTCGTTCCACCGCCTGCGCCGCCTTGCGCCGGGATCAGATCCTCCGCGTCCCCGCTGAAGGCAAAGCAGCCGGCGAGCGCGGCGGCCGCGCAAGCGAGCGAGATCGATGACCACGAGAGGCGCATGGAAGAAGACTGCGGGCGACGCCCGAAGGCCTCTAGGATAGCGCAACAGGCATCCTCGATGCGCCCGACCGAAGCGCTACCGGAAGAGATCCTCGGCGAGGCTTACGAGGCCGGGCTCGACGCGACGGTGCGAAGGGCGCAGGGCTCGCATTTCACGCCGCGGGAGGTCGCGGCGCACGTGGTCGCGCGTGCGCTCGACGCCGTCGGGCCGATCGCCGGCCGACTCGACTCGCTCCGGGTGCTCGACCCCGCGATGGGCGCCGGGATGTTCCTCTGCGAGGCGCTCCGTCAGATCATCCGCCGAGCCGAGCTGCCGGATACGCCCGCGAGCCGCCGTCTCGTCGCGTCGCGTTCGCTCTTCGGCATCGACAAGGACCCGTCGGCCGTCGCGCTCGCGCGCGAGAGCCTGCGGCTCGCCATCGGGGACCCCACGTTGCAGGCCGCCGATCTCGCGCAGAACCTCCGCGCCGGCGACGCCCTCTTCGACGCGGGGCTCGCCGAGGAGCGCTTCACGCTCGTGGTGGGCAACCCGCCATTTCTCGGCGGCAAGCGCATCCGGACCGTCCACGGCGACGCCTACGCCGAGGCCCTCGCAAGGCTGCATCCGCCCGCCAACAAGAACACCGATCTCGCGGCGCACTTCCTCCGCCGGGGCTTCGATCTGCTCGTGCCGGGCGGGGTCCTCGGCTTCGTGGTCACGAACACGATTGCGCAGGGCGACACCCGGGAAGGCGGCCTCGCGGAGATCGTCCGTCGAGGCGGCACCATCGTCGCGGCCACGCGGCGCCTCCCTTGGCCCGGCGACGCGGGTGTGGTCGTGAGCTTGTTGTGGCTGGCGCGCGGCGCACCTCCCGGGCCCCGGCTGCTCGATGACAGAGCCGTCGACTCGATCGACGTCTTCCTCTCCCAGCACGGCCGCACGCGTGACCCCGCGAGGCTCGAGCCCAACCGCGGGCGGGCGTTCATCGGCTGCTTCCTGCGCGGCAAGGGCTTCGTCTTCGACGATCGCGCGCCGCACGGCACCCCGCTCCGCGTCGCCGAGGAGCTCC
>JAEUKE010000154.1 GCA_016794345.1 Myxococcales bacterium
CTGTAGGTGATCGGCACGGCCACCGGCTCGGGGCCGTTCGGGTAGGTGTTGAAGCTGCCGCCTTCGGTGCGCTCGATCTGCTGCATGAGCCGCATGTATCCGGCGCCGAACTCCACCGCGATCCCGACCGGGAAGCGGTACCCGCCGCGCGCGCCGACGAGGAAGCCGTACGCGGGCGATCGGCTCGGACACGCGTCGGGGCAGCCTTCGTCCGCGTCGCCGTTGAGCGAGGGGCCGATCATGCCGCCGGCGATGAGCTCTGCCAAAAACGCGCCGCGGTTCTGCGGCCAGCGCGGATGGGCGGGATCGATCTCCAGCGCGAGGGTGACGTCGATCGGCGCGCCGCCGCGCTTCGCGCCGATCTTCACGCTCTTCGTGACGTACCCTTCCTCCGAAGCGCGGACGACGTACGAGCCCTCCGGCAGGCGCCCCGACCAGCTCGCGCCGGGCAGAGCCACGCCGGCGATCTCGAGCGCAGCGGTCCCCGGCTCCGCGTGCACCTCGATGGGGGGGCCGAGCGGGCGTGACTGCAGCTTGGAGATCGCGGCTTGTCCTTCGATCACCTCGACCCACGCGGGTACGGAGCCGACCGAGTCGCTCTGCAGCCAGACGAGGTGTTTGCCCGCGGGGAGCGCGCCCTCCCACGGGGTGGTGCCGAGCTTCGTGCCGTCGACGTAGACGTCCACGGCGGCGCCCTCCGTGTCGACGATCTGCAGGATGCCGACGCCCGGGACGGGCGAGAGCTTCGCGTCGATCGGCTTCGTCTCACCCGCGCCGACCTCGATCTTGGCCTCGAAATCGCGGTAGCCAGGTTGAATGACGCGAATGTCATGTTTGCCGGGCAACACGCGCACGGGAGAGAGCAGCGGGAGCTTGCCGCGCTCGCGCCCGTCGATCTGAACCGTGCCGCCGACGTTGGACGTGATCTCCAGGCCGCCGACCTTGGGCCGCAGCTCGGCCATGGCGGGCGCGATGGCCTCGCGATCTTCGTCCCCGAGCCCGCCCGCGAACCGGAGGAGCAGCTCCTCGTACAGCTCGAGCGCCTGGTCGTACCGGCCGAGCTTCTCGAGGACGATGGCGGCGTTCGTCGTGTTCTTCGTCGTCGGCAGGATCTTGCGAGACTGGAAGAAGTAGTCGAGCGCGCGCTCGAGATCGCCCGCGTCGAGCATGGCGATGCCCTGTTTGTTGAGCTCCTTCGCGCGTGCAGCGCGCTCGGTCGCGGCGTCGACCGACGACTTCTCTGCCGGCTGGCTGGCCGGCTGCTGCGCGCGCGCGGCGCGCGGAAGAAAGAGCGAGCAGAGCAGGGCGAGGATGGCGAAGCGGAGGCGCATCAATCGTCCTCGCGCTGGATGCTCGGCCTGGTCGGCTTCGTCGAAGCCGCCGGCTCGGGGGTCTTCTGGGGCTTTGTCGGTCCTGCGGTCGCCACGGTGATCTTCCTTTGCACGGCTCGGGCCTGCTCGGCCTCTTCCTTCAAGCTCTTCACGACGGCCCTCGGGTCGTCGGCCTTCTCGAGCTCGGCGACGAGGTTGTCGATGCGCTTCTGCTTCTCGTCGAGCGCGGACTGGGCGGACTCGAGCTCCTCACGCTTGGCCTGCTCGAGCTTGGCCTTGCTCTCTTCGAGCGTGGCGCGCTCACGCGCCGCCTGCTCGTCGGTCCGGAGCGCGCGGACGTAGTTGAACGCGCTCGCCGCGCCGAGCCCGATGACCAGTGCCGCCGCCGCGCCGAAGAGCACCTGCGTCCGGCGCTGGGCCTTCGCGCTGAGGTCCACGAAGCGCGTCGCGCGCTTGGACACGGACACGCGCCCGCCCTGCAAGAGCTCCTTGGCTGCGACGAGGCGGCGCTTGCCGAGGAGCGCGACCGAGCTCGGGTCGGCGTCGTGTTTCGCGGCTTCCCGCTCGAGCTCGTCGGCGAGCAGGCGCTGCTCGCGGACCTCGCTCAACCACTGGCGGAGCCGCTGCCACTGCACGAGGAGCGCGTCGTGCGCGAGCGTGACGCCCTCGCCGCCGATGGTGACGAGCCGCGCCCGCTCGAGGGCCTCGAGCACGGCGCGGCGCCCGGCGCCCCCGCCGGCGATCTCGTCGAGGGACATCGTCGCGCGGGTGCCCTGGGGCGTGGTGAGCGCGAGCAACACCTCGCGCGTCGAGGCCTCCGCCTGGGGATCCGAACGGCAGATCTCGCTGACGGTCTTGTCTGCATGGCGATCCAGCGAGCCAGCGATGCCGCCCATCGCGTCCAGGCTGCGGAGCGGGATCTGCTTGGCCGCGGAGTCGCGTTTGTCCCAGAGCTCGCTGAGGGCGAAGCCCACGAGCGGCATCGCGCCGGCGGTGCCGCGGAGCTCTCGGAGGAGCACCTCCGCCAGGCCGTCCTCGAGCTTGTAGCCGTAGGCCTCGAGCGCCTGGCGAATGACCTCCGACCAGCTGGTATCGGTGAGCGGCTCGACGAGCAACGTGCCCCGGACGAGGAGCCTCCCCAGGGCAGGCAGCGCGAGGAGCGGGTCGAGCAGGTCGCGCCGAGCGGTCACGAGCGCACGGACGCCGGGGATGGCCGACTCGCCGAACGCCGCGAGCAGCTCCACGGTCCATTTGCGGCTCGCGACGAAGGCGTTGTCCTCGAGCGTCACGAGCTCCTCCAGCTGATCGACCAGCAGGAGTGTCCCGCGCCCGGTCGCCTGCGCGCGATCGGCGAGGAGCGCGACGACGTCTGCCGGCTCGATGCTCGGTCCGAACATCAGATCCGTCGAGCCGTTCGAGGGCAGCCTGCCGAGCGCCGCGAGGATGACGCGCTTCGGATCGGGGCCGGGTGACACGACGAGCGTGTCCCACGCGTCGATCCCTCGCCCGAGCGCGCCGTCCTCCACGCGCGGGAGGATGCCGGCGCGCGCGAGGCTGCTCTTGCCGCTGCCCGAGTTGCCGATGAGGCTCACGAGGCCATTGGCACGCAGGAGCTCCACCGCAGCCGCGATCTCGCTCGATCGCCCGAAGTAGACAGATCTGTCAGATGACTCGAAGCGGCCCATGCCGCGGAACGGACCGACCTCTTCCGGCGGGAGCACCCGCTTCTTGCCGGCGAGCTCGCCGCGGATGCGCTCGAGCTCGACCGCGACCCAGTCGGCGGAGCGCGGGCGCGCCGAGGGCTCGGGGTCGAGCATGCGATCCACGAGGTCGCAGAAGCTCTTCGGCAGCTTGGGAGCGACCGTCGCGAGCGGCTTCGCGCGCTCGGTGCCGTTCAAAACGGCTTGCTTCAGCCCCTCGCCTTCGGCGGCGGCGAGCGCGGCCGGGTGGTGGCCGGTCGCGCACTCGTACAGGACGATCCCGAGCGCGTACAGATCGCTCGCGGGCGAGGCCTTCTGGGCCCGGCGGACGCAGACCGGATCGACGTAGCCGATGGTGCCGCTGTGGAGGAGGGAGGCCGTGTGTGTCGCGCTCCCCGTGAGCGCGAGGATGTTGCGCATGGTTCGTGCGCCCGAGATCTGGCTCTTCTCCTCCGCCGAGATCTCCAGCGGCAGGTCGTCGACCAGGACGGGCATCGCCGGGGCTTCGGCCTGATCCTCCCACGCGATGCCGAAGTCGATGAGCTTGTAGGTGCCCCCGGCGTCGACGATGTTGGCCGGCTTCACGTCACGGTGGATGAGCCCGGCGCGGTGGACCGTGCTCAGGGCCGAGGCGACGCCCGCGCCCGCGACGAGGACCTCCTCCAGGGGGAGGGTGCCGGTCTCGATGAGCTTGGCTTCGAGCGAGAAGCCCGTCAGGTACTCCATGGCGACGCCGACGACGTTTCCGGAGTCGTTGCTCGCGATGGAGTAGAAGCGCGTGATGTTCGGGTGCTCCACCCGGCAGAGCGCGCGCGCCTCCTCCAGGACCCGCGCGCGGTGTCCGCGCCTGCTGAGCGGGGGCGTGGTGTCGGTTCCGTCCGAGCCCAGCGCGAAGAGCTTGAGGGCGGCGAGCCGGAGCTCGGTGTCGCCGTAGACCTCTCGCGCGAGCCAGACCGGCGCCTGCCCGCCGCGGCCGAGTGGCTTGACGAGCTGGAAGGGACCGAGCCGGCGTTCGTCCGGCGGGGCGTTCAAGAGCTGCTTGAGCGTGGTGCTCGATTGCATGCGGTTCCGAAGGGCCTCGAGGTGGCACCCTTCAGCAAGAGGGATGCCGAGCTCCGACGCCCTCTCGGTTACCGCCGGCGCACGCTCTCCGGCCTGCGGATGCCGTGCATCTTGATCTTGTAGACCAAGGTGCGCAGCGGCATCTGGAGCTGCCGGGCGGCTTCCGTCTGGTTCCAGCCCGCTTCGCGCAGCGCTTGAGTCAGGACCTCGGCCTCCAGCCTCTCCATGCGTGTCCGGAAGTCTCCGCTCAGCCCGGAGAGGGCGGATTCGACGGGTGAGCTCGAGCCTGCGGAATCTCCGTCGGTCAGCCCGACGCGAGGGAGCGGCGGCGGGTGCATGGAGAGCGCTCGGATTCGCTCGGGGAGGTCGTCCACCGTGAGCGTGTCTCCTTGGGCGATGACGACCGCGCGCTCGATCGAGTTCTTGAGCTCGCGGACGTTGCCGGGCCACCCGTACATGCGGAGCAGCTCGATCGCGGCAGGGTCGATCCCTTCCACTGCGCCCGAGTTCGCCCGGTTCGCCTCCTCCAGGAAGCGCTGCGCGAGGACGGCGATGTCGTCGACGCGCTCGCGCAGGGGAGGGATGGGCAGGAGGACGGCGTTGAGCCGATAGAGCAAATCCTGGCGGAATTTCCCTTCCTCCACCATCTGCTCGAGATCGCGGTGGGTCGCGGCGATCACGCGAACGTCGACCGAGATCTCCTTGGTGGAGCCGACCCGGGCGAAACGCTTCGTCTCGAGCACGCGGAGGAGCGCTGCCTGAGCAGCCGCCGGCAGCTCGCCGATCTCGTCGAGGAACACGGTGCCCCCGTCGGCCGCCTCGAAGACGCCTTTCTGCTGCGTCTGGGCGCCGGTGAAGGAGCCCTTTTCGTGACCGAAGAGCGTCGACTCGACCAGCTGCTGCGGGATCGCCGCGCAGTTGACGCAGACCAGCGGCTTGCGGCTCCGCGGGCTCTCCTCGTGGATGTACCGGGACAGGACCTCTTTGCCGGTGCCGGTCTCCCCGTTCAAGAGCACCGGCAGGTTGCCCTTCGCGACGCGGGCCGCGGTGAGGAGCAGGTGCCGCATCGGCTGGCTCTCAGCGACGATGAGCGGCTCGACGCTCGCGCTGTCGCTCTTCGTGAACGTTCGCGGCTCCTGGCCTTCGGCGACCTGGATGGGGCTCGTCTTTCGGCCCGCCTGCGCGGCCGAGCGGCTCTGACCGAGCAGCTCCTCCGGGTGCGTCGCCGTGTCGGGGAAGACCGCGATGCCGCAGACGACGGTAGCCGGGTGAGAGGGCAGCTCGGCGAGCTGCGCGATCAGCGCGTTTGCGGTGTCCGTCGCTTGCTTCGCGTTTGCTTCGGGCAAGAGCAGCTGGATCGAGTCGTTGCTGTAGAGCCCGAGCCGATCGACCGGCCGCAGCACCGTCTGCGCCTTTGGCGCCCAGAACCGCACGTGTGTGGGCTGAGGATCCACGGCGCGAACGAAGAGGACGGCGACCCTCCGACCGAAGAAACGCGATCGCACGACCTCCGTCTCCAGCGCGGCGCGGAACTTGTCGTGGCCCGCAAAATCCGTCGAAGAAGGGGGGGGTTGCTCACCCGTCAGCGCGTGGAACGTGGCGGTGACGCTGCCGAGCGAGACCTCCTGTCCGGGCGACAGCTCCGCGCGCTCCACGGCCGTGCCGTCCACCATCGTGCCGTTCGTAGACGCGAGATCCTCGACCGTGAGCTGGCCGTCTTCGCCGAGCGTGAAGCGCGCGTGCTGGCGAGAGAGGTTGAAGTCGTTGATCGTGACGTCGGAGGGCGAGGCGCGCCCGACGGTCACCGCGCTCCCCGCGGTGAGCGGGACGATCTGCGCGCCTTCACGGTGGTAGAGGAGGAGCGAGAACCGTGGGGCGTGGCGCCGATCTTTGGGGCGCTCCGATTCCATCGAAGTCTTGGTGACCTGGATCGTGCGGGCCGGTTCTTCGCGGGACATCGGCACGCCGACTCTATCAGAAAGGTGGGCGGAGCCCGTTGGCCCTTGCGGCGGTCCGCGCAGCTACCGAGGCAAGGGTGCGAGATGACAGGCGAACCTGCCCTGCTGAGCAGGAGTCGTACCAGGCACCGGACACCCGTCCGGTCGGGCTCTGCGGAGCAACGCCCTGCCTACTCCACCCCAACCGCGCAGCCGGTTGCGCGCAACAGGCTGCGCCTCCGCCCTGCGGCGCGGGGGAAGCGGAGCGCGGAGGCGGCGTGCAGAGGTGTGCACCTCTGCACACCGGCGAAGGTTCAAGTCACCGGTTGCGCGCAAGCCGTTGCAGCGGGCCCGACCACGTCGCGCAACACGCTGCGCTCGACCTCACGGAACCGCGCCGGCGCGAGGAAGCCGTCGAGCGGCGCTTCTCCCACCTTGCTCGCGACGTCCTCGAGCACGCGTGCGACCCCTTCGCCTCCGGCCTCGCAGCCCCACCTGACGATGCGCCACCCGAGCTCGGCGTGGCGGCCCTCGTCTTCGGCCATGCGGAGGAGCTCGGAGCGAAGGCGGGGCTCTTCCGTGGCAGCCGCTCGCTCGAAGAGGATGGCCGACGCGACGGCTTCCCCCACACACCCTTCGCGAAACGTCGAGGCGACGAGCTCCTCCAGGGTGCGGGCGAGCGGGAGGCTGGCTCCCATCTCGAGCCGGTCGGGGGTGACGTGAGCCCCGCGCCGTCGCGCCTCCGCGAAACAGACGCGCGCGTGGCGGGCCTCGTCGAGCGCGGCATGATGGCAGGCCTCGACGAGCTCGAGGGGGGCTCCGAGCGCCATGAGCTCGAGCGCGGCCCGTGAGAACGAGGCGATGGACGCGTGCTCGGCCAGGCCGTCGCGGAGCCAGAGCGCGGCGTCGGCGTCGGGCGGCAGCTCGATCGAGCCTCCGTGCGCCTTCACCGTCGCGACGTGGACCGCGCCGTCGATGCGGAGCGGTCTCCCCGAGCCGTAGTTCACATCATAACAGCACTGTCCGTCTTCCTTCTTGCCGTTCAGGTATTCGGGGCTGTTCTCGCAGAAGTACGCGCCCGCCTCCGCCTCGCTCGGGCAAGCCGCGTTCGCGTCGGTCGAGCCGGTGCCCGCCGAGCCGCTCTCGCAGGGCTTCGGGTTGGGCCAATCGAAGCACCGGCGCTCGAGGCCGTCGTCCTCACACGCCGCGGCGGCGAGAGCGAGGCCAGGCAGACAGACTGCGCCTGCGATGGCGAGGATTCTTTCGGCTACACGACGCCACCCCATCCCGTGCATACCCACCTCCGGAAAGAAGGAGGAGGATATCCGGACGCGCTCAGGGGCGCGAGCGCCTTATGCTGCGGGCCACACGACGCCGCGTGATCGCAGATCTTCGATGGTGTCGGCGAGCGTATCCATCGGGTCGCGCGGCTCCCAGCCGAGCTCGGTCCGGGCCTTGGTCGAGTCGGCGTACCAGAAGTACTGGGCCATCTCGGCCGAGACCTTGTCGACGAGCGGCTCGGTGTTGAGGCGCTTGGCGATCTTCTCCGCCAAGGTGGCGCCGATGATCCCGAAGGCGGGGCTCTTCGGCATCTGCATCACGGGCATGGGCACCCCGGAGATGCGCGAGAGCTTCTCGCAGAAGGCCCGCATCGTGAGGTTCTGGGCCGCGAGGAGGTACCGCTCGCCCGGCTTGCCGTGCTCGAGCGCGAGCACGAGGCCGCGGGCCGCGTCGCGTGCGTCCACGAAGGACATGCCTCCGCCGGGGATCGCGGGGATGCGCTTCTCGAGGAAATCTACCACGTCGCCGGTCGAGGAGCCGAGGATGTCGCCGGGGCCGAGCAGGAGCGACGGGTTCACGCACACGACCGTGAAGTCGGGCGCGTTCCGCTCGAACGCGGCCATCTCCGCGAAGAGCTTCGTGCGGTAATACGGCCAGCTCCCGATGAGCTCCATCGGGGGCAGGGACCGCTCGTCGGGGATGGGCTTCGGCTTCTTGGAGACGGCGACCACCCCGCTCGTGCTGGCGACGACCGCTCGCTTGATCCCGGCCGCGCGCGCGGCGTCGAGGGCGATCTTGGTGCCCTCGACGTGGATGCGGTG
>JAEUKE010000187.1 GCA_016794345.1 Myxococcales bacterium
CTGCAGGATCATCGTCTCGATGCCAATCGGCGAGGGCGGGCGCGCGTGGCGCTACCTGCGCCGCCACCCCGACGGGATCGGTACGGTCGTCTTCGAGGTGGAGGACATCCAGAAGACGTTCAAGCTCCTCGACGAGCGCGGCGGGACGCCCATCGAAGACATCCAACGTTTCGAAGGGGAAGGCGGCAAGCTGGCCACGTTCTCCATCACCACTCCTTTTGGCGACACGACCTTCCGTTTCGTACAGAGAGACGGGTATGAGGCCTTTTTTCCGGGGTACGTGCCGTATTCGACCCCGCGCGGCGGCTCGAACGCGTTCGGCATCGACGCATTCGATCACGTGACGTCGAACTTCCAGACCATGAAGCCAGCGCTCCTGTGGATGGAGCACGTCATGGGGTTCGAGACCTATTGGGACGTGAAGTTCCACACGGAGGACGTGACGCCCGACCGCAAGTCCGGCTCCGGCCTCCGCAGCACCGTGATGTGGGAGCCGGGCTCGGGCGTGAAGTTCGCCAACAACGAGCCCTGGCGTCCCTTCTTCAAGGCCTCGCAGATCAACGTCTTCAACGAAGACCACCGCGGCGACGGCGTGCAGCACGTCGCGCTCTCGGTGAAGGACATCCTCTCGGCGGTGCGCGGCATGCGGACACGTGGCGTGGGCTTCATGCCGACGCCCGGCGCCTATTACGACATGCTCCCCGAGCGATTGCAGCAGCTCGGCATCGGGACCATCGACGAGGACATCGCGACGCTCCGCGAGTTGGAGATTCTCGTCGATGGCGAGAAGAAGGGCGCCTACATGCTCCAGATCTTCCTGAAGGACGCGGCCGGTCTCTACGGCAAGCCCGAGGCTGGGCCCTTCTTCTACGAGATCATCCAGCGCAAGGGAGACCGCGGGTTCGGCGCCGGGAACTTCCGCGCGCTCTTCGAGAGCATCGAGCGCCAGCAGAAGGCGGAGGGGAAGATCTGATGTTGGATCGGGTCGCGGTCGGAGACCTCCCGGCCAAGCACCACATCGCCCTGCGCGGCGAGGGCGGCGCGCTTCGCCACGAGCAGTGCATCACCCGGGAGGGCTTCGACGGGCCCTACACCATCAGCTACCACCTGCGGCGGCCTCACACCGCGCGCGGGGTGGACGCGCGGGGCAGCTTCGCGATCCCCCAGGCCGCGCCCGAGCGAGCCCTGAGGCGTCGTCACTACGACTCCACAAAGCTCGCCGCCGCCGGCACCGTGCTCGGCTCGCGCATCCCGCTCCTCTACAACGCCGACGTCGTCCTCTCGGTCGGCAAGCCCACCGAGGCCGACCCCCTCTATTTCTCCAATGGGGATGCGGACGATCTCGTCTTCGTCCACCGCGGGGCGGGCACGGTCCGCACCGTCTTCGGGGATCTCCGGTACGCGGAGAAAGACTACGTCTACATCCCCCGCGGCACGATCCACCGCTTCATCCCGGACGCCGGCGTTCCCCATTACCTCCTCACAATCGAGTGCCTGGGCGGCATGGGTCTGCTCAAGCAATGGCGAAACGCGGCCGGCCAGCTCAAGATGGACGCGCCCTATTGCCACCGGGATTTCCAGCGACCCGCCTTCCAAGGGCCACAAGACGAGGGCATTCGCCACGTGGTGGTGAAACGCGGCGATCGCTTCCACGGCTTCGACTACGACGAGAGCCCGCTCGACGTCGTCGGCTGGGACGGCGCCGTCTACCCGTGGGTCTTCCCCATCCTCAATTTCCAGCCGCGCGCCGGGCTCGTGCATTTGCCGCCCACCTGGCACGGAACCTTCGGCGCCCGCGGGGCGCTCATCTGCAGCTTCGTCCCGCGCATGACGGACTTCCACCCCGAGGCCATCCCCTGCCCGTACCCGCACGCCTCGGTCGACGTGGACGAGTTCCTCTTCTATTGCGACGGCAACTTCACCTCGCGCAAAGGCGTGGGGCCCGGCAGCATCTCGCACCACCCGGCTGGGGTGACACACGGGCCGCACCCCGGCGCCTACGAGGGGAGCATCGGCGCCAAGGCCACGACGGAGCTCGCGGTGATGCTCGACACGGCGCTGCCGCTCCTCACGACCGGCGCCGCGCTGGGAATCGAAGACGCCGCGTATCACGACTCCTTCCGCTGACGGAGCATGGTGGAGACGACGCTCGTCCTCGAGAAGCCCCGCCGCGCGACGGGCCTGTTGTTCGTGCTCGCCCACGGCGCCGGGGGCCACCTCGAAGACCCGCTCCTCGTCGACGTCGCCGCTGCATTGAAGAAACGCGGCTTCGGCGTCGCCCGGTTCAACTTCGAATACAAGGACCTGGGCAAGAAGGTCCCCGACAAGGCGCCCAAGCTCGAGGCGACCTACCGCGAGGTGCTCACGCGCGTGAAGAAGGCGTCACCCAAGGCGCGGCTCGTCATCGGCGGAAAGTCGATGGGTGGCAGAATGGCCACACACCTCGCCGCGCAAGGTGAGCCGGTTCAGGGGCTGCTCCTGCTCGGCTATCCGCTGCACCCGCCGAACAAGCCCGAGAAGCTCCGCGCCGCGCACCTCGGCGACATCCGCGTCCCGAGCCTCTTCATTCAGGGCACTCGCGACCCGCTCTGCGATCTGAAGCTCCTCCGCAAGGCGTTGAAGCCCATGCGTTCGAACGCGACGCTCCA
>JAEUKE010000188.1 GCA_016794345.1 Myxococcales bacterium
CTGCGAGGCGCTCCGACCTCGCCATCTCGCTCGCTGCCTGCTCGTCCTGCGACTGAAGCGACTGCTCGCGTCGCCGCTGCTTCCGTTGCTGTCGCGCGCGCTCACGCGGCGATGCGTCCTGCCCCGCGAGCCCGATGAAGGTCCCTGCGCCTCGTGCGGCCCTCCCGAAGACGCCGCTCCCGAGACCCAGCTCCGCCTCCACCACGTAGTGAACCAGGTCGTGTGGGATGTCGTCGTCGAAGCCGGGCGCTGGATCCGCCGCGCGTGTCGGCTCGCCGGGCACGGCCACTGCGACCGCGTAGCGACGCGCACCGGTTCGCTTGAAGGAGACGTTCACGGGGGAAAGGTGGTGGACGGCCGGGGGCGGGGCAACCTGACGGCGCGCTCGGGCTCGAGGTGGTCACGCAGCGTTGCTCACCCCATCCCGCCCGCGAGCACGACCACGGCGAGCGCATGCGCCAGGTTGTTGTTCCCTGCAGGTCCCCGCTGCCCCGCCCAGCCGCGATGGCATGAACTATCGACTGTGGTTCGTGCGGTTCCGGGCTACCAGGCCGACGTCACCGAACACGGAGGATGTCGACAATGAAACGAAATGAGCTCGTCGAAGGTACCGCCGTGAGGCGCTGGCTCGGCACGTCGTTGTTGCTCACGCTCGCCGTTGCGGGCTGCAACGAGAGCAGCAAGACCGCGCCGAGCGGCTCGCCAGCGTCGTCCGCTGCCGCCGCCAAGAGCTCCGGGTCCGCTGCCCCTGCAGGCGGGGATGCGACCATGGGCGGCGAGTTCGACGTCAAGCTCGATGAAAAATACGCGGTCAAGCTCAAGGTCGGCGCCGCATTCGTCGATCTCTTCCCTCGCGAGCTGGATGAAGACGGCAAGCCCGGCGCCTACAAGTTCTTCATCAGGGCCTTCAACGAGGGCGTGAAGGGCGCGACCTGCGACACGGAGCCCTCCGGCGACAAGCCCATCGGCGGCAACGACTGGGCGCTGACGTTCGACACCATCAACATGGATAGCTGGACCGTGGGATCGAAGGACCCGCTGCCGCTCTCGCCGGCATTCTTCTACAAGGGCGACTTGGGCCCGCGCAGCGAGGCGCCATGGGCCACCATGTCGAAGAACGAAGTGTTCATCGAGAGCTTCTCGGAGAAGGCGGTGACCTTCCGCTTCGACATGGAGCACAGCTCGAGGATCGGCGGAGAGGGCGCCATCAAGGGCAAGCTCACGGCCAAGGTCTGCAAGATCGAGAAATGACCGAGCCGGCGTGCTCGTGCGACCGCGATAGCCTTGGCTCCCCGCTCAGCCGCCCTTGATCAGCGCGTGGGCGAGGCGGACGAAGTCCGTCGTGGTCACCATCCCCACGAGCGTCTTGTCGTCGAGCACGACCGGCAAGCAGCCGAGCTTTTCGCGAAGCATCACGTCGCAGGCCATGTCGAGCGAATCCCCCATTCGTCCGAAGACGACGTTTTTTCGCATGATGGCCGCGGCCTTGGTGTCGGGTAGCACGGCGGCGATGACCTGGCCATCCGGCGCGGCGCCGAGCTTCGCGTGCAGGTAGTCGGTCTGGGAGATGAGGCCCACGAGCTTGCCGTCTGCGCTCACGACGGGCAGGTGATGGAAGCGAAACCGCGCCATCCACTCCTCGAGATCGCCAACGGCCTCCTGCTCGGACACCGCGATGAGCTTGCGCGTCATGAGGTCGCCCAGCGTCTTCGGTGGCCAGCTCGCAGGCGGCAGGTTCGCCGTGGTGCTGAGGGGCGCGTCGTCGGGTGCGGCGGCCGAAGAGAAGGTGACGATCGGGGGTTCGCTTGGGCTCGTGGTGGTCACGAGAGGCATCGCCGGCTGCAACGCCCATGCCGCACGCAACGTCACGATTTTCGCACGCGGCTCCTTCGGGGCGCGCAGGCTTCGCCAGGGGGCGCAATGATTTCGCTCTGGCCCCGCTCCGCGGAGCCTCAGAACGCGTAGCTGGCACCAGCGCCCAGCAGCGCCACCGGCTCGAGGAACACGCTGCCCGAGACGGCGATCTCGTTCTCGGTCACGAGGACCTGCGCGTTCTCGCCCACGAACAGGCCCGCCTGCGCGGAGACGAACGCGGCCACCCTGTCGACCAGGAAGAGCTCACCCTGGAGCCCGGCGCGACCGCCGACGAGCAGCTGGTAGATGGTCGCGTCCGACGGCAAGGTGGCGTCGCTCACGCGGACGACGAGCGAGCCGCCCGCTGTCGGGCCGATCGAGAAGCGCTCGTCGCCCAGGAAGGGGAGCTGGAGATCGAGGCCGACCAGATGGTCGCGCCGCCGTCCGTCGAGCGCGAAGTAGTGGTCGGTGGACACCTCGCCCGCGAGCCACGAAAACGGCCGGAACCGCAGGAAGCCGCCCACACCCGGCTCGACCTGGCTCTGGATCCATGCGCCGGAGCGCAGGCCGACCGAGAGCGGGTGATCCGGGCTGTAGCCCTCGCGCTCGCCCTCGTCGTCGGAGGCGACGTCCTCGTCGGCTGTTCCCCCGACGGAGAGCCGGAAGTCGGCGCTCGCCTCCTGGCCGAACGCCAACGAGGCAGAGAGCAGGAACGCGGCAAGGAGGACAAAAGCTGCCAGATGTCGCACGACCTCTGGTTGGGAGGGTGTGCGAGGTTTTCTGATCATGGCGCGAGGGCATCGCCGTGCCCGCCATCCTGGCGCGAGGGCATCTCGGCTGAGTCGTCGCTGAGGGCGGAAGCGGCGGGCGCTTGGGCGGCTTGGCGTGACGGCGCCAGGTGCGAACCAGCGGCGCCGTCGTCGCCCTCCGTAGTTCGGCTCAGGCGCCGAGCATCGCGCCGACCAGGGCCCCCGCTACGGCGACCAGGAAGAAGGCCAACATCGACAGCACCATTCGGCGCTGGAGCGGGTGCCCGGAGGGAAGGAAGTTGTCCTGGTTGAACGCGGCCATGCCGGACAGCACCATCCGCGCGAGGCTTACGTCCGGTTTGCGGTGGCCGACAAGCATCAACCAATGCACGAACGCGCTCAGCCAACACAAGCAGGCCAGCCCGCCGACGATTGCCACAAAGACGCTCACTCGATCGATTGTCGCACGGCCGGCCCCGTCGCGGCTGCAGCAGTCGCGAGGACGCCCTCGCCAGGCCCTTCGCTGCGGCGTGTTTGGGGCCGACGCGAGCGGCTCGCGTCAAAAGCGCAGCCAGCCCCAGACGCGCGGGCGCGACCAAAGCTGACGCGGCTACCGAATCGAGGGCGCCTTGCGGCGGAAGCCGGTCACCACCGTGAAGTCGTCGCCGGGGAGGATCGGGACGAGGAACGAGGCGTAGTCGATGCCGTCGAGCGTCCACGCGCGCACGCTGCCGA
>JAEUKE010000209.1 GCA_016794345.1 Myxococcales bacterium
GCCGATCAGGAGACCGAGATCTCGAAGTCTTCGATGACCGGGTTCGCGAGGAGCTCGTCCGCCATCTTCTCGAGCTTCGCGCGGACCTCCTCGGCGGGCGTCCCCTCGGCGAGCTCGATCTCCACGAGCTTGCCGATGCGGACGCCTTTCACGCCTTCGAAGCCCAGCGTACCGAGCGCGCGCCTCACGGCGTCACCTTGCGGATCGAGGACCTCGGGCTTGAGCCTGACGAAGACGGTGGCCTTCACAGGGCGGGTTCTCGCACCGCGCGCCAGCCAGCGCAAGGGGCGAGGAGCGCGCGCGCTCATTCACGCGCCGCGCCCGCTCAGCGCGCGAAGACGGACGCCAGGTTGCGCTTGAGCCGCGGGAGCGGATCCTCTTCGTCGGGCACGAACGGCTCGCCGACGATCGTCTCGTAGGCAGTGATGTAGCGCATCGCGGCTTCGACGCGGACCTGGTCGGGAATGGGCGGGATGGGGCCGTCGCCGGTGAAGCCCACGCTCGCCAGCCAGCGCCGCACGTACTCCTTGTCGAAGCTCTCCGGCTCCTCTCCCTTGGCCAGGCGCTCGGGGTAGCTGGCGCGGAACCAATAACGAGACGAGTCCGGCGTGTGGATCTCGTCGATGACCACGATCTCGCCGTCCGGCGCGACGCCGAGCTCGTATTTCGTGTCGACGAGGATGAGCCCGCGCTTTTCGCACTCGGCCTGTCCGAACGCGAAGAGCTTCATCGCGATCTCGGCAGCGCGATCGAACTCGTCCGGCGTGACCACCCCGGAGGCGAGGATGTCTCCGCGCGAGACGCTGATGTCGTGACCGCCCTTCGGTGCCTTCGTGCTGGGCGTGAGGATGGGCGCGGGGAGCGGCTCGTTCTTCTTCAGACCTTCCGGTAGGGCATGCCCGCAGAAGGTTCGGTCCCCGCGGGCGTAGGCCGTCCAGATCGAGGTCGACGTGACGCCCGTGAGGTACGACCGGACCACCATCTCGACGGGGAGCGGCCTGCACTCGCGCGCGACGACGGCCTGCGGGTCGGGCACGGAGAGCAGGTGGTTCGGCGCGAACGACTTCGTGAGCGAGAACCAGTGGGCTGCGATGCGATTGAGCACTTGCCCCTTGAAGGGCAACGTCCCGAGCACCCGGTCGAACGCGCTGATCCGGTCGGTCGTCACGAGGACTCGCCGCCCGTCCGCTGCGGTGAAATTGTCGCGGACCTTGCCCTCATAGCGCTTCCAGCTCGCCGGGACGCCCAGCGCCTCCGGCGAGACGTCCGCGAGGGTCTTCGTCAAGGCGGCCGACAGCGTTTCTGCGCTGACCATGGCGCCCGATTAGCGCAACCGCTGCGCCCTGGCGAGCCTCACGAAGACGTCGGACCTCGTCTGTGCGCGGCCCTTCCGCCGTGATAGAGCGCCGCCATGAGCACCCGTAAGAAGATCTCGATCATCGGCGCAGGCAACATCGGCGGTGAGCTGGCCAACCTCTGTGCGAGCCGAGAGCTCGGCGACGTCGTCCTCTTCGACATCCCGTCGAAGGCCGAGTACGCCAAGGGCAAGGCGCTCGACCTCGAGCAGAACGGTGCCATCAACGGCTACGACGTGAAGATCACCGGCACCGGCGACTGGAAGGACTGCGCCGGCTCGGACGTCATCATCGTGACCGCCGGCGTCCCGCGCAAGCCGGGCCAGAGCCGCGACGACTTGGTCGCCACGAACCTGCCGATCATCCGCAGCGTCGCGGACGGCGCGAAGGAGCACTGCCCGAACGCGTTCGTCATCGTCATCTCGAACCCGCTCGACGCGATGGTCTACGAGCTGCAGCGCCGCACCGGCTTCGCGAAGGAGAAGGTCGTCGGTATGGCCGGCGTCCTCGACAGCGCGCGCTTCTCGCTCTTCCTCGCCCGTGAGATGAACCTCAACATCAAGGACATCCGCGCCATGGTGCTCGGCGGTCACGGCGACGACATGGTGCCGATCCTCTCGGCGACCACGGTCAACGGCGTCCCCGTCGGCTCGTTCATCCCGAAGGAGAAGCTCGACGCCATCATCGCGCGCACGCGCGTCGGCGGTGGCGAGATCGTCAAGCTCATGGGCACGAGCGCCTACTACGCGCCGGCGAGCGCCTCGGTGCAGATGGCGGAGGCTTACCTCTACGATCAGAAGCGCCTCCTGCCCTGCGCCGCCTACCTGGACGGCCAGTACGGCTACAAGGACTTCTTCATGGGCGTGCCCGTCGTCATCGGCGGCAAGGGCGTGGAGAAGATCATCGAGCTGTCGCTCACCGACGAAGAGAAGGCCATGCTCGCCAAGAGCGCCGAGAGCGTGAAGGGCATCGTCGAGGTCGTGAAGAAGAGCGCCTGAGGCGAGCCCGTCATTCGCCCACACGCGAGCGAGCCGGCAGCCCGGCTCGCTCGTTTTCGTTTGGCGCTCCCCACTCGGTCCCTCGCCCGCAGCCCCCGGGGGAGCGCAAGCGGGCGTAGTATCCGGATCGTGGCCTCGGACGAAGAGGAGCGCCTCCGCGAGGAGGCGGAGACGCTCAGGGCGAAGCTCGAGTCCCTCGAGGCGCGCGCCGAGCGCGCCGAGCGTGCGCTGCGCGAAGCACGTGCGATCCACGACGCGACGATCGAGAGCCTCCCGTTCGACTTCTGGGCGCGCGACTCGCAAGGCTATTGCTTCAGCCAGAACGCGACGACCATGAGCAACTGGGGGGACCTTCGCAACAAGCGGCCCCAGGACATGGGCCTGCCGGCGGAGGTCGTCGAGCTCTGGCTGTCCAACAACCGCCGCGCCTTGGCGGGCGAGATCGTCCGCGGCGACCGGGACTTCACGAAGGACGGCGTGAAGCGCTCGGTCCACAACATCCTCGCGCCGATCCGCATGGGCGACGCCATCGTGGGCACGCTCGGCGTGAACATCGACATCACCGAGCGCAAGCGCGCCGAGTCGGAGCGACTCGAGGCGCTGCGGGCGCTGCGCGCCAGCCAGGAGATGCTGCGTCTCGCAGCCGAAGCCTCGGGCATCGCGTTCTGGAGCTGGAGCGAGGGCAAGGACATCGTCTGGGAGCCGACGGCCAACAAGATCTTCGGGATCGCCGACGGAGCGTCGTTCGGAGGCCGAGAAGCGTACCTGGCGCTGGTTCACGAAGACGATCGCGGCCGCGTCGCTTCGAGCCTGCCACGCGTCATGGAGTCGGGGGCGTGGGACGACACACACCGCATCGTACGGCCGGACGGGACCGTGCGTTGGGTGCTCGCCAAGGGCAGGGCCGTGCGCGACGGGGAGCACGCGGTGGTGGTCGGCGCGCTCATCGACATGACCGAACAACACGTCCGCGACGAGCGCCTGCGCCAAGCCCAGAAGCTCGAAGCCGTCGGTCAGCTCACGGCGGGCATCGCGCACAACTTCAACAACATGCTCATGAGCATCTTGCCCTACCTGGAGATGGCGCAAGCGCGCGCGCCAGCCGACATCAAGCCGCTCCTCCACACCGCGGAACAATCCGCGGAGCGCGCGCGGGATCTCGTCCGCCAGCTCATGATCTACGCCGGACGCGGGCGCGCTTCGGCCCGGCGCACGGCCCCTATCGCTCCGCTCGTCGAGCGAACCGTGGCGCTATGCCGGACGACCTTCGACCGGCGCATCACGCTAGCGCTCGAGACCGACCCGAGCGCCGTGGCCGCCGTGGACGAGGTGCAGCTCGAGCAAGCCTTGCTCAACCTCTTGTTGAATGCGCGCGACGCGCTCGCCGACCCGGGCATGCGCGCGCCGGAGATCCGCGTCGTCGTCGACGTCGTGCCCCATGGAACCGCCGGGCTCGAAGGGCGCGAGGGAGACCACGTGCGCGTCCGGGTGATCGACAACGGCGTCGGGATGGCCGCCCAGACGATGCAGCGGATCTACGAGCCGTTTTTCACCACGAAAGACGTTGGCAAGGGCACGGGCCTGGGCCTCGCGACGACACACGCGATCATGCGCGAGCACGGCGGCGTCATTACGTGTGAGGGCTCGCCAGGCAAGGGCTCGACGTTCGCCCTCTACCTGCCGCGCGAGACGCTCGGCAGCGCAGCCCGCCCGAAGGCGACGAACGTTCCCGAGCCCGGGCGCGAGACGATCCTCGTCATCGACGACGAGGATCCCGTCCGCTGGGCGGTCGGCGAGACGCTGCGCCTCGCTGGCTACACCGCGCTCACCGCGTCGTCGGGCCCCGAGGCGCTCGAGATGCTCGCACGAGAGCCGCTCCGTGGCGCCGTCGCGCTGATGCTCGTGGACGTGTCGATGCCGGGCATGCCGCGCGCAGAGCTGCGGAGGCGGCTCGAAGCGGCGGCTCCTCAGGCGAAGATCGCTTATTTCACGGGGTATTCCTCCGAGGCGATCGACGCGGGCGACCCGGTGCTGGAGAAGCCGATCTCGTCCGGGCGGCTGCTCTCGGCGATCCGCTCGATGCTCGACGAGCGCCCCTACACCGAGGACCGAATGCCCTGATTCGGTCAGGCTGCGCGCTTCTCCGCGAGCACGAGGTAGGTCGGCATCTCGCCCTTGCCCTTGACCTCGATTGTGCCGCGCGCCTCGAGATCGAACCGACCACGCAAGAGCGCCGCGGTCGCCTCGGTGACGTGGATGCTCCCCTTGACGCCGTGCGACTCCATGCGGCTCGCCGTGTTCACCGTGTCGCCCCAGAGGTCGTAGATGAACTTCTTCTTGCCGATGACGCCGGCGACGACCGGCCCGGAGTTGATCCCGATCCGGACCTCGAGGCCGTAGCCCTTCTTGCGGTTCAGCTCCTCGAGCGCGTCGCGCATACCGATAGCCATCCTGGCGCACGCCTCGGCGTGGTCGGCGCGAGGCTCGGGCAAACCCGCCGCGACCATGTACGCGTCGCCGATCGTCTTGATCTTCTCGAGCCCGTGTTGCTCCGCGAGCTCGTCGAAGCGGGAGAAGACCTCGTTGAGGACGCTGACCAGCTCGCCCGGAGGGAGCCGGGCCGAGAGCAACGTGAAGCCCACGATGTCCGCGAAGAGCACGCTGACGTCGGCGAAGCCGTCCGCGATGGACTCCTGCCCGCTCTTGAGCCGGGTGGAGATCGTCGGCGGCAGGATGTTGAGCAGGAGCCGCTCGCTGCGGTCGTGCTCCTCGGCGGCACGGACCTCCGCCGCGCGCGTGTCGGCGTCGAACAGGAACGCGATCAGCGCGAGGGTCACACAGGTCGAAACGATCGTAACGAGCCGGACCATCTTGGTGAGCCCTGGCGAGAAGGCGACCCACGCCTGGCTCGGATCACGCACGAGCTCGAAGTAGAGGTAGAGGCCGAGGCTGACGAGCGCGAACGGATACAGCTTCCAGAGCCGGCGCGGCGTGACCAGGAAGACGACGGAGATGAAGGGGAAAAAGTAGTACTGGAAGCCGACCTCCGGCCCGACGTACGCCGCCACCAGCGCGAGCTGGAGGTTGCAGAGCAGGAGGAAGAGCGCGTGAGCGAGCGCGTAGAGGCGATGCTTGGTCAGCGCGAGGTTGGTCAGCTGCAATCCGGCGAACACGACGTCGATGGCCGCGCCGAGCCACATCCGCCGGATGTCCACGAAGTAGAGGAGGGCGAAGCCGGTGAGCGAGACCGCGGCGATGATCGCGCACTGGTTGAGCAGGCGGACCTTCCGCTCCTCCTCCGGAGCGAGGCCATCGATTCCGAGGGAGCTGACCCTCTCCCAGTGCGCGCGCAGGCTGGCCACGACCCGATCCTAGCCGCTTGGCAGCTCCCGTACCGGTTGATTCTGGATAACAGAAGATCCACCCCTACCCTGGTCACGGCGGATCCACTTCGACCGAAACCACATGTAGGTGCCTGGTTTCCTTGTGTGCGCCTTCGGCACACGGGTTGCACTGCCGGCCGCCGTGATCAAACGAGCCTTCGTCGCCCTCCTCCTCACCGCGCTCGGCCTCCTCGGCTGCTCCGAGGACCAGAAGTTCGAGGCGTCGAACCAGACCGACACCTCGGGGCCGGTCGCGAAGAGCGGCGCGGCGTGGGAGGTCTGGTCGGTGGACAACGCCTGGTCGGACACCGACACGGCGGCGGCGAAGAAGGCCGGCCTCGCCTGGGGCGAGAACAGCGGCCTCACCTGGGAGGAGAAGTTCGACCGCTGGGTCGGCGGCCTCGAGACCATGCCCTCGGAGAGCGGCTGGGGACAGACGATCTCCATCACGACCCCCTTCGGCGACAAGAAGCTGCCCGCGCCGACGCTCGAGTGCGCCGAGGTCGCCATCTTCCTCCGGGTCGCGTTCGCGTCCTGGTACCACCTGCCCTTCTACCTGCGCGGCTGGGACAGCGAGACGAAGCAGGCCGTCTTCGCGGGTCACTTCGGGTTCGTCAACGCGGCCGGCAACGGCGTCGGCAAGTTCCCCCGCTTCAAGGAGAAGTACAAGGACCACGAGAAGACCTGGAAGCCCGGCGACGCGTGGCCGAGCGACACGGTCCTCCGCGGCCGCCGCCTCGGCGATGACGATACCGTCGCTTTCCTCACGGGCCCGAACGGCGAAGAGGTCGGTGCAGGCGCGTACTTCGACGAGATCTTCCTCAACAAGCGCACCGGCCATTTCATGCGCCTCATCCTCCTCTACTTCGGCAGCGTGAACCTCGCCGACGGCTCGAACATGTTCCACGTCGCGCCGGAGGCCGCCTCGGCCGGCGACGTGCTGCTCGAGCGCTGGCAGAAGAAGGGCATCGGCCACACCATCCCCCTCCTGCGCGTCACCTCCCCCCTCGAGGGCAAGCTCGCGATCGAAGCCATCAGCGGCTCGATGCCCCGCCGCCAGCCCCGCTACGACGAGCCGATGCAGGCGCGGAGCTACTTCACGCTCGACGCTACCGGCGGCGAGGGCGTGGCCGGCGACGGCACGCCCTACGCGAAGCTCGGGGGCGGCCTTCGCCGCTGGCGCACCGCCACGAAGGTCGGCGGCAAGTGGGTGAACAAGGTCTCCAAGGCCGACGAGAGCGTCGCCATCGCCAACTCCGACGTCGACGCCATCGCCGCGCGCCCCGCGCGCTTCGACGAGATCCTCCTCTCGGGCTCGCCCGAGGAGCAGGAGGCTGCCCTCGTCGCCGCCATCCAGAACGCTCGCCACCACCTCTCCGAGCACCCCGCGAGCTGCTCGGCGCGCGAAAATCGCGAGAACGCCTTCCGCTCGCTCGGCGCCCTGGCATCGCAGCTCGGGACCACGAAGGACGAGCTCGAGAAGAAACACCGCACGCTCGACGACTACGTCTTCGGTGCGCTCGTCTACGAAGACTCCAAGACCTGCTGCTGGAACTCGACCACGCCCGCCATGGCCGAGATCGTCCTCGACTACGCCCGCGCCGAGAAGGAAGCCGCCGACGAGGAGGGCATGTGCGTGGAGCCCACCGTGTTCCGGTCCCGCGCCGACGGCTACGAGCTCTGGCGAGCCCACGCCCAGAAGCTCGGCCGGGAGGCCGACTGGCTGGCCTGGAGCGAAGACGAGCCCTGCGCCCAGCGCGACGTCGCCGAAGACACGATTGCCTCCTTCGACGGTAAGTCGTACTGCTCGATCTCGGCTGGAGCCCCCTGATGCATCGCACGGTCATCGCCATCCTCGGCAGTCTCACGGTCGCGTCGTTCGTCGCCTGCGGCGAGGAAGAGGGGACCCAGGTCCCTGCCGCGCTGCGCGAGCTCGAGCCCGACTGCCTCGAGTGCCTGGAGGCGCTGGCCGAGTGCACCTCGACCGCAAGAAACGAGATGCACTTCCTCGGCTGCCGGGACCTGTTCCAGGCCTGCCAGGACAAGATGAGCCTGGGCCCGGAGGAGTGCGGGCGCCCCTCCAACCAGGTCGCGTGTGAGCTCTGCAAGGAGCGGCAGGACAAGTGCGAGGGCAAGGAGTGCAAGACGGAGTTCAGCGTCTGCAAGACCTTCCTCATGTCGCGTGATCAGGAGCGCTGCACGGAGGACGCGGGCCCCACCGCGGGCACCTGCGACACCTGCATCGAGACGCTCGCCGCGTGTGGCTTCTCCGGGGAAGACGCGTCGGTCTGCGACAACACGTTCTCCACTTGCCGCAAGGCGAACAAGCTCGACGCCGCGGAGTGTGGAGCGCCGGCCACGGAGGCCGCGTGTGCGGCGTGCCTCGATCAACACACGGCCTGCGAAGCGTCGAGCGGCGAAGGCTGCGCCGCCGGCTGGAGCGCGTGTGTGGCCACGCTCGCGTCCGAAGGCGCCTGCGGCGAAGGTCCCGACCAGGGCTCGGGCGGCGGCGGCGCCGGGGGCGGAAGCAACACGGGCCCCGAGCCGAGCTGCACACACGACGCGTGTGAGGTCGGCGACCCGATGAGCGCCTCGTGTGACGACTGCATCGCCGCTGTCTGCGATCTCGACCCGTATTGCTGCGAGACCGCCTACGACGAGACCTGTGTCGCCGAGGCCCAGTCCATCGCGACCTGCGGGTGCGCCGCGCCGGAAGAGACCTGCGCGCACGACGTCTGCCAGGTCGGCGAGATCCTCGACCCGACGTGCAGCTCCTGCGTCGAGTCCGTCTGCCAGGCGGACGGCTTCTGCTGCACGACGACCTGGGACGCGCTCTGCGTCTCGAACGCGGTGGAGCTGTGCGGATCGAGCTGCGGGTAGTCGTTCTCGTCGCCGGCCTGGTCGCCTGCGAAGAGGAGCCGCTCGGCACGCTCTGCGATCCGTCGTCCAAGATCTTCTGCCGCTGCCCCGGGGGCGAGCCCGGCAAGAAGGAGTGCTCGGCGCAAGGGGACGCGTTCGGCTCCTGCGAGGGCTGCAAGGACCGGCCGGACGGCGTCGGCGGCGGGAGCAACTCGACCGGCAGCGCCGGGCAGGGAGGCGGCGCTCCGCTCTACCGCACGTGTGAGAGCGGCGACACGTGTGAGTCCGGCTTCTGCCAGTCCGGGTACTGCACCATCCCGTGCTCGAAGGTCTCCGACTGCGAGTACCCGGTCGCGGAGTGTGTCCCGTTCGGCGGACAGACCTACTGCATGCCGACCTGCAAGACGGCGGTGGACTGTGAGCCCTTCGGCGCGCCGCAGAGCAAGTGTGGCTACGCCCCCGCCGTGGACAACTGGGGTGTAACCACCTGCGCGCACTGGGGTGCCGAGCACACGCTCGTGCCCGACGACACCGACTGCACCCCCTTCGAGCACGAGGACTGCAACCTCGGCTACGGCGGGCGCGAGAAGGTCTGCAACGAGCAAGGCCTCTGCAAGACCGGCTGCTTCACCGGTGCCGACTGCACCGCGGCGAGCTGCTCGAGCGACGGGACCGAGCTCGGGACCTGCGGCTGATCGGGCCGCGTCGCTCGACGCCGCGCGGCGCCGAGCCTCTCGGAAAAATCCGTCGCCGCACGATTGTCCGCGACAATCCCGATTGGGGGCTTTCAAACCCGACGGGACGTCGCTTAGCATGGTCTGACCAATCCCAAGGAGCGAGACATGCTTCGTGGACCTGTGCTCGGAGCGATCGCCCTCGCCGCCCTCTCGGGCTGCGTCGGATCGATCGGCGGCGACCCTGGCGATGAGAACGGACAAGTCGAGAGCTCGATGTGCGTGGTCGACACGCCGCTCCGACGCCTGACACGTTTCGAATACGACAACACCGTCAGGGACTTGCTGGGCGACGACACGAGCCCGGCGAGCGCCTTCCCGCCCGAAGCGGAGGTTCAGGGCTTCGACAACCAGGCCGCCGCGCTCACCGCGAGCGATCTCCTCGTCGAGCAGTACATGAAGGCCGCCGAGGGGATCAGCGAGCGAGCCACGGCGGACATGACCAAGCTCATGCCCACCTGCAACGCCGCGACTGACGGGGAAGCGGCCTGCGCGGCGCGGTTCATCGACGAGTTCGGCAAGCGCGCCTTCCGTCGTCCCCTCACGGCCGACGAGAAGGCCCGCTACCAGGCCCTCTACGACTTCGCCAAAGCCGACCCGGACATGGGCACCTTCCGGGACGGAATCCAGCTGGTCCTCCAGGGCATGCTCCAGTCTTCGCAGTTTCTCTACCGGCCCGAGTTCGGCGAGGAGACGCCCATCGACGTCGACGTCGTCCGCCTCACGCACTGGGAGATGGCGTCCAAGCTCTCCTACATGATCTGGAACACGATGCCCGACGAGGCCCTCTTCGCCGCAGCCGACGCCGGCCAGCTCGGCACGAAGGAGGAGCTCGCGGCGCAAGCCAGGCGGATGCTCGCGGACGACAAGGCCAAGCCGGCCATCCGGAACTTCCACCGCCAGTGGCTGAAGCTCGTGCAGCTCCAGACCGTCAGCAAGGACACGACCGTCTACCCTGCCTACTCCGACTCGCTCCGGCCGCTCTGGAAGGAGGAGGTCGAGCGGTTCATCGAATACGTCGTCCTCGAGGACGACGGGAAGCTCTCCACGCTGCTGACGGCTCCCTATTCGTTCCTCAACTCGGACCTCGCGTCGTTCTATGGCGAGGACGTCGTCGGGCCGGTCCCGGCCGGCGCGGCATTCGAGAAGGTCTCGATGGATCCGACGCGCCATGCAGGCCTCATGACCCAGGGAGCGCTGATGGCCGTACACGCGGAGGGCAACCAGTCTTCCCCGGTGTTCCGAGGGAAGTTCGTGCGCGAGCAGCTGCTCTGCCAGACGCTCCCGCTGCCGCCCGCGAACCTCGTCATCGAGCCCCCGGAGCTCGACCCATCGAAGACCACCCGCGAACAGTACGAAGAGATCGGCGCGAAGCCCGAGTGCGCAAGCTGCCACGCGCTCATGAACCCCCTCGGGTTCGGCTTCGAGAACTTCGACGGCATCGGCCTCTGGCGCGATACGCAGAACGGCAAGCCGATCGATCCGACAGGCGAGATCACCGCGACCGAGTCGCTCGACGGCACGTTCGACGGCCCGGTCGACCTCGCGAGCAAGCTGGCGCAGAGCCCCGAGGTCGCCTCCTGTGTGGCCTCCCAGTGGTTCCGCTTCGCCTACAACCGCACGGTCACCGCGGAAGACTCGTGCAACCTGGATCTGGTGAACCAGGCGTTCGCCGCCTCGGGTTACGACATCAAGGAGCTCATCGTGGCGCTCACCCAGACCGAGACGTTCCTGCATCGCCATCAGGTCGTGGCCGAAGGAGGTGCGCCGTGAAGCGCCGCCCCCTGCACCGCCGAGCCGTCCTGCGCGGCGCGATCGCCGGAGGCGCGGTCGCCATCGGCTTGCCCTGGCTCGAGGTCATGGAGCCGCCGATGGCACGCGCCGCGACCGGCCCCAAGCGCATCGTCTTCTGGTTCACGGCGAACGGATCGCTGCCTGCCATCTGGACGCCGCCGCAGAACCTCGACCTGAGCGGCCACCCGATCCACGCGCCGCTCCAGCCCTTCGCCGACAAGCTCATCTTCCTCGACGGCGTCGACCAGAAGGTCGCTTACCAGTCGATCGGAGACGGCCACCAGACGGGCATGGCCTGCCTGCTGACCAACTCGGAGATCCTCCCCGGCAGCCTCTTCTGCGAAGGCGAGTGCGCCGCGGGGATGGAGCAATACGTCGGCTGGGGCGGCGGCATGTCGATCGACCAGCACATCGCCAACGAGATCGCGAAGGACGTGACGCTGAAGTACCGCTCGCTCGAGCTGGGCGTGCAGGTGAAGGGCGAGAGCGTCTGGTCGCGCCTCTGCTACGCGGGCCCCGATCAGCCCATCCCGCCGCGCGAGAACCCCGATCAGAACTTCAGCGACTTCTTCAGCGATCTCGGGACCGATCCGTTCGCGCTCGAGCTCCTCCGGAAGAAACGAAAGAGCGTGCTCGACGCCGTCATCGGCGACTACAGCGCGTTCAACGCCAAGCTCGGCAAGGAGGATCGCATCCGGCTCGACGCGCACCTCGAGTCGATCCGCGCGGTCGAGAAGCGCCTCGACGCGACGGGGCAGGTCGGCGAAGCGTGTGGCATCCCCACGACGTCGCTGCCCGGCGACCAATACCAGCAGAACGACATGTACCCGGTCACCGGCAAGGCCCAGATGGACCTGCTCGTGATGGCGCTGGCCTGCGACATGACGCGGGTCGCGTCGCTGCAGTGGTCGACGTCGGTCTCCAACGTCCGCTTCACCTGGCTGCCGCTCGTCACCGGCGAAGGTCACCACGACCTCTCGCACTACGGCGACGACGCGGCCGATGCCCAGGCGGACATCACCACAATCAACAACTGGTACACCGAGCAGTTCGCCTACCTGCTCGAACAGATGGCCGCGATCCCCGAGGGGGACTCCACGCTCCTCGACAACAGCGTGGTCGTCTGGGTGAACGAGCTCGGCCAGGGCAACAGCCATACGCGCGACGACATCCCGTTCATCCTCGCGGGCGGCTGCCAGGGCTACTTCAAGACCGGGCAGGTCCTGAACAAGGGCGGCGAGCCGCACGGCAAGCTGCTCGTCTCGCTCGCCGAGGCGATGGACAAGCCGGTCAGCACCTTCGGCGTGGCCGAGCACAGCCAGGGACCGCTGAGCGGGCTCACGGGCTGAGGAGCCCTCGACGGCGAGGCTGCTCGGCGCGCCGAGCAGCCTCGTACCCGCCCGAGGCGCGGTGTAGCCTCATGGCGTGCGGTCCGAATCGCTCGCGCTCACCTTCGCTCTGCTCGCTGGCGCTTGCGCCCGAACCGGCCTCTATCCGTTCGACGACGAGGGCGCGGGGGCCGCGGGCGCCCAGGGCACGGGCGGCAGCGGCGGCCAAGGCGTCTGCGGCGACGGCACGCTCGACCAGAACGAGGAGTGCGATGACGGCAACACCTCGAACGCCGACTCGTGCGTCCTCGGATGCAAGAACGCGATCTGCGGCGACGGGTTCGTCCGCGCCGGGGTGGAGGCCTGCGACGACGGAAACTCCTTCGGCACCGACGCGTGCACGAACATCTGCGCTCTGCCGACCTGCGGCAACGGCGTCGTCGACCCGGGCGAGGACTGCGACGACACAAACCTGGACAACACCGACGCGTGCCTCTCGACGTGCCTGGTCGCGTTCTGCGGCGACGGCTTCGTACGGGCCGGGGTTGAGTCCTGCGACGACGGCAACGGCTCCAACACCGACGCGTGCCTGACCGCGTGTGTGCCGGCGAGCTGCGGGGATGGGTTCCTCTGGGCCGGCGTCGAGCAATGTGATGACGGCAACGCCATCCCGGGCGACGGCTGCTCGTCGAGCTGCCAGCTCCCGTTCTGCGGCGACGGCGTGGTGGAGCCCGGGGAGGCCTGCGATCTCGGACCAGCCAACGCGGACCGGCCCGCGCTGGAGGTCGAGCAGCTCGGCGCAAAGCAGGCGGTGGTCCCGTTCGACAACGCAGAGGACGCGGCCATCTTCTACAACTACTTCTCGGCGAGCGCCCACACGGGCTTCGAGGTCGCCGCGACCAGCCGGATCTACTTCTACCGGGACGTCACGACCGAGCTCTTGTCGCTGTTCGTGCACCACCACATCGACGCGCAGCCCTGCCCGCAGAGCGACGTCGGCTTCACGTTCTCGAACGTGCCCTCCTCGATCATCCTCGCCATCGCCGACGACACGCCGAGCGAGATGTTCAAGCAGTCGCCCACGACCGTCGTCGGGAGCTGGACCTTCCAGAACAACACGGACGGCGGCGTGCTCAGCGGCTTCCCGCTTCCGGGGAGCTGGGAGGTCGCCGTCTCCGTCTCGTTCGGGCCGGCGATCTCGGCCTGGGAGGTGGGCGACGGCACCGGCGCGTTCAGCCCGCTCTCCATCCCGGACGATCTCATCCTCCGCGCCTACCCCACCCCCTCGGCCTGCCGGCTCGACTGCACGGTCCCCGCGTGCGGCGACGGCGTGCTCGACGGCGGGGAGGTCTGCGACGACGGCAACACGGTCGGGGGCGATGGCTGCGCTGCCGACTGCGACTCGCTCGGCGGGTGACGGGGGGGAGAGTGTGGCGCGAGGGGGGGGACACCTCGCGGGAACCTCGGCGAGGGACGGCTGTCTGTGCCGGGCATGAACCTGTTCGCGCTCCTCCTCGCCGCCGCCGTCCCCCTCGCCTCCGGGATCTCCCAGCAGCGCGTGGAAGAGGTCGTGGCGGATCGGAGCGCCGCCCTGCGCGGCTGTTACGAAGAAGGTCTGGCGCGCAACAAGGACCTTCGAGGGACGATCGCCGTGACGATGAAGGTCTCGGAGGCCGGCCGCGTCGCGGAGGCCAAGTCGGCGCCGGGGACGACGCTCCCCGACGCGGACGTCGTCACCTGCGTGGTCGACGTCATGAAGACCCTGGAGTTCGGCGCGCAGGAGGCGCCGCAGACCGTGCGATACGCGATGGCGTTCGCGCCCGATCCGCCGCCGGAAGCCGGCGAGTGAGGGCCGCGCCGCTCCGTGTCCACACCGACGTTGGCCGGCGCAATCGTCCGCCGTATCCTCGCGAGCCATGTCCCCGCCTCCCTCGGACGACGCCGATCGCGACCGGATCCTCGCGCGCCGCGCGATCTTCGTGAGCACCGCGCTCGCCGCCCTCGGCTGCTCGTCCCAGTCGACGCCGCAGCAGAACCCGCCGCCGGACGGCAGCGTCGTGACCGCGCCGTCATCGTCGACCGCTCCGACGACCTCGGCTGCGCCGACGGCCAGCGCCCCCTCGACGCTCCGCAAGTGGGACGACGTCATGGCCGCCGCCCCTCCGCTCGACATCGCGCCGAAGCTGAACGACGCAGACAAACAAGATCTCGAGCAGCTCAAGCAGCGCCTGACCCCGACCTACGACGCGCTCGCCGCCGCGTGGAAGGGCGTCCCGACCAGCTGCGGGCCGAAGGACTGCGCGAAGGAGTGGAGCGCCGCGGCCGACGCCATCCACCAGGCACGTGACGCCATCAAGCCGTCGCTTTGCGGAACCTACGGCGGCATCGCCTACCGACAGCGACTGGCCGAGCACGAGGCGTTCCTGTTCGCGATCACGAAGGAGCTGGAGGACGGCCTCACCGACGCGTCGATGAAGCTCGGGGACGCGACCACCTGGCCGAGGATGGTCTCGCGACCGCCCCTGCCGCAGCCGTGCCTCAAATGCGCCATGCCGAGAGAGCCCGGGGTCGTCGGAGGCACGGGTATCCTCAGCTTGTCGTTCGAGGACGGCTCCTCCACGTTGACGCCGGAGGCGGAGGAGGCGCTGAAGCTCGTCCCCCTCGAAGCCGCCCTCGTGATCCGCGGGCACGCGGACCCGGGCGAAGCGGATGCTGCCAAGCTGTCCTTGGCGCGCGCCGAGGCCGTGAAGAAGGTCCTCGTGAAGAAGGGCGCCAAGGCCAAGAACCTCACGGTCGTCGCCATCGGCGCGGACCTGCCGATCGCGAGCTCGAAGACGCCGGAGGGCAAGGCCAAGAACCGCCGCGTCGAGTTCGCCTTCCCTCCCGAGGCAGCGAAGTAGGTGGCGCCCCCGCCCGACGACATCGACCGCGACCGCATCCTCGCGCGCCGCGCGATCTTCGTGACCACCGCGCTCGCCGCGATCGGGTGCTCGTCCCAGGCCTCACCGCAACACCAGCCCGACGCTGGCTCGGCTGCCCCGCTCTCGAGCGCGCCCTCGACCGCGCAACCCTCGGCGCCGGCCTCGGCTCAGCCCGCCGGGCTCCGCACCTGGAACGAGGTGAGCGCGGAGGCCCCGCCGCTCGCGGTGGCCGCGTCGCTTCCCGACGCGGACAAGGGGGATCTCGAGCAGCTTCGAGGCCAGCTCACCCCGGTCTACGACGCGCTCGCTGCCGTCTGGGACAAGACGCCTACCGACTGCCCTCCGAAGGACTGCCGCGAGAAGTGGGAGGCGGCCGCCGCCGCCATCCAGGCAGCGCGGGACGCGCTCAAGCCCGGGCTCTGCGGCGACTGGGGCGGGATGGGCTACCGGCAGCGAACCGTGGAGCACAGGGCCTTCCTCGCGAAGATCACGAAGGAGCTGGAGATCGGCCTCGCCGACGTGGCCATGAGCCACGGCGACGCGACCACCTGGCCGAAGATGGTGAATCGACCGCCTCCGCCGCAGCCTTGCCTGGACTGCGCCATGCCCGAAGAGCCAGGCGTCGCGGGGCAACACGGCCTGCTCGCGGTCCTCTTCGAATCGAACGCTTCGACCCTCAATCCCAAGGCCGAGGTGGATCTCGCCGCGGTGCCGCTCGACAAGCCGATCGTCATCCGCGGCCACGCGGACCCGGGCGAGACCGACGCGGCC
>JAEUKE010000235.1 GCA_016794345.1 Myxococcales bacterium
ACCAAAGCTGACGCGGCTACCGAATCGAGGGCGCCTTGCGGCGGAAGCCGGTCACCACCGTGAAGTCGTCGCCGGGGAGGATCGGGACGAGGAACGAGGCGTAGTCGATGCCGTCGAGCGTCCACGCGCGCACGCTGCCGAGCGGCGTGCCGTCTCCGTAGAAGGCGGCGTACGCGGTCCCCGGGACGCGCGCGCCCCACCCGAGCGCGTCGGGCTCGGGGCGGGCGAGGAGCGCGCGATCGAGCGGCCACGGCGCGAAAACGACGCCGAGGCGGCTCCGCATGTCGGCGGCGTCCTCGGGCGTGCAGATCTCGGTGAAGAGCGCTGCCGTCGTGGGCACGTAGGGCAGGGCTTCGGGGTGATCGAAGCGCTCGATGCGCGCGAGGACGGCGTCGAGCGCGCGCTGCGCCACCGCGACGCCGGCGTAGTTACGCAGCTCGATCCGGTTGCCCGACGGGAGGCGTGCCTCGATCACCGTGGTGGCGGCGTCGGTCATACAGGACCGCGGCGCGACCGCCGGGTCGCAGCGCTTCGGACGGCTGTCGATTCGATCGAGGCCGAGGCCGACGAGCTCCTTCATGAGCCGCGCAGCGCCATCCTTGCCCAGCTCGGCGCGTCGAACGTCGTCGAGCTCGTCGAAGGAGCGCTTCCTCACAAAAATGACGGAACCGTTTTCATAGAGCGTGAAGGGTCGAACGCGCCCCATCGGGCTGGCCGAGGCGAGCCCCGCCGGCTTGCCGGTCGCAATGCAGGCGATCGTGACGCCGAGGCCGCCCTCGTAGCCGAACGCGAGCAGGACCTCCCCCTCGTCGCCGGTGTCGGTCAGGAAGGGCTTCGGCATCGCGCTCGGGGCAGGCGCCGCCGGCGCGAACGGCGCCTCGGCGATCGGCGGCGGCTCGCGCGGCGGAGTGGGCGTGGCGCTCGTCGCCGCGGCACGGGGCGCGGACACACTCGCGACCGCCGGAGCGCTCGTCGGTGCTGGGGTCGAGCAGCCGACCGCGAGCATCGCGACCGCAGCTCGGAGAATCTCTGCTGGACGTGCGCCTCTCATCGGAAGGCTCACACGAACAGATTCTCGTCGAGCATGTCGGGAGGAGAGCACCAGCCGGACTCTTCTTCAATCCGACCCGGTGCCTCATGCTCGAAGCTTGCTGGCCACGTCCGCGCCGAGCACGCCCTGGAAGGCAGCGCAGAGCTCCGCGTCGGCGTCGAGCAGCGCGCGCAGCCGGGCTGCGTCGATGGAGGCGAGGCGCGCGGGCTCCGACGCCGAGACGTCGGCCTTCGGAGGCGCCGAGGTGAGGAACGTCATCTCGCCGACGAATTGACCGGGACCGAGCCGAGCGACGACGCGCGTCTCGACGCGGACCTCGAGCGCGCCGGAGAGGACGACGAGGAGCCTTCCTGGATCGGCGCCGGCTCGGACGAGGATCTCCTCCGGCTCCGCATCGACGAACATGACGACGGCAAGCAGGCGGCGCATCTGCTGGGGTGTCAGTGCCTTCAGGGCGAGCTGGTGGAGGCGGTGCTCCTCGGGGCTGAGGCGGACCGGGCGCCGCTCGAGGACGAGCCGGGTGATCTGCACGCCGTTGATGGCCGTGAAGAGGACATTCCACCCGATGCTCGACCACATGACCGGGTTCGACACGAAGAAAAACGCCAGCAGGAAGCCGCCGCCGACGACGCTGAGCACGCGGAGCTTCAGGATGTCGCGGACAAGGAACGAGGCGAGGAACGTCGCATTGGCTGCGTGGATGAAGGCGTCCATATCGATCTCCTTCAGACCAATGCGCCGGAGTTCTCGGCCGCCGAGCGGAGCGCGACGCGGAAGAGCGCGTTGAGATCGGGCGCGTCCGCGAGGCTGCGCTCGGCGTGGCGGTAAGCGACGCGGCCGCCGCGCTCGACGTAGAGCACACCTCCCTGCTGCGTGACGTCACCGTCATCATCTGCGCGGCTCGCGCCATGTCCGAGCGCGTAGAGCGCGAGCGACGCGACCACCGAGCGCGGGCCGTATGTCGACAGCGCGGACCGCGCGAAGCCGGCGGCCTCGTACGCGGACCGATCGGGGGAGACCACGAGCGACAGGCTGCCGCTCTCGAGCCGCATCCGAGCCGCGAACGCGCTCAGCGCTCGCACGGAGCCGAGGCCGACGAGCACGACGCGAACACCGAGATCGACCAGCTCGTGCAGGCGCGGCAAGAGCTTCTGGAGACGCACCGAGCAGCTCGGGCAGGCGAAGTGGCGCAGGAAGAAGAGCGCGGCGGGCTGCTGGGCCCAGAAGGACGAGAGAAAGACGACCGAGCCGTCCTGCTGGAGGACTTCGACCTCGGAGAGGAGCATGGGGGAAGAGAAGCAGGGAACAGGAGCGCGCGCATCATGGCGCGAGGGCATCTCGACCGAATCGTGCTGAGGCGACGACTCAGCGGAGATGGCACGGTCGGGCGGCGCGGTCTCCAGTCCGCCGCCCGCAACCGAACCGTGCCCCCCGCTACTCACCTGAGCCCGGAGCTGCACGCTTCCGCCGGGGCAGCCGCCCCGCAGGGCCGCGAAACAACGCGTCTCTTGCTGGCTTACGCTTTG
>JAEUKE010000250.1 GCA_016794345.1 Myxococcales bacterium
CGGCACGCTGCGCAACTTCACGCTCAAGGCCCGATCGTTCGGGCTCGATCATCGAGTGGTGACACGCACGCTCGGGAGCTTCGAGCTCTCTCCGGGGGCGCAGACCCAGCAGACCATCCAGCTCCAGAACATCCCCATCAAAAGCGTCAGCCACTCCAGCGAGCTGTCGATCGAGCTGACGACGACGCACGACGGCAAGACACTGACGATGATGTCGCCGCCGGCGTTCGTGCACTTCAACTCGAGCTACACCCAGGCCACGGTGTACAGCTACGACGCCATGAACACGACGCAGAACGGTGGTCAGCTGGTGGCCGACGGGTTTGCGCTGGCGGGCCAGATCTGGAACGGCTCGAGCTACGTCGACATCACCTTGCAGCGCCGGCAAGAGGCGGGGGGCACGCCCATCCCGGACATGGGGCCCATTTACACGATCCAAGGCGGAGGTGGTGGTCTCGACCAGCCCGCGCCTGGTGGCTGGTTCACGGCATGCGGATGGCTGACGACGAAGTTCATCGACGCTACCAGCGGTGACTTCGCGAACACGCCAGGCCAGCAGACTCTCCGCGCCTCGTACGTCAAGGCGGACATCCGGCGGACGACCACCGTGCCGTGTGGCTCGATGAATCCCGACCAGTGCTCGACGTTGGTCTGGTCGGGCTACCTCGACGCGAACGGCTGCGTCTCGTTTAACGCGCAGAACGGCGCCCAGTACCAGCTGAAGATGTACTCGCAGCTGCGTCGGACGTTGGGGGCGTTCGTCTGGCAGTCGACCCTCGACTACTTCGATGCCACCCAGGTCAACAAGGGCCCCCGCGTGTTCCACCGGAGCTTCAAGGTTCCGCTTCTCTCGGGCTCCCCGTTGCCCCCCACCTCCGCGAACGTCTATCCTGCGTACCAGCCGACGATGAACGTGGTTGCAACGCTCTCGCGTCTATTCGTTCTCGGCATTGAAGCCGGCAACTACGACACGCACGTGAACATCGGCTGCAACGACGGCAACCCGGGCGATCCGGGGATCCCGACGACCGACTCTTGCGCCGGCAACTCCTACACGTACATCGGTCCGGAAAGCGTGCCCGGCTCGGACCTTCCCGGGGACATGGTCTGGAAGAACGTCATCGCTCACGAGTTCGGTCATCAGGTGCAGCGCAAGTCGAGCGGCGTTCCGCAGAACCCCTACTCGTTCAACTGCCTGCCCGGCGTGAACCCGGGAGACCCCCCGATCTGCCAGCCTGATGACTTCACCGACAACGCCTCTTGCCGTTGCGACCACGTCGTTTCGGCCAACCGCCTGCACTGCTTGCAGTCGAGCGAGCAGGCCACCGCGGCGAACGTGGAGGGCTTCGCGCACTTCATCGCGAACCGCATTTGGAACGACGCTGCCGGCAACGACTGCAGCTACAACTACTACAAGGAGTTCAACGTAACCCAGAACGGGTACATCGAGTCTCCCCCCTACCAGGTGGACTGCCGCAACGCCGTCCGCTGGCGCGACAACAAGTGCTTCAAAGCCCTTCGCGGCACCGAGTATGACTGGATGCAGTTCTTCTGGAACGTGAACACCGTGGGGTCGAACAAGCTGTCGCTCGACGACATCCAGGATATCCATCTGGAGGCGTGCAACGGCTCGTGCACGTCGGTGAATGTGTCGTGGTCGCTTTTGCGCCAGGGCGCTTTGGATCACTTCAACGGAGATTCCACGAATCCGCAGTTCCTGAACTTCTCAAATCGGGGCGATGACTTCGGCGTGGATGAGGACAAGTTTTGACGCACTCGGTCGAATCCGTATCCGCGCGGCGCATCGCCGGTGTGATGCATGCGCTTGTTGCGGCACTCGTGAGCTCCTGCGGGGCCGAGCCCTCGGGCTCTCCTTCCGGCACTGCCTCGGGGACGACGTCGAGCAGCTCCGGTGCTGGCGGAGAAGACGCAACATGGCAGGCACGCTGCCAAGACGGCTGGTGCCTCATTCCGGCCGGCAAGTTCGTCATCGGCTCACCGGAGACTGAATGGGGACGAGGAGCATTCGGCGAAGAGCAGGTGGAGGTCACGCTGACCCGCTCGTTCCTTTTGCAGCAGCACGAGGTCACGATCGCGGAGTGGCTCGCGTTCGGCTGGCCGAACCCGAGCACGGAGCCGAAGGAGTGGGGCAGCTGGTGCCAGGAGCCCAGCTGCCCCATGGGCCATCTGAACTGGTTCGACGTGGTGAGCTACGCGAACGAGCTTTCGAAGCGGGAAGGGCGACCCGCGTGCTACGATCTCTCGGACTGCACCGGGTCGCCCGGCAATGACCTTCGCTGCAACGGTGTCGCCCTGCTCGCATCCACGGTCTACGGGTGCGCTGGCTACCGCTTGCCGACGGAGGCAGAGTGGGAGTACGCAGCGCGCGCGGGCACAACGACCGCCTTCTACTCCGGTGACGTCAAGCCGCAGCCTGACTCTGGGTCTTGTTATGCCGAGCCGAATCTGGAAGCCGTCGCGTGGTACTGCAACAATGCGGAAAAGAGCTCCCATCCTGTGGGTCAGAAGGCGCCCAATCCGGCTGGGCTCTTCGACGTGCTTGGGAACGGCATGGAGTGGGTTCACAACGACCCGCAGGGGACGTACGGGAGCGACCCGCTCACAGACCCGTTCGGGACCTTGAACGCGGCCGACACGGCGCGCGTCATGAGAGGTGGCGGCTGGTCGGCGAACAGCGATCTGTTACGAGCCGCGGCTCATCTTGACGTGCCATGGTATGGTGTCGGGGGCGTAATCCGCCTCGCCCGAACGCTCTCTCCTGGCGAGACCTGGCCGCCGTGAGGCAGTTCGGCGCCGCGGTGGCAGTCCTCTCGACGCTCTGCGGCGCTTGCGTGTCCGAACCGGTCGAAGGCGATACGTCGGGCTCCAGCAGCAGCCGCTGGTAGAAGGGGCAGGGCTGCAGCTTCAGCTCGTCGCGGCTGTCGGTGCCGGGCGTCTTGCGACGAGGTGACGCCGCAAGGTTCCGGCCCACTCCTCGGTCGTGAAACGGACGGCGGGTACGAGAGGGCTTCTGCTTTGGGTTCGACGTGGCCAGACTCTGTACGTCAGAGCGTGTAAGATGAGGACATGGTCGACCGTGAGGGCGCCCGCAGCTTCGTTGCGACGGATTGGACGGCGCTAGCAGCCGACAAGGAGCGCTACTGGGCGGAGTGGAAGCGGCGAGAGGGGCCTGGCGCGGGCGTGCGGATGGCCGCCGCGCTGCGCGCGCAGATCAAGCGCGCGCGGCCGGACTGGCCGTCGGAGCGCGAGCGGCGCGAGGACCTGGAGACGCATCTTCGAGTGCTCGAGGTGGTCGCGCGTGCCGGTCGCTGCTCCCGCTGATCCCATCGATCTGCTGCGCGACCTCGACCGCGCGCTCGCGGAGCGCGGCCTGCGCTGGTACGTGTTCGGGGCGCAGGCCGTCGTCGCGCATGGCCGCCCGCGGGCAACGGCCGACGTCGATGTCGCGGTCGAAGTGGGTGGCAGCACGGCGTTCGAGCTCGTGGAGCACCTTGGACGGCACGGCTTCGATCTGCGCTTCCCCCTCGATGGCTCGCGAGAGCCGAAGCTCCTCCCAATGGTGCACCGGCCGACGGCGATGCCGCTCGACGTCGTCATCACCACGAGCGGGCTTCACGAGGAGTTCCTCGCGCGAGCCAAGCGCTCCGACCTCGGTGGTGTCGAGGTGCCGGTCGTCAGCGCCGAGGATCTCGTGGCAATGAAGGTTCTGGCCGGTCGACGAAAAGACCTCGAAGACGTGAGAGGTGTGCTCCTCGAGCAAGCCGCCACGCTCGATCTCACGCGGGTTCGCGAGGTCGTGCGAGCGTTCGAGGTGGTCACCGGCGATACGAAGCTCTCGCGGCGCCTCGAGCGCCTCCTGCGCGCGGCGCTCTCCGGCTAGCGCCGCTACCCAAGGTCGCGATTCGCGCGGTTGTGGGGACGCGGGCGACGACGAGGAGGCGGTAGATGGAGGGGAGGGCGCGCTCGAGCGGAGACGGGGGTGGCCCTGCCGCTCCGCTCCGTCTCGCCGGTCCCTCCGGCCGCAACAACCTCGGCCCTGGGGCCCCACCCCCCACGGGCCGAGAGCCGACTGAACCGCCTGGAGCGGCCTGCGGGACATACTCACTCCGCTTCGCGGCAGGGCCACCCCCGTCCCCGCTCTCGCCACCCGAGCCCCGAGGTTGCGTCCGTGTTGTGCGGTAGGATCCGCGACGTGTCCGCGATCGCGTTGCTACCAGCTCAGTCCATCGACGTGCGCACCTGCTGGTGGGGCCACGTCGAGATCCGCACCGAGGGCGAGCGCGTCGTGGTGCTGCTGGTGCTGCCGAAGGGTGGGACGATGATCGCGAAGTGGGGGAGCGCGTGAGAACAATGCCCTGCTCGGTCTCTGCCGGATGCGGAGACGAGCAGGGCTCGGCGCTTCCCCATCCCCACGATGGGGAGCTGCCGTGGGAAGCGGGGTGGCTTCTAACCCAGCATGCCCGAGTTGTCAGGTCTGGGACTCGCGAGCACAACCGGCCGCACGCTGATCGCGCTCCTCCGCCTCGGGCTGGCAGGGCCACAACCATTGGTGGCCCGGATCATTTCGAGGCGTCTCCCCTCTCTCTCACCTCTCGCGCGTACCGTCCGAGTATGCCCTTCACGATCACGTCGAGCTGACTCCCTTCCTCGTAGTCAGCCGGCGCGACGAAGTTGGCGCGGTCCTCCGCGATGAGCTTGTGGAGCTTCTCTCGGGCTGCCGCCTTCCGCTGGTCTTCCCCTTTTCCCCATTGGTCAGGGTCGTAGACCGCGATGGCCTGTCCGTTCTGATGGCGCACCATCTTCATGGAGGGGATATCGGTGTCGCCATCGCCGATGAAGATCATCCGCTCGAAGGGGACGGGGCGCTTCGCCATTGCGGTCCACTTGTTGACTGCCGCGTCATCCCAGGAGTTGAGGACCCCCTTGTTGATTCGGAAGAGGAACTGCGTCTTCGTCGTGTAGTTGATGGCGATGCCGGGCCACACCGCTTCCCCGTGGTCGTTGTAGACGAATCGCGATGCGTAGATCTCGCGAAACTTGCCCTGGATGGAGCACCCCTTGATCAGCTCATGGTTGCCCGAGGATACGACATAGTGCTCGAGCGCGAGCCCTTCCTGCGAGGCGTACAAGGAGATTCGATCGAACCAGGTGGTAACGCCTTTGAAGAGCTCCGTCTTGGCGCCGTGCCGCTGCAACGCCTCCTTCGTGATCGGCGTCCCCTTCGCTCGTGCTTCCTCGAGCATGCGCCACATGTAGATCAGGATTTGATCTGCATCGTGCTCGCGAGCGAGGCGACGTACGTCGGCCCAGAACGCATCCTTCTCAATCTCCAGCTCCGGCAGGAAGCTGTGCTCCTGGATGTTGCCCTTCGCCAGGGTGCCGTCGAAGTCGTAGACGATCGCTGCGCTCTTCATGGGCTCTGCCTCCCGAGCGGCCGGCTCTGTTGCCGAGCTCCGGTGACGGACGACCACAGCTTGGTCAGCCATCGACTCGGCCCGCCGCTCTCCGCGCGCTCTTCGCGCGGACTCTCCACTTGAGCACGAGTCGACTGAGCTGGAACGTTAAGAAACCTGGCAGGCCAGTCAGCTACGCGCGCGGTGCACGTGGCCATCACGCCTTGCCCGGCCACCAAGGCGAAGAGTACCCTCCACCCCGATCCATCATGCCCGCCAAGCGCGACCTGCTCGAAGCTCTGACCCGCAACGAACTCCTCTCCCTGCTGGACGCGCAGAACCTGCAGGCGGAGGACCGGCGGAAGAAGGACGCCGTGCTGGAGGTGCTCGCGAAGGCGCGTTCGCTACAACCCGAGGACATCCTGGAGCCGCTCTCGCGCGACCGACTGAAGGAGCTGTGCCGGGCGTTCAACCTGGACGAGAGCGGGAAGGCCAAGGCCGACATCATCGCGCGGCTGGTGAACGGGGCGCCCCTGCCGGCGGGGAAGGCGGCGCCGACGGGGAAGGGGGCCAGCGCGGCGGTGCCCGCCGTGGAGCTGGCGCCGGGGGACAAGCTGACGAGGGAGCGGCTGGAGCGGTACCTGTGGTCGGCGGCGGACATCTTGCGAGGGTCGATCGATTCGTCGGACTACAAGAACTACATCTTCGGGTTTCTGTTTCTGAAGCGGCTGTCGGACCGGTTCGACGAGGAGGTGGAGGCGCTGCGGGGGAACGCGTCGGCGGACCCGGAGGATCCGGACGAGCACGACTTCTTCGTGCCGAAGCGGGCGCGGTGGTCCGAGATCCAGAAGGTGGCGACGAACATCGGGGAGGCGCTGAACAAGGCGGCGGCGGAGCTGGAGGAGAAAAACGCGAAGCTCGAGGGGGTGCTCGCGGGGATCGACTTCAACGACGAGCGGAAGCTGGGCGACGTGCGCAACCGCGACGTGGTGCTCGGGAAGCTGGTGCAGCACTTCGCGCGGCTCGACCTGCGCAACGCGAGCCTCTCCGAGCCGGACATGCTCGGGCGCGCGTACGAGTACCTGATCGAGAAGTTTGCCGACGACGCCGGCAAGAAGGGCGGGGAGTTCTACACGCCGCGCATGGTCGTGCGCCTCATCGTGGAGCTGCTCCAGCCGAAGGAGGGCATGCGCATCTGCGACCCGACGTGCGGCTCCGGCGGCATGCTCATCGAGTGCGCGCATTACCTCGAGCGCCACGGCCAGAACGCGAAGAACCTCTCGCTCCTCGGCCAGGAGAAGAACCTCGGCACCTGGGCCATCTGCAAGATGAACATGCTCCTGCACGGGATCGTGGGGGACCGCATCGAGAAGGGCGACACGATCCGCGATCCCAAGCTGCGCGACGGCGACGGCCTCATGGTCTTCGACCGCGTCATCGCGAACCCACCGTTCTCCCTCGACGAATGGGGCCGCGAAGTCGCCGAGCACGACCCCTACAGCCGCTTCGAGTTCGGCATTCCGCCCAAGACCAAGGGTGATCTCGCCTTCGTGCAGCACATGGTCGCCACCGCCAACCGCACGGGCATGGTCGGGGTCGTCATGCCCCACGGCGTCCTCTTCCGCGGCGCCGCCGAGGGCGAGATCCGCAAGGGCCTCCTCCAGCGCGACCTCATCGAGGCCGTCATCGGCCTCCCCACGAACCTCTTCTACGGAACCGGCATCCCCGCCGCCGTCCTCGTGTTCAACAAGGCCAAGGCAGTGAGCCGCAAGAAGAAGGTCCTCTTCATCGAGGCCTCCCGCGGGTTCAAGGAAGGCACGGCGCAGAACTACCTCCGCGAGGAGGACGTCAAGAAGATCGCCGCCACCTTCCACGCCTTCCAGGCGGTCGACAAGTACGCGCGCGTCGTCGCGCTCGAGGAAATCGAGAAGAACGACTTCAACCTCAACATCAGCCGCTACGTCGAGACCGCCGAGGCCGCCGAGAAGGTCGACGTCGCGCACGCGCTCGCGAAGCTGCGGGAGCTCGAGAGGGCGCGCGGCGAGGCTGAGGCGCGGATGAACGCGTACCTCAAGGAGCTCGGGTATGGCGCGGACTAGGCTGTATCCGCCGAGCGTCGATCCCGGCTTTCCGACGTTGCCCGAGACGCCGAGCGGTTGGACCAGGACCACATTCGGCGACGTCCTCGAGGTCGTCGAGCGGCCCACGAAGCTCCAACCGAACGAGATCTACCGTCTCGTGAACGCGAAGCGTAGCCGCGGCGGAATCAGCCTTCGGGGAGAGCTCACCGGTCGCGAGATACTCACGAAAACTCAATTCGAAGCGAAGTCGGGCGACTTTCTCATCTCACGGCGGCAGATCATCCATGGCGCGTGCGGTGTCGTTCCCGAAGAGCTCGACGGTGCGATCGTCTCGAACGAATACTCGACTCTCCGGCCGCGCCCGAGCCTTCTGCTCGACTTTCTTCAACACTACAGCCACACCCCGTACTTCCAACGGACCTGTTTTCACTCAAGTCACGGTGTCGACGTCGAGAAGATGATCTTCAAGATCAACGAGTGGCTGGTGCGTCCTATTGACCTTCCATCCCTTCCCGAGCAGCGAAAGATCGCCGCCATCCTCTCGTCGGTCGACGACGCCATCGAGGCCTCGCAGGCGGTCATCGACCAGCTGCAGGTCGTGAAGAAGGCCATGATGGCCGAGTTGCTGACGCGCGGGCTTCCGGGGCGGCACACGCGGTTCAAGCAGACGGAGATCGGGGAGGTGCCGGAGTCGTGGGAGGTGAGGCGCCTCTCCGATCTCCTACAGTCGATTGACGCTGGATGGAGCCCCCAGTGCGAAGGTCGACCGGCTACGCTCAGCGAGTGGGGCGTGCTCAAGGTGAGTGCCGTGACTTCGGGTGTCTACAAGGAGGATGAGCAGAAGGCTCTGCCGCTGAGTCTAGAGCCCCGGCCTGCATCGGAAGTAGAACCGAACGACGTGCTTCTCGCGAGGGCCAACGGTGTGCTGGACCTTGTGGGACGAACGGTGCTGGTCCGGAGCACCCGACCACGCCTGATGCTGTCCGACAAGTTACTCCGACTGCGCCCGTGCACGAAGCTGCTCTTGCCCTCTTTCTTGAACCTGGCGATGGGCTCGGACGCGGTGCGTGCCCAGATTCTGAATACTACCGGGGGGAGCCATATGCGTAACGTTTCTCAATCGAGCCTCAAGGGAATTGTGCTGGTGGTCCCTCCGCTATCTGAGCAGGCCGAAATTGCCGGAGCTTTGGACTCCCTTGAGGAGCGAGCGGATGCAGAGCGAAGCACGCTTCAGTCTCTCCAAGACGCCAAAGCCGCACTGATCTCTGTCCTCCTCACGGGGGAGGTTCGTATCAACCTCGACGCTTCCGACCAGCATCCAGTGCGAACCGAACGCGGAGAACAATCTGATGCTTAGAAGCTTGCGACTCGAGAACTGGAAGAGCTTCGGGTCCAACCACTCGGCTAGGGGCGTGCCCGGGAGCATGCTCGAGTTCTCCAACCTCACTCTCTTGGTCGGGCCCAACGGCTCAGGCAAAAGCAATGTGCTCGACGCGCTTCGGTTCCTGCAGGGTGCTGCATTCGACTACCCGCTTGGTGACGTCTTGCGCGGTAGATGGGAGGGGCAGCGTCAGGTTTGGCCTGGCATTCGCGGCGGGCCGTTCGAAGCGACGAGGGCGGGGGGCGGCTCGTTCTCGCTGAGGACGAGGTGGACGATCGCGAATCGAACGCTGATCCACAAGATGGAGGTGAAAACCGAGGGTGAGGTCGCGCTCGAGCGGGAGTTCCTCCATGAGGATTCGGAGGGCGACTACCTCTTTGATACCCACGCCCCATCGCTTGGCGCACAAGGAGGAAGGACCGAAGGCGGCGGCATCCGCCTTGCGCTCAAGGGAGAGAAGGGCGGTCGAAGCCCGGTTCAAACCCACTCCTCACTTCGATCGCTTCTGGGCCAAGTCGAGCTGAAGGCACGCGTCCAGGAGCGGGTGAAGACCGCCGCCGACCTGGTCCGTCTCGCTTTCCGAGAGGCCGTGTTCCTCGATATTCGACCACAGCTCATGCGCGATTATCGGCCCGAGAACGGTGGTCAGCTGGGCGTATCCGGTGAGAACATTTCTCCCGTCCTCAAAGGTCTCGAAGAGGATGTTCGTGCCGAGATCATCGATTGGCTATCCGAACTTTGTGCGCCTGACGTGGTCGGGATCGAGTTTGACACGACAGCGCTGCGCGAGGTGATGATGATGATCGTCGAAGGTGGCGGTCGCAGGGTCTCCGCGCGAAGCGCTTCCGACGGAACACTTCGTTTCTTAGGCGAGCTTGTTGCGCTATTGATCGCTCCTCCGGGGGCCCTCATTGTCCTCGAGGAGCCCGATGTCGGCTTGCATCCATCACGCATTCGACTACTTGCGGAGCTTCTTGAGCGGGTTGCCGACGATCACCATGTCCAGGTGCTCGCGACGACGCACTCGCCCACCCTCCTGGCGCATCTGTCGAAGCGTGCCCTCGGCAACGTGATTGCTTTCGGCCGTGACGAGAAGGGCGCAACCGTGTGCCAGCGGCTCAAGGATCTTCCGCACTTTGCCACGCTCGCCGACTCCCGAAACGTGGAGCACCTCATCTCGACCGGATGGCTGGAGCGGGCGCTATGAAGGTGCTCGTGATTCCGGAAGACCAGGAGCTGGACCGCTACATTGTCAAGCCCGTCTTGGAGGCATTGTTCGACGAGATCGGTCAGCGTGCCCGAGTGGATGTTCTACCCGAGCCGAGATTGCGTGGGGCCTCCGATGCACTCGACCCGAAGATGGTCGCGCAGATTATCGCCGAGAACCCCATGACTGACCTCTTTCTGCTCGTGGTTGATCGTGACTGCGACAGACAAGGCAACGTCGCCAAGGCACAGGCGCGGCAGAACGAGCACAAGGGGAAGCTTCTCGCATGCGTGGCGGTGGAGGAGGTCGAAGTATGGATGCTCGCGCTCTACAAGGATGACCTCGGCGACTCCTTTTCCGCGGTCCGCCGTGAGTGCGATCCCAAGGAGAAGTACGCGGACACTTTGCTTGAGGATCTGGAATTGTCTGGACCTGGCCGAGGCCGCAAAGCCGCTATGCGCGCACTGGCTGGCAAGTGGACAAGTCTGCGTGATAGCTGTCCCGAGCTGCGCGATCTTCGCGACGCGATCGTAAGCTGGCGGGCTGCACGCTCATGACGACCCACGGCCGCGACTGGAACGAGGTGAACCTCTCCGAGGACCCCGCGGTCGAGCTGCTCCAAAAGCTGGGCTACACGTACGTGGCGTCCGAGGTGCTCGAAGTCGAGCGCGAGAGCCTGAAGGAGACGGTGCTGACGGGCCGGCTGGTGAAGGCGCTGCGACGGCTAAACCGGTGGCTGTCGGAGGAGAGCGCGCGGAAGGTGGCACGGTCGGTGTCGAACGTGTCGGCGGCCAGCCTGCTGGAGGCGAGCGAGGCGGTGTACACGCCGCTGACGTACGGCAAGAGCGTGGAGCAGGATGGGGAGCCGGGGCGGGACGTGTGGTTCTTCGATTTCGAGAACCCGGAGAACAACGAATGGGTGGTGACGCGCCAGTACACGGTGAAGGGGGTGAAGAAGCACTGCCGGCCGGACGTGGTGGTGCTGGTGAATGGGATCCCGCTCGGGGTCATCGAGTGCAAGAGCCCGACGTTGGGGGAGGGCTGGCGGCAGGAGGCAATCGAGCAGCTGGTTCGGTACCAGGAGCTGGATGACAGGTACCGGGAGCTGGGGATCCCGCGGCTCTTCGAGACGGCGCAGGTGCTGGTGGTGGCGTGCGGGCAGGCGGCGGCGTACGGGACGGTGACGACGCCGCATCGGTTCTTCGCGGAGTGGAAGACGCCGTGGCCGCTGACGGCCGCGCAGCTCGGGGCGGCGGTGGGGCGGGAGCCGACGGCGCAGGACGTGACGCTGGCGGGGCTCTTCGCGCGGGGGAACCTGCTCGATCTGGTGCGGAACTTCGTGGTGTTCGAGCGGGACGCGGCGACGGGGCGGACGATCCGGAAGCTCTGCCGGTACCAGCAGTTCCTCGCGGTGAACAAGGCGATGGAGCGCGCGGCGACGGCGAAGGTGCCGAGCAACCGGGGCGGCGTGGTGTGGCACACGCAGGGCTCGGGCAAGAGCCTGACGATGTTGTGGCTGGCGCTGAAGCTGCGGCGCGATCCGCTGCACGAGAAGCCGACGCTGGTCCTGGTGACGGATCGCAAGGACCTGGACGAGCAGATCTCGCGGACGTTCCGGGCGTGTGGGTTCCCCAATCCGCTCCAGGCGGGGAGTGTGAAGGAGCTGCGGCACCTGCTGTCGGGGCCGACCGGGGACACCATTCTGACGACGGTGCAGAAGTTCCAGGAGCTGGCGGGGACGGGGGAGACGAAGGACGCGAAGAAGAAGCGGCGCGTCGCGCGGGAGGAGTACCCCGTGCTGAACGAGGCGCAGAACATCTTCGTGCTGACGGACGAAGCGCACCGGACCCAGTACGGCGGGCTGGCCGGAAACATGCGCCGGGCGCTACCCAACGCGGCGTTCTTCGGGTTCACGGGGACGCCCATCGACAAGAACGATCGCTCGACGCTCTCGACGTTCGGGCCCTACATCGACACGTACACGATCGAGCAAGCGGTGGCGGACGGGGCGACGGTGCCGATCTTCTACGAGGGGCGCCTGGCGGAGCTGCGAATCGTCGGCAACACGCTCGACGCCCTCTTCGAGCGCATCTTCGCCGACCGTAGCAAGGAGGAGCGCGAGGCGATCAAGAAGAAGTACGGCTCCGAGCAGACGCTCGCCGCCGCGCCGAAGCGCATCGAGGCGATCGCGCTCGACATCATCGACCATTACTGTTACCGCGCACACCGCTTGATGCGATCAGCCGCCTGACCGCGCAGGCTGCGTGATGGCTTCGCTGCGCTGCCTTCGTTGTTCGCCCTCATCGACGAAGACTGGGCCGAGCACGGCGAGGAGGGGTACGCCCGGGAGAC
>JAEUKE010000258.1 GCA_016794345.1 Myxococcales bacterium
CGACGTTGGCCGGCCGCTTGAAGGCGGCGTTCCAGGAGTTGCTCGACGCGCCATAGATCGCGCCTCGGCTCCCGGGGAAACGGGCGGCGAGCTCGGTTGGGCTCCGTCTCCACACGACCTGGTCTCCGGCGTCGACGAGCCCCGCCGACAGGAGGCGAGTCATCACCCGCGCCTCGAGGCTCCGCCACCCCTCGGCCGATCGCGCTCCCCGCTCCGGCTCGGGCGGCGCGTTCACCATGACGAAGATCGGTTCGTGGTCTGCCCAGCCGACTCTGCCGTGGCTCTTCTCTTGCGCGCACAGGTAGACCGTCGGGTCCGCGGGCGGCCGATCCTTTTCGAAGATGTCCGCGAACTCCGCGCGGTAATCGGAGGGGAAAAGGACCGTGTGCGCCGCGCGCTCCTCCAGGGGTCGCCGCCTCGCCCGGACGATAAGGCAATACCCCGACATCGACGGCTCGTATTCGTCGCCGATCGCGCGGCCCTTGCCCGGCGGGAGGAGGCGCGCCGCGACGTGCGCCGCGTCCGCGTTTGCAACGATCGCGTCCGCATGTAGGCGCCGGCCGTCCGCGAGGGCGACGCCGACGGCGGCGCTCCGCTCGAGGAGGATGGACTCCACGCGAGCGCCCAGCTCGATCTCGACGCCGAGGCGACGAGCGGCGCGGTCGAGCGCACGGATGAGCTCGTACGTCCCGCCGCGAATGGCGCTCGCTCCCCGCGTGAGCTCGACGTGTGCGATGCAGTTCAACGTCCCTGGCGCCCGGCGCGGGTCCGAGCCGTTGTAGGTCGCATAACGCGAGAGCAGCGTGCGGAGGTGCGGCGATCGGATGCGCTTGTCGATCGCCTGGCCCATCGACGTCCACGCGTCGAGCGCGCTTGCCTCCTTGATGCCGGCCACGCCGAGCCAGATCAAGCTCTTGAGGCTGGGCGCGTCCCCGAGGATGAAGCGCCCCTCTGCCACCCGCCAGATGCCCTGGGCGTAGTCGAGGAAGGCCCGGAGCTCGGCGCGTGCGCCGGAGCCGAACGTCTCTTCCACCGAGGCCAGCGTGCGCGCGGGGTCCGCGTGCACCTCGAGCGACCTTCCGTCGGGCCAGATGTAATGGAAGAACCGACCAGCGTGGTGCAGCGGCGCGTCGGTCACGAGGCTCATTCCCGCGAGCCCGAGGATCTCCTCGAAGACCTCCGGCATCGTCAGCAGCGTCGGGCCGGTGTCGACCTCGACGTCATCGATCGTGACGACCCCTGCCTTGCCGCCGACCTCCGACGCGGCCTCGAGGAGCCGAACGGAGTTGCCCGCGGCGCGCAGGGCGATGGCAGCCGAGAGCCCGCCGATTCCGGCGCCCACCACGATTGCGTCAGGCATTTGCCCCTCCTCCGAAACGGGCCAAGAAGCGCCCCGCGAGCGGGACGCGCGCCGCGAGCTTGGGCGGGATGATCGCCTCGTATTCGCCGCGACCGGCGGTGATGAAGTCGTCGTTGCGCTCCAGCCCAGCCACGAGGCTGCGCTCGAGCGCCTCCGGCGGCCCCGAGCGGCGGAGGGTGCAGGGCCTCCCGATGCTCACGCAAATGGAGGGCTGAGGCGCCTCTCGGAACGAATACGAGAGCGAGACGGGCACCACGTCCGCCTTCGCGTCGGCGGCGAGAAGGCTCACCCCGCGCTCGAGGCCGAGCGGGCGCAAGTGACTCGGGCGCTGGTGTCCCTGGGGGAAGATCCAGAGGATGCGCCCCGGTCGATCGACGAGCTGCGCGGCCGCCTTTAGATCGGCGAGCGCCTCGCGAGGTTTGTCGCGCCTGAGCGGGACCGCCCCGATCCACCCGAAGAACGGGAGCCGAGCGAGGTTCTGCGCGTCCATCAGGCAATGGCTCTCCGTGCCGAGCGCCTCGTCGAGCAGGAGGACCACGAAGGAGTCCCACCAGGACACGTGGTTCATCGCGAAGACGAGCGGGCGCGTGCGGACGAGCGCACGCGCCTCCGCGAGGCCGTCGACGAAGAGCCCGTCGAACGCGCCCGCGACGCGGCGCTTCGCGTACCACCGGGCGACACCGAGGAACCACGGCTTGCGGGCGCTAGTCGGGCTCACGCGGCGCTCCTTCGCGCGGAGCGGCTCGCGTAACGACGGCCGGCCCACTTGATCTCGCCGCGCAGGCTCCACGTGAGCGAGTTGAGCGCGATGGCGACCACCGCGATCGCGCCGAGCGGGTGCGTGACGAGCCCGGTCACCGGCTGGCGCCAACGGAGCCAGGTGAGCGCGCGCTGCGAGACCGTGAGCGACGTGGCGACCGACGCGGGCACGAGCAGCGTCGGCGCCGCCGCCGAAGCGACGATCGCCGCAGCCGCCGGCGCGACGAAGGTCGCCAGGTACACGAGCACGACGAGGAGCAGCGCCAGCGCGCTGCCCACGCCCTCGTGGATGTTCTTGGAGAAGCCCTCCCAGACCTGCTTGGGGGTCGCGTACATGCGGCAGCTCGCGATCTCCGTGCCGTCCGCGAAGACCACGCGCAGGTTTGCCTCCTTGGCACGCCTGCAGAACGCGACGTCGTCCACGATCTCCTGCGCGATCGCGCGAAAGCCGCCCATCCGCTGGAGGGCGCTCCGTCGCACCGCGAGGACCTGACCGTTCGCAGCGACGATCCGAGGGTCTTTCGTTCGAGGGACGAGCTCGAGCGGCAGCCAGCTCACGTAGGAAAGGAGGAGAAACGGTACGACGAGCCGCTCGGCCACGGTCTGCATGATCTGGCGCGGCATGGCGGTCACGACGTCGGCGCCTGCGCCTCGCAAGATCGACGCGACGCGCGCGAGCCCCTCCGGCTCGACCAACACGTCGGCGTCCAGGAAACACAGGAGATCACCCGTCGCCTCCTGGGAGAGGCGATGGCACGCGTGTGGCTTGCCGACCCATCCAGCAGGCAGAGGCTGGCCGCGGATCACCCGAAGCTGAGGGATCTCGCGCGAGAGCTCGGCGAGCACGGCCGGGGTGTCGTCGGTCGAGTCGTCGTCGTAGACGAGGATCTCGTGGATGCGCACAGAGCTCCGCGCGAGCGCGCGCAGCCCGGCCGGAAGCCGCGTCGCCTCGTTGCGCGCAGGGATCAGCACGCTGAGCTTCTCGTCGAGGGTGCCAGTTGTTTTTCCCCGCTGCCACGAGAGGGCGTTGACGACCGTCATGGTGAGCGCCACGCCAGGAAGCACGCAGAGGGCCCAACCGGAGACGCTCACGGGTAAGCCTCCTGCTCCCTGGGGCCCCGTAGCCAGCTCGTCACGAGTCGCCTCACGCGACCGGACGACGCGCCCGCGAAGAGCGGCAGCCACATCGACGCTTTTCGACCGAGGCGGTCCACGCGCATGTTCACGAGCGGCCTGTGCCAGCTCTGACGCAGCCGCCCGGGCACGACACGCTCGGCGACACCACGTCCGCGCTCACCGTCCGAGGTGACCGCCTCCACCACGTAGCGTTGGTAAAACGGCCCGTCCTCCACCTGGTGGGTGAAATCGACCGTCAACTCCCCGGCGTCCCCGCGAAGGACGAGTGAGCTCGCGCGGCGGAGCCCGAACCAGCCGGGCATACCGTCGTCGAACGCGTGCGTCATCGCGAGCGGAACGCCCGCACCTGTCTCGTCCACCTCGAGGACCGTCGTGCGGTCCTCGACGCCCTCCTCGGGCGAGAGAACGAAATAGACGAGGTCGCGGCGAGGCAGGGCGATGCGCCCCCACCGCCAATCACGAATGCCGAGCTCGTCGAGCGGCGTCTCGCTCGCGTTCCCATCGAAGTAGGCTCGCCCGGAGATGGCGAGCGCCCCGTCGGACCACGTGAGCTCAGCCCGGCCGCGTGCGGCCAGCGTGATCGGGGCCCAGTCGAGCGAGCCGTGTTGCCCGTCCGGCAAGCGCGCCGAGGCTCCGGCCACCTCCACCGCGCCGCGCACACGGCCAACGCCGGCCACGTCGATGTCCAGGTCGGCGCGCAGCGAGACACCTCGTGGGCCCTGCCTCACCTCGAACGCGCTGCGCCCGATCTCGAGGCTACCGGGCGCTGCTCGCGCGGCGTCCCCCGGGGCGGTCTGCAATGCGTAGAAGCGCTCCCGCCCGTCCTTGTAGACGGCGAGGGCAACCGAGAGCTCCCCAGGCGCCGCGGATGGGACGAATGGAAGGTTTCTTGCCCAGATGAGGACCAGGCCTTCCCCGGCTTCCCCGCAAATGTCGGCGTACCACCACGAAAACCCGCTGCTCGAGGGGGGCAGGTGGGGCGGGGCGAATCGGCTCCCGAGGCGAATCATGCAACACCCGACGCAAACATGTTGCAAACCTAATTCGCCTGTCTATACTTTGCAACATGTTTGGATCGGGTTCAGGCCGGAGCATGCAAAGCCTGCTCACGAGGCGCGCGCTGGCTCGAGGAGACGGCGACGCCGCGGACGTGCTCGTCATGGGCGCGGGCCCAGCCGGCCTCGCCGCCGCGGCGGCCTGCGCTCGCCTCGGGCTGCGCGTCGTTTGTGTGGCGCCTTCGCCGTTCGACGTCTGGCGGCGCAGCTTCGCGGTGTGGTCCTGCGAGCTGACGGAGATGGCGTGCGCGGACGTGGTGGAAGCCACGTGGGCGCGGCCGAGCGTCTGGCTCGACGAGCAGACGCACCTGCCGCTCCCCCATTCGTACAGCCGACTTGACGTCGCGCGCTTCCAGCGTGCGCTCTTGGCCGCCTGTGAAGGTTCCAACGTGGCGCTCCGCGCGGGTGCGGTCGTCGCCCTCGACCACGACGCACGCGGCAGCGTGGCGCGGCTCTCGTCGGGCGAGCGCGTGCGCGCGCGGACCGTGGTGGACGCGACGGGACCCGAGAGCCCCTTCGTAGCCCGGGTCGCCGTCGACCCGCCGGCATTCCAGACCGCGTACGGGGAGCTCTGCGAGCTCGACCGTCCGCTCGACATGACCTTGATGGACTACCGCGGAGAGGACGGCGGCGGCCCGCCGAGCTTCCTCTACGCGCTCCCCCTCCCCGACGGGCGCGTATTCGTGGAGGAGACGGTCCTCGCGTCGCGACCGGCGGTGCCATTTGCGCTGCTCGCGACCAGGCTCGGCGCCCGGCTCGATCGAATGGGTGTCGCGAGGCTCCGCGTGTTCGAGCACGAGCATTGCACGATTCCCATGGGGGTCTCCCTCCCGAGGGCGAACCAGCGGGTCATTCCTTTCGGCGCGGCGGCGAGCGCCGTCCACCCCGCGACCGGGTACCAGGTAGCGCGCACGCTCGCGCAGGCGCCGGCGCTCGCGCGAGCCATCGCCGGCGCCTCCTCCCCGGACGAGGCCGCGCGGCGCGCGCGGGAGGTCGTCTGGCCGCTCTCGCGCCGGGCTTCATGGGGCCTCTTCACCTTCGGCATGGAGACCATCTGTGCCTTCGACCTGCGCGGTCTCCGCGCGTTCTTGAGGGCCTTCTTCGCGTTGCCGGACGCGAGCTGGCTCGGCTTTCTTCGTGGAACGTCGTCTCCTTTGGCCATCGCCGTGGCCATGGCGCGGGTGCTCGTCGCCGCCGACCCCGCCGTTCGCGACGCAATCCTCCGACTCTTGCCAAGGCAGCACCGAACGTTGACGCGGCCCCTGATGCTCGAGGAAGGCGCATGACTGCACGCTGGCCTGAAGCCCGACGAACCTCTCCGCCGAAGAAGCCCCGAACCGTGCTCGACCCGCCCGGCCTCGACGGCGTGGAGCGGAAGATGGCCCGCCTCGCGTCGCCCTTCGAGGGCCACGACCGCGTGGGCGCCATGGCCATCGAGCAGCTCGGCGCAGGCGGGAAGCGACTGCGCGCGCGGCTGGCCCTCGCCGCGGCCCGAACGCTCCGCGCCTCCTGGACGGACGCAATCCCTTGGGCCGCCGCGGTGGAGCTGCTACACAACGCCACCCTTGTCCACGACGACGTTCAAGACGGAGACCGAATGCGTCGTGGCCGACCCGCGCTGTGGGTGCGGCACGGCGTGCCGCAAGCGCTCAACGCGGGCAACTTCATGCTGATGCTGCCGTACATGGCGCTGTCGGAGGTGTCGGCCGACCGCCGGGCTGCGCTCTGCTCCGCGCTCGCGGAGCACGCCATTGCGACGGTTCGCGGCCAGGTGGCCGAGCTCGACCTGCTCCCGGAGGAGCGACTCGATTGGGCCAGCTACGTCGGCGCGGCAGCCGGCAAGACCGGCGCCATGTTCTCACTCCCGATCGTGGGCTCGGCCATCCTCGCCGGGAAGACTCCAGAGGAAGCAGCGGAGCTCGGCGCGCCGTTCACGGAGCTGGGCGTCCTCTTCCAGATCTACGACGACGTCCTCGACCTGTACGGCGACAAGGGCCGCGAGGCACCTGGCTGCGACCTCTACGAGGGCAAGGTGAGCGCGCTCGTGGTCGAGCACCTCGAACGGCGCGCCGCCGACCGCTCGTGGCTGCTGGAGCTGCTGCGCGCGCCGCGTGAGGCGACGAGCCCTGCGTCGGTCACCCGCGCGATCGAGTCGTTCCGCTCGAGCGGCGCCGTCGCTGGCGCCATCGCCCACATGGATTTCATCGCAAGAAGGGTGACCGGGTCGCCGGCGCTGGTGGCGGAGCCAGGCCTCCTGGCGATCGCGACCGAGCTGGTCGAACGGTGTCAGCTGCCGCAGGCCGTCGAGCTGGAAGGTGTAGCATGAGCGATTCGAGCACGAGCAAGCGCCCCGTCGTCGTCATCGGCGCGGGCTTTGGTGGATTGGCGGCGGCCATTCGGCTGCGAGCCATGGGTCACCGCGTATTGGTCCTCGAGGCCGGCAACCAGATCGGCGGTCGGGCGCGGGTCTTCCGCGAGAACGGCTTCACGTTCGACGCCGGCCCCACGGTCATCACGGCGCCCTACCTCTTCGACGAGCTGTTCGAGCTGGTGGGCCGCGATCGGCGCGACTACTTCGACCTCGTCCCGGTGGATCCCTTCTATCGGGTTCGGTTCGACGGCGGCGAGACCTTCGACTACGTGGGCGACGACGCGCGGCTGTTGTCGCAGATCGAGGCGTTCGAGCCGCGGGACGTGGACGGGTACCGCCGGCTCGTGAAACGCGCCCAGGAGATCTTCGACGTCGGCTACACGCAGCTGGCCGACGCGCCGTTCAACCGCATGTCCGACATGCTCCGCATCGTCCCCGACCTGGTGTCACTCGGCGCCTATCGGTCGGTGCATGGGCTCGTGGCGAGCCACATTCGCGACGAGCGGCTCCGGCAGGTTCTCACGTTCCAGCCGCTGCTCATCGGGGGCAACCCGTTCCGCACACCGGGTATCTACCTCCTCATTCATTGGCTCGAGCGGAAGTGGGGCGTGCATTTCGCGATGGGCGGAACGACGGCGATCGTCTCGGCGATGGCCCGGCTGCTCGACGAGCTCGGCGTGGAGATCCGGACGAACAGCCCGGTCGAGCGGATCGAGGTCGAGGGAAGCAAGGTGAAGGCCGTCGTCCTCGAAGGCGGCGCCCGGATCGCTACCGATCACGTGGTGGCAAACGCAGACCCGTCGACGGTCTACACAAAGCTCATCGCGTCGAAGGACCGCAGCAAACACACCGACTCGCGCGTCGCCCGGAAGAAGCAGTCGATGAGCCTCTTCGTGGGCTACTTCGGGACCAACAAGAAGTTCGACGATATCGCGCACCACACGATCCTGCTCGGCCCGCGTTATCGTGAGCTCCTCGAGGACATCTTCGAGCGCAAGGTCCTCGCGGACGATTTTTCGCTCTACTTGCACCGGCCGACCCGCACGGACCCGTCCCTGGCCCCCCCAGGGCACGAGGCCTTCTACGTCCTCTCGCCGGTGCCGAACCAGCTCTCGAAGATCGACTGGTCGAAGGTTGCCGACGGCTACATGGACCGCATCGTGGACTTCCTCGACCGGGAGGTCATGCCGGGCGTGAAGGAGTCGATGGTGACGCGCCTCACGGTAGACCCGCGCTACTTCGAAGGAGATCTCCGATCGTATGCGGGCGCCGCGTTCGGGCCCGAGCCGCGCCTCACGCAGTCCGCCTATTTCCGCTATCACAACGTCTCGGAGGACGTCGGCGGCCTCTACTTCGTCGGCGCGGGCACGCACCCGGGCGCCGGCGTCCCGGGCGTGCTCTGCTCGGCCAAGGTCCTCGAGCGCGTCTTCCCTCAGCCCGAGAAGGCGCCCGTCCGGAGCACGGCGGAGCCCGCCGTGGCGCACCCGTGACCCAGGCCGCAACCGATCGCGTCGAGCTCGCGGACGCTCACGGCGTCATGCAGAAGCGCGCGCGCACGTTTCGCTGGGCGGCGCGCCTGCTCGGCACGACCTGCCGAGACGACGCGGCGGTGCTCTATGCGTTCTGCCGGGCGGCCGACGACGCCGCCGACGAAGCGACGGACCGAGCCCAGTCCATCGCCGAGCTCGACGCATTGGAGCGGAGCCTCTCGAAAGACGGCGACGGCCCCGGGCGCGCGCTGGCCATGCTCGCCGAGCAACGAAACATGTCGCTCGCTCCGGCTCGCGAGCTCCTCGCGGGGGTGCGCCAGGACACCGAGCTGGTTCGCCTCGCCGACGACGCCGAGCTCCTGCACTACGCCTACCTCGTCGCAGGAACGGTCGGCGTCATGATGTGCGGCGTCCTCGGCGCGCGGGACCAGCGCGCCGAGCGCTACGCGATCCAGCTCGGCATCGCGATGCAGATCACCAACATCTGTCGCGACGTCGCGGAAGATGCGGCACGCGGTCGCGTGTACCTGCCCGAACGACGGCTGCGAGCTGCGGGCACCACGCAAGCCGCTCTCCTCGCCGGCACGGCGCCGAAGGAGGCCGTCGCGAAGGTCGTCTCGGATCTCCTGGCCGTCGCCGACGGGTTCTATCGCAGCGCCGACCAAGGCCTTCGCTACCTTCCCTCGCGGGCTCGGCTGGCCGTCCTCATGGCCAGCCGCATGTACCGCGCGATCGGCAGCGTGCTGCGGCGGCGGGGCTGCGACCCGTTCCTGGGTCGCGCCGTCGTGTCACCTCTTGCCAAGGTCGCGCTCACCGTCGTTGCGCTCGTTTCGTGGGTGGGTCTCGCCGCACGAAGCCATCGCCACCTCGGACGAACGAGCCCGCGACGTGGGGCCGAAGATCCATGCGCTACCGGATGAAGACCGTCTCCGAGCTGACGGGAATTCCGCGAAATACCCTCGTCGCGTGGGAGCGACGCTACGGAGTGCCCGAGCCCGAGCGCCTCGCGAATGGTTATCGCCTCTACACCGACGACGACGTCGGGGTGCTGATCCGGCTGCGCGACGCCATCGCCAAAGGCCTCTCGATCTCGGAGGCCGTCGAGCTCGTGAAGGAGCAGGCCGAGCCAACACGGCCCGCGAACGGCGCCGGGGCCGGCGACGCGGGGCTCGCTTCAGTGAGGCGCGAGCTCCTCGACGCGCTCCTCGACTTCGATCGGCCGCGCGCGGAGCGCCTGGTCGAGCGGTTGCTGAACGTCCCCTTCCTGGGAGCGATAGACGAGATCTACTTCCCGCTCCTGCGCGAGCTCGGCGACAGGTGGGAGGCCGGCGAGGCCTCCGTCGCGCAGGAGCATTTCATCACGGCCTTCGTGCGGGACCAGCTCGTGGCGATGTTGCTCCGCGTCGGCGCCGGCCGTCCTCTCGGCCCACGTGTGGCGTGCGTGACGTTCCCGGGTGAGAAACACGAGCTCGCTCTCCTCGCGCTCGCGGTGCACCTCTCGCTGCAGGGCTGCCGGGTGACGTACCTGGGCGCCGACCTGCCCGCCAAGGAGCTCGGCCGCTTCGTCGAGCAGACGAAGCCCGACTGGGTGTGTGTCTCGATCATCCTCTCGGTCGAGCCCAGCGCGATCGTGGAGTTTTCGCGGGCGGTGGTGAAGTTCGCGCCGCGCGAGACGCGGGTCGTGATCGGAGGCGCGGGTCTGCCGGAGATGGGCAAGACCAAGCTTCCGCCGCGGGTCGAGCTCGTGGCCGACTGGCGCCACCTGGACGTCAGCTAGCTGACGTCACCCTCGACGCCTCCTCCCGATCGAGCCGCGCCCGGAGGCGCTTCGCGGCGGCGAACGAGACCGCCATCTCGTCGGGCTCCACGATCCAGGCCCGCGCCTCGAGCGCGTCCGCCACGAGGCGGGCGCGGTCGGTGCCCACGAGCGTCACGACGCTCCCAGGGTCGAGCTTCAACAAGAGCGAGGCATGGAGCCCCGTGCCGGCGGCGATCGCGCCGTCGAGCTCGTCCGCCGCTTCGCGGTTCGGGCCGTCGCCACCTTTGCCCATCGCGCGCGCGATCGCGGCCGCGAGCAGCTCGATCTGTCGCCTCAAGTAGTCCGCGAGGTAGCTCACGGTCAGGTCGAACCGCCGGAGCGGAGGGACTATTCCCGCCGCTTGTCCGGCTCCCGGCCGAGCTCACGGCGAGCCTTCTCCGGGTCTCGCAGGATCTCGACGAAGTCGCTGCCGCCCAGCTCGCGCAAGAGGCTCTCGTCGGGCTTGTCGCCTTCGGTGAGGGCGAAGACGACCTTGGCGGCCGTCGCCGCGCGGGAGCTGGCGACCTCGTGCATCGCCTCGATCTTCTTCTTGTCGTCGTCGGAGTAGGTCACCGTCGCCACGAGGACGACACGTCTCGACTCGCGCTCGATGGTCGCGTCCACGAGCGCCTTCTTCCCGGCCTCGTGCAAGACCTCGTAGTAGTCGCGCTCGGCGCGCTTCATGTCCTCGTCGGCCGTGAGATCTTTGACCTGCTCACCCTTCTCGACGTGGGATCGGAACGCCGCGTGCCACTCGCGGAAGTCGAGCAGGAGATCGATGGCGTCCGACTCGCTCTCGGCGACGAGCTCGAGCCGCAGCGCCCCGCCCTCGAGGTCGACGTCGTCCGCCAGCGTCCACCGAGCCTTGTATTTGCGGACAATCTCGGAGAGGCGCCCCATCACCTCCGGCAGCCCTTCGTCGATCTGCGGGCCGTAGCCGAAGCCGGTATGGAAGACAAATCCGTCATCGAACGCGTCGGAGGTCCCGAGCGCCGCGTAGGTGTGCGGCCGGAGCGGCGCTGCGAGGCTCGCCCATTCGTCAGCGCCGTCGACGCGGTTCGTCCCGTTCGGAGAAAAGTCTCGTCCGAGGGTGCTGACGCCTCCGTAGGGGCCGCTCAACCAGAAGCCCGTCTTGTCGAGGCGAGCGGTCGCCTGGGAGTAGTCGTGGCACTCCGTCTTCCGGCTCGACTCGTCGAACGAGAGGCACCTCGTGCCCGTCAGGCCTCCGCGGTCGCGCACCTCGCGGAAGCGACGCGAGGTGTCCGGCAAGGTGTCGCGACCGAAACGCTGGAGCCGCACCTCCGCCGTCTTGGGGGGCGCAGCCCGGTCCGGCGCGCCGTCCTCGAGCCTCTTGGGCTTGTCGTCTTTGTTTGGTGGCAAGAGGACGGTCACCCGGTAGACCGCCGACTCCTCGACGTGTTTCGCCATCTCTCGACCGCAGGCGAGCGCGGCCGAGACTTGCCTTCGCTCGGTGAAGGCGTCGGCCAGCTTGAGCCTGGCGAATCGCCAGGACGGCCGCATCAAGAGGCGGAAGACGTCCGTGCCGCCGCAGACCTGCTCGGCCAGGTTCGCCCACCTCGCCTCGGGCGGCAGCTCCTTGGCGGAGAGCGAGAGAATCCAGAGTCCGCCGTCGTCGCGGCTCACGGCGACGGTCGACTCGGGCAAGCTCTTGACGTCGACCGGCAACACCGGCGCGGGCCGGCCCCGGTACCAGAGCCAGCCACCCAGGGCGGCGCCCCCGAGCGCCACGACGGCCACGAGCGCGCCCGCCACGATCTTCGGCCAGCGCCTCAGCGGCGCAGCCCGCGTGGGCTCGGCCTGCGGGCTCGGCGCGCCCACCACGGCCGGCAGCGGGGTACCGATGGACGAGCCGGAGGGGCGGAGCTCGGGATGGGAGGGCAGGCTCGGCGTACGCGCGGGCGGCGGGATGGCCGGCTCAGGCGGCGCGCCGGGGCCCGAGCGCCTCGGCTCGGGCGCGGGTGGCGGCGCGCTCCCGGTCGCGTAGGGGTCGGTGAGCTGCGGGGGTTCCTTCCGCGCCATCGGTCAAGACGTTAGCAGAGGCTCGCGGATCGCACGGGAATCGGAACGCTCGAAACCCTCCCGGATGCGGCCCGGCTCGTCCGTGATGAGCGCGTCGGCGCCGAGGTCGAAGGCGCGCCGCGCGATGACGAGGTCGTTCACCGTCCACACCGAAACGAACCCGGCCTTCGCGACGCGCGGCATGATCCGGCTGCGCGTGAGCATCGTGTGCACGTGGACGCCGTCCGCGAAGAGGCGCGCCGCCAGGAGCGCGAGCTCTTGGTAGGCGGACCTGTGGACGAGGAGCGCGTGCGCGCGACCGGCGCAGCGCGCGCGATGGTCACGTAGCATCCACGGATCGAACGAGGAGACGATGACGTCGTGGTGAGGATCCCACCGGTCGAGGACGCGCGCGACCGCATCGACGAGACCGTCCCGGTCCTTGACGTCGCGCTTGATCTCCACGTTCACCCCGAGGCCCGCCGACCGGGCAAAATCGAGCGCCTGCTCCAGCGTCGGCACCTCGACCCCCGTCATGGCCGCGAGCTCGCGGTGGGTCACCTCGTCGGCGGGGCGCCGGTCGCCCGCGAGGCGCCACAGGTCCGGGTCATGGAACACCACGAGGACGCCGTCCCGCGTCGGCCGCACGTCGAGCTCGATCGCGTCCGCCCGCTGGGCCTTTGCGGCCGCGAACGACTCGAGCGTGTTCTCTGGGTGCTCCCCGCGCGCTCCTCGATGACCGACGATCGCTGGCCGGTCGGCGCGGCGCCGAAACGCGTCGGGGAGGCGGGAGGCGGACATGCCGAACGCATCTTAGTCGCGTCTCCGCACATCATGCAGGCTTCGGCCCAAACGCCCGACGAGATGGCTCGAAAACCAAGGGGGGCGCCGCGTGTGCGCGCTTGGAACGACATCTGAATAGGGGCTCGGCATGAGCAAGCCTATCCCGCCCATCTCGAAGTACATGACGACGACGCCCCACACGGTCGGCTCGGACCAGACGATCGCTCATGCCTCCAAGATGCTCTCGGAGCTGGACATCCGACACCTGCCCGTCCTCGTCGGCGGTCGCCTCGCCGGCATCATCTCCGACCGAGACATCGCCCTGGTCGAGACGCTGCGTGAGGTCGACCCGGAGAAGGTGACGGTCGAGGAGGCGATGACCCAGCAGGTCTACGCGATCCCGCCGGAGACGCCGCTCGACGTGGTCGTTGCCGAGATGGCCGAGCGAAAATACGGCTCGGCGATCATCATCCAGAACTCGAAGGTGGTAGGTATCTTCACCACAATCGACGTCTGCCGCGCGTTCGCCGAAATGATGCACACGCGGCTCGCGAAGTGAGCACGAGTTTGGGGACTGGAAAGTAGTCGTGGGGTCGTGTAGTTCTCAAGGTGGCCATGAACGACAAGGACTTCCGCAATAGCGAGGCCTCCAAGACCGACAAGAGGAAGCAGAGTCTCTACTTCCCCGAGTCGATGCTCCAAGAGATCAAGGAGGAGGCAGCCCGGCTGGACCGGTCCCTCTCGTGGGTGGTGCAGCGAGCCTGGAAGCTGGCTCGCCTGGAGATCAAGAAGCTGCCCAGCGTGAACGACGTCGCCGACGACGACGACACGGGCGACTGACTCTCCCCGCATCCCAATCGCCACGAACGATCGCGATGCGTGAGTCCTTCGTCGTCGCTGACGACGGCACACAGCTCTACATGAGGGCCCAGGAAGGGCCCTCATCCGCGTCGGCGTCCAGCAGCCTGGGCCTGGGGGGCCTCGTGTCCGTGCTGTGCGACGGCATCGCCTGTGACGGGTTCGTCTGGAAATACCTGTGGCACGCGCTGGCCGCTCGAACGAAGGTCGCGCACTTCCACTATCGCGGGCATGGCCGCAGCAAGAGGCCCGCGGATCCGACCCAGATCGACGTCGAAGCACATGCGCGCGATCTGTCGGCCGTACGTGTGGCCCTGGGCGATCCGGAGGTCGTCCTCTACGGCCACTCGATGGGCTGCCAGGTGGTCCTGGAGAACTACCGGCTGCGCCCCGAGAAGGTCCGAGGCCTCGTGCTCATCTGCGGCGCGCCAGGGCGAGTGACACACTCGTTCAAGGGCTCGGACGCGCTGGCCCAGGTCCTCCCCCGCCTCATCGAGACGGTGGACAAGTACCCGCACGTCGCGCGCGCGGTGTGGGGCAGCGTGCCGCCGGAGCTCGCCCTCAAGGTCGCGCTCGCGCTCGGCGAGATCGACGGCAAGCAGATGGAGCCGCGCGATCTGATGCCGTACCTGCAGCACATGGTCGACATCGACCTGCGCATGTTCCTCCGCATGCTCCGCTCGGCCGGCGAGCACTCCGCTTCGGACATGCTCGGGACGATCACCTGCCCCGCCCTCGTGATCGCCGGCGAAAACGACAGCTTCACGCCTCCGCGCCTCGCCGAAGAGATGGCCAGGTCCATCCCCGACTGCGAGCTCGTCATGACGAACGGAACACACGTCGTTCCGCTCGAGCACAAGCGGCTCGTCGAAGACAAGGTCGACGCGTTCCTCGAGAAGATCGCCGCACGGCCGATCCCCCAAGCCACCGCGAGCCGCCCCGGCGCCTGACGCGCTCGCCGTCACTCCTGCGTGATGACCACGCGCCGATCGTCGCGGTAGGTCACGCGGCCCGACTCGCCTCGACATCCCCAGCAGGTGCTCCACTCGAGACGTCGAGGCGCCGAGCGATCGTACGCGAGCACCACGGGCCCCGCGTCCTTCCGGAGCACGAGGGTCGAGGCCACGCGCAGCCGATCGTCCGGGAGGCGATGGAACGCGGCGACGAGCGAGTCCACGCCGACCTGGACGGCGACCACCACGAGCTCCTCACCCAGCGCCGGCCGCCACGCGAGGGGCGCGGTCGTGAGCTTGTAGCCGTCGATCTTGCCGCCGTCGACGCGGCTCTCGAGCTCCCTCACCGCCGCGGCTTCGTCGAAGAACTTCGGATCACCCGAGAGGCTCGCGAGCTGCGGCACCGCGCGGATGATCCGCGCGAGCTCCTCCGCCCCGAGCGTCGCCGGCTCGAAGGGCGCAGCCTCTTTCGGCAGCGGGAAGGGAACGGCGCTGGGCTCGCCTCCGCAGCAGCGGAAGCCGAGATCGTCGTCGCTCCGCCCCTCCTCGACGGGCGAGCGCTTGGCACATCGATGCTCCACGTCGGCGCCGGCTCGAGGTCCGCCTCGCACCGCTGCGCCGCCCTTGGCGTCGCCGATCGCCGTCACGTCGCTCGCCGTCCACTCGCGGATCGACCCCATGCCGAGGACGCCGAACCCCGACGCGCAGCTCTTCGGGTCGCTTGAGCACACCTCGCGATGCCCCGGGCCACCGGGGTAGAGATCGGCGCCGCTCGGGCCTTTGCACGCGCGCTCCCATTCGGCCTCGGTGCAGAGGCGGCGCCCGCGCTCGGCGCACGCGGCCTTGGCCTGCGCCCGTGACAGGCCGGTCTTCGGCGGCTTGCTCAGGTCGTTCGGATAGAGGAAGCGATCGATGTCGAAGCCGCCGACCTCCACGACGACGCCGGGCGGCTCGAGGGTCGGATCTCGCCCCCGATCGCCCGGCGTGCTGCCGAGCGTGAGCTTGCCCGCCTCGATGGCGACCACCGGATCGGCGGCGGCCTTCGCCGAGCTCGACGCCGCCGGGCGCGGCCCCTCGTCCGCCGCCGGGAGCACGTCGCCCGCGCTCGCGGCCTGGACGCTCGACGCGGCCGAGCTCGCGGTCCGCTCGCCGTCCTTGCTGCCGCACGCGCACGCGAAGACGGCGAGCCCGAGGACGAGGAACGAGGACGGTGACGTCACGCTCGAGAGCTTGCCCCGCGCCCCGGCGCGGCCGCAAGTCGTCACGCGCCCTCGCCGCGAAGCCAGCCCCCGAGCTCATGGGGCACGTTCGTCGGATCACCGGCTGGGCCTGGGCGCGCGTCGTGTGTCAGCCAGAAGAGCGCCCGCTTCACCTTCCCGCGCTCGGCGTCGCGACACAACGCCGCAAACGCCTTCGCCGTGTACGTCGTCTCGAGCGCGAGGCCCGCGTCGCTCGCCCGATCGACCGCGCGCTTCGCGCGCGCGGTGGGGAGCGCGTAGCCACGCCCGAGCTCCGCGCCGTCGATCTCCACCCCGGCGTCCACCTCGGGGAAGGTCTCGTCGTACGAGCGGAGGAGCGCCGCGGTGCTCGCGATCGCCTCGCGCACGTGGGCTTCGCTCGAGGTGGTCGGGCTCGACGCGCGCACGCCCACGACGCGGCAATCGAGGCCGGCCGCTCGGAGGCCGAGCGCGAGCCCAACGGCGCTCCCGTTCGTCCCGAGCGGGATGTAGACGCGCTCGGGCGGCTCGGCGCCGCTCGACGCGAGCTGGGCCGCGAGCTCGAAGCCGGCCGCCACGAAGCCCACGTTGGCGAGCGGGGACGTCCCCCCGACTGGAATGACAAATGTGTCGCCTTCACGCTCGAGCTCGGCCGCGCGGCCCAGCGCCGACTTCATCGAGGGGGCGAGCGAGGCGCGCGCCCCCGAGAGGAGCGTGCGCCGCAGCGTCTCTCGAACGTGCGCGGACGGCGGCTCCGGCAGGAGCAACAGCTCCACCTCGAGCCCGCGGGCGCGGCCGTGAACCGCCGTCGCGAGCGCGTGGTGCGAGCCCACGCTCCCGAAGGTGACGAGCCGCTTCGCGCCCAGGCGCTCCGCCTCCGCGAGCACCGTCTCGAGCTTGCGGACCTTCCCGCCGCCGTAAGCAGGGTTCGCGAGGTCGTCGCGTTTGATCACGAGGGACTCGAGGCCGAGCTGAGCCTCGAGGGCAGACGAGCGCTCGATGGGCGTCGGACCGCTGGTGAGCTCGACGCGTGGGATCACGGAGAGGCGCGGGTGCGCGCTGAGCATCGCGGGGACGACCGGCGCGTCGTCTCGTCGGGCCGCCGGCTCGGGCGCGACAGACGATCCCGCCGGGCGCGCGCGGCGTGCGGTCGCTCGAGGCGCGCGCAGCGTCTCGTCGGGGAGCGCGCAGCCGGCGAGGGCGAGCGCGAGGAAGCTCCGTCGACCTACCATGCCCCCACGACAACGCGCTCGCCCGGGTCCTCTGTTCCGTGCCATAGACTAATCCAGGTTGCCGCTCACCCTGGACCTCTTCCCCCCGACGTTCTTGCGCGTCTTCGCCGCGCTCTTCGGGCTCCTGTGGGGCAGCTTCCTCAACGTCGTCATCTACCGCGTCCCCAAGGGGATGAGCGTCGTTCGCCCCGCCTCCCATTGCCCCGCTTGTGGGGCGCCGGTGCGGGCCTGGCAGAACGTGCCGGTCTTTTCGTACGTGCTGCTGCGCGGCAAGGCGGGCTGCTGCGGCGCGCGGCTCTCGCCCCGCTACCCGCTCGTCGAGCTGATCGGCGGCGTGGTCTCGGTCGCCATCGTCGAGCTCCTCATTTTGCCCATGCCGGACACCACGACGACGCTGGCCCACGCAGGCGCGGTCTACGCCTCGAGCTTCGCGCTCGCGATGGGCCTCATCGCCACGGCCTTCATCGACCTCGAGCACATGGTCGTCCTGCCGGACAAGGCGAACTTCGTAGGCGCCGTCCTGGGCGTCGCCACGTGCTCGCTCCGCGGGCTCTCGTGGCTCGACGGGCTCATCGGCGCGGCCGTCGGGCTCGGCATCGTGCTTGGCATCAACGGCCTCTACAAGGTCGTCCGCGGCCGGACCGGCATGGCCTCCGGGGACGCGGTGCTGCTCGGCGTCGTGGGCGCCTGGTTCGGCTGGCAAGGCGCGCTCTTCGGTCTCATGGCCGGCGCCGTCCAGGGCGTCATCGTCATCGTCCTCGTGCGCCTCTTCGGCGGCGCGGTCACCGAGCCGGAAGCGGTGAAGCGGGAGCGCGAGGAGATCCTCGCCGAGATCGAGAAGCTCGATCCGGAGGAGCGCGAGCTCGCGCTCGAGGAGTGGCGAAAGGAAGACGAGCTGGCCGACGAGCCGGGGGAGGGCATGCAGGCGGCGCTGGCGTTCGGCCCCTTCATCGCCCTCGCCGGGCTCGAGCTGCTCCTGTTCGGAAAGTTCCTGGAGGACGTGGTGTTCCTATGGCAGCTCGGCTGATCATGGGGCTACTCTTCGCGCGAATGTTGGCCGGGTGCGCTCCGCCGCTGCCCACGCCGCCTTCGGGCGCCCACGAAGGAGAGATCCCCGTGGCCGTGCCCTACCCGCCCCCCGCAGCCCACGTCGACATCGTCCCCGATCCCCCCGCCTCGATGAAGAACCCCGCCTGGGTCGACGGACAGTGGCTGTGGCTCGGGCGCCGCTGGTGGTGGGAAGGCGGGCGGTGGGTCGATCTGAAGGCTGGTGAGGTCTACGCCGGACCGCGTGTGTACCGGCGCACGGACGGCCAGCTCGTCTGGTTCAAGGGCGTCATCAAGAGCCCCGCCCCCTTGGCCCCCGCCGCGAGCTCGGCACCGAGCCCGCAGGAGACCGTTCGACAATGATGCTCTCGTGGACCTTCGCGGCGAGCCTTCTCGACGAGATCGCCCGCCTCCTTCGGGCGATGGAAAAGCACCGCTACCTCCGCGAGGTCGATCATCGGCTGCACTTCTCCGTCGACGTGGCGATGAACGACAAGCCCAGCTTCGCGGCACACGCCTCGAAGTTCGCGGCGCTCTGCAAGCGCGAGCCGGAGCTCGACAGGCGCTCGCGCGATCCGAGGCTGTGGCGCTCCGCCACGGTCGAAGAGATCATCGAGGTCCTCACCGCGTTCTGGGGCCCGAGCGACGCAGCGGAGCCTCGACGCGAGCGGCTGCTCGACACCTTCAAAGACGTGGGCCTCGAGATCCCCGAGCACCTGCCGTTCGAGAGCGACCCCGAGCGCCCGCCGTTCCCGGAGCTCATCCTGCTCGACTGGTCGCTCATCGCCGTCGACCAGCTCGATCCCGAGAAACACGCCGGCGCGCTCGCTGCGCTCGAGGGCGAGCCGGACGAGTACAAGCCCTCGGAGCCGGTCTACCAGGAGGGTCCTGCGATCTCGATCGTCGAGCTCTGCGACGGCGCTCCGTTCGGCATCCTCGCGGAGGACTTCTCGCTCTGGTCCGAGGGCCCTTACGCCTACGCGGACTACGTCTTCCGCGGCGTGAGCAAGGCCGCCAAGCTGGAGGACCCGCCCATCGGCCTCCGCGACGAAGCGCCCGAGCAGGAAGCGCCGGCCCCCGCCGGCGCCGAATACGAGTAGTCCATGAGGGGCGGAGCCGGCGAAACGGCCGCCCGCGAGCGCCGTACACTCTCTGTCGCCTCGTGCTCGTCCCATCTCCGGCTCTTTTGTTCTCGTTCGACGCCCCTGCGCTCGAGGTGCCACCTCGCTTCGCGGCCCGGTGGCCCATGAGCCAACCGGACCCGGGGGACCTCGCGATGAGCCGCTACGCGGACGGGGAAGACGCAGCCTTCTCCGACGTCTATCGCGCCGTCGCTGCCCGCCTGCGCAGCTTCCTCGTTCGGCTCGTCCGGTCCGAGGCCCTGGCCGACGACCTACTTCAAGAGACGCTCCTGCGCATGCACCGCGCTCGCGGCTCGTTTGCGCGCGGCGCCAGGCTCCTGCCTTGGTGTTACGCGATCGCTCGCAACGTCCACGTCGATCACCTCCGCCACCGTCCGTCGCAGCGCGAGCGACCGGCCGAAGACGAGGACGTGTTCGAGGCCGCCGCGGGGCCCGAAGCCGACGGCGAGGCGGTCGCGACCGCAGCGCAGATGGCGGAGATCGTGGAACGAACGCTCGCCCGCATCCCACCCAACCAGCGCGAAGCGTTCGTCCTGCTCCGGTACGAGGGGCTCAGCGTGGCAGACGCCGCGGCCATCCTCGGCACCACCGAGGGAGCAGTGAAGCTCAGGGCCTTCCACGCCTACGAGACGCTCCGAGAGGCGCTCGGAACAGAGAAGCGTCGGCCCGACGCTCGGAAGGGGAGCCGATGACACCGGACGCTTTCGACCCGGCGGAGCTCGCGTCGATCCCCGATTTGCCCGGGGCGCGCATGCCCGGAGCGGAGCCGAGCTGGGCGCCCCCTCCCCCGCCGCGACCCGAAGATCGGGGACCAACCCGCGCGGCCGTCACCTACCGCCGGCGCGTCGCCTTCGTCGCGAGCCTCGCGTGGCTCGCGTTGCTCCTGCTCCTTCTCGGGCTTCGGCACGATCTCTCCTTCAGCCCGGTCGTCCTCGTTCACGTCGGCCTGCCCGCTCTCCTCGGGGCCGCGGCGCTCTTCGCCGCGCTGAGCCCCGGCCCGGCAGGGCTGGGCCCGAGCGCGCGCACGACGCTGGCGCTCGCGCTGGGCGCGCCGCTCGCCTTTGCGATCTCGGCCGTGCTCTTCCCGCGCTTCGAAGACGGTCACCGCTTCGCAGCGGCCTTCTTCTGCGGCGACTTCGGCCTCTTGCTCGGCGCGCTCCCGCTCGCCACCCTCGCCTGGGCGCAGCGCCGGACGTGCGCCGCGGCCGCGCCCTGGCGCAGCGCGCTCATCGGCGTCTCCATGGGCCTCGTGGGCGCCGCCACGCTCGGGATGCACTGCGCCAACGGGGATGGGCTGCACGTCGCGCTCGGCCACGGTTGGCCCGTGGTGGTCCTCGGAACCGCTGGGTTCGTGCTGGTCGGCCGCGTCACGCGCGTGCGCTGAGCTTTCGTACGAGCTGATGAAGCGGGGCCTCAGCGGCGAAGAGGTCGTCCGCGGGCTCAACGAGCTCGAGGCAGCGATCAAGAAGCGGCGGGCCGAGGTCCGCTGGATCTTCGCGGAGCCCGACCTCGAGGCGTAGCGACGGGCGGGGCGCCTACTTCGAGCAGTCCGCCCGCCGGTACTCCACGCCGGTCTCGGTCCGCAGCGCGTAGATGACACCACCGTCAGGCTCAACGGCGAAGTCCCGGAAGCTCTCCTCGGGCATGTCGTTGGCAGGGACGGTGACCGCGCCCTCCACCTCACCGCTCGTCGGGTCCATGCAGACGATGAGCACCTCGGTGCTCGGCTCGTCGACGACGAGCTCCGCGCCCAGGTAGATCGTGCCGCTGTCGTCCGTCTCGAGGAGCACGAGCGCCTGGATGGGCGATCCCATCGTGAGCTGCCGGGTGAACCGGTGCTCCTCCGAAGGGCGGTCGCTCACGGCCACGTACGCGCGACCATCCCCCGCGCTCACGATCCCCGCCTTCACGTAGAACGTGCCGTCGCGGCTTGGGCGGCCCGGGATCTCCTTGCGAGGCGAGGCCGGCTCCCCGCTCGTGCTGCCCAGGAGCACCAGCGGACCGTGTTCGCTCTCGGCGTAGACGTCGGTGCCGTCGACGAAGATCCCGGTCACGTGGCCCGCGGTCTCGATGCCCTCTCCGGCGAGAGGCAAGCTCCCCACGAAGGCACCGGATTGATCATGAAGTGCAACTTGTTCACTTCGAAAGCGGTCCAGGATGGCGACCGATCCGTCGGCTGCGACAGCAATATCCTGTGAAGTTTCATGTGCGATAACAAGCGCTTGTTCCTCACTTCCGTCGCCGGAGTAGCGCACCACGCGGCCGTTAATCTGGTCGAGGACCCACGTCCGCCCGCGCTCGTCGACCGTGAAGCTCATGGGCCCGGACGGGCTCGCCTCGTCCGGACGGTCGCGGCCCAGGGCGCCGTGACCGCTCCCCCAAACCGCGGTGAAAACCGTGGCCACCTTCGCGCCATGCCGCTTGCTCGAGGCCTCCCGCCTCGTCTCGGCCAGGTCGATCGTCTTGGACCTGTCACCCTCCCGAGGCTGGGCCGAAGCGACGGGAGCCGCGCTCGAGGTCGAGGCTGAATGACGCGCGATCCAGGCGAAGAGGAGCACCAACACGACAGCGGCTGACATGAACACGAGAGGGCGCTTCGTCATGGCTGGTCGTCTCCGCGAATCCTCAAGCAGTTGGTACGGACGTTGGAAGGAGTGCAAGAATGATGACGCTCCTTCGCAAGCTCGCCCCGCTCGCGCTGTCGATGATGACGGCGATCGCCTGTGCTCCGCCCAGCGGCGAGCCGGAGAGTAGCGCGGTCGAGGGCAGCGAAGAGACGGAGACGTCGGCGGACGCCCTCACCGGGTCGGTTGCCGTCGGAGCGACGCTCCAGACGACGGCCGGCCTCAACTTCCGGAGCGGCCCCTCGACGTCGAAGAGCGTGAAGTACGTCCTGCCCGAGGGCGCCACGGTGACCGTGCAGCAGTCGAGCCCGCAGAACGGCTTCTACAAGGTCAAACATGACGGTTCTGTCGGCTGGGCGCACGGCAACTACCTCAAGGTGATCGACGACGGCTCCTCGAGCGACCCCGGCGACTCGGACCCGCCGAGCTCGAGCCCGCGCGACCTCGCCATCTCGCGCGCGAAGTCGGGCGTGGGCTTCTCCTACTGGTGGGGACACGGCCGCTTCCGCCCCGAAGGCCCGACGTCGTCGAACAAGGGGTCGTGCTCGGGAACCTGCCCGAACTGCTCGCACTCGGGCTCCTACGGTGGCGACTGCTCGGGCTTCGCAGCCAAGGTCTGGCAGGTCCCCTCGAGCAACACCGACCTCACGGACGACGAGCACCCTTACTCGACGGCGGACTTCCACAGCTCCAGCAGCCAGTGGTCGACCGTCTCGCGCAGCAACCTGCAGAAGGCGGACGCGCTCGTCTACCGCAGCGGCGGCGCGGGTCACATCTTCGTCTACGAGAAGGGCGACGGCTGGGGCTCGATGTACGCGTACGAGTGCAAGGGCTGCTCGGCCGGCTGCATCCAGGGCTACCGAACGGCGTCGTCCTCCTACAAGGGCATCCGCCGAGCCGGCTGGTGATGGTCACGGCGATCGAGTGACTGCGTCGCGGCGTGGTCGGAAGGTGAGCGGAACGTTCACCTTCCGTGTTCGTTCGGGGAACGGGAACTCCAGCCCGTAGAGCCGCCTCACGACGCAGCGGCGAAGGTCCTCCGAGCCGCCTTCATCGGCGCGAGCGTAGGAAACGACCCCGTTCCGAGCGACGACGAGCTGGACAGTCAGCGATAGCTCGAGGTCGGAAGCGGCCTTGAGCGTCGCGCGGTAACAGGCCTCGATCTCAGGCAGCTCACGCTGGACGATGCTCTCGTCGTTCGTCTGGCTCTCCGACTCGGGGCTCCGCTGCGCGGCGCACGTCCCGTCGCTGCACACCGGACGAATCGCGAGGCCCATGTCCGGGCAGTGTCCCGGCCGCACCCGGTAAGGCCCGTTCCGCAGCCTGTACACGACCTCGGCCTCGGCGAGCTCGCGCGAGACCGAGAGCCCCGGCGGGCAGAGCTCCGCCTGCTGGAAGTGATCCACGACGACGCAGTCGTCATCCACCTTGCAGCTGCCCTCGCCGCCCGCCCAATCGGTCACTCGCTCGAGGATGACGACCGGGCCGGCGGGAGCCTGGGCCGCGGCGGAGAGCGGTCGGGGCTTCGGCGTCCAGCGCTCCTCGAGAGGGCTCGGGCCGGCCACGCGAGGTCGAATCGTCTCGCTCGGACCACAGGCGAGGGACGCCGCCGACGCGACCAGGAGCGCGATCTCTGCTCGCACGAGCCTATCTGAGACGATCGCCCGGCGTTGCGCTAGGACAACTTCCTGTTGATTCGCTTTACTCGCGGGTGACCATCGGTAAGGTTCCGCGCCCATGAAGACGACAATCTCGATCCTCGGCCTCGCGCTCGCCCTCGGCACCTTCGGTTGCTCGGATCCGGCGGCGGACGCCCCCAAAGCAACCGTCGGCAGCGCGAAGCCGGTCTCGAGCGCGAAGCCCGCGGCGAGCGCCAAGCCCGCCGCCTCCGCCGCGGCGAGCGCCACGGCCGCCGCCACCGGCGACGCGAAGCCGGCCGACACGGCCGCCCCGAGCACGCCGCCCGCCGGCGCGCTCTCCCTCGCCCCCGGCGACAGCAAGATCGAGTTCACCGGCGCGAAGGTCACCGGCAAACACGAAGGCGTCTTCGAGAAGTTCACCGGCTGGATCGCCCTCGAAGGCGACAAGCCGGAAGCCAGCAAGGTCTTCGTCGAGATCGACATGTCGACCGCCAAGACCGACTCGGAGAAGCTCGACGGCCACCTGAAGAGCAAAGACTTCTTCGAGGTGGAGACCTACCCGAAGGCCACGTTCACCTCGACCGAGATCAAGGCGGGCGGCGACGGCGGCGCGACGCACACGATCACCGGCAACCTGAACCTGCACGGCGTCGAGAAGAGCGTGAGCTTCCCCGCGAAGATCACCGTCGCCAAGGACAAGGTCACGGCCGAGGCGAAGTTCTCGATCAACCGCAAGGACTTCAACATCGTCTACGCCGGCAAGGCGGACGACCTCATCAAAGACGACGTGCTCATCAAGCTGACGATCTCCGCGAAGCGCTGAGAGCGAGAGCGCGAGCTGTGCCTTGAGCGCGAAGCTCAGGGCACAGCCGGAGCCTCGAGCGGGCCGAGGTGCGTCAGCTGCGCGACGCAGGCGATGGTGGCGTAGCTCTCGGAGAGGCAGGTCACTCCGCCGCCGTCGGAGAAGCCGACCGAGCCGGCGCTGCAAGGCTCTCCGCCCATCGTCGTAGGCGAGCCGACGATGGTGAGGGGGGAGAGCCCGAGGATCGTGTTCGACATCGCCAGGCTCGCCGCCTGTCCGGTGTCCGCGCAGCCGATCACGCTGACGGCGGCCCGCGCGTTCCAATACGAGGCGGACGAATAGGGCGCTGTCGCTCGGAGAACCGCCTTCGAAGCCCAGACGACGATGCCGTCTCCCCAGCTGCCGTCCGGCTTCGCGGCGGTGCTCTCGACATAGATGTTCGACAGATCGGCGCTCTTCACCCCGAGGACACCGAGGCCAAAGACACGGGCGCTCGTCACCGCGACGGTCTCGGCGCGGAGCTTCTTGCCGCCGAGCACGGCGATTCCGCCGGCGGAGCCGCCGTTCACCGTCACCTCTTCGAGGTTCGCCGTAGCTTGCGGAAGCGCCGAGTTGTCGACGAGCAAGCCGGTGAGGCAGGCCGGATCTCCGCAGTCTACGGTGAGGTCGCGGAACGCCGACTTCGGCGTGTCCCGCAGAGCGATTCCTGCGACCTTCGCGCCGACGATCGCGCTCCGCCGAACGCCCACCTCGTCGAAGGTGCCCTCGATCGCGACCGACGCATCCACGAAGGTCACCTCGACGGTCCGCACCAGGGTCGCGCTCCCTCCGTTCGGCAAGGCGCTGGCGATTGCTCGCTGGTCGGTGCGCAGCGAGAGCTTCTTGAGGATGACGCCGCCGCCGGGCCCGACCTGCACCAGCGGCGTGGCCACGTTGGCGCCGTCGAGCGCGGTGCGCTGAGGCCCCCTCCCGACGATGGTGATCGACTTGCCGGCGATCGTGGCTCCTTCGTGGAAGGTGCCGGCAGCCAGTCGAAGGACCCCTCCGTCGGGCGTGGCGTCGACCGCCTGCTGCAGGGTCGCGAACTGGCCCGGGTGGGACACGACCACCGCTTGCGTGTCGACCTCCGCGTCGAGATCGTCGGCTTCTCCGTCGATCGACGCCTCCAGCGTCTCGTCGGCTCCGACGTCTTCGCACGCGAGCCCTCCACAACCGACCAAGATGCCGATGAGCCCGATCCGCATGCGCCGCCTCATGCGCGCGCCGTCCGCAAGCGCCGTGCCTCTCGAGAGCGCGAGGTTTTCGGGGCGGGTCCTGCTCACGTTCCCTGCACTGTCAGAGACATGTCCGAGGCGGCGCAGACCTCAGAACGCAAGCTCCTTCTTCAGATCGTCGCGCGGCTCGAGGGCAGAGGGCGCAGCGGTCGGCGTCGGCTGGGCGGTTCGGGCGACCGACGGCCCAACTGGCTTCCAGGATGCCCGCGGCTGCGCGGTGGCCGCGCTCGCCGCGACCGCCTGCGGCGCCTCGACGAGCGGCGGCAGCACGCGGTCCGAAGAAGCGCTCACGGCGATCGTTCGAGCTTCCTGCAGCGTGGGCGTGGATCCCCCGGCCTCCTCCGTCCGTCGTGGAGCCTCCGAGCCATCACGGAGCCACAAGGACAGTCCGCCGAGCACGAGGGCGAGCGCGAGGACGAGCACGAGCCCCGGAGAGCCGAGCCAAGCGGGTCGGCGTCGGCCGATGGGCGGGGCTCGACCGCTCGGCGTCGCTCCCACATCGTCCCGAGAGGGGGTATCCGCGAGCGTGCGCCGGTCCGCCGACGGGGAAGGCTGCGCGGAATCAATGACAAAATTGTCATCTTCATCCTGGATAGCCAGGAGAGCCTCCGGCTCTGCCGGCCAGCTCGAGAGCTCGCTCGGCACATCGGGCAAGAGCGCGAGGTAGGCCTCAGCGAGCTCGCGTGCCGAGCCGAAGCGCTCGCGTGGCTGACGGTGGACCCCACGCGCGAACCAGTCGTCGAAGCCGTCGGGGACCTCGGCGAAGGACGAGGGGCTCGGAATGGGCCCGGTCGAGATGTTCACGATGAGATCGGCGAGCGAGTCGCCTTCGAACGGCTGACGCCCACAGAGGCACTCGAACGCGATCGTCGCCAGCGACCAGAGGTCCGCCGCCGCGTCCACATTGCGCCCTCGGAGCTGCTCCGGGCTCATGTACGAGGGCGTCCCCAGGATCGCGCCGCTCGCCGTGACGCGGCTCGCCTCTGCCCATTTGTCCTGCACCTTGGCGACGCCGAAGTCGAGCACCTTCACGCTCGGCATCCCCTCCTCGTCCACGAGGAACACGTTCTCGGGCTTGAGGTCTCGGTGAACGACGCCGCGCGCGTGCGCGCGGGAGAGCGCCCGCGCCACGTGGACGAGCACGCGCCCGAGCTCCGCCGGAGAGAGATGGCCATCGCGCGTCAGACGCGCCCGAAGGCTCTCGCCTCGCAGGAGCTCCATGACGATGAAAGGCGTCCCCTCCGCGACGCCGTGGTCGAGGATCTGAACGACGTGCGCGCCGCGGAGCGCAGCGGCGGTGCGGGCCTCACGGACGAACCTTCGCCGCCGGACGTCGCCCGCCTCGTCCGTGGGTCGGAGCAGCTTGATGGCGACGTCGCTCCCCAACGTGAGGTGCTCCGCGCGGAACACGCGCCCCATCCCGCCCTCGCCGATTGGCTCGATCAGCCGATAGCGACCCGCGATCTCGTCGCCTGGGCTCCAGGTCTTCACGGCGAGGCGCTAGATTGCCCTGGTGCGAACGACTTGGGAAGAGCCGGAGGAGGGCGCTCCGGCAGAACGTGAGCTCCTCACCTACGTGCTCGGCTTCGACGATCTCTGCACGAACGTAACCGAGACGTTCGATATCGGCTCGCGCTCGAGTGTGCAGTTCGGGGGGAGCGAGGAGCGCGCCCCGCGCCTGACACGCGCCGGGCTCGAGCTCCCCGACCGCTGGGCTTCTTCCCGGCATGCTGAGCTGACCCGGAGCGGCTCGGCGCGCGTGCTGCGCGATCACGGCAGCCGAAACGGCACCTTCGTGAACGGGGTCCGCATCACCGAGCAGCGTCTGCACGACGGCGATCTCGTGGAGGTGGGCCACTCTCTGCTGGTCTACAGAACCTGCACGAACGAAGCCGTCGAGGTCCTCTCCCAGAAGAGTCCCTTCGGACCGACCCGCACGCACCATCCTCACGTCGCCATGACGAACCGCGACTTGATCCGCCTCGCCACGACGAGCCAGCCCGCGTTGATCCTGGGCGAGACCGGAACGGGCAAGGACATCGTGGCCCGTGCGATCCACAAACACAGCGGTCGCGCAGGCGGCTATGTGGTCATCGATTGCGGCGCCATCCCGGACGCGCTCGTCGAGTCGACCTTCTTCGGTCATCGCAGAGGTGCCTTCACGGGCGCCTCCGAGGCGCACGTAGGGGCGATCGTACGCGCGGACGGCGGGACGCTTTTCTTCGACGAGATCGCGAACCTGAGCCCGGTCGCGCAGGCGAAGCTCCTCCGCGTCCTGGAAGACGGCGCCGTCACGCCGCTCGGGAGCGCAGTCCCGCAGCCGGTCGACGTGCGGTGGGTCGCAGCGACCAACTCCCCGACGATCCACGAGCCGGCAAGGTTTCGCGCCGATCTGCTGCGGCGCTTGGCGGGCGTGACAGTGGAGCTCCTACCGCTGCGCAAACGACGGGAGGACCTCGGCACGCTGACCGCACACATTCTCGCCGAAGCGGGCTTCCGCAAGGTCGGCATTTCGGCGTCGGCGGCACGCCGGCTCTTCGCCGACCCGCTCGAGGGCAACATCCGGCAGCTGAAGACCATCCTCCGCGGCGCAGCCAGCTTGGCGGATGAGGGCCGCATCGAGCAGAGGCACCTGGGCCCGGCCCTGGGGTCGATCGCAGCATCGGAGCCGACCGTGGTCGCGGACAAGGAGACCCTCGATCAGGTCAGGGTCGAGCAGGCCCTCGCGAGAACGAAAGGCAACGTGGTCCGCGCCGCTCGAGCGCTCGACGTCCACCCACGGCAGCTCTATCGCCTGGTCGATCGTCTCGGCATCTCGCTGTCCAAGTACCGCGCCTGATCGGACACGTCTCGGACTGTCTCGGACACCTCGCGCTGCGCCCCGGCCCGATCGCCGCGATCCTCGGGCCCTTCGCCCCGGCACGACGCTTGCGCATGCGCGCGCCCGCATGCAACGACGAATCGCCATCCTCGGCGGGGGGCTCGGCGCGCTCTCCACCGCATTCGAGCTCTCGCGGCGCCCCGGCTTTCGCGACCGCTTCGAGATCACGGTCTTCCAGATGGGCCACCGCCTCGGTGGCAAGGGCGCCTCGAGCGTGAACGCCGACGAGCACCATCGGATCGAAGAGCACGGGCTGCACATCTTCTGGGGCTTCTACGAGAACACGTTCCGGATGATGCGCGAGGTCTACGCCGAGCTCGGTCGCTCGCCCGACCAGCCTCTCGCGACTTTCGCGCAGGCTTTTTTCTCACACGATCTGATCGTCATCCCGGAGCGAAAGCCCGATGGGACGGTCGGCCTCTGGCCTCTGCGCCTCCCACGGAACGAGCGGCAGCCCGGGGACGGGCTGGACGATGTGCTTGCTCCTTGGGACTACGTCCCTCGTGTGCTCGCATGGCTGCTCGAGCTTCTTGGAGCGAGGGCCGACGCCGGTGCACGGCGGGAGGGCCAACCGCTGTGGGAGCGCGCGGTCCGCAAAGGAGGAGAGCTCTTGCTCAGCTCGGTCGTCCACGGTAGTCGAGCGCTCGGCCGGCTGAGGAGGGTCGTCCGAGCGGTGTCGACCGCTCGTGCGCTCGCCAGCGCGCCGGCGGGCGCCCAGGAGCGACACGCCAGCCAGGTGCTCTTCCTCGTCCGTCAGGCCCAGAAGAGCTTCGCGCGGCTCGTCGACAGCGGCGAGACGGACGAGCGTCTCTCGATGCAGATCGATCTGGCTTTGACGCTCGTCCGCGGGCTGATCGCGGACGGCCTCGTGTTGCCTCCACGCGACTTTCACGCGTTCGACGACGAGAGCCTCCGCGACTGGCTCCGCCGACACGGCGCGCGGCTGGAGACGCTGCGCTCCCCCTTGCTCGAGGGGCTGCACGCCGCCATCTACAGCTCGGGCTTGGAGATCGCCGCCGGCACCGCGGTACACGGGCTGCTGCGCATCGCGTTCACCTACAAGGGCTCGATCCTGTGGAAGATGCGGGCAGGGATGGGGGAGACCATCTTCGCGCCCCTCTACGAGATCCTGCGCCGCCGCGGCGTCCGCTTCGAGCTGTTCCATCGCGTCGACGCGCTTCGTCTCTCGGACGATCGACGATCGGTTGACCGCGTCGAGCTGACGGTGCAGGCGCGCGCACGCGACGGCGGATATCGTCCCCTGTCCGACGTCGGAGGCCTCCCCGTATGGCCGCGCCACCCCGACTGGAGCCAGCTCGAAGGAGGCGAAGCGCTGCGGGAGTCGGGGGCGGACTTCGAGTGCTGGTGGCGAGAGGCTCCCGGGTCCCAGAAGCGGACGCTCATCCGCGGGACCGACTTCGATGAGGTCGTCCTCGGCATCTCGATCGGCGCGCTGCCCGATATCTGCGGCGACATCGCCGCAGACAACCCGCGCTTCGCGTCCATGCTCACGAACGTCAAGACCACCCTCACTCAATCGGCTCAGCTCTGGTTCGGTCCGCCGCTCTCGGCCTTCGGGCACGACGCGAGCGATCCGCCGATCGTGATCCCGTACACCCCACCGATGGACACGTGGGCGGACATGAGCCACCTGCTCGCGCGCGAGACCTGGCCAGCCGGCCATCGCCCGGCGACCTGCGCCTACCTGACCGCCCGGCTCGAAGACGTCGAACCGGTGCCGCCGCGAGGCGAGAACGACTACCCCGATAGGATTCGCGAGCGCGTCCGCTCGAACACCGCGCGTTGGCTTCGCGAATCGGCCGGCGCGCTCTGGCCAGGCGCGGGGACGACCCACGATCCACGCGAGCTCAACTGGCACTGGCTCCACGACCCGGAGGAGCGCGACGGCGAGGCCCGCCTCGAGGCTCAATGGATCGCGCCTGTCCCCAATCCCTCCGACCGGTACGTGCTCTCGCTCCCCGGCTCGACGCGCCACCGCCTACGCTCGCACGAGTCGGGCTACGAGAACCTCACCCTGGCCGGAGACTGGACGCGCAACGCGATCAACGGCGGCTGCGCCGAGTCTGCGGTCATGAGCGGGCTCGACGCCGCGCGATGCCTCGACCCGGGTGTGAGGCCGGGCATCGGCGACTGGCTGGCGGCGCTGGAGGCGAAGAACGACAGCCGGTCCAAGAAGGTGGCCCCGGCGGCCCAGCGTCCCCTGGACGTTTCCACCCAAAGCGCGATGGAGTCGAGCGGCGTGCGCACGAGAGAGCTCCCGCGATACGCCGTGCGGGACGGAGAGCTGACAGCGGTCCCGCCCATCCAGCTCGACGTCGACGTGTCGGTCTTCGTTCTTCGGGCCGATCGCGAGCAACTCCAACGCTTGCTCGACGGGCTGCTCAATCTCTCACCCGAGCTGGCCTACTACCGAGCGCTCGCGCCGCTGGCCGTGCTCTACTGCGCGCGGGTAGACAACCATGCGCTGACAGATCCGCTAGGTTTCGTGCCCGAGCTGGACTTCGGGTTCTGGATCCCGGCGCTCGGCGGGCGCGTGGCGAGGGGCCGTTTCACGCCCGATCGGCTGGTGACGTTTTCGCCGTACCTGTGGGTCTCGAACGACGTCGCCATGACCAACGGGCGCTCGATCTTCGGCTTCTTCAAGGACATCGGCACCAGGATGCAGATGCCGCCGATCGAACAGGTAGGCGCACCGCTGCTCCTCGACGCTTGGGTGATGCCGCGCTTCGGCGCCGGAAGACCAATCGAAGAGAAGCGTTTGATCGAGGTCCACCGCGCGGCCGCTCCGACCTCCGCGTCCGGGCTGGGCGGGCTCGGGCGAGTCATCGGCACCGTCACCCAAGCGATCACCGACGGCGGCCGGAGCGACGGGCAGCTCTCCTCGCTCCGCGCCGCGCTGACGCTCGCGCGGACCGCGCCTCGTGGCCAGCGGATGGTGCTCCTGAAGCAGACGCCGGACGTGCTCGACGCGAGGCGCGCCTGCTACCAGGCCATCGTCGAGGCCGACATCACCTTCGCGAGCCGCCCGATCGTCGAGAACCTCGGCGGCGGGGATCGCGTGGTCATCCACGAGTACGACTCCCACCGCGTGGCCCGCACGCTCGGCCTCGTCGGCGTACGCGAAGAGCGCGACCGGTTCACCACCCGCTCGGTGAGCTCCGCGCGAGCCCGCTTCCAGGCGACGCTCGCGAGCTCGTCGCTGGTCTGGGAACGAGGGTCCGCCTCGGCGCGGGAGGCGTCATGAGCCTCGACGCGGACGTTATCATCGTCGGGGGCGGCCCCGCCGGGCTGACCACCGCGCTCTACCTCGCGGCGTGCGCGCCCGAGCTGGTCGACAGGGTGCTGATCCTCGAGCGAGGCACCTATCCTCGTGACAAGCCCTGCGCGGGGGGCATCGGCGGCCGCGCTGATCGGGTGCTGGCGCGGATCGGCGTTCGCGTCGACGTTCCGAGCGCCCACGTCCGGGGGGTGGCGGTGTCCGTTCGCGGCGGGCGGGTCATCCGGAGGGAGCCCTCCGGCCTCTTCGTCGGACGTGTCGTCGAACGCGCCATCTTCGACTCGCGCCTGGCCGAGATCGCCTTGGCCAGAGGGGCGAGAATCGCTCAAGGCGTCCGGGTGGAGCGTGTCGAGCCTGGCGCGGATCACGTGACGGTCCACACCGACCACGGCCAGATTCGCGCGCGATTCGTCGTCGGTGCGGACGGCGTCGGCAGCATCGTCAGGCGCGCCGTTCCCTCCGACGTACGCGCGCTGCGGGCGCAGGTGGTGGAGGTCGACACCCAGCCGGTGTCCACCGACGTCGACCGCGACATCCTCCATTTCGACGCGAGCGACGCCTCGCTAGACGGATACGTTTGGGACTTCCCAGCCCCTCGAGAGAGGGACAACGTCTGCCGCGGGGCCTATGTGCTCAAGATCCCCGGCCGCAAGTCGCCCGATGCCGCGTCTGTCCTGGATCAGCACCTCCAACGACTCGGCCTCGACCCCTCGCGCTACCCTCAGAAGCGCTTCGCCGAGCGGGCCTTCAGCTCCCGTGCACCACTGACGGGTCCTCGGCTGATGCTCGTCGGCGAGGCTGCCGGGGTGGACCCGGTCTCCGGCGAGGGCATCGCGCAGGCGATCGGCTATGGCGCGCTCGCAGGGCCATTCCTGGCCGAGAGGCTGCGTTCACGAGACGCACACCTCGGCGGGTGGTCGCGCCGCCTCACCCGCAGCGCGCTCGGCATCGACCTGCATGGGCGCGCGCAGCTCACGCGCTTCTTCTTCGGCCCGCGGCGCGCGTTCTACGAGCAGGCGCTCCTCCGCGTACCGGAGGCTCTGGATATCGGCTTGCGTTACTTCGGCGGGCTAAGCCCCGATGCCGCGCAGACGGCACGCGTCGCCGCGTCGGGCTTGCGCCTCGAAGCCGGAGCGCTCGTGCGCCGCGTGGGCGCGCGAGCCGCGAGCAGGGTCTCAGGGATCCGCTTCCAGGATGAGGAGATCGGCCTCGCCCGCGCTCGTGAGTAGGGTGTCGTCGAACATCATCGAGTCACGGAAGTTGCCACCGACGTACAGAGCGCCGCTCGGCGCCACCGCGAGCGAAAAGACCTGATCGTGCTGCGAGCCGCCGAAGCCGCGGCTCCATCGGTGCTGGAAGGTCGGCGAAAGCCTCGCGAAGAACCCGTCTTGTCCCCCGTAGGAAAAGAGGACTGGACCGCCGAGAGCCAGCTCATCGAAGAACTCGCCGCCGACGAACACGTCGCCGTTCGGCGCGACCGCGAGGCCATGGGCAAACGGGATGTTCTCGAACATCGCGCTCGCGAGGTGATGCCCTTGCCAGTCGAAGCGCGCCAGGCCCATGCCGTTCCACGCCGGACCGAGCTCACCGCCACCGAAGTCGATCGAGCCGTTGACGCGCGTGAGCAGGTACAGACCCTCCCCGGAGAATACGACGCGCTTGCCGTTCTGATAGGAGGTGGCGCCGTCGTCACCGAAGTTGGCGCTCCACGAGTGCACGAGCGAGGCATCGAAGACGGCGACGAACGCGTCGTCTCCGCCGTTCGAAACGAGGGTGGGGCCCCCGAAGCTGACACCCGCCGCCGTGTCCTGGATCACGCCGGTGATCGCGATGCGCCCGCTCGTGGAGCAAGCCATGCCGTCGACGAACTCGTCCAACGGGCTTCCGAAGGTTCGCCATTGCTGAGGCGCGCCGTCGTCGTCGAACGCCACGAGGAAGGCGTCGTGCGCGCCCACGCTGTCGAGGTCGTCACCTGCGACGGGGAGCGTTCCCTGGAAGTACCCGGCGACGACGACGCGCCCGTCCGGCTGGACGGTGACGGCGCGCACGAGCTGTCGCCCGGGGCCTCCAGCCTGCCACTGCCACAACGGCGACCCGTCGGGCGCGAGCTTCACGACGAACGCGTCGCTCGCATTCCCCGCCATCGGCCCGGCGCCGAAGTCGAACGTCCCGACCAGCTCGCCAGCGACGACGATGTTTCCCGCTCCGTCGACCGCCAGCCGGGTGAAGAGCTCCTGGTTTTCGTACGACCCGAACCCGCGGGCGAAGATCACGTTCCCGGCGCAGTCCAGCTTGGCAATGAACTGATCGAAGCCTCCGTCGCTGACGATCTCGTCTTCACCGAAGCTGATCCGCCCGCGAAAATCGCCCACGACGATGACATTACCGTCCTTGTCGACGACGAGATCACGAAGGTTCTGGGTTCGGCTGTCTCCGGCTCGCTTGACCCATCGCACGAGGTTCGCGCCCGGGCCGTCCGAGTGGCAGAGCTCGCGCACCGGCCAGTCGATGCTGTTGGGCGTCGGCGACGGCCCGGGCGCCGGTGTCGAGCCGCCGCCACCGACCTCGGTTTGCTCGTCGACGAGCGAGTAGTCGTGGATGCACCCCGCCGTCAGGGACGAGGCTGCGAGGATCGCGACGAGGACCCTCGATCTCCCGTGCTTCGGGAAACGCCGTCTAGAAGACACCGTGGACCTCCAACATCGTCGGGGCGACGTGCACCGAGACCAGGGGCCCCTCGTCGCTCTGGACGACGAGCCCCGGGACGAGCACGGACACGCCTGCCGTCAGAAAAACACCGGCCGTGACGAAGGATGCGACGGTCGCGGTGGTCGCGTCGTCGTGGGTGGCGAGTGTCCGACGACCGGTGGGTCCGAGCTCGCTCGCCGTGCACTCTCTCCCCGAGCCGCAGAGCCGGTCGAGATCGGATTGCGCGTTCATGACGACGACCCACGCCCCGATCCCGATCGCGCTCGCCACCCCGGCGGCCGACAGGAGCGTCGCGCCAGCAATGACGAGCTCATCATTGCCCCGGGTCTGCGGCGCAGGGGACGGTGTCACGGGCGAGCGCGTGGCCACCGGGCCCGGTCGGGGCGCGTCGAGCCGCAGCTCGACCACGGTCTGCTCACGCGGTCGCGCGGTGACGATCCGTCGCTCCGACCGCTCGCCGTAGCGAGCGACGATCTCGTGGTCTCCTGGATCCACGGGAAGCGCCTTGTCCCAGTCCGCCGCTGGAAGGGTCGTCCCGTCCAGGGTGACGAGGTCGGGTCGCACGCCAGCGCTGCGTATCAGGACGGTCGGAATACGCACCAAGAGGAGGCGTCGCTCGGCTTCTGCCTCTTGCTTCGCGACGCGCTGGGCCTCGCGAAACTCCTCCGGGAGGGAGTCGTCGACCGAGAGCAGGGTCGTCGCCTGGAACCGATCCGCCGCCTCGACCCACCGGCCGAGCCGCTCCAGGCAGCGGGCCGCGCGCACGCTCAGCGTCGGCATCCGCACGAGCGCTTCGGCGTCGTCGAAGCGTGCCAGCGCTCCCTTGAAATCGCCCTCGCGGAAGCGGATCAAACCTTCCTCGCCGAGCGCTCGAGCCTGCGCGCGCGGATCGGCTGCCGCGTCCGACTGCTGCGCCAGCGCGGAGCCTCCTGCCGCCAAACAGGTGACGAGCACGGCCGAGCCAACGAGCTTCCTGAGCACGTCGTACGCATACCGTCGCGCCGTCCGAGCGTCATCGGAGAATCGGGCGATCGTTTCCCAATCGTGAACGGTCCGTCTCCTTCGTCCCGTCTTATCGAGTCGGGCTCGAGCCACCATGTTGCTCGGAGGAGGTGCAAACATGGTTCGAGCGCTTGGAGTCGGGGTAACGGTGGGGTTGGGCGTCGCGCTGCTCGGAGCGGCGCTCGTCGGCGGGGAGCCGGCGCGCGCTTCGGTGGGGACCAGCCCGTGGGGACCGAAGGACGAGATCGGCCGGCTCAACTCGATGACCGACGAGTCACGCAGCGCGGTGCTCTCGCGCGTGAAGGGCGGCCGCGTCTTCGACCTCTCGGTGGAGTACTTCGTGGGCATGCCGAGCTGGCAAGCGGCGGGCGACCCGCCCTACCAGATGTGGCTGACCCACACGCCGCACGGGAACGTGGTCGCCGATCCGATGAAGGTCGGTGAGCATCAGAACGAACACGTCAGCTACACGGGCACGGCGGTCTCGATGTACACGCACATGGGGACGCACATCGACGCGCTGAGCCACTTCGGGCTCGACGGGAAGATCTACAACGGGTTCGCGGCGAAGGAGCACCTCGGTGATCGCGGCTGGCGCGTGGCGGGCGCCGAGAAGCTCCCGCCCATCGTCGCGCGCGGCGTCCTCCTCGACGTCGCCCGCGCCAAGGGCGTCGATATGTTGCCCGACGGCTATCGCATCACGCGGGGCGATCTCATCGAGACCCTGCGCAAGCAGGGCGTGTCGCTCCGCCAGGGCGACGTGGCGCTCATCCGCACCGGCCGCATGCAGGTCTTCGAGGACGCCAGCGCTTACATGAAGAACCCGCCAGGCCTCGGGCTCGACGCGGCTAAGCTCCTCGTCGAGGATGGCGGCGCCATGATCGTCGGAGCCGACAACCTGAGCTTCGAGGCCTTCCCCTCGGAGGTCGACGGCAACTACGTCCCCGTGCACACCTACCTCCTGGCCGAGACGGGCACACCCATCCTCGAGCTCGTCCATCTCGAGGAGCTCGCCCGCGAGGCCGTCTACGAGTTCGCGTTCATCGGCGGCTCGCTGAAGCTCCGCGGGGCGGACGCCGCGCCGCTGCGACCCATCGCGTTGCCCATCCAGGAGGAAAGCTGATGTTCACGCAAGTCCGCATCGCCCGCTCCACGCGCCGCCTCGACGAGGTGCTCCGCTTCTACCGCGACGGCGTCGGCTTGCCGGTGCTCGGCGGCTTCGAGGGTCACGACGGGTACGACGGCGTCATGCTCGGCCTGCCTGGCTCGGACTGTCACCTCGAGCTGACCGACGACGGCGGTCGGCACGCACCGTCCGTGCCGGGGCCGGAGAGCTTGCTCGTCCTCTACTTTCCCGACGCCTCGGCACGCGACGAGGTGGTGAGCCGCCTCGCGGCGCGCGGTCACCACCCGGTCCCGCCGGCCAACCCCTACTGGCTCGGAAAGGCGGTGACCGTGCCCGACCCGGACGGCTTCCTCGTCGTGCTCTTCGCGGGGAGGTGGCAGCCCACGCCCGCAGAGGTCCCCGCGCGCTTCCGAGCCGGCGCGGCGTCGGGCTTCACGCGCGACCCTTGAGCGCCCACGGGGCGCGCGCGAACCGGGCGCGCAGGTGATCGACGAAGACTCGCAGCTTCGGGCTCGGATGCCGGGAGCTCGGGTAGACGGCCGACACGGTCACCGGCTCGGCCGCGTAGGGCTCGAGCACCCGGACCAGGCGGCCCTCTCGCAGGTCTGCGTCGACGAAGAACGCCGGAAACACGGAGAGCCCCACGCCGGCGAGCACGGCGTCTCGAACGGCGAGGCTGTTCGAGAGCGCGAGCCGAGGACGGACCTCGACCGTCTCCGCCCCCCCGGGCCCCGAGAGCGTCCACTGCCCACGCGGGCCAGCCCCGAGGTTGTTCATGACACAATCGTGATCGCCCAACTGGGCGACGTCCCGGGGTGTCCCGCGCCTCGCCAGGTAAGAAGGGGCCGCGCAGAGGACGCGCGCAGCGCGGGCGAGCTTCTGCGCGACGAGCGAGGTGGCGTCGGGCAACGTCCGCGAGGCCCGTATCACCACGTCGACGCGCTCCTCGAGGAGATCGACGAAGCGGTCCGTGTAGCTCACGTCGAGAGAGAGCTCCGGGTGCGCGGCGAGCAACGCGGGGAGCTCCTTCGTCACGTGGAGCAGCCCGAACGAGAGCGGGACGCTCACCCGGAGCAGACCGACCGGCACCGACGCAGCGCGACCGACCGACCGCTCGATATCGTCGATCTCGTCGAGCACCTTTCGCGACCGCTCGAAGTAGGCCGCGCCGGCGGCGGTCGGGGTCACGCGTCGCGTGGTCCGGTTGAGCAGCCGCACGCCGAGGCCCTCCTCGAGGGTCGCGACGTGTTTGCTGACGGCGCCGTTCGAGAGCCGGAGATCTCGTGCAGCCGCGGCGAAGCTCGCGCGCTCGACCACGCTGCGAAAGACCCGCATCGATTGAAGTCGGTCCATCCGAGCCGAGCCTACACCGAGGACCGAATGCCCTGATTCGGTCCTCGGCCAGGAGTTACGACCGCCGGATGCAGAGAGAAGGCCTGGCGCCGCGGGAGCGCCCCTCACCCCTTGGGGGTCGCGGAAGCGGCGCGCGGTCATCGCATCCGAATCGCGGTGTAGCCGCACTTCTTCGACCACGCGGTGCGTCTGTCAGGTGTCCGCCCCGCCTCCGTCGGGGATGTCCAGGGAGAGAGCCATGAAGATCGAACCGGTTTCCAGAGATGCCCCCACCTCCGCCGAGGTGAGCGCGGACGGCCGAGCGCTCGCGCTCGTCGTCGGCGTCCTGCTGCTCGGCGTTGCCGCCCTCGCCTTCGGGGGCAGCGCGGCCTCGACCGACGAGGAGATCCGCCGCGTTCCCGCGTCGGAGAAAGAGCCGGCGCCGCGCCCGGGCCGGCGGTTCTAGGATCCGCAGAGCTCAGCCCGGGACGTGCTCGTCCAGGAAGCGGTAGGTCTCGCGCCAGCAGGCCTTCGCGGCCGGACGCCAGACGAACGCGTGGAAGGCGTGCACCTCCCCCGGGTAGATGTGCACCTCGTTCTTCACACCGAGCGCGTCGAGCGCCTTGCCGAGCCGTCGCGTGTCGTCGAGGAGCGGGTCCTTCGTGCCGCAGGGCAAGAAGAAGGGCGGCAGCGGCCGCGCGGGCGCGTGACCACGCTCGAGCACGCAGACCGGGTCCGCCAGATCGAGGCTCACCGACGGGTGCGCGCCGTCGAGATACGAGTGCTCGACCTCCTGCACGCGATCGAAGATGTAGGGCGAGATCTGCTTCTTGCGCGTGAAGCGCGCGGTGTCGCTCACCTGGAGGATGCCACACGCCGGGAGCGTGGCCCGCGGGAGGACGCCGGTCTCGAAGATCTTCCTGGCGAAGGGCTCCGGGCGCTCGTACGCGGCGGCGATCGTCATCGACGTGACGAGGTTCGCGCCCGCGCTCTCACCGGCGAGGATGATGCGCGACGGGTCGCCGCCGAACCGGCCCGCGTTCTGGGCGACCCATTGGTACGCGGCCGCGCAGTCTTCCAGGGCGGCCGGGTAAGGATGGCGCGGCGCCAGCCGGTAGTTCACGACGAAGACCACGTAGCCTCGACGCGCGAAGGCGAGGCCCATGACCCAATGGGAGTCCTTCGAGAGGATGCGGAAGCCCCCCCCGTGGACGTAGAGCACGACCGGGCGTGGCTCCTTGTGGGCGCGCGGGAGGTACACGTCGAGCAAATGGTGGTTCGCGCCCGGCGCCCCATAAGCCACGTCCCGCACGACCTCCACCCCGTGCCGCTCCGGCTTCGACTCGGGGTGCAGCCGCGCCAGTCGCGCGCTGCCCTGGAAGAAGTTGTCGACCACGAACGCGCCGACGGCGCGACGCAGCTGGGCCGTCCTCGAGAGCTCCGCGCGCATCAGTCCGCCGAGAGGACGAGGCTGGCGTTCGTCCCGCCGAATCCGAAGGAGTTCGAGAGCGCGAGGCGGAGCTTCGCGTCCGTCGGCTTCATCACAGGCGGGTAAGGTTCGAGCTCGGGATCGAGCGGGGACGCGTTCACGCTCGGCGCCAGCCAGCCCTCCCTCAGCATGGCGAGGGTGAAGATCGCCTCGATCGCGCCGGCCGCGCTGATGGTGTGGCCGGTGTAGCCCTTGGTCGACGAGTAGGCGACGTGACGCCCGCCGAAGAACTCCCGGATGGCCTTCACCTCCGAGACGTCCCCGAGCGGCGTCGAGGTCCCGTGGGTGTTCACGTAGTCGATCTCGGAGGCCGACACGCCCGCGAGCTTCGCGGCCTGCTGCATGGCGGCCAGGGCGCCGCTGGCTGCCGGCGCGACCATCTCGCCCTGGCCGTCGCTCGACATGCCGAAGCCGCGGATGACGCCCAGGATGGAGGCGCCGCGAGCCTCTGCGTCCTCTCGTCGCTCGAGGACGAGCGAGCCCGCCCCTTCGCTGAAGATGAACCCCGCCCGGTCCGCCGCGTAGGGGCGAGACGCACGCTCCGGGTGGTCGTTGTCGCGGCCGTTGTAAGCGCCCATCGCGTCGAACCCTGCGAAGAAATGGGTGTCGCAGACCTCGACCCCGCCGGCGATCGCGGCGCGGACGTGCCCCGCGCGGATCATCATCGTGGCGAGGAGGATGTTGTAGGCGCCGCCCGCGCACGCCGCGGTCGCAGTGAATGACGGACCTGTCGTCTTCAAGACGTTGACGAGGTTCGCGGAGACGGTGGAGGCCATGAGCTTGGGGATGACCGTGGGCTGCACGCGCTTCACGTCGTTCGTCTCGTCGAGCTTGCGCCGCACCTCGATGTGGGTCTCCACGTCCCCGGTGCCGGCGCCGAACACGACGGAAACCTCACGCCGCGAAAGGTGAGGGAGGTCCGACTCGAGCAGCTTGCTCTGCGCGAGCGCGGACTGAACGGACTTGAGGGCCAGCCGGGAGCCGCGCCCCATGAACCGGGTGAGCTTCTTGCCCAGCCCGAGCGCCGCGTCCGAGACGTCCCCGTGGTACTGTCCGATTACCTGGCAGCGAGCCTGGAGGGCTTGGGCGATGTCCCAGCGCTCGAACGGCACGTTCTCGCCGGCACGCAGCCGGCGCAGGATTGCTCCGAGGTCGTCCCCCATGTTGCAGCAGACACCGGTGCCGGTGACCACGACATCGTTCTTTCGGTCGACCATGGCGGGTCGTTAGCACGTCAGGCCGTTCGCGGAAAAAGCTGATAGCTTGGGGCACGAGTATGGCCGGCCGGATCGACAGCCACGGTGAAATCGAGACGATGGTCTACGGCGATGCAACCGCCGCCGTAGGGGACCGCGTCTTCCTGGTCTTCCGCGCCATCGACGATCCCGAGCCGCCCATCGGCGTGACCATTCAGTCGCCGAACGGCCAGAAGATCCTCGACCGCGTGTTGCGGGAGCTCCCGACCGGCCTCCCCCAGAGCGCGCCGCCCGTGGAGTTCGTGCCCGCCGCGAAGGGCGTCTACCAGATCGAGGTCAAAGAGCTACAAGGCAAACAACGCGGGACCGCGGCGCTCCGAGTCGGCTGACAAACCAGAGATGTTCCGAACCCTCGCCAGCCTCGTCGTGGACCGGAAGATCGCCTGGACGATCGTCCTCTTCGTCCTGTCGATCACGATGATCGCGGGGGTCTACGCCGTGCGCGTCGTCCAGGACGACGACGTGCTGAAGTTCCTGCCGCGCTCCAACCCCGAGGTCGCGGCCTTCTACGAGGTCGCAGATCGTTACGGCAGCCTCGACATCGCCCTCGTCGGCATCGAGTCCGAGGACGTCTTCGAGCCCGGGTTCGTCGAGCGGCTGCAGAAGGCCACGAAGCGACTGAACCAGACGGAGGGCATCCAGCACGCCCTCTCGATCACGAGCGTGGAGGACTTCACACCGGACCCCGAGCGCGGCGGCATCGCGACGGACTACCTCGTCCGGGAGATACCCAAGAACGACGAGGAGCGCGCGCGGCTTCGGGAGAAGGTCCTCTCGCGGGACCACGTGGTGGGCAACCTGGTCAGCGAAGACGGCAAGGCCGTCATGCTCTATTGCTTCGCCGTCCCGGGGACCGAACAGCGCGCGATCGCCTCCCGCGTCCGCGCGATCGTCGAGGAGAGCTTCCCGAACGAGAAGAAGTACTGGCACGGCGCGCCTTTCGTCTCGACGTACATCTACGACACGACCCAGAAGGACCTGCGCCGTCTGGCCCCGTGGGCCTGCGCGGCGATCGCGCTCCTGGTCCTCGCCGCCTTCCGCGATCTCGTCGGCACCAGCCTCTCCTTGCTCGCGACGACGATCGGCATCGTGATCCCGTTCGGGATCATGGGCGCGTTCGGCGTGCACACGAACATCGTCCTTGGCTCGATGCCGGTCATCCTGTTCGCGCTCGGGAGCGCGTACGGCATCCACATCATGAGCCGCTTCTACGCCCTCGGCACCACCATGCCGCGCGAGGCGGCGCTCAAGGCGGCCCTGGAGGAGGTCGGCCCGGCCGTGCTCGGGTCAGGCCTCACGACCGTCTTCGGCCTGCTCTCGTTCGTGATGATGGACATCGCACCGCTCCGCAGCTTCGGGTTCTTCACGGCCCTGGGGCTGACGATCGCGCTGGTCGTCGCGCTTGTCTTCATCCCGGCCGTCATCACCATCTCGCCGATCAAGGGCAGGGTCCAGGCGCCGCTCCCCGGCATCGCCCGGGCGACCGCCGCGCTCGCCGCCTTCAGCCTCCGCAAGCGCCTGATCATCGGCGTGACGACCGGCGCCGTGACCCTCGCCGCCGGCTTCTTCGTGAGCCGCGTCGACTCCCGCCTCGACACGACCGCCTTCTTCGATCCCGGCAGCCCGCCCGCCGACGCGGACGAGTTCATGCAGCGAAAGTTCGGCGGCTCGAGCTTCGTGCAGATCGAGGTGAAGGGCGACATGACCGACCCCACGGTCCTGCGCGAGGTGCAAGCCCTCGCGGACCGCGCGCTCCTCGTCCCCGGGGTCTCCAGCGTGAACCACATCGCGGCCATCGTCGCGCAGACGAACGAGGCGATGGAGGACGTGCGGCGCGTCCCGGACACACCGGAGAAGGTGAAGCTGCTCCTCAGCTTCCTCACCGGCAAACAGGCCGTGTCGATGACCGTGAACGACGAGCGGCAAGGCGCCCTCATCCACGTGAAGCTCCGGCCGAGCCGCGCGGCCGAGGTCGAGGAGATCACGGCCAAGCTCGAGGCGCTCGCCGCGGAGGTGCCGAAGACCTACGCGGTCGTGACGACCGAGCCGGGCAAGCCGAGCGCTCGCGTCGTGTCCCTCGTCGCCGCGCGTGTCCGCGCGCTCGCCACGATCTACGGCGCGAAGATCGACCACCCGGAGGCGGTCGATGCCGCCGTGACCGCGCCGCCCGCGGCGCCGCCCGCGTCGGTCATCGAGCCGGGCATCGTCGCCTTCGTGAAGTCGGAGGCGTTTGGCGTCGCGCTCCCCGAAGACGTCCCGCCGGACGCGCCAGCCCGCATCGCCAAGGCCGTCGCCGAGCTCGGGCCTCCCCCCACCGAGGACGACGCGAAGAAGGCGTGGCGTGCTCGGTTCCCCGGCGCGGTGAGCGGAGCGCTCGGCAAGCCGGCCGACGACCCGACCGTCGACGACGCCGCGCTCGCCCTCGAGCAGAGCGTGGGCGACGTGTGGACCCAGGCCGCGGGCGCCGGGCGAGCGCAAGGCCTCATCCAGGCCGCCGGGATCGTGCTCCCCGAAGGCCCCAAGGCGGAGCGCTTCACCCGCGCAATCGGCTACGCGCTCCTCGATCGGGACGCGCCGACCGCGCTCTCGCCCGAGGCCGGCGGAGGCTCTCTCGACGTTCGCATCACCGGCTTGCCGGTGCTCTACCGCGGCCTCTCGTCGAGCGTCTTCAACAACCAGTGGAACAGCCTCTGGTTCGCCCTGCTCCTCGTGATCGCCTTCAAGGCCCTGCTCTTCCGGTCGGTGGGCGCGGGCATCCTCTCGTCCATCCCCACGTTGATTACCCTGGTCCTCATCTACGGCACCATGGGCCTCGTCGGGGTCCACCTGGACATCGGCACCTCGATGCTCGCCAGTCTCATCATCGGCGCGGGGGACGACTACGCGGTCGAATACCTCTGGGCCTGGTCGGCTCCCGAGGGCGCACTGGAGAAGGCCGCGCGCGACGCGGCCATCGACACGGCCGCGGGCATCTGGACCAACGCGTTCATGATGGCCGTCGGCTTCTTCGTCCTGACCTTGGGCGAAGCCCGACCGCTCAAGAACGTCGGCGGCCTCACCGCCGCGGCCATGATCGCCGCCGGCGCCGCCACGTTCCTCATCTGCCCGGTGCTGGCCCGCAAAAGCCGTTACGCACCCACGGCCGAGCCTGCCCAGCCCGCCCCGGAAGAGGGCGAGCCGGAGCCGGCCACCAGTAGAAGACTCGAAGAGTGAAGAGCCGAGAGGGGCCTGCCGTCCAAGGCCAGGCAACCCTCCCAAAACGCGCGAAACCTAGCTAGGAATGATCGCCATGAAGCGTCGGACTTTCTCCCAACTCCTCTCGATCGGTACGGCAGCGGGCGCGGCAGGGCTCTGGTCCGAGGATGTGCTCGCGGACGAGAAGGGCGACAAGGCCCTCGCGACCATCGACGCCACCATCTACAAGGCGAAGACGCAGTATCTCGAGTACGAAGCGACGATCAAGGTGCCGGAGAAGTCCGACCGCACGCTCAAGCTCGCGGTCTGGATGAAAAACGAGTGGCGCCTGTCGGAGTTCCTGGCGCCCGCCGACGTGAAGGGAACGAAGGTCCTCATCCTGTCGCCCACGCAGATGTACGTGTACCTCCCGGCCTACAAGAAGGTCCGTCGCATCGCGAGCCACGTGACCGACCAGGGCTTCATGGGCATGAACTTCACCCAGGATGAGCTCTCGATCACCAGCTACACGAAGATGTACTCGGCCACCGTCGCCAAGGACGACGGCAAGCTCGTGACCCTGGCGCTCACCGCCAAGAAGGACACGAACGCCCCCTACCCCAAGATCGAGCTGGTCTGCGACAAGGCCAAGAACCTCCCCGTCGAGATCCGGTACTTCAACGAGGAGGGGACCAAGCTCAAGACGGAGACGCGCGGCGCCTACAGCACCGAGAAGGAGTGCCACGCCCCCGGCGAGCTCAAGATGGTCGATCACACCAAGGGCGGCGCCTCCACCACGCTCGCGCGCAAGGCCTGGAAGGTGAACCTCGACATCCCCGATTCGAAGTTCTCCAAGCGCGCGCTCGAAGAAGGCTCTTGAGGAACGACTGACTGAATCAATACCCTGGCGGCGATGATCCGCCCGTTCGTCGCCGGGGCCCTTTCCTTCGGCGTTCTCCTCGCGGTGACCTCGGCACACGCCGACGACCCATCGTGGGACATGCAGCTCAAGGTCGAGAGCGACCTCCGATTCCGCCTCGAGACGAAGTCGGCCGGCGGCGTGGTCGCGCAGACCTCCCTCCCGGCAGGAATCGAGCGTAACCAGAACCTCTTGGGCGCGAAGTTCTCCGTGTCATGGGAGAACGTGAAGGCGGTCGCGCAGACCGACCTCGTCGTCTACGGCTACCAGTCGCAGCTCGACGGCATCGGCGCGCTCAGCAAGGCGGAGGAGACGCAGCCGTACCGCATCGACGTGAACGAGCTCTACGTCGAGGTGCAGAACCTCCTCGTCGACGGCTTCCACGTGCGCGCGGGCCAGCAGCTGGTGCTCTGGGGCGTTGCCGACCAGTTCAACCCGACGAACCTGCTCAACCCGGACGACCTGATCGATCCGCTCCTCTTCGGGAAGCAGCTCGGCAACTTCATGGTGAAGGCCGACTACTGGGTGACGGACGACTTCAGCCTCTCGGCCGTGCTCGTCCCGCTCTTCCGTCCGGCGCGCCTCCCGACGAGCGCGGCGCTCGGGCCGGCGCAGGTCGGCCGCACGCCATACACGGACACGAAGCTGCGCTGGAGAAACGAGACCGAGCGCGGCGCCGTATCGCGCTTCCTCAACGTCCCCACCGTGGTGGACTCCATCACGGTCATCACGCCCGAGCCGCAGTTCGAGAACATGCAGGCTGCCGTACGCATGGCGGGGACGGTCTTCGAGCAGGACGTCGCGCTCAGCTACTACACGGGCTTCCACGATTTCCCCGTCCCCATTCAGAACCACACGCGACAAGACCCGACGGGCGCGTGTGGCGGGCCGCCTTTCGGCGGGATCTGCACGACGGAGATCGGCGGTGGCCGCCTGCTCACGGACACCACGCTCGGCTACCCGAAGATGCACGCCTACGGGCTCAACATCGCGGGTGAGTTCAACCCGTTCAAGCTCATCGACGAGGGCATCGGCGGCATCGGCTACCGCATCGAAGGCGCGCTCTACATCCCGCGCGAGACGAAGATGAAGCTCACGCAGGAGGAGCTCGTCCTCGGCGGCGGCGCGTTCCGGCTGCCCGGCGGCGAATACGACTACGACTTCGACGGGCAGCCCGGCGGGCCGCGCCCGACGATCGTGGAGAGCACCGCGTTCGCGAAATGGACCGTGGGCCTCGACTACACCTTCCCCGGCAACGTGTACGCGAACCTCATGTGGGTCCATGGGCTGGCGGACGAGTTCGGTGCAGGCGACTGGATCAACGGAACGAAAGAGGTCCGGGACAGCGGCATCGTCACCAGGTCCCTGAACGACCTCATCAACCCCGACAAGGGCTGCGTGAGCCTCGTCCCGCTCAACATCGACGGTCGCCGCTGCGCACGCGAGGTCCTCCGCCCTCGGCTCGGCGACTACCTGGTCGCCGGCGTCGACGTGAAATGGCTCGACGATCAGCTCCTCACACGGCTCTTCACCATCCTCGAGCTCTCCGGCTACGAGATGACGCGCCCGTCGTTCGGGGGCGGTCGCACCACGTTCAAATATCCCTTCTACGACGACCGCGGCTTCTCCGCGGTCATCTTCCCCGAGATGGCCTACAACTTCGGCAACGGCCTCGAGCTCGGGCTGGGCGCGCTCTTCAACCTGGGAAAGAGCTACACGAAGTTCGGCGATCCCGCCTCGGGCGGCTCGCTCACGTTCCTGCGCGCGCGCTACACGCTCTGAGAACGATGATGGCGCGCCCGAAGCGCCGAAACGCACCTGTCTTCTTGGCCCCGTCGTCAGGTCTGTGGCTTGCTACGCGCGTGCTTCCCCACAGATTTCTGAAGTGGTCTCTCGCCACCCTGCTCGCCATCTCTCCATTCGCGCTCGCCGGCGCCGCGCAGGCGGCCGAGGAGGACGTTCGAGAGGAGTCGGCCGAGCCCCCGCCCTCTTCCGAGCCCAGCGACGACTCCGCGGAGTCGACCGACTCCGAGCCGGCGAAGAAGGCGAAGCCGAAGCCGAAGAAGGCCTCGAAGAAGAAGCACAAGGCGAAGTCCGCGAGCGTCTCGGCCAAGAACAAGAAGGTCAAGGCGAAGGGCAAGAAGGACAAGGACAAGGCTCACGCCAAGGTCGCGTCGAAGCCCAAGAAGAAGAAGAAGAAGACCGAGCACGTCGAGGCGAGCGACAGCGAGTCGAAGGTCGCCTGCGCGGAGCCCGAGAAGAAGAAGAGCACCGCCGTCCTCTCGAAGACCGTGAAGGACGACGATGCACAGGCTGCGAGCAAAGACGACGCCTCGAGCGGCGACGAGGGCGACCGCAAGAACCGGCGCCGCAAGCCGGTCCGCCGTCGCCAGAAGTCGGCTGACTGAGCGAGGCGAGGGGTGAAGCAACGAGGCGGAAGGTCGAGAGACCTTCCGCCTTTCGTCGTTTCGTCGTGACACGCCGATAGCCGGGTGGATGAAACGGCACCGTCACGGTGCTCGATGAGGGCGCGGCCGCCGATCACCCCCCCGGCCCCCCTCACGTCGTGAGGGGGGAGGGCGCGGAGGCGACGTTACTGCACGGCGTCGACGAGCCACGCCTGACCGCCCACGAGGACCTCCTCGGGCGACGCGCCGCCTTGAACCGAGGGTCCCGTCGCCCAGCCGTTCTGGCCCGCTCCGAGCACGAAGCCGTGATCGCCGAAGACGTAGACGAGCGTGCGCGGCGGCATCGACTCGAAGAGCTTGAGCAGCCCCTCCGCGAGCTCCTCGGCGATGGCGTCGAGCCGCTCGTCGTAGGTCGGGCCCGTCCCGCGGAGCCGCGCCTCGACCAGGTCGAGCTTCATGATCTCACGCGCTCCGAGCCGCTCGCGGCGGAACGCCGCGACGTTGCGCCCCCGCGAGATGTCGGGCTCGCTCGGCGCCGGCGGCATGTCCGCGAGGCCTTGAGGGCCACGAGCCAGGAGGTGCAGCTGAGAGGGTGTGGTGGTCGGGAGCGCCGACCAGAGGATGGCCTTTTCGACGAGAACCGCCCGCTTGTCGAGCGACGCGCGAAGCCGAGCGGCGACTCGCTCGGACAGATCGAAGCTCATCGAGTCGACGAGGACGAGCTTCACCGAGCGCGCGCTCGCGAGACGAGCCACGCGGTGCGCGACCTCCGGCGCATCCATCACCATCGTGGGTCGCTTGCCGGTCACGCGGATCGTGCCGAAAGCCGCCTCGTAGCTCTCGGCGAAGCCGTCACGCCACCCGCGGACGATGTCGCGGATGGCCGCGTCGGTCTCGCCGCGGTGAATCGCTCCGAGGAGCGGGATGTAGCGCTCGGTGAACAGGCGCTCGACCTGAGCCGCGGGCCGTGGGCCGCGGGCCGCGTCGAGCTCCATGGCGTGCTCGCGCCACCCCTGGAGGACGAGGAGGCGCTCCGCGCGCTCCGCCTCGATGCGCTCGGCCTCCTTTCGTTCGGCCTCCTTGCGCTCGGCTTCGAGTCGCAGGGCCTCGCGACGCTCGGCCTCCTTGCGCTCGGCTTCGCGGCGCTCGGCTTCGCGGCGCTCCTTCTGCACACGCTCGGCCTCGATGCGCTCGGCCTCGACGCGCGCGGCCTCCGCGCGCTCCGCCTCCAATCGATCCGACTCCTCGCGCTCGGCGATCGCGCGCTCGGCCTCGATCCGTTCGGCCTCCGCGCGGAGGGCCTCGCGCTCCTCGATCGAAGACTCCGGCTCCACCTCTTCCACCGCAGGGCAGACGGCGAGGACCAGATCGGGGAGCTTCGTCTCCTCCGCGGCGGCGATGACCTCGGCCAGGTCCTGGCCTTCGTCGCCGTCATCCACCTCGGAGGAGGTGGCCTCACCCTCGGCCTCGGCGCTGTCGGGCCGCAGCGTGGGCGCGACGGGCGGCGGCGAGAGATCGGTGCTGCGCTCCGCCACGCGCGGGACCATCGAGACGAGGGATCCGGCGCCGGCGTCCCACACGACCTCGTCCAGAGGCCGCGGGACCTTGAGCTCGATGTCGCGGTCCGCCTCCTCGATGAGGATGCCCACCGCCAGCCGGGTCTCGGTCTTGGCCGCGTCGATCCAAGACATCAGTACAGTTGCGTCATCGTCACGGAGCCTGCCGCGATCCGCGAGCGACCGGAGCGGCGGCACGCAGATGAGGATCTCGCGGACCGGGAGCGCCGCCGCGCGGAAGAGCTGATCGGAGACGGCCCAGGTGGGGTCGTCCTGCACCTCGCCGATGGGCGGCATGGCGCCGCGACGCGCGAGCGCGGACTCGATCGCCGCCTCGAGCACGCGCCCGAGCTTGCCGGGCAGAGCCGGCGAGGGGCGCGCGATCAGCGCGCGGGCCCGCCACGCTTCCTCGCAGAGGCGCTCGCGGCTCGCGTCATCGACGAAGCGGACGAAGCTCGGCTTACGCGAGCGGCTCGGCTCGCGCGCTTCGTGCTCGGCGTGAGGACGCTCTTCGCTCGAGCCGATCCCTTCCGGGCGCAAGTCGAGCGACATCTGAGCGGAGGAGGAGGCTGCCCCCCCGACGAGTTGGGGGGCCCCGACGGGCTGGGCGGACATACGCCCTGGTCCGTGCCAGAGATGGCGAATTGGGGCCAGTTTTCGGCGGAACTCCGGGGGCGATGCGGCTGTCTCAACCGGGCTTCGAGAGGAGTCCGTGTATGACTGAGCCGTCCGACAGGCCGGGGTGGGTCCCCGCGCGCCCGAACGCCCCCACACCACCTCGCGCCTCGGTCGACTGGGGCACGACCACCATCGCCGCCTGCTCCTTCTTGTTCCACTTCGGCGGGCTCTGCGCCCTCTACTCGGACTGGACCGACCCGCCGATCGACGACGACCTCGTGGTTCGGAGCCTCGTCGAGGCGGCCCGGGAGCTGCCCACCCTCCCCGAGATCGAGGAGCGCCCCGAGCCAGCGAGCGCCTCGAAGCCGGAGACCGCCGCGGCGGCCGTGAACGGCGCGCGCCGGAGCACCGGCGAGAAGGGCGCGCTCCCCAGGTCGGGGCCCACGGGGGCGGGGCGCTCGCTCACCCCGTCCGCAACCGAGCTATCCGCCGAGCTCGGCCGGCTTGATGCAGCGATGCTGGCCGCGCTCCGTACGTCGGGGCCCTCCACCGATCGCGTGCTCTCGACCAGCGTCGTGCCCTTCCAGGACCTGGACGTGGCGTCGGGGCACGCCGTGGCGACGCGTTTCGGCCTCGATCTGGAGGGAGGCAGCCGGATCGGCGGCTACGCTCGTGCGGATGGCCTGGCCGATCTCGGCAACCGAAGCGGCTCGATGATCCCCGATAGCCGCGGCCACGCGGCGCCCACAAAGGCCATGCTCCCGGGACCGAGCCTCTGCTCCGAGACCAAAGGAAAGCTCTGCGAGCCAGTGCAATCCGACGTGCCGGACGCGCCGAAGGTGATCGCCTCCTTGCAGGGCCAGTTCCGGCGCTGTTACCAGAAGGGCCTCGACGGCGAGGACGCCACGATGGCCGGGTCGGTCCGCGTGACCGCGAAGATCGGACCGAACGGCGAGGTCGTCTCGACCAGCACCGCGATCGGCGGCACGGTGTCGAGCACCGTCGCCGCGTGTATCGCGTCGCGGGTGGCCGGCGCGCAGTTCTCGCCCCCTCGCAACGGTCAGGGCGCAGTGCTCCTGGTCCCGGTCGCGCTCAAGAGTCAGTGAGGACGAGCTCGATCAGGCGCTTCTTCTCGACCTTGCCCATCGTGTTGCGCGGCAGCGCCGCCATCACGACGAGGCTCTGCGGGATCTTGTAGGCGACGAGCCGCGAGCGCGCCCAGGCTCGCAGCCCTTCGATCGAGAGCTCCGCTCCTTCGCGCAGCACAACGGCCGCCGTCACGCGATCGCCCCACGCCGGATCCGGCAAGCCGACCACCGCGATCTCGGCGATGGCGGGGTGCTCGCGGAGCGCTTCTTCGATCTCGAGCGCCGACACCTTCTCCCCGCCCGTCTTCAGGATGTCGACGCTGGTGCGGCCGAGGAGCCGAATGACACCACCGTCCTCGCGCCGGCCGACGTCACCCGTGAGGAACCAACCGTCGCGGAACGCATCGCGAGTGGCGTCCTCGCGCTCGTGGTAGCCCGCGAACACCGAAGGACCGCGGACCCAGAGCTCCCCGACCTCCGCGTCCGCGCCCGACTCGTCGACGAGACGGATCTCGACGGTGGGTAGAGGCATGCCGACGGTCCCCGCGCGCCGTTCGGAAGGATCGAGCGGGTTCGAGAGCGCCATCCCGATCTCGGTCATGCCGTACCGCTCGAGAGGGATCGCCCCCGTGATGCCGCGCCACCGCTCCGCCAGGCTCGCGGGAAGGGCGGCCGAGCCGCTCGTCGCGAGCCGCAGCCCACGCGCGCTCGCCTCGAATGCGGCGCGCGCTTCGGCATCGAGCGCGTCGGCCGCGTCGAGCAGCCGCTGGTACATGGTGGGCACCGCCATGAAGACGGTCGCGTCGCGCAGCTCTTCCATCACGCGCGCGGCGTCGAAGCGCGCGAGGACGTGGACTCGGCACGGCGTCGTGAGCGCGTCGAGCAGCGCCACGACGACCCCGTGCAGATGGTGGAGCGGCAGCACGTGCAGGAGCACGTCTCGCTCCGTCATCCCCCAGGCGCGCTGCAACACGTCGACCTGAGCCGCGAGGTTCGCGTGCGTGAGCCGCGCTCCCTTCGGCTTGCCCGTGGTGCCGCTCGTGTAGAGCAAGAGCGCGACGTCGTCCGCGCGAGCCTCGAGCTTCGAAGGGGCGTCATCGAGCTCCGCCTCGATCGGGAAGGGCGGAGCGAAGACAGGCAGCCCGGGCGGGAGCCGCGTGCTCCGTTCCTCGTCGGCGATGGCGAGCGTGGCGCCCGAATCGGAGGCGAAATAGGCGACCTCCGGCGCAGGAGCGGCCAGCGGCAACGGGACGGCGACGGCTCGACACGCGAGCATCGCGAGGAACGCCTCCACCCAATCGATCCCGGGCGGCAACGCAAGGAGCACGCGCTGCCCCACGAGAGGTCCGTGACGTCGTTCGAGCGCGCGCGCGATGCGGCTCGCACGCTCCATCGCACGTCCGACGGTGGTCGAGCGCCCCGTCTCTCGCTCCACGATCTCGGCCCGGTCATGGGGAGCGACGACCTCCAAGCGGGCGGACAGCGGGCTCGGGCTCACGGCGGAAGCTTACCCGAGCGCGGACGGAAGGATTACACTGCCGCGGCCATGAGCTCCCGGCCCCTCCTCCTCGTGCCCGCGCTGTGCCTCGGCCTCGGCGCCTGCGGCGGCGACACCAAACCGACGAGCGCATCCGCGAGCGCCAAGCCCACCACGACCGCCGCCGCGCCCGCGAGCGCAGCGCCGAAGCCGCCGTCGGACCAGATGCCCGCCGTCACCGTCGACGACATGGGGCCCTTCATCGCCGGCCAACGCGCCGCGCTGAAGGAGCAAGACGGCCCCGCGAAGCTGAAGAAGATCGTCTCGGAGCTCCCCATCAAAGGCAAAGAGGTCGATCTCGTCATCCTCAAGAACGCGAAGATGACGGACGTGATGGCGGTGGTGCGGGAGCTCGGCGCGGCCGGCGCGCCGAGCATCAAGGTGAAGTCGGCCGAGGGCCGCGGGGACTTGCCGAAGGAGTTCTCGATCGTCCCGCAGAGCAAGCTCGCGGACAAGCCGGCCACGTGTTCGGTCGTCGCCATGATCAGCAAGAACCTCGCGACCGACGTCTGGGCGATCACCGGCGGGACCGGCAAACGTCACGTCAAAGGCTTCGCCGGGCCCGATCTGTCCAACACCGGCGAGACGCTGAAGAAGGTGATCAAGAAGTGCGACTCGAAGATCGCCTTCTTCAGCGCGGACGACACGCTCGGCTGGGAGATGGCCCACATGATGGGCGGCGCGATCCTCGCGAACGACGAGGACAAGAAGATCACCACCCTCGTCCTGCTCGACGAGGTGCCCGTGCCGGGGCGGCCGGTCAAAGGCCTCGGCGGCTGAGCTCCCCCCTCGCCGGGCGAGGGGGGCTGGGGGGTGAAAGAGCGGCGACAACGCCACCCAGCGGCGTGACGTCGCCAATCTCAGCGCACTGCTATTTCTTTCCGCCCATCGCGACGCACTCGCCGACGTGCGCGCCCTTGGCCTTGCGCACGCACTCGCTGAACACCTCGCGGGCCTCTTTCATCTTGCCCTGATCCATGAGGGCCGAGCCGACGTAGAGGTAATAGAGCCCATCCTCCGGATCGGCGGCGATGACCTGGTTCCCCAGCTCGATCGCCTCCTTCAGCTTGCCGGTGTTGATGGCGAGCGAGGCCTTCTTCTTGAGGTCCTTCAGCTCGTCGGCCGAGAGCTTGGCCCCGGCCGCGGGCTCCTCGGCCTTCTTCTCTTCCTCGGCCTTCTTCTCTTCCTCGGCCTTCTTCTCTTCTTCGGCCTTCTTCTCTTCTTCGGCCTTCTTCTCTTCCTCGGCCTTCTTCTCGTCGGCCGGCGCTTGCGCGACCGGAGCGGGCTCGGCGGCGGGCTTCTCGGTGGCTTCGGCCGGCGCGGCCGGTTGCTCCGCCGCGGGCGCGACCGCGGTCGCGGGCGTGCTCTGCTTGGCGGACGCGGACTGGGACTTGAAGACCGTCCGTCCGATGCCGAAGACGATCATGAGCGAGGCGGCAGCCACGACACCGGTCACGACCTTGCGGAGCTTCCGCTTGCGCTCGATCGCTTCGGGCGACGGGGGCGGCGGGGGCTCGTGCAGCAGGTGGGCGATGTCGTCGTGGTCGTCGTGATGAACCGGCGGAGGCGGGCTGGTGAAGAACTCGTCGTCCAGGTGGCCGTCCGCGGCAGCGTGTTTGCCGCTCTCTCCGAGCTTCTTGTGGGAAGCGCTGCTCTCGCTCGGCTTCTTGTGCGAGGCGCTGCTCTCGCCCGCGCTCGGCTTCTTGTGCGAGGCGCTGCTCTCGCTCGGCGCAGGGGCGGCCTGCTGCTGGGCGGCCTTCTCGGCCTCGGCCCGGCGCATCGCCTCCTTCTGCTTCTTCTTCTTCTTCTTGGACATCCCCGCGGAAGACTCGGGAGCCGCGGCGACCGGCAGCTCGTCCGCCGGGGTCGGCGGGGGCGTCGCCGGGAGCGCCAGCGTGATGGTCTGGGCGACCGGGGCGTCGGCAGCCTCGGTGTCGGGCGCCGACGCTTCGACGACCCGAGGGAGCTCGGCGGCGGGAGGCTCGACGGCTTCGGCGACGGAAGCCGCTTCGGCGACAGGGGCCGATTGGACGGGAGCAGCTTCCACGGGGGCCGCCGGGATCTCCACCGAGAGCTCCTCGGCGGGCGACGCCTCCGCGACCTTCCCGCTCGCGCTCTCCTCGTCGAACGACACCGATGCTGACAGCGGTGTCTCTTCGAGAGAGATGACGCGCGTCTCCGAGCTACGCGGAGGACGTGTCTCGAGCAGCGCCTCGCGCTCCTCGCCACCCGCGGTCTCGACGAGCGATTCGTTCTCTTCGGAGTCGACGGAGGACGGCGCAATGCTCGACTCCGAAACTCGCCGCTCCGAACGCGGGCGAAGCAGACGACCTCGATTCGACGCCTTGGGCCCGCGCAAACGCTTCGTCATACCGAGAGACCTCCGTTACAGCGCTAACACCGATGAGTGGCGACGGACCTCGATTCACATTCCGCGCCAAGCGAAGCGCACGCACATGAGAACAAGAAACAGGGATGGTTTTGTAGCAGCTATCCCTGGAGATGCCGCAGCTTGATCGCGGAAACGTCGGGCACCCCCGTCTCGAGAATCGCGCGGCGTGCCATCGTGTGCCTCCGTCTGAGACAGGTCGGGCGCGCCGCTCCGATCAGTCCTTCCGTGAGGGAACGGATCTGCCGAGTTGCTTGAGCACTTGTTTCAGGTCCGACCACACCATTCCCTTCACCTCGGGCGTCGGAGTCCTGAGCACATATGCAGGGTGGAAGGTCGGCATCACGGGGATGGTCCCTCGGTAGAGCTTCCAGGTGCCGCGCACCTTCGTGATGCCTTCGCCCGGACCGAGGAGGCCTCGAAGCGCCGTGGCGCCGAGCGCCACGATGACCTTCGGCCGGACGAGCTCGATCTGCTCGGTCAGGTACGGCAGACACGTCGCCATCTCGAGGGGCTCCGGCGTGCGGTTGCCGGGCGGTCTGCATTTGACGATGTTCGCGATGTAGACGTCGTCCCGCGCGTAGCCCATCCCGACGATCATCTTGTCGAGCAGCTGGCCGGCCTTCCCGACGAACGGCTCGCCTTGAGCGTCCTCGTCGGCGCCGGGACCTTCTCCGACGAACATCAGCTCGGCGTCCGGGTTGCCTCGTGAGAACACGGTCTGCGTGCGCGCCTTCGCGAGCTCGCACTTCGTGCAAGGCGCGACCTGCTCGGCGAGGACGCCGAGACGCGTGCGCCGCTCCGCCGACGCAGGCGCTGCCCCTTCGAACGGCGTGCTCGGGATGGGCAGCGCCGGCGCGCCGGCGCGCGCGGCCGGCGCCTTGCGCGGCTCCGGAGGAGGGGCAGCTTCGCGCCGATTCGGCGGTGCAAACGCGGGTCGCTCCGGCTCCGCCCGCGGTGTGCGCGGCTCCTCTCGCGGGCCTCGAGCACCTTGCGTGCGCGCATCGTCTCTGGCCGCACGGGCCGGCGGGGGATCGCCAGCCGGCAGGCCGTCCGAGCCACACTCCTCGTGCCAGGCCACCCAAGCGTGGGCGGCCCGGGTGATCTCGAGGAGCTCACGCTTGGCGTCGCTCACGCCCCCCTCCACGACGTGGAGGGGGGTCGGGGGGGAGGAGAGTGCAGGAGGACGCTCATCCGGACGCTACTCGTCGCTGTCTCGACCGACGCCCTCTGCTCTCCGCGTCAGTGACCGCCGTTGGCGGCGAGCCAGCGCTCGGCTTCGAGCGCCGCCATGCAGCCGCTGCCGGCCGCCGTGACCGCCTGCCGGAAGGTCCAGTCCTGGACGTCTCCGGCGGCGAAGCAGCCGGAGACGCTGGTCTGGGTCGTCCCGGGGATCGTCTTGATGTAGCCGTTGTCGTGGAGGTCGATCTGTCCCTGGAACAGATCGGCGAGCGGCGTGTGACCGATGGCCACGAACATCGCGCTGCACGGCACCACGTTGGTCTCGCCGTTCTTCAGGTTCTTCACGCGGACGCCGGTCACCTTGTCCTCGGCGACACCGAGCACCTCGTCCACGGCGTGGCTGTAGAGGATCTTGATCTTCGGGTTGGCCTTCACGCGATCCTGCATCGACTTCGACGCGCGGAACTCGTCGCGGCGATGGATGAGCGTGACCGAGCTGCAGAGCCCCGTCAGGTAGTGCGCCTCTTCCATGGCGGTGTCGCCGCCGCCCACCACGACGACCGGCTCGTTGCGGAAGAAGGCGCCGTCGCACACCGCGCAGGCCGAGACGCCCTTGTTCTTGAGCTTCTCTTCGCTGTCGAGACCGAGGTAGTTCGCGCGCGCGCCGGTCGCGATGATGATCGTCTTGGCCTTGAAGTGGGGCTTGTTGCCCTCCACGTCCTCCGCCCAGACCTCGAACGGTCGCTTCGAGAGATCGACCTTGGTCACGTCACCGGTGATGATCTCGGTGCCCTGGTGCTCGGCCTGATCGCGGAAGCGCTGCATCAGCTCCTGGCCGGTCACCTTCTCCGGGAAGCCCGGGTAGTTCTCGACCTCGGTCGTGTACATGAGCTGGCCGCCGGGGACGAGACCGCCCGCGTTGAACCCCTCGATGCAGAGAGGCTTGAGGTTGGCTCGCGCGGCGTAGATCGCCGCGGTGAGCCCCGCGGGACCCGAGCCGATGATGATCACGTTCCGAACTTCGGCGTCGCTCATGCTGATCTCTTTCTCTTCGTTGCCCCGCCGTTCGACAGGGGGGCATTTCTAGCACTTCAGAAACGAATGGTCGCCCCCAAGCCTACCTCGTCCAGGCTCTGCTCGAACGAGCCACCGTTGACGGTCTGCTCGCTTCGATAGCCTGACGTTGCGTCGCCTGAGAGCGCGCGCAGCTCGCCGTCCCCGCCGTTGTCCAGCGTGCCGTAAAAGACGTGTTGGTAAGCCGCGTGGATGTCGACGAGCCACACCCGGAACGTCGCGCCCCCGGAGATGCCGCCCTTGAAGCCCTGGTGGAAGTCGAGGTTCAAGAGCTCGTCGCGTGCGCCCTTCGACTCGAAGAAGCCGCCGAGCCGCAGCGCCAGGAGGTTCGGGACCGCGGTGATGTCGCTCCCGAGCCGGATGCCGAGGACGTCGCGCCAGTCGTGGGGGATGTTGCCGTTGACGGGCACGAAGCCCGGGGTCCCTTTGACCGCGATGCCTTCGTCGAAGGTCAGCTCGATGTCTTGCACCGCGCTGTTGTTCGCCCAGGTGAGATCGACCTCGATGTCGAATCGATCCTGGGTGAGCGGATCGCGGACGAAGGCCTCGCGCTGCACCCAGTGGGGCTGCACGGTCGACTCGCCCAGCGGGAGGTGGAAGCGCAGCCCGAGCTTGGCCTCCATGGGAATGGGGAAGACGAGCTCGCCGGCGTCGGCGTCCGTCGTGATGTTGCAGCGCGGGTCCGACTCGGGGCACGGCGACTCGTTGCGTGTTCCTCCGCCGAGCCAGTAGCTCGACGTGAGCTCGAGCTCGGTGCGGGCGCGGATGGCGTCGGACCAGCGGTACCACGCGCCGAAGTCGAGGTAACGCGTCACGCCCCAGTTCGCGCCGAGGACGAAGCCCGGCACGAAGAGGTCCTTCGCGCTGAGCACGGCCTTCACGTCGCGCGTGAAGTCGTCGCCCGGGCCGGAGATCGACTCCGTGAAGGTGGTGAACTCGGCCGCCGCGAAGCCCCAGACGAAGCCCGCGCCGAACGAGAGCTCCGGGAGCGGGGCGTAGCTCACCGAGAGCGTCGGGTAGACGAGGACCGCGCTCTGATCGGTGATGATGTAGCGGTTGGGCGCGGGCTGCGTCCGCGCGAGCCCGGTCTGCGTCGTATACTCGATCTCCTCGGGCCAGGACGCGGTGCCGGCCGCGTGAGGCCCGAGCACCGCGAGCCCGACGGCCCAGCGATCCGTGATGCGGTAGACCGCGGCGAGCTGGGGGTTCGGGAAGACGGAGGTCGTGCAGACCGGGTCCTTCGGCGCGTCCGCCTGGGGGATCGCGGGCCCCGGCGACACCGGCTGCCCGTCCGGACCGAGCCGGGTGAAGCAGCCCTGCTGGATCATCAGATGGGTGCCGACGTGAATGCTCGTCGCCTGGAACGACATGGCGGCCGGGTTCATGTAGGCCGCCATCGGGTCGTCCGCGCGAGCCACCCAGGCGCCGCCGCGCCCGACCTGGAGCACCCCGGCATCGGGCACCTCCAGACCGTTGGAGGCCCGAGCATCGAAGGAGAGCGAGAGGCAGAGACCGGCGGAGCCGATCGCGAGCAGTGTGAGCCTTGTCATTTCACCGGTGAGGCGCGGAGCGCAGCCTTGCCATCCTTCACGTAGACGGTGAACTTCACGGCGGAGCAGTTGTGGCGCGCGACGAGCGCCGCCTTGTTCCGCTCCAGCGTTCCCTTGAACTTGTCGAAGGTCAGCGCTTCGGTGGGCTCGCCGCACTGCTTCTTGATCTTGAGGAACTCCTCGTAGACGAGCTTCCACTCCGCGAGCTCGTCCGCCGGGCGAGACGGCGCCGGCGCGCTCATGGGCTCGCTCACCGCGGCCGGCTCTTCGGCCTCCGGCTCCGCGGATCGCGACGGCGGCGCCGGCGGCGCGCCCGGCGCGCGCGGCTTGGGCGGGGGCCCCGGCACACGCTTCTCTGCCGAGGGCGGCGGCTTCGGGATCGCTCCCGCAGCGCTCGGCGCAGCAGGCGGAGCGGCCGCGGGCGCCTCGCCCGGCACGGCGAACGCGCTCATCTGAGGCTGGGCCGGGAGGGGCCCGATGACCTGCTCGAGATCGGCGGCTCGGCGCGTGATGCCGCCCTTCGAGAGGACCTTGTCGACGCCGTCGTTGATGTCCGCGGCGATCTTCTTGTAGAGGCCGCGGAAGCGAGAAGGCGCGAGCGTGTCGGTCTTGGCCAGCGCGAAGCGCGCCGCCTCGTTCTTGAACGTGCGGAGCGGCAGCGTGTGCTCGACCACGCTGAAGAGGATCCCGAGGAGGCCGAGCCCGACCGCGATGCCGACGAGGATGTACGTCGGAGCGCTGTCCTTGTCGGTCTGGTCCGCCGCCTCGAAGAACGCCTGCGGCGACTCCAGGAAGCGCACCTGCCTGCCGACGACGTAGCCGGACTGGAGGTCCCACGCCTCGCCGGGGAGGCGCGTGTAGATGAAGCCGAGATCCGCGCGCGGCTTGCGCACCTTGCTCCGCCCCTTCTGCCCGTACTCTTCCGTCTGCTCGGCGTCCTTCAGGTCCGTGCGGAGGACCTCGAAGTTGGAGGAGTTGAACCCCTCGGGGCCATACGACCAGACCTGCGTCCCGAGCGCGTAGAAGGCGACCGCGGCGCCGGTCCGCTCGGAGACGGCCTGCGCGTAGCCCCGATCGAGCGCGTAGATGCCGACGATGGCGCCGATGGGCTCGCCCCCGCCGTCGCGCTCCACCGGGCGCGCGACCACGCGGTGGAGCTCTTCCTTCTTGAAGATCCACGTATCGTCGCGGATCCAGCCGGCGAGCGCGTCGGCCACCACGGCGTGACCGCCGAGGTTCCAGTCGTCTTTGTGCTCGAAGCCGTAGGAAGCAATGACACGACCGTCCTGATCGACGGCCCAGACCGCGTAGAACTTCTGCTCGGCCGGGATCGACTCGAGGGCCTTGAGCAGACCTTCCTTCGCCTTCGCCCGCGTGTCCTTGCCGACCTCGTCCGACTCGTTGGCCTTGCTCAGCGCTTCGCGCAGCTTCGGCGAGAGCGACACCGGGAGGAGCGCCGCGGCGCGGTTGCGCGCGTCGTCCTTCAGGTACCAGCCGACGGCGCTCGAGTCCGCCGCGAGCGCTTCGTTCATCCAGCGCTCGGTGTTTCGGTTGTAGTAGCTCTGCGCGATGAAGAGCACGCCCACGGCGGTCCCGAGGGCGAAGCTCAGGATCAGGTACCAGAACCTGGAAAGAAGCATCCCCTAGCCTCCCGCCTTGGCGGGCTCGTCTTTCTTCTCTTCGTCGGCCTTCTTCGGGTCCGCGCCGGCCTTGAGCGGATTGGGCAGCTGCTGCTCCGCCGGGGCGGGCTTGATCTCGACCGGAAGCACCTCGCCGACCGGCTCGCCGTTGTAATAAGCGCGGAGGTCGTAGGTGCCGGGCTCGAGCTCCATGGCGAACTCGCCCTTGCGGTTCGGGTAGACGCTCTTGACCGCCTTGGGCTCGACCACGACCCACGACCTCAAGCTGGGCGACAGCTCGTCGCGGATCTCGTATTTGCCGGGACCGGGAGGCGTCCAGCTGCGAGAGCCGTCCGGCTGCATCGTCCCCTTGGTGAACCCGCCCGCGCCCGAGACCTCGTAGATGGCGTGAGGCGTGGGGTCGTGGTTCTCGAACCGGATCTCTTGACCCGGCGGCACGACGAGCGTGACGAACGAGGTGCGACCGCCTGCGATCTTGATCCGGAGCGGTGTCTTGAGGGCCTGGGCGCCGTCTTTCAGGGCGACGAGGCACAGCTCCTTCGAGATGTGCCCGCGGAGCACGCGCGAATCGGGGGGCACGGAGGCCGCCGGCTCGCGGAACGTGAAGCGACGCGCGTTCGGGTCTTTGGCCTCGTTCCAGACGGGGTTGAGTAGATCGTGCGTGTTGGTCACCCGCCCCTTGGCCGTGGCCGCGAGGACCGCGGTCGGGAGCAGGAACAAGAGGCCAACAGCTGCGAAGGCCGTACGCGTCCTTCGTGTCATGGGAAGCCGAAGCTACCAAGGTTGTCGGCGAAGTGGGGCAGTTGTTGCCGGACCGCGCCCCTGCCCCGGACGGCGGGCGAGGCACCACACACGCGGGGTGGGCGCTTGTACTACCCGCCGCCGAGCTCGGCGCGGCACGGCCCGACCCGGTCCTGCAGCGACTCGGCGCCCCGAGGCAACGAGAGCTCGTCGACCGGCCCAAACGACAGCGTGCCCGCCCGGAAGACCCGGTAGGTGACGCGGCCGATCACCGTGGCGGTAGGTGTGCCGCCGCCTTTGCCTTCGAGCCACGTGCGCGAGTCGTGGCTGTCGTTGCGGTTGTCGCCCACGACGAACAGCTTGCCCGGCTCCACGGTCCAGGCGTTCGAGCTGCCCTTGGCGTGCGCGTCCAGCATGACGAGGTAGAGGCGGGCGCCGAGCTTCTCGAGCACGAAGGTCTGGTCCTTGCCCTCGATGCGCGCGGTCCCGAGCTCACAGCGGGGGATCGGCTCGCCGTTGATCGAGATGACAGCACCGTTTTCTTCGATGCGATCTCCCGCGAAGCCCACGACGCGCTTCACGAGCGTCTGCTCGGGGGCCTCCGGGCTCGGAAAGGTGACGAGGTCGCCGCGTTCGGGCGGAGGCCCGAGCTTGCTCGCGAAGAAGTGATCGCCCACGCGGAGGGTCGGCGCCATCGAAGCGGACGGCTCCTGGTAGAGCTCGACCGCGTGGTTGCGCAGGCCGTTGCGGAGGAAGACGCCCGCGACGAGCAGCGCGAGGACCTGCCCCACGCCGGGGAGCGTGGCGCGACGCATGCGCTCGCGAGGGAGGATCGCCAGATCCGCGAGCGAGCCGAGGTGGAGGAGCACGGGCAGGGCGTAGAGCGACACCGTGAGCGGGCTCGGCGCCGACGCCACCGCGACGGAGGCGATGATCGCGAGCGCCATGCTGGAGAGCGCGAAGGCCACGCCTCGCCGCGGTAGGCCCGCGAGGAAGTGGCCGGCGCCGGGCCCGAAGACCACACCCACCACGAAGATGAGGATCTTGGAAGACGGCGGCCCTTGGCCTGTTCCGCCCCCCTCACCTCGTGAGGGGGGTTGGGGGGGTGAGTCAGCAGACATCGTCCTTCAGCTTGGCATTTGGTCGCAGTCTCGGCGGAGCCTAAAGTAGGGTGCTGCCATGCGCGTGCACTTCGTCGCGGTCGCCGGGACCGGAATGGGAGCGCTCGCCGGCCTCTTGCGGGCGGCGGGGCACGACGTCTCGGGCTCGGACACGAGCTTCTACCCGCCGATCGGCCCTGCGCTCGAGCGCTGGGGAATCCGGCTGATGGAGGGCTTCTCACCCGAGCACGTCGCGGACCGCCCCGACCTCGTCGTGATCGGAAACGTCTGCCGGCCGGCGAACGTCGAGGCGCGCGCCGCGATCGACGGCGGCCTGCGCTACGCATCGATGGCGCACGCGCTCGCCGAGCTCGTCCTCGAGGGCCGCTCGCCGCTCGTCGTCGGCGGGACACACGGAAAGACCACCACGAGCGCGATGTGCGCCCACGTGCTCGCGTCCGTCGGGATGGACCCCGGCTACCTGATCGGCGGGATCCCCATGGGGCAGAGCGAGAGCTTCCGCTTGCCCGGGCCGCGCCGCCTCCCGCTCGACGGCGGCCACCGCACCTCCTCGCGCAAGGCGCCGTTCGTGGTCGAGGGCGACGAGTACGACACCGCGTTCTTCGAGAAGACGCCCAAGTTCTGGCACTACCGGCCGGAGGTCGGGATCGTCACGTCGATCGAACATGACCACATCGACATTTACCCCACGGAGGAGAGCTACCTCGCGGCGTTCCGCGGCTTCGCGGAGCGCATCCCCGAGGGCGGACTCCTCGTCGTGAGCGCCCACGATCCGCTGGTCGTCCGCACGCTCGCGGGCACGAAGGCGGAGCTCGCGTATTACGCGCTCGACTCCGACGACGCCGCCGCGCCGCCGCACTGGATGGGCGCCATCGCGACGAGCGGTCCGCGCGGGACCACCTTCGACGTCTACGCCGGCGGTGTGTACGCAGGGCGCGCGGCGCTGAAGGTCCCCGGCGAGCACAACGTCCGCAACGCGCTCGCGGCCCTGGCCGCGTGTTGCCAGGGCTTCGGCGCGGACGTGAAGCAGGCGATGGCCGCGCTCGAGACGTTCGAAGGCGTGAAGCGGCGCCAGGAGCTTCGCTTCGAGGTCGGCGGCGTGCGGGCCTACGACGATTTCGCCCACCACCCGACGGCCGTCCGCGAGACGCTCGCCGCGCTGCGCGCCAAGCACCCGGAAGGAAAGCTGTGGGCGGTCTTCGAGCCGCGGAGCGCGACCGCGTGCCGCAAGCTCCACCAGGATGCGTACGCGTCGAGCTTCGGGAGCGCGAGCCGCGTCGTCTTCCCGCCGCTCGGGCGGCCCGACATCCCCGAGGCGGAGCGTCTCGATCTGGAGCAGCTCGCGGCGGCGCTCCGCGAGCGAGATATTTTAGCTTCTTGTCTCCCGAGCGTCGACGCCATCGTCGAGGTCATCACGCGCGAAGCGGAGCCAGGTGACACGATCGCGCTCCTCTCGAACGGCGCGTTCGGCGGGATCTACGAAAAGCTCGAGGCGGCGCTCCGGAAGCGTTGACGAAGTCCCGTTTGCTCTTATCCTCACGGTGTTCCGTCTCTGTGACTCCGGTGTGCGATCGACATATGAATCCCGAGTAAGCATGAACCCGGGAGCCAGCACCTCGGTCGTGGTGAGCAGGCCCAGAATCTTTCACTGGGAAGCCTAAAGCGGCCCGCCGGCACCCACCTAGCAAACTTGCTAGGGGTTCACGTCGCATCAGCCACGCTGCCACGGTTTCGGAACGCTTATGAACGGGTCGATCGAAGAGGTCGGCCCGTTCGCCTTTTGTCTCCCGCTCCCGTCGCGCGCTCGCGTGCGGAGCGCGTGTCGGTCCGCTTCATCTCCTCCGTCAGCAGATCGGCCACCACGCGAACGCGAGGGATGGCGAGCGCGCTCTTCGTGCTCACGAGGAAAAGCGACGCAGCGATCGGCCCGAGATCGACGTCGAGCTCCTCGAGACCGTCCTCCCCCGAGAAGCGGTGCTTCGCTCGTCCGAGGATGATCGCGCCGAGCCCGGCTCGCGCGGCCCGCAGCTGGACGAGGAAGTCGTCCGACGCGAACACCGGCGCGAAGCCGGGGATGAGCGCGGAGAGCTCACGATTCGGTGACATCCCGTCGAACGGCGCCGTCCACGCGATCCAGTCCACCTGGTCGAGGCGCGGGCGAGGAGGGAGCTTTGCCCTGTACTCGGGGCTCGCGAACGCGCCGACCGTCGTCTTCACCTCGGCCAGGATGACGAGATCTTTCGAGGCCGCGCGATCGGTTCGGAGCGCGAGGTCGGCGTCGCGCCGCGCCAGATCGAGGTACTGGATGGTCGACTTGATCTCGAGCCTGATGTCGGGCTGCTTCGTCTTCAACCAGGCGGCGAACGGCGCGAGGAAGTCGTAGGCGAGCCCCGGTAACGCGGTGACGCGGACGACGCCGGCCGGCTTCTTCTCCGCCTTGTCCAGCGTCCGCTCGAGCTCACCCGCCCACTCGGCCATCCGCCGCGCGGGCTCGACGAGCCGCTCGCCGAAGGCCGAGAGCTTGGCGCCGTTCACGGCGCGCTCGAAGAGCGGCTCACCGACCCGCTCCTCCAGCTCGGCGAGCCGACGGCTGATCGTGGGCTGCGTGAGCCCGAGCGATCGCGCCGCGCGGCTCAAGCTCCCCGTCTCCGCGATCGCCAGAAAGAGCTGTACGTCCTCCCACGGGATATTCACGCGCGTATAGTGGCATACGTCCTTTGCCACTCTCCATACGCCATCGCATGCCTTACTTCTCCTCGTATGACGAGCTGGAAACGAGCGATGAAGGTGACCGCGGCGGCCACGCTGGGCCTGGCGTTGGCGGGAGCAGCGTATGTCTCGACCGTCGGGGTCACGGTCACGTCCCACCCCTCGGCGCCCGGTGACCTCGGCGCGGCGCGCTCGAGCGACGATCTCGAGCGGTCGATCGACTTGCCCGGCCCGGTCCAGGTCGAGACGTTCGTCGGCGCCGACTGGGAGGTCCCCCGCTCGGGCCTCATCAACCTCGAGCACGCCGAGGCGAAGCGCGACGGCCTCACGGACGGGCCCGAGCCCATCCACATCTACTTCCACGTGCTGCGGCACCCGACAAAGGGCACGTTCCTCGTCGACACCGGCGTGGAGCGTGCGCTCGCGACCGATCCCGAGAACGCCGCCATCCGCGGCGTCGTGGCCGAGGCCATGAACGCCGAGAAGCTGCACGTGAAAAACGACACGCGGAGCTTCGTCGAGCGCGAAGGCGGCCAGATCGCGGGCGTGCTCTTCACGCACCTGCACCTCGATCACGTCTCGGGCATGCCCGACATCCCCAAGGGGACGCCTCTTTTCACGGGCCCGGGCGAAGCCGCGGCGCGCAGCGGCCTCAACCTCTTCGTCCGCGGCACCACCGACCGTGCGCTCGAGGGCCACGTCGCGTTGTCGGAGCTGCCGTTCCAGGTGGACGCCTCGGGTCGCTTCGCGGGCGTCCTGGATCTCTTCGGAGACGAGTCGGTGTGGGCCATCTGGACCCCTGGGCACACCCCCGGGAGCGTCGCGTACGTTGCGCGGACACCTGATGGTCCTGTCCTCTTCGCGGGCGACACCTGTCACACGAGCTGGGGGTGGGAGCACGGCGTCGAGCCCGGCGATTTCACGGCCGACCAGCAGGAGAACGCCGCGAGCCTACGTACCCTGCGGGAGCTCGCCGAGCGCCACCCGAAGCTCGACGTTCGGCTCGGGCACCAGGAGCTCGCGCACACCGGCGCCCCGACCGGTGTGGCCCACCGGTAGGTGCGGGGACGACCCGAAGAGCCCAGAGCGATCCGACCGTCTCGGACGATCGGCTCGCTAAGGCTTGCAGGGTTGGTAGCGGAGAGGGCGGGATGCGACCCGGCGTGGACGGAATCCACGGAGCCGGACTCGCGAAGCGAGTCCGATGCGGAGTGGATGGAGTCCGCAGAGGGCCGAAGAGCCCAGAGCGATCCGACCGTCTCGGACGATCGGCTCGCTAAGGCTTGCAGGGTTGGTAGCGGAGAGGGCGGGATTCGAACCCGCGGTACGTTGCCGTACACACGATTTCCAGTCGTGCACCTTCGACCACTCGGTCACCTCTCCGGGGTGCTACGCGACGCGAGCCGCATTTCGCACGAAGATGGACGGCGAGCAAGCGCGTATCGGACGGAGATTGCGGGGCGGACCCCCGTAGAATCCCCAGATGCCCTCGCCGTCTACCCTCCCGATGCGCGCGCTCCTGGGTTCGACCTTCCTTTTGCTCACGGCCTGCTCGGTTTCTTACTCCACGCGCCCTCTCGAGCCCCCGCCTGCGCCCGGCTCGAAGCTCCCATCCGGCTGGGAGTGGCCTTCGCAGACCCAAGCGGCTCCCGCGCACGCACCCCAGCAGATGCTGACCGGCCGACTGGGCGGGCGCATCCTGCGACCTTTCGATGCTGCCCGTCTCCGCGCTCGTGTGAAGAAGACGAAGGGCTGCAAGCCGATGGAGCTGGGGCCGGGCAAGTGGATCATGCCGGACTGCGGTCAGAAGCCGCTGATGGCGCTGTCGCCGACGATCGCCCCCCGTAACCGCATGAACCTCCAGGGCGGCGCGCCGGACTCGGTCGACCTCCGGACGATGGGCCTCGACGGTCCGGTCAAGGATCAGGAGCAGGTCGGCGTGTGCTGGGCCTTCACAATCTCCACGCTCATGGAGAACTCGCTCCGCCGCGCTGGAAAGCAGGACATCGTCTCCCCTTTGCACATCGTGGCCGAGGACGCGTGGGACGACCTCCACATCAAGGGTCACACCGACGGCCGGATGGTGACCGAACAAGCCTGGCCCTACGACCCGGCCAAGGCCTGCAAGCTCAAGGAGAGCCCCAAGGACATCTGGTGCGAGGACGCCTACCACGTCCAACAAGGATCCTGGCGCCAGGACCCGGGCCTCGCTGCCGAGAAAGATCGCGCCAACCAGATGGGGGTCTATCCCATCACGAAGATCCAGAAGCTCCAGAACCCGCGCTCTTTCGACGAGCTCGCGGAGGTGCTCGCGAGCGGCCAGGCGATCTACATGTCGTTCAACATCGACTCGCAGGTCTGGTCGAAGCCGCCGGGAGGCATCATCCCCGACTACCAGGCGAACGGCGACTACCGGCATGCGGTCGCAGCCGTCGGTTACCGGTCGACGCCGCAACGCCAGCTCCTCATCCACAACAGCTGGGGCGCAGACTGGGGTGCCGGCGGCTACGCGTGGGTCTCCGAGGCCATGGTCAACCAGGAGGTCAACGACGCCTTCGTGATCGAGGTCGAGGGCGGGGGCAGCGGTGGAATGGGGATTCCAGGCCTTCCCGGCATCAACATCCCTGGCGTCGGACCGGTTCAAGTTCCGCAGATCCCGGGTCTGCCCTGGCCCACGATGCCGGGCCAGAGCGGGGGCGGGTCGAACCCTGCTCCCGCCGGAGCCTGCGCCGCGGGCCAGGTTGTCGACATCGTCTCGCGAGCTTGTGTCGCACCCTGCCCGAACGGGATGCCCCCCGCGGGCGGGTTCTGCCTGCCCTGAGCGCAGTCGCAAACGCGGAACGGGCGAAACGGGGAAGGGGCGAAGCGGACACCAACGGCTGTACGCTCGAGCCCTTCCTTATGAGAGCCCTCCCCTTCGGCTTGCTGCTCGTCGCGCTGCTGACGGGCCGAGCTGCGTTTGCCCAGGTGAGCCCACCACCCGAGCCAGCTCCCCCGGAGCCCGGCTCGGACCCTCAACCGCTGCCCGAGCCCGAGCAAGCGCCCGAGCAGCCCGTGCCTCCGGCGCCTCCGCTCGAGCCACCCGTGCCGGCAGGTCCAACCTCGCCAACGCCGCTTCCGCCGCCACCGCCGATCCTCTTCTTTCCTCCCCCGCTGCCTCCCGCCGACGAGCCCGCGCCCTCGCTCGATTGGCTGATGCCAGCTGCTGGCACCTCGCTCGGGGTCGGTGCCATCCTCGCCGTGAGCGGCGCAGTGGTCCTCGGTACCGCGGGGGGTGAGCAATACTGTGGGATCGGCGGCTGCCTCGAACGCCCCGACCCGCGGAGCGATAACTTGGGGGCGAGCCTCCTCGGCGCGGGCATCGGGTTCGCCGCGGTCGGCGGGCTGGGCATGCTCGGTGCGCTCGATCCGCCCAAGGCCTTCGAGCGGCGCAGGAGCCAGCCGCTTATGGTGTCGGGCTTCGCGCTGACGTCGGTCGCCGCCGCGAGCCTCGGTCTCGGGATCGGCCAGGCCGTGACCTACAGCCCCGACACGGACCTCTCCACCGCGTGGCCCCTCTTCATGACGAGCGCGATCTCGGCCGGCGTCGGGATCCCGATGCTCGCAGTGGGCTCGAAGGTGCGCACGCCCGAGCAACGCGAAGCCGAGCGGCAGCGACGCGACATGATCCGAAACCCGGCCATCCCCAAGAGGCCCTACTCCAAGGCCATGATCGGCATCGGCAGCGCGCTCACAGGCATCGGCGGCACGGCGGTCATCGGCGCCACCGGCATCTTCATCGCCGACACCGCCGCCGGCGGTCCGGATGATTTCTCGGCCTACCTGGCGTTGCCCACGCTCCTCGTCGGGACCTTCTTCACCGCGATCGGCGTGCCGCTCGTGGTCGCCGGCGCGCACAAGGAGATCGATCCCGAGCGGGCGCCGCCCCCGCCCTTTTTACCCGAGGTCCGCGCGAGCGGGACCGGGCTCTCCGCGTCCTGGAGCTTGGAATGACCCCGCGAGATCGAAAGATCACCCGCAAGCTCGCCCTGCTGGCCCTCGTCGCCGGCTGCCTGCCTCCCGGCGCGCCCGGCGCGACGGCGAGCTTCATCGACGTCCGTACGTCGCACGTCGGGGACCCAGGCGCGCCGACGCTCCGCGTGGTCGCTCGGCTCGGGCTCAACGCGGCGTTCGATGCGCAGGGCTACCTCGACGGGGTCTCGCTCGTCGTGAACGACAAGGGCAGCCAGATCGCGTTCGACGCGCCGCCGCTCACGACCTCGGGCTTCCCGCTCGACTCGGCCTCGATCGGGACGCTGACGCTCGAGGTCCCGAGCCCGTTCACCGACCGCGGCAGCTTCGACGCGTTCTGCACGGCCAACGCGCGGAGCGTCGACATCACCGCACGCATCTACATTCCCCAGAACGACGACGATCCGGAGGAGCCCCCGCCTCTCACGACGACGACGATCAACGCCCCCGTCGTCGAGACCGGGACACCGCCGAGCGACGGCGTCTTCTCGACCGCGGGCGTCGTCTCGCGGAGCTACTCCGCCGCCGACGCGCCGGTGCCCGCGGAGATCATCCCCTGGCAATCGGACAAGGTCGTCTTCTCCCTGCCGCGGTACACATCGAAGTCGAATACGTACGACGACTTCGGCAACCCCCAGTCGAACGTCGTGCTCGAGGCGATCGACCTCTACGAGGCGCAGCCGGGCAGCGTCCGCACCTTCTTCCAGCTGCCGCTCGCAGAAGCGCCGCGGCTAACCGCGAGCGACGACTCGCTCTACTACGCAGGCCCTTCGAAGCTCGGAGAGGGCCTCCTCGTCGGCCAGGCCTCATCGAGCGGCGCCTCGCTCTGGAGCTTCGCGATCACCCCATCGACTTTCGGCGACACCGAGCCGGTCGTCCGCGCCTCCGCGCTGTCCGCTCACGCGGGGGGCCTGCGTGTGGCGGTCCGCTCGGCCGTCCCGCTCCCGGCCCTCGTCGAGCCCTCGCTGGCCCCCCCTGCCGGCAAGTACTTCGGCTCCTTCGTCTACGACTTCGACCTCGATGGCAACGTGGTCGAGGCGCGCGTGAGCTCCGAAGACGTCGTCGCCATGATCGATCTGGCCGACGGCCGGCGCGCCGTCGCGACCTCCGACCTGCCGCCGCGCGACGAAGAAGTGGTGCTCCGCGTGCGGATGGAAGACGAAGCCGGCGACGCGCTCTTCACCTACGAAGAGCCGACGCTGACGTACGAAGCCGCGCTGTATCCGCTCCCCGACGGCGGCCTGCTCGTGGCGACCGAAGATCGCGAGGTCTCGAACACGGTCCTCTTGATCCGCCTATCAAGCAACGGTTCTGTCATTTACAAGCTCCGGGCGCTCGGCCGTGACGCGCACGCCGCGCCGCGCCCCGACGGCGGGGTCTTCTGGAGCTTCACGGGCACGCTCACGGGCCTGCCCCCGCCGGCCGCCGGGCACTTGCCCGATCGCGCGGTGCCGCTCCTCGTCGAGGTGACCGCGGACGGCCAGATCTCGCGCGTGTCGCAGCTCGGCTGCTCCGGCTGGGGCGCCGTGGGCTCCTCCTCCTCCGGCACGGTCTTGCTCGGCTCCTTCGGCGAGTGGATGGCGATGGGCAGCGCTGTGCAGGCGACCGACAGGCGGAACGTCTTCGCGAGCGGCGTGGATTGAGTCGCCGTCAGCGCGCGCGAGAGAGGATGTCGGCGTAGGCCTCGGCCTCGTAGCCCGGCGTGGTCCCGATCGAGACCGTGCCCTCCCAGCCCCCCTCCGCGGAGACAACGTCGAGGTCGAGCAGGAGCGAAGCGGCGGCGCCCTTGGCCGGCTCGATCCACTCGAGCGGAGTCGCCTCGCCCCGAACCTGTCGCCAGACCTGGAGCGACTCCGGGGCGAGACGGGCAGCGAACGACGTGGCCGCGCCGGCGGAAGGCGTGACACGAATCAGCGTGAACGGCCCTCGCAACGAGGCGCGGCTCGCCGCCCCCGACGCGGACACCCACGCGGCCGGCGGCAGGACGATCCAGAGCCGCTCCGCCTTCGAGCCTTGTTCGCCCCGAACGCGAGCCGCATAGACGAAGCCCGGAACGATGGCCTCCGCGCGAAATCGAACGAACCAGTCGACCGCGGCCTCACACGTCTTCCAGCGAAAGATCCCCTCAGCGGCCTGCAGCTCGATCGCTTCGTCGGTGAAGGTCTCCCGCGACAACCCGACCCAGCGAGCATCGCTGACGATATCGTCATGAGGACAGGTCGCCGACGACGGCGGCGCGATTCCGACCGAGCCTCCGTCGTCACGCACGGGGGTGAAGCCCTCGCGGTTGCCGATCTTCAACCAGGCCACGAGCGGCTCGTCGAACGCGAGTCGCCCGCCTCGGAGGTCGATCCGTGGCGCGCGCGCGGGCGCGTGCGCCGCGAAGTCGACGATCGGGAGCTCCTCGTAGTCGAAGCGCTTCACCACCATCGAGGGCCTGCGGAGCCCCTCCGCGCGCGCGTCGTCGGGCAAGAACGGCCGCGAGGCCGGCTTCAAGATGGCCGGCGCCGGCCTGGGGCCGGCCGCGCGCGGGCGCGGGCTCTCGACGCCTCCACATCCACCCAGGAGCGCGATGAGCGCGCCCGCAGCGATCGACCGCGTCATAACGAGCGCAGGAACGCGGCGAGCGCGCCCCGGTCCTCGGGCGTCAGGAGGTCGGGCCGCCCCATCTTGCTTCTCGGATCGGAGAGGAGTGCCTCGAGGGTCGCGTAGCGTCCGTCGTGGAAGTAAGGGCCCGTGCCGGACACGAACCGCAGCGAAGGCGTGTCGAACGCCTCGGTCGGCTGGCCGCCGTCGAGAGCGTGAGACCGACCGTCCGTCCCGCCCGCCGGGTGACAGGCCCCGCACCCTTGCTCGGCGCCGAAGAAGATCTCGCGCCCGCGCGCGACCCTTTCGTCTGGGTTGCGCGGCGCGGGCGCGGGCGCGCGCTCGATGAAGCGAGCGAGCGAAGCGGCCTCCTCCTTGTCGAGCCCGACGCCGCCGAGGCGCTTCACCGTCGTGGCCACATACGTCTCGAGCTCGCCTTCGCGTCCAGTCCAGCCGTAGGGCGCGGTGTGACGGGTTCGACCGGCGAGCATGAGCGTCTGCCGCGGCCCCTCCGGCGTCATCCACGAGAGCGCGTCGTCGCGGCCGTCGGGGTGACAGCTCGCGCAGCCCATGCCGTCGACCGCGACGCGGAGATCGTCCGTCCGGTAGAAGAGGAGCCGCCCTTCCGCGGAGGCCGCGACCTCCGGAGCGGGTGCGTAGTCGAGGGCTATCGCCGTCGTGCCCTCGTCGGCGTCCCGAGCCAGATCGATGACCGCGATCTCGCCCGCGAACTGCGAGAAGACCACAGCCGTGTCGGTCACGTCGTCCACCGCGACACCGACCGGCCCCGCGGCGACCTCGAACCGCCTGCGCTCGGCGCGCATCGGGTCGGGGACGCGGACGTCGACCTCCAGGATCGAGTCGATGCCGAGACACGCGATGAGGGCCGTACCGGCCCGCTGCCGAGGGGCGATGGCGCGCGGCAGGAGACACTCGCGCGTGTAGCGCGCCTCGCTCGTCGCCAGGACCGCGTCCGTGAGGGGGCGACCGCTCGCCGCCTCGAGGACACGAACGACCGGGGCTTGTTTGGGCACGCCGTCGAGGGGCTCCGAGCCGTAATAGCCGCCCAGCGGGCGGTCGGGCGATCCCGGATCGACGCTGACCTGAGGGACGATGATGCGTTCTCTCCCGCTCGGCGCATCCGGCTTCTCGGGCTCCGGTGGCGCGCTCCCCCGGAGGCGTGGCGCCGCCGTCTCGCCGCCTCGCCTGGGCTCGACGACGACGCTCGCGAGCGCGTAGCCCTGCACCCCGACGCGCGCCACCTCGGCCTCCCCCTGCGTGGTCGTCGGCGCGACCTTCTTCGTGCTCATGTCGATGCGCGTCGGCACACCCGCCGCGCTCACGTCGACGCGAGAGACGACACCACCCACGAGGTGACTGACCCACGCCTGGCCGGAGCCGTCCACCAGTACCCCTCGCGGATCCCGCGGGAGCGCGACGACCCGGGTGGGCGTGAAGCTCGAGCCGTCCAGGACCGTGAGCGCGCCAGCAAAGGCGCTCGTCACGACGACGGAATTGTCATCTTGAGAGGCGGCGATTCCCCAGGGCTCGGCCGGCACCTCGCGCGCGCACAGCGGAGCGATCGGCTCGGACGGCTCGGCACCCGGCTCGAGGACCAAGACGCGGTTCTTGTCGGCCAGCGTGACGGCGATCCGCCCGTCGGGCAAGACCAGGATCTCGCGAGGAGCCCCGTCGAGCTCCGTGCGCCCAAGAGCACGTCTCCCGCCCACCGCGACCGTGTGGATCGCCCTGCTGTCCGCGTCCGCGACGTAGGCGTAGAGCTCGCCACCCACGCGTGCGAGCGCGACCGCCGAGCCCCGACGCTCCGCGCCGGCCGGACGAGGGATCGTGTGGCTACCCGCGCGCGCGCAGGACCGAGCGTCGAGCGCCTTCACCGCTTCGGTCTCCGCGGGCTTCGCCGGAGCCGAGCCGCACGCGGCCGCGAAGAGACACAAGGGCGCCACCCATCTCGTCATGGCCCGAGAGCAGACCGCGCCCGGCGCCGAATGTTCCGCAGCGTCCGAGGGGGCCAGCCCACCACGAAATGCCGTTACGGAAACGACGCGAGTCCGGAAGCCGGAAGGGCAGGCGGAGCCGCGAGGGCTCCGTTCGATCTGCCTGCTTGTTACGACCCCCTACGGCGGCCCCCCGACTTTGCGTTTTCCCGGCGGAGAGAGCGGGATGCGACTGCGCTTCGCTCCGTCGGACCTCCCTGCACTCCGTCCACTTCGTGGACTCCGTGCAGTCCGGTTCGAACCCGGAGCGGACGGAGTCCGCGGAGGGCCGAAGGGCAGGCGGAGCCGCGAGGGCTCCGTTCGATCTGCCTGCTTGTTACGACCCCCTACCGGCGGCCCCCCGACTTTGCGTTTTCCCGGCGGAGAGAGCGGGATTCGAACCCGCGGTAGCTTTCGCTACACCTGATTTCGAATCAGGCACCTTCGGCCACTCGGTCACCTCTCCGCCGCGGAACATGGCAGAACGAGGGGGGCCTGGTCAAGCCGTGGATCGCAGGGGCCGGTTGAGATATTCGGGGAGCCCATGGCGGAGACGGCCGATCTGCGCTCGGCCCCCAAAGCGCGCCCCTCGTCCCACACGGCTCACGACGGCCACGGAGACGCCAACCTCTGGAAGCTCGCCCTCGGAGCCCTGGGCGTCGTGTACGGCGACATCGGGACGAGCCCGCTCTACGCCGTGAAGGAGTGCGTCCACGGCCCCCACAGCGTTCCGCCGAACGAGCCAAACGTCATGGGCCTGCTCTCGCTCATGTTCTGGGCGGTGACGCTGGTCGTCAGCTTCAAATACGTCATCTTCGTCCTCCGCGCGAACAACCAGGGCGAAGGCGGCGTCCTCGCGATGCTCGCCCTCCTTCCTGAAGGAAAGCCGCGCAAGGTCGTGGGCACGGTCGGCCTGCTCACCAGCATCGTCCTCATCGGCTCTTGCCTTCTCTACGGCGAGGGCATCATCACGCCCGCCATCAGCGTGCTCAGCGCGGTCGAGGGGCTCGGGGTCGCCACCCACGCCTTCGAGAAGCTCATCGTCCCGATCACCGTCGTCATCCTGATTGCGCTCTTCGCCGTGCAGAAGCGCGGCACAGGGACCATCGGCCGCGTCTTCGGACCGATCATGATCGCCTGGTTCCTCGCCCTCGCCGGGCTGGGGGTCTGGGCCATCCTGAAGTACCCCAAGGTCCTCCTTTCGCTGTCGCCGACCTACGCGGTGGACTTCTTCCGGCACAACGGCACACACGGCTTCACGGTCCTGGGCTCGGTCGTGCTCTGCATCACGGGCAGCGAAGCGCTCTACGCCGACATGGGCCATTTCGGCCCGAAGCCGATCCGGCTCGCGTGGTTCAGCCTGACCATGCCTGCCCTCGCCCTCAACTACCTGGGTCAGGGCGCGCTCCTCCTGGCGAACCCGGCGGACGCGGAGACGATCGCCAAGAACCCGTTCTATTCGCTCGTCCCCCAGGGGCCGGCGATTTACCCGCTCGTCGCGCTCGCGACGGCCGCGACGGTCATCGCCTCGCAAGCGCTCATCTCAGGCGCGTATTCGCTCACGCGCCAGGCTGTCCAGCTCGGCTTCTTGCCCCGTGTGCGCATTCTGCACACGTCCAGCGAAGCCGAAGGCCAGATCTTCATCCCCGAGGTGAACGGCGCGCTCGCGGTCGGTTGCATCGCGCTCGTCCTCGCCTTCCAGAGCTCGTCGAAGCTGGCCGCCGCGTACGGCATCGCCGTCATGGGGACGATGGCCATCACCTCGACGGCCTTCTTCATGGTCTGCCTGCGCCGCTGGGACTGGCCGCTCTACAAGGCGCTCCCGCTCTATCTGCTCTTCGTCTCGGTCGAGCTCGTCTTCCTCTCGTCCAACCTCGTGAAGTTCTTCGACGGCGGCTTCGTGCCGCTCGTCATCGCCGCCGCGCTGTTCATGACCATGCGCGTCTGGAAGCGCGGCCGCGGCCTCCTCGCGCAGCACTTCGCGCGCGCCTCGAAGCCCCTCGACGACTTCCTCGAAGGAGTCGGCCGCGGCGTCTACAATCACGGCGACGGCAAGGAGCTCCAGCTGCTTCGCCCGCAGGGCGTGGCCGTCTTCCTGACGAGCAACCCGACCGGCACCCCCCCTCTCCTCATGCACCACGCGAGGCACAACCGCGCGATCCACAGCACAGTGCTCCTTGTCACGGTGCTCAACGAGAAGGTGCCGAGGGTGACCGAACGCCACGTCGAGGTGGAGCCGCTCCTGCACGGGTTCTTCCGCGTCCGGATCCGCGTCGGCTTCATGGAGACGCCGGACGTCCCGGCCGCGCTCGCGGAGGCTGCGAAGCTCTTCGACGAGCCGTTCGATCTCGAAGACGTGACGTATTACCTCGGCCGCGAGACGCTGCTCGCCTCCGCACACGGGGACATGGGCCGCCAAGCCGAGCGCCTGTTCGCGTTCCTGTCTCGGAACTCCAACCAGGCTCCGAGCTACTTCGGCATTCCGCCACAACGCGTGGTCGAGATCGGCATGCAGGTCGATCTCTGACTTTCGCCAGCGCGTGGAGCGTGCGACCCTCCCGCCCATGGTGGAGGGCCCGTCGAGCGCGCCCTTCGCGAGCGTTCGGCTCCAGCTCGCGAAGCTCCGGATCAGCGACGAGCTGACGCTGCGAGAGGCGTGTGTGAACGCCTGCCGGCTCAGCGCCGAGACGCTCGGAATCGCTCGCGTCGGGGTCTGGGTCTTCGAGGAAGACCACTCGCTGCTCCGGTGCATCGCCCTCCACGAGTCCCGCAGCGCCCGCGCGGTGGCGGTTCCCGAGCTCCGCGCGACGGAGTTCCCCACGTACGTCGATGCCCTCCGAGGCCGGCGGTGGATCGCCGCGGACGACGCCATCGCGCACCCGCTCACGAAGGAGCTCAAGCTCGCCTACCTCGAGCCGCAAGGCATCGTCGCGATGCTCGATGCGCCGATCTTCCGCGGCGAGGATTTGTTCGGGATCGTCTGCCACGAGCACGACGTGAGCCGCGTCTGGTCCGAGCACGATCGCGCGTTCGCCGGGACGATCGCCGACATCCTCGCGCTCCTGTTCGAGCAAGCCGGACACGTCACCTCGGAGCGCCGACGACGCGCCCTCGAGGCGGAGCGTCGCCACGCGCTGAAGCTCGAGCTCATCGCGCGAATGGCGCTCAGCGTCGCCCACGACGTGAACAACGTGCTGACCACGGTCCAGCTGCTCGTCGGCGGCCTCGTCAACAACCCGGCGGTCGCTCCCATCGCACACGACGTTCTCGACGCCCTCGGGGCCGGCGCCGCCCTCACGCGGGAGCTCCTGGAGATGGCGAAGCAGCAGCCGAGCGAGTCCCCCGTCCCCGCCGACGTCACGGCCACCACGGCCGGGCTCCTCGGCGTGCTGCGCGCGCTGACGCGCGGGCAAGCCACGGTCACGTTGGCCGCGCCGGCGGCGCCGCTCGTCGTCACGGCCACGGCGAATCAGCTCCAGCAGATCTTGCTGAACCTCGTGATCAACGCGCGCGACGCGATCAAGACCGGCGGCCTCATCGCCGTGTCGGTCGAGCGCCTCGAGCGCGACGGCAGAGACATGGCTCGGCTGCGCGTCCAGGACTCCGGCGCCGGGATACCGGAAGAGGTCCGCGCGCGCCTCTTCGAGCCCTACTTCAGCACAAAGCCGAGCGGAACGGGGCTGGGGCTCACGCTCGTCCGCGAGATGGTCGAGTCCTGCGGAGGGTCGATCGAGGTGGAGTCGGCGGTCGGTGCGGGCACGACTTTCGACGTGTGGCTTCCGCTCGCCGACCCCACGCTTCCGTCAGCCGCGCCTGGCTCGTAGCGCGTTCGGCCGCGCGTCGGGCCTACGCCCGGCCGCGCGCTCCTCAGGAGCTCGCCCGGGCACGAGGCGGTACGTCCGCGTGCGCGCGCGGAGCGCCGGCATGCCCTCCACGCACTGCGCATAGAGATCGCGCGAGACCGCCCGCTCTTCGTGGACGAGGCGCGACCAGACCTCTCCGTCCCGCTCCGAGGCAGCGGCGGCGCGGAGGACGTCGAAGCGCGTCGTCCGCTCGATCGGCTTGCCTCCGAGCACCTTGCCGGGGCGCCTCGCCGCCAGGTCGCGAAACACACTCGGGCCGAATCGATCGTAGTAGAGCAACGTGTGCGCCGTGGAGACCGCGCCCGCCCACGGGTAGGTGCGGAGCAGCCAATGCGACGAGAGCTCCCCGAGCGCCTCGTCGACGACGGCGCGGTCCTCCCCCGTCTTCGAAGGCGCGCGCTCCTCGTAGAAGAGGCCGAGGCCGAGCTCGTCGCCCTCGAGCTGCCAGGTCTCGCGGAGGCCAAACGCGGCGGGGTCTTGCGCGACGAGCGAGCCGTGTGTGAGGCCGAACTCACCGACGATGAAGACGCCAAGCTTGTCGCGTTTGGCGGCAAGGAATTCGAGCGTCGCGAGCGCCTCGTCCCGCGTCTCGGTCGGGAACTCCGTGAAACACATCGCCTCCGCCGCGACCCCGGCGCCCGCCAGGTTGTCGATCACCTCGCCCACGACCGCGACGGGAGGCCCCTTGTCGATCAAGGAGAGCACGCGATCGTCCCCCGACTCGACCCCGAGCGCGCACGCGATTGCTCCCGCGTCGGCGAGGACCTTCGCTCGCTCGGGTGTGAGGTATTTCTCCGGCTTGAGATCCGTCGCCCACCGAATGTCGAGCTTCGCCTCGAGCATCGCCTTCGACAACGCGACGAGCGTCTTCGGCGCGACGGAGTCCTGCGAGAAATAGAAGCGCCGCGTACCGAACCTGTCCCGCAAGGAGCGCAGGTGGGCCGTGATCGCCGCGACCGGCCGCTCTCGATATTTCGCCGTCCCCACCTCCGCGAGCCCGTAATGGCAAAACGTGCACTTCCCCCAATAACACCCCCGCGTGGGGTCGTACGGGAGCACCACCTCAGGCGAGAAATACCGATCGAGCGGCATCCCGTCGAAGTCCGGAGCCGGAAGCGCCTTCAGGTCCTCCATGCCGTGTCCGGCCAGGACCCGCGCCCCGAGGAGCTTGTCGCGCAGGACGACGTTGGGGATCTTTCGCAGGCTCCCGGCCGACTCGACCGCCTTCACCAGCTCGAGCAACGTGTGCTCTCCCTCATAGAGGACCGCCGAATCGAAGGGCCCCAGCGCTCGCGCCAGGGCGCTGCCCTCGAGGCGGATCATCATCTGGGTGATGCCAGGCCCGCCGCATGTGAGGTGGACGCCCGGGAGCGCGGTTCGCAGCTGGTGAGCAAATGCGTAAGCGGGCTGGAGCTGCCCGGGAAAACACACGGACAACCCGATGACCGCAGGCTTCTCCGCGCGGAGGCGAGGGATGAGCGAGCGCGCGACGTAGTCGAAGAACGGGTTGCGCTCGGCCTCGGCCTCCTTGGCGGCGTCCTCCGGGGTGAGGAGCCCGAACGGCGTGCGGTAGACGGTGAAGTCGACCGTGAGCGGGTGGTACGCAGCCGAGACCGCGCGCAAGGACGCGCCGACGGTCGTGACGGCGTCCGCGTAGCGGTCCGGGTCGTAGAAGGCGACCGGGTCCCGCAGGATCGCCTTTGCCTCGGCGATGCCGCGCGGGGCAGCGTGCGCGTCGGCGAGAGCGAAGGTGAGCGCGGCGAGCTCCAGCTGCGCCTCGTGAGCGAGCGCCGGCCGAGCCTCGAGCTCCACGAGCCGGCTCTCGATGTGGTCTCGCACGGCGGTCAGCCCCGCGGGGGACAAGATCTCGTCCCAGGCTTCGACGTTGGCGTCGATCGGAACCACCCGAGCGCCAGCGCTCCGGAGGAAGCCCGTGAGCGTGGGCAAGGCGAGGTACGGCGCCGTGGGATCGCACGTCGGCGGGTACACGAGGGCGATCGTCATGGTGAGGCGCCGGAGGATTACCACGTGGCAAACGCGCTGCCTACCGCGCCATGTTGCCCCACTCGGAGCCACTCAAGCACGCGACGTTTCGTTTGAGCCCAAACTATATTCTGGTAGAACTGCTGAATGGGAGACGATTGGGCCTCGGAGAGCCCCCCGCGGCTCGGACGTCGCGCGGCGCCACCCTGGCCTTCACGGCCGCGCTCGGGCTGGCGGCCGCGCGCGCCCTCCGGCGGGAGGCGCGATGAAGCGGGCGTGGGGCGCGCTGCTCGTGGCGGTCGCGGTCGCGTTCTGCGCGGGTCCCGTCGCCTGGCAGATCGTCACCTCCGTACGCCCCGAGAGCGAGCTCGCCGAGATCGGGCTGCCGACCTCGATCTCGCTGGAGGCCTACGAAGCCGTGCTCACACGGCACGCCTTCTCTCGCGCGCTCCTCTCGAGCGCCATCGTCGCGATGGCTACGACGGCGCTGTCCCTCGTCATCTCGGCGGCGGCGGCGTTCGCCCTGGCCAAGCTCCGCTTGCGATCACGCCGGACCCTGCTCGCGGGTGCCCTCGCGTGCTCCATGCTCCCTCCCATCGTCACGGTCAGCCCGCTCTACCTCCTCATGCAGCTCGTAGGGCTGCGGGACGAGCTCGGCGGGCCGGTCAGCTCGCGTACGTCAGCTTCGATGCCGCCAGGGTGCACTTCTTCGCGCGAACCGAAGGAACGAGACTCGGCTGACGGGCGCGCCCCGACGAAAGACCGCCGGCGGGAGCAAGATGAGCGCGATGACCGCGATCGACGCTTCGGCGCCGAACACCTCGCCGACGGCGAAGCCGGCAGCGACTCGGAGCAGACTGACGGCCCAGACGAAGCCGAGGACCGGAAGCAGATCGCCATCCGCGCGACGGCCGTCGCGCGAACCAAACGGCTCCGCGCGAGGCGCGGCGACCCGGTACGGTGAGCCTCTTCCGTCCACCCCGCCACCTTATCCGCCGCGGCGTCAGCGGCGCGCCAGGAGGCGCCGCACCGGCATCAAGATTTCATCAAGACGTACGCCGGGGCGCACCGCGCGTGAGCGCCGTGGAGTATCCATGCCGCATCATGGGAAGTCCCCAGACGGCCTCCCGGACCGAGCCGCCCGCTCGGCCCCGAGCCGACTCTGCGCCCCGCCTCTCGCAACCCGCTCAGCACGCGCACCCGACCAGCCTCGGCGCGCTCGCGCTGGCCGCGCTCGGCGTCGTCTACGGCGACATCGGCACCAGCCCGCTCTACGCATTGAAGGAGTGCGTTCACGGGCCGCACTCGGTTCCGGTCACGGTGCCCAATGTGCTCGGCGTGCTGTCGCTCATGTTCTGGAGCGTCATCCTGGTCGTGAGCGTCAAGTACCTCACGTTCATCATGAAGGCAGACAACCAGGGCGAAGGCGGCATCCTGGCGCTCCTCGCGCTGCTCCCCGAATCGCCGGGACGCAAGAAGCTCGGCCGTGTCGGCGCGCTCACCGCGCTGGTGCTCTTCGGCGCATGCCTCCTCTACGGAGACGGCATCATCACGCCGGCGATCAGCGTGCTCTCCGCGGTCGAGGGACTGGAGGTCGCGACCGATTCGCTCAAGCCCGTGGTCGTTCCGCTCACGGTCGCCATCATCCTGGCGCTGTTCGCGATCCAGAAGCGGGGAACGGCGACAATCGGACGCCTCTTTGGTCCCGTCATGATCGTCTGGTTCCTCACGCTCGGCGGACTGGGCGCGTTCCACATCTCGAAGCACCCCGAGATCCTGCTCGCGATGGATCCGACAAACGCCGTGACGTTCTTTCGCGAGCACGGCTCACACGGGTTCCTCGTGCTCGGCTCGGTCGTCCTGGTCATCACCGGAGGGGAGGCGCTCTACGCCGACATGGGGCACTTCGGCCGCAAGCCGGTCCAGGTAGCCTGGTATGGCCTCGTGCTGCCGGCTCTCTTGCTCAACTACTTCGGACAAGGCGCGTTGCTCACGACCGCGCCCTCCCCCGAGAGAGCGGCGGAGATCGCTGCCAATCCATTTTACGCGCAGGTCCCGCAAGGTCCGCTTGTCTACCCGCTGGTCGCGATCGCAGCCGCCGCCACGATCATCGCCTCCCAGGCGCTCATCTCCGGCGCTTACTCCCTGACTCGACAGGCGGTGCAGCTCGGCTATCTCCCGCGCGTCACAATCAAACACACCTCGAGCGCGACGGAAGGTCAGATCTACATCCCCGAGGTGAACGCGGCGCTCGCCGTGGGCTGCGTCGGGCTCGTGCTCGCCTTCCAGGAGTCCTCGAAGCTCGCGGCGGCGTACGGCATCGCGGTCACCGGCACGATGGGCATCACCACCGTGGCCTATTACGTCGTGACCCGGAGCCGATGGCAATGGTCGATCGCGCGCGCGCTACCGCTCGCGGCCGTCTTCCTCACTATCGATCTCGCCTACTTCGGCGCCAACGCGCTCAAGTTCCTCGACGGCGGGTTCGTCCCCATCGTCATCGGGATCGGGCTCTTCACCTCGATGCTCGTCTGGAAACGCGGCCGCGCGCTGCTCGCGGAGTACTTCGCCGGTCTGGTTCGACCGCTCGCCCAGTTCGTGGACGGCCTCAGGCAGGGACACTTCCGGACCGACGAAGACGTCGCCGTTCCCGTCGTGCGCGTGCCCGGCGTCGCGGTGTTTCTCACGTCGAGCCCCGACGGCACACCGCCGCTGCTGCTCCACCACGCCCGATTCAACAAGGCGGTACACGAGGTCGTCCTTCTGGTCACGGTCCAGAACGAGCGCGTGCCCCGCGTCACCGACGACCCGGTGTTGGTCGAGCCGCTCGAGCAGGGCTTCTATCGGGTACGGATCCGCGTGGGCTTCATGGAGACGCCGAACGTGCCCCGCTCGATCGCGGACGCCGTGGCCCGGTTCCAGCTTCCGTTCTCTCTCGACGACGTCACCTATTACCTCGGGCGCGAGACCTTGCTCGCCACGGGCGCCGGCAAGATGAGCCTGCGCGCGGAGCAGCTCTTCGCCTTCATGAGCCGCAACTCCCAGACCGCGCCGCGGTACTTCGGTATCCCAGCGGAGCGCGTGGTAGAGATCGGGATGCAGATCGATCTCTGACGCCACGCGAGAGCTCTCGTGACCCCGGAGCGCCCCGACCCCGAAAGTCTGCTCCACCGCGCCAAGGCGGAAGAGGAGCGAAAGACCAGGGCCAAGCTCCGTGTCTTCTTCGGCTTCGCGCCCGGCGTCGGGAAGACCTACGCCATGCTGGAGTCGGCGCAGCGCCTGGCCGCCCAGGGGGTCGATCTCGTCGTGGGCGCGGTCGAGACACACGGCCGCAAAGAGACAGACGCCCTCCTCCGCGGGCTCGACGTGTTGCCGCGAAAGCGCCTCACCTACCGGAGCCGGGAGCTCGACGAGTTCGATCTGGACGGCGCGCTCATCCGCCGGCCGACCGTCCTCCTGCTCGACGAGCTCGCGCATACGAACGTCCCCGGCTCTCGCCACAAGAAGCGCTGGCAAGACGTGATGGAGCTCCTCGAGGCAGGCATCGAGGTCCACACAACGTTGAACGTCCAGCACGTCGAGAGCCTCAACGACGTGGTCGCGCAGATCACCCACGTGACCGTGCGGGAGACCGTGCCCGACTCCATGCTCGAGCGGGCAGACACCATCGAGCTCGTCGACCTGCCGCCGGAAGAGCTCCTCCAGCGTCTCGCGGAGGGCAAGGTGTATCTCGGCGAGCAAGCCGCGCGCGCCGGACAGAATTTCTTCCGGCGCGGGAACCTCCTCGCGCTGCGCGAGCTCGCGCTGCGCAGGACGGCCGAGAGGGTCGACGCCGACGTCCAGAGCTATCGAGCCGAGCACGGCGTCACCGATACGTGGCCCACCATCGAACGTATCCTGGTCTGTGTCGGTCCTGCCCCGGGCTCGGCACGCCTCGTCCGCGCCGCGCGACGAATGGCGGCCGGCCTCCGCGCGCCCTGGGTCGCGGCCTACGTCGAGGCGAGCGGCGTCGCCCCCCTGCCCGAGGCGGCGCGGGCTCGGCTCGACGGCCACCTCCGCCTGGCGGAGAGCCTCGGGGCGACGATCGTCCGGCTCACCGGCGCCAAGGTGAGCGAGGCGGTCCTCGCTTACGCCCGCCGCCACAACGTCACCCGGATCGTTCTCGGTAAGCCGACGCACCCTCGAGCTCGGGATCTGGTGCGCGGCTCGCTGCTCGACGAGGTCGTTCGAGGCAGCGGTGACGTCGACGTTCACGTCATCTCGGGCGACGAGAACATGAGCGAGCAGGCCCGGCCCGACGGCGGAGCCTCACCCGAGCGGTCGATCGCCGTCGGCAACTACGCCTCGGTCATCGCGATCGTGGCCGTGACCTCGGCGCTCGCGTTCGCGATCGGCGAGCTGCTCCCGATCCCCGACCTCGAGATGCTGTATTTTCTCGCGGTCGTCATCTCGGCCATTTCGTTCGGTCGCGGCCCGTCGCTCCTCGCCGCCGCGCTCTCGGTGGCCGCGTACAACTTTCTCTTCGTTCCGCCGCGCTTCACCTTCGCGGTCGCCGACATCCGCTACGTGCTCACATTCGGAATGATGTTCGGACTGGGCCTCGTCGTCAGCGCGCTCGCTCACCGCGTGAGGCGCCAGGAGGCGGACGCGCTCGCGCGCGAAGAGCGCACGCGGGCCCTCTACGACCTGAGCCGAGACCTCGCCGGGTCCTTCGGCATTTCGCGAATCGCGGAAGTCACGGCGCGACACTGCGCCGACGCCTTCGGCGGCGCCGCCCTCGTCTTTCTTCCCGAGGAGGCAACGAGCGCCGCCGCCGCCTCGTGGCCGGTCGGGAGCACACTGGACGCGAAGGACACGGGGATCGTCAAATGGGTGCTGGAGCACGGCCGAGCCGCTGGGCGCGGCACCGACACGCTCCCCGGTGCGAGCGCAATATGCGTCCCGATCCGCGCGGGCGCCGAACCGCTCGGTGCAATCGCGCTCATCACCAGCGCCGCGCTGCGCCCCGATGAGCAGGGTTTCCTCGAGGCGCTCGGGCGCCAGGCGGGGTTCGCCCTCGATCGCACACGCCTCGCCGAGCAGGCCCGTCAAGCTGCCCTCGCGGCCAAGACCGAGGAGCTCCGCAGCTCGCTCCTGTCGACCGTCTCCCACGACCTGCGCACACCGCTCGCCGCCATCACCGGCGCCGCGACGACGCTTCGCGACGATTCGGACCTTCCCGTGGCCATGCGGCTCGACCTGCTCGGCACCATCTGCGACGAGGCGGAGCGACTCGAGCGCCTCGTGTCGAACCTCCTCGACATGACCCGCCTCGAATCGGGGCAGGTCCGCCTGAAGCGGGAGTGGGTACCGCTCGAGGAGATCGTCGGCTCCGCGCTGGCACGCACGGAGAGCCCGCTCACGGCGCACGCCATAAGAACCGACCTGGCAGAAGACCTTCCGCTCATCTCGGTGGACCCGATCTTGTTCGAGCAGCTCCTCGTGAACCTGCTGGAGAACGCGGCCAAGTACACCCCGCCTGGTACGGAGGTGACGATCGCCGCCCGATCGAGCACCGAAGAGCTCGAGGTGGACGTGCTCGACCGGGGCCCCGGCATCCCGCGTGGCGAAGAAGAGCGTATCTTCGAGCGCTTCGCGCGTGGCGCCCACCCGAACGTATCGGGCGTCGGGCTCGGCCTGCCCATCTGCCGCGCGATCGCGCGCGCGCACGACGGAACGCTGGACGTCGTCGCGCGTGAGGGCGGCGGCGCCGCGTTCCGAATTCGGATCCCTCAGCCGGCGGGACGCCCGTCCACACCCCCCGAAGCCCCTCTGGAGTCGACGTGACCGCCGAAGGCCCCCTGGTCCTGATCGTGGAGGACGAAGCCCCGCTTCGCAAGTTCCTGCGGGCGTCCCTCGTGTCGCACGGCTATCGGCTCATCGAGGCGGACACCTCGAATGCGGCGATGCAGCTCTTGACGACGCATGCGCCGGAGCTCGTCATCCTCGACCTGGGCCTCCCCGACCGGGATGGTATCGAGCTCACCCGAGAGATCCGCGGCTTCAGCGACGTCCCGATCATCGTCGTCTCGGCGCGTGGCAAGGAGGAAGACAAGGTGCTCGCGCTCGATGCCGGCGCCGACGATTACCTCACCAAGCCCTTCGGCGTTCAGGAGCTCCTGGCCCGACTCCGGGTCGCGCTGCGGCACGCCGAGCGGGCCCGGGGGGAGCCGGCGACACAGTCCTTCGACGCGGGTACGATCCATATCGACTTCGCGCGGCGCGAGGTGACCGTCGACGGTCACGACGTTCACCTCACGCCCACCGAATACAAGCTCTTGGTGTTGCTCGCCAAGAACGCTGGAAAAGTGCTGACGCACCGGCAGATCCTGAAAGACGTTTGGGGTCCCGCGTACGTGTCGCACCCGCACTACGTCAGGGTGCACATGGCCGAGCTGCGAAAAAAGGTCGAAGCGGATCCAGCGCGGCCCCGATGGATCGTGACGGAGCCGGGCGTCGGATACCGTTTTCGCGACCGCGATCCCGGATGAGGACCGAAGCGGCTCAGCTCGACAAGAACTGCTCGACCGCGTCGTGGAGCCCGATGAGCAGGAGCGTGTCGCCTGCCTGCACCCTGTAGTCGGGGGTCGGGATGTTCATTTTCGGCTTCCTCGTCCCGTGCGCGACTGCGCCCCGCCAGTACCCGAGGACTGTGATCTCGAATCGGCGCCGCAGGTCCAGCTCCGCCAGGGTCTTGCCGATGAACTCGGGCCGCGGCGCCACGGGCAGGACCCGGAACGACGAGGCGTAATCAACCAGATCGGCGGCCGCCGGGCTCAGGATCTCCGGCGCCAGACGCCGCCCCATCTCGTGCTCGACAAGGACGACGCGCGTCGCGCCGACCGACCTCAGCACCGCCGCTTGTCGCTCGGTCGCCACCCGCGCAAAGATCGCGGGCACCTTGAGCTGGGCCAGCGTCGCCACCGCGAGCACGGTCGTCTCGAAGTCTTCGCCGTGGGTGATCGCGGCCACGTCCATCTCCCGAGCACCCGCGCTCTCCAAGACGTTCGGATCCGACCCGTCGGCGACGAACGCGGCGCACACCTTGTCCTTCACCACATCGACGGCGGCGGCGCTCTTGTCGATGACGGCGACCTCCACGCCGGTGTCGAACAGCTCGTCGACCAGCGACGTGCCCAGGCGCCCGAGGCCGATGACCAGCACCCGCTTCTTTCGCATCTTGCTCATCCGATCATCACCCGTTCTTCCGGAAACTCCAGGGCGACCCGGCGTTGTCGCCCGGAGAGCGCCAGCGCGACGGTCAACGGGCCGACCCGACCGAACAGCATCGTGAGCACGAGCAGGAGCTTGGATGTCACGCTCAGGCCTGGCGTGATACCCGTGGAGATGCCCGTCGTCGAGAAGGCGCTCGTCACCTCGAAGAAGAGCGCGAGGGTGTCGAAGCGCTCGATCACGGTGAGCACGAAGAGCACGGCGCAGATGACCGCCGTGCTGATGAACGCGACGCCGACCGCACGGCGGACGACCGCTTCCGGGATCGTGCGGTCGAAGAGCGTCGGTTTCCGACCCCGGAGCTCGGCGCGGTAAGAGGCGAACAGGACCGCCAGCGTCGTCGTCTTGATTCCACCGGCCGTCGAACCAGGGTCTGCACCGACGAACATGGCGAAGCAGGTCAGCAACAACGTCGCAGGCCGCATTGCCGCGACGTCCACGACGTTGAAGCCCGAGGTACGCGCGCAGGCAGACTGGAAGACGGCGGCGTTGACCTTACCCGGGATGGACAGCTCCCGGAAGGAGGCGCCGCTCTCCAGAGCGAGGTACGCGACCGCCATCGACGCGACCAGGATGGCGCTCGTCAAGAGCGCGATCCGCGTGTTCAGCGACAACCGGCGCAATCGCCGGCCCCGGAGCTTGTCGACCGCGCGGAACGTGAGCTCGTGAATCACTGGGAACCCGAGCCCGCCCAGCAGGATGAGAATCGCCAGCGTTTGGCAGATCCCGTGATGGCCCGCGAACGGAACCATGCCTCCTCGAAAGTTCGAGAGGCTCCCATTGCAGAACGCAGAGACCGAATGGAAGATGGCTGCCCACGCGGCGGATCCGGCGCCCGCCATAGGCCCCGGGTCCGACGCCGTCTCGGCCACCTCCGCGATCGGCGCGAGCTGAACGTAGAGCACTGTCGCGCCGAGCGCTTCGAAGACGATCGTGTACGCAACGATCGCCCGGAGCGTCCGCTTGAGGTCGACGAGCGAGGCGACGTCGACCATCTCGGCGAGCACGGCGGAGCTCTTCACGCCAATCCGCTGTCCGGCGAGCATCGTGACCGCTGCGGTCAGCGCCATGATCCCGAGGCCGCCGATCTGCATCAGCACACAGAGGACCAGCTGCCCCACCAACGTGTAGGTCTCCGCGACGTTCACGGTCGTGAGCCCGGTTACGCACACCGCGCTCACCGACATGAAGAGCGAGTCGAGGAACGAGACCTTGCCGACGTCTCGCAGCGACACGGGCAGGGCGAGCAGGAGCGCCCCCAGCCACCCCGCGGTGCCGAAGGATAGCGCCATCAACCTCGCCGGATGGTCGGCGCTGAGCGCAACGAGGCGCGCCACGCGACCGGCGCGAAGCGCGAGCCCGATGAGAAGAAGCAAGACCACCGCGGCAACGTAGGTCTGGTAGGCGCCGTCGGGAGCCGGCTCTCCTCGCAGGGCCCGCAGGAGAAGTGACCATTTCGCGGCGTTGAAGGCGACGACGAGCCCGGCGTTCGCGATCTGGAACGTGAGGAGCCGCCACGGGCGGGGCGAAACGTCGGCTTGGACGTGGCGCCGTCGGAGCAGCGTGACCACCCACGGGATGCTCAGCGTCGTGAGGACCGCACCAGCGAGCACCGACGACCAGCGCGCCCCAACGAGGAAGAAGTCGGCTCCGCCGGCGATGATGACGGCGACCGTGAGGACGGCCGCGGAGACGCCGCCGGAGCCGTGCTCGACCGCGGAGAGGCTCCCCTCGGTGGCCCGCTTCGTCGTGACGCGCTCGGGCCCGGCGCTCAACACCGACTGCGGGGGCGGCGCCACGGAATCGAGGCGAGGGTCTCCCTTGGGCGGCCGTAGCGGCTCGGGCATACCGGGTGCTTGTAGCGGAACCCGCGGGCCTTGAGGAAATCCTGATCGCCGAGCGGTCCGCCTTGATCACGCAAGGATCCGCGCGCTCGTAAGGTGCCGCATCATGCTTCGCAAACGAATCCCGCGTCTGGTCATGGCGTTGTGCGCCGCCTCGGCGCCGGCCTTGGCCTTCGCGCAGCCCCGCCCGGGCCAGGCGCCTCCGGCGCGGCCGGCGCAGCCCGCCCAAGCCGAGCCGCCGCCTCCAGCAGTCGACCCGGAGGCCCTGAAGGCGCTCGAGAGCCAGATCCGCGCCCTCGAAGAGCGGACCAAACAGGCCGAAGCAAAGGCCGGCGCCACGGCCGATCAGCTCGCCGCCCTCAAGGCGGAGCTCGAGCTCCGGAAGGCGGAGGAGAAGGCGGCCGCCGCGAAGGCAGCGGCCGAGAAGGCGGAGGCGGAACGGAAAGCGAAAGAAGAGCCGGAGCCCCAGATCACCTTCGGCGGCTACGTCGAGGCGTTCTACCAATGGAACATCAACGACCCCGAGAACCGCATCACGAACTTCCGCGGCTTCGACAACCGGCACAACAGCTTCACGATCTCGAACGTCGCCCTGGACGGGCAGCTCGCCTACCGAGGCGTTCAGGCTCGCGTCACCCTGCAGGCCGGCCACACACCCGACACGTATTACCTCGCGGAGCCGCTCTCACCCGGGGCCGGCGGCGCATCCACCTCTTCGCTCGACACCTGGCGGTTCGTGCAGCAGGCCTACGCGGGCTACGAGTTCGACGCCTTGAAGGGGATCCTCGTGCAGGGGGGCATCTTCCTCTCCCCGATCGGCCCGGAGTCGATCGCAGTGAAGGACAACTGGCAGTGGTCTCGCTCGAACCTCTTCTTCGGCCTGCCGTTCTACCACACGGGCCTCCGCGCGACCGTCAAGGCCACGGACGAGTGGGCCGTGACCGCCGCGGTCGTCAACGGCTGGAACAGCGTGGTCGACAACAATCCCGAGAAGTCGGGGTACCTCCAGCTCAACTACACCTCCGACAGGCTCGCGTGGAGCCTGCTCTATTTCGGCGGCATCGAGCGTCCTGACGGCGTAGCCGAAGGTGACCCTTGGCGCAGCACGTTCGACACGCACGTGACGTGGACAGCGACGGACTGGCTGAAGATCCAGCCTCACTTCGACGCCGGGTTCGAACCGAATGACTTCGGCACGAGCTACTGGCTGGCCGGCGCGCTCGCGGCACAGTTCAAGATGATCGACTGGCTCTACCTGGGCGTGCGCGGCGATGTCTTCTACGAGAAGGCTGCCGAGGACGCAGTGGGCGAGGCCGGGCGGATCTTTTGGCCCGTCGACTGGGTCGCGTCGCAAACCGCCACACTGGAGGCCCGCGCGGCCGACCACATCTCGGCCCGGCTCGAGTACCGCCACGACCACGCCGCAGGCGACCTGTACTTCGCGGGAGACGTCGCTGTCGATGCTGACGGCGCGTTCGTTCCCGACGCGCGCTACCAGGACACGATCACGCTGGGCGCCACGGCCTGGTTCTGAGCGCACACGCTGGACCTCGGGGTCGCGACGCTGGTCCTGATCGCCGCGACGACCGCGATCTTCCACAACAGACGCAAGCGCAAGGACTCACCATGATGGACGCTCTCTACGTCTCCCTGTTCCTCGTCTTCTTCGCGCTCTCCGTGGGCTTCGTGAAGCTCGCAGAGCGGGTCTGAGGCTCCCCATGACGATCCTGTTTTACACCGCCGGAGCGCTATCGGCGCTCCTGCTCTTCTATCTGTTCTTCGCGCTGCTCTTCCCCGAGAAGCTGTCATGACCGCCCACTCCATCATCACACTGGTCGTATTCCTCGGCGTTCTGACGGCGCTCGCGGTGCCGCTCGGCGGGTACATGGCGAGGATCTACCAAGGGGACCTCGGGCTCATGGGGCGCATCCTGGGTCCCATCGAGCGCCTCTTCTATCGGCTCGCCGGCGTCCGCGAGGACGAGGAGATGGACTGGAAGCGCTACGCCTTCGCTTGCCTCGCGTTCAACCTGTTCGGCGCGCTCGCGGTCTACGGCATCCAGCGCCTCCAGACCGTTCTGCCGCTAAACCCGGACGGAATGGGGGAGGTCGCACCCGAGCTCGCGTTCAACACGGCGTCGAGCTTCACGTCGAACACGAACTGGCAAGCCTACGGCGGCGAGACCACGCTCAGCTATTTCACGCAAATGGCCGCACTCACGGTGCAGAACTTCGTGTCTGCGGCGACGGGCATGGCCGTCCTCGTCGCGCTCATCCGCGCCTTCACGCGCAAGGAGACGAGCGGGCTCGGCAGCTTCTGGGTCGACCTGACCCGCACCACGCTCTACATCCTGATCCCGCTCTCCTTCGTGGTCGCGCTCGTCCTGGTGTCGCAGGGCGTGGTGCAGACGTTCTCGCCGGCGTCGACCTCGACGCTCCTCCAGGCGACGGTCGATGCGGACGGCAACGCCGTGCTCGAGCAGGGCATGGCCATGGGGCCGGCCGCATCGCAGATCGCCATCAAGCAGCTCGGGACGAATGGGGGCGGTTTCTTCAACGTGAACTCCGCCCATCCGTTCGAGAACCCGACGGCGCTCTCGAACTTCGTGGAGCTCGTGTCGATCTTCCTCATCGGCGCGGCGCTCTGCTTCACCTTCGGCCAGATGGTCCGCGACAGGAGGCAGGGCTGGGCCATTTACGCCGCCATGATGGCCATCTTCATCCCGCTCGCGGCGATCTGCATGTCCGCCGAGCAATCCGGCAACCCCGCTTTCTTGCAGCTCGGCCTCGACCAAGCGGCGAGCGCGCTCCAGTCCGGCGGCAACATGGAGGGCAAAGAGGTCCGCTATGGCATCGCGGACTCCGCGCTCTGGGCGACTGTCACCACCGCCGCGTCGAACGGCTCGGTCAACTCGATGCACGACAGCTACACCCCGCTGGGTGGACTCGTCCCGATGTGGCTCATGCAGCTCGGCGAGATCATCATCGGGGGCGTGGGCTCGGGCCTCTACGGCATGCTGCTCTACGTCATCGTGGCGGTCTTCATCGCCGGCCTCATGGTCGGTCGTACACCGGAGTATCTGGGCAAGAAGATCGAGGCGAAGGAGATGAAGATGGCGAGCCTGGCCATCCTCCTGCCCGCGGCCACGGTCCTCGTCTTCACGGCCATTGCGTGTCTCGGAGAATGGGGGACGGCCTCACCTCCGCTCGCCAACCCGGGCGCCCACGGCTTCAGCGAGATCCTCTACGCCTACTCGTCCATGGGCAACAACAACGGCTCGGCCTTCGCAGGGCTCACGGCGAGTGGGTATTGGTACGCGACGAGCGGCGGCATCGCGATGCTCATCGCGCGGTATTGGGTCATCATCCCCGTTCTCGCGATCGCCGGGTCGGTGGTGAAGAAGAAGGTCGTCCCCGCCAGCCCGGGGACGCTGCCCACGCACACCCCTCTCTTCGTCGGCCTCCTCTGCGGGACCATCGTCCTCGTCGGCGCGCTGACGTTCATCCCCGCTCTCGCGCTCGGCCCCATCGTCGAGCAGCTTCAAATGATTGGGCACTGACATGACCACGAAGACCCAGACCGCTGTCGTCGCGCGCCCCCTCTTCGATCCGGCGATCGTAAAGGTGGCCGCCGGGGACGCCTTCAAGAAGCTCGACCCCCGGACCATGATCCGCAATCCGGTCATGTTCGTGGTGGAGGTCGGGAGCGCGTTCACCCTCATCCTCGCCCTTCACGCGGCGGTCACGGGCGCGGGTGAGCTGCCCGCCGGCTTCATCTTCGCCATCTCGGCCTGGCTGTGGTTCACCGTCCTCTTCGCCAACTTCGCGGAAGCCATGGCGGAGGGGCGCGGCAAGGCGCAGGCGGAGAGCCTGCGCAAGGCCCGGCAGGACGTGACCGCCAAGAAGCTCGCGGGTCCACACAAGGACGCGAAGCAGGAGCCGATCGTCTCCTCCAGCCTGCGCAAAGGTGACTGCGTCCTCGTCGAGGCCGGGGACCTCATCCCGGGCGACGGCGACATCGTCGACGGCGTCGCCTCCGTCGACGAGAGCGCGATCACCGGCGAGAGCGCGCCGGTCATCCGGGAGAGCGGTGGCGACAGAAGCGCCGTCACCGGCGGCACGCGCGTCCTCTCGGATTGGATCGTCGTGCGCATCTCGGCCAACCCAGGCGAGACCTTCCTCGATCGCATGATCGCCATGGTGGAGGGAGCCAAGCGACACAAGACGCCCAACGAGATCGCCCTCGACATCCTCCTCGCCGCGCTCACGATCATCTTCCTGCTCGCGACGGTGACGCTCCTGCCTTACTCGAAGTACGCCGTCGCGTCCTCCGGGCAGGGAATCGAGGTGCCGATGACCGTGCTCGTGGCGCTGCTCGTGTGCCTCATCCCGACGACCATCGGCGGCCTCCTCTCGGCGATCGGCATCGCCGGAATGGACCGCATGATCCAGGCGAACGTCATCGCCACCTCGGGCCGCGCCGTCGAGGCAGCCGGGGACGTGGACGTGCTCCTCCTCGACAAGACGGGCACCATTACCCTCGGCAATCGCCAGGCCACCGAGCTCATCGCGACTTCGGGGGTCCGCGAGGCGGAGCTCGCGGACGCGGCGCAGCTCAGCTCGCTGGCGGACGAGACCCCCGAGGGCCGCAGCATCGTCGTGCTCGCCAAGGAGAAGTACGGCATCCGCGGGCGCGATCTGCAGGAGCTCGGGGCCCATTTCGTCCCGTTCACGGCGCAGACGCGGATGAGCGGCGTCGACATGGGCGAGCGGAAGATCCGCAAAGGCGCCGCCGACGCGATCGAGAAGTTCGTCAAGGCTTGCGGAGGCACCCTGAAGCCCGAGGTGCGCCACCTCGTCGACGAGGTGGCGAAGCAGGGCGCGACGCCTCTCGTCGTCGCCGACGGCGACCGCGTCCTCGGCGTCATCCGCCTGAAGGACATCGTCAAGGGCGGCATCAAAGAGAAGTTCGCCGAGCTCCGCCGCATGGGCATCCGCACCGTCATGATCACGGGCGACAACCCGCTCACGGCGGCCGCCATCGCGGCGGAGTCCGGGGTCGACGACTTCCTCGCGGAGGCCACACCCGAGGCGAAGCTGGAGAAGATCCGCGACTACCAGTCGAAGGCTCACCTGGTCGCGATGACGGGCGACGGCACGAACGACGCGCCCGCCCTCGCCCAGGCAGACGTCGCCGTCGCGATGAACACCGGCACCCAGGCCGCGAAAGAGGCCGGCAACATGGTCGACCTCGACTCCAACCCGACGAAGCTCATCCAGATCGTCGAGATCGGAAAGCAGCTCCTGATGACGCGCGGCGCGCTGACCACGTTCAGCATCGCCAACGACATCGCCAAGTACTTCGCGATCATTCCGGCGGCGTTCGGCGCCACTTACCCTGCGCTCGAGGCCCTCGACGTGATGCGCCTCGGCTCGGCCAAGAGCGCCATTCTCTCCGCCGTCATCTTCAATGCCCTCATCATCCTCGCGCTCATCCCGCTCGCGCTGCGAGGCATCGCGTACAAGCCCGGACCGGCATCCGACATCCTCCGCCGCAACATCCTCGTGTACGGGCTCGGGGGTGTCATCCTCCCGTTCCCGTGCATCAAGGCCATCGACGTCCTGATCAACGCGCTCCACCTCGTCTGAGGCCCGCCATGTTCTCCGCGCTTCGTCCTGCTCTCGTTCTCCTCGGTCTGTTCACCCTGCTGACTGGGCTGGCTTACCCCGCGCTCGTCACGGGCGTCGCCCAGGCCCTCTTTCCCACACAAGCCAATGGCAGCCTCATCCAGAAGGACGGGCATGTCCTGGGCTCGGCGCTCATCGGGCAGCCGTTCGCCGACCCCGGCTATTTCTGGGGTCGTCCGTCGGGCACGGGGCCGTTCGCCAACAACGCGAAGGCCTCGTCGGGGACCAACCTCGGCCCGACCAACCCCGCGCTCGCCGAGGCCGTGAAGGGTCGGGTCGAGGCGCTGCGCGCCGCCGACCCGGACAACACCGCGCCCATTCCGGTGGATCTGGTCACTGCCTCCGCCAGCGGCCTCGATCCCCACATCTCGCCGGCTGCCGCCCGTTATCAGACGCGCCGCGTCGCGCGAGCCCGAGGGCTGGACGCGTCGGCCGTGGAGCAGCTCGTGGCCCAGCACACGACGGGGCGCTTCCTCGGTGTGCTGGGAGAGCCCACGGTGAACGTCCTCGAGCTGAACCTCGCGCTGGACGTTGCCGCGGGCGGCGCGCCGAAGCAGCACCCGGCGGCGGTCAGTCAGCAGCCGTAGCGTCGCGCGCGCGGAGGCTCTTCTCCACGCGCCGGAGCGCGCGCGCGAAAGAGGGCGCGCGCTTGTTGACAGCTTCGAGCACGGCCGTGTCCTCGTCCCGCAGCGCGTCCGCATCGAGCCAGAGCGGCTCGTGGATGAGCTCGGTCGCGCCCACGGCCAGCGAGGGGAATCCGCCCTCCTCCATTTCACCCGTACCGACGACCAGCATCCGCTCCCAGAGCGGGCGCATCGCGCGCGCGAAGGCGGTCTCGTTCAGGCGCCCCTCGAGCCCGGCGCTCTCCCGCAGTCGCCGCGTCGGTTGGGGTGAGTCGTCGCGCAGGATCTCGAGCAGGTCGCGCGACGCACGACCGAGGCCCGCTTCGAGGTCGTGCTCGGCCTTGAAGGTCGCGAGGGCCGCTCGAAACACGGCGCGGGAGAAGAACGTGGCGCGGCCGCCTAGCCATTTTTGCGTAGACCACCTTACGCGACTGGGCGAGCCGTCCTCGCGTTCGATCTCGAGTCGCGCCAGCTCGTGGGGTCGACTCAGAAGAGCTTCACGATGTCGAGCTTGGTCCGCCTGCCCGATGGGCGGCTGCTCGGACCAACCGCCATGGGCGTATTCGCGATCCGCTTTCCAGAGATCGAGCGCGAGCCGTGGCTCCGGACCGCCGCGAGCGCGCTCGTCTCCATCGGCGAGGAGGTGCTCGGGTTTGCCGGAAACAAGGCCTGGTTGATCGACTCAGACGGCAAGACCAAGACGACGTTCGATCTTCCCCGTCCCTTCGCGTCTGTCGCAGGCGTCGGGGACCAGCTCGTATTCGCCTTCAGCGGGAAGCCGGTCCAGCTCGCCGCTTTCGATCCGGCGATGGGGCGGAAGCTGTGGATGGTGGATGAGAAGGCGGTCTCGACGCCGGGAGCCCTCCTCGCCCACGAAGGCGTCGCCACGATGCTTGTCGTGGGCGGCGGCTCGCTCTCCTGGGACGCGGAGGGTAAGCGCGCCGGGAAGCCGGCGAAGAAGGCGCTGCTCCACGCGAGCACGGCCAAGGCTGGTGAGCACCTCCTGGGCGGGTGGATCTCGACGCTGGAGATCTTCGATCGTCGCGCGACCTCCCTCCACAGCATCAGGCTGCTCGAGAACGAGGTCCCGCGCGTTCACGTGAGCCCGGACGAACGCCACGTAGTGATACGGGATGATTCGCGGATCTACGTCGCGGACGTTCACGCCCTCTCCGCCGGCACAGCGGCGTGACTACGGACAGCTGCCGAAAGCGTTGTAACAATCGAACCGAAGCGACTCGGCCGGCAGGTCCGCGGATGCGGGGACCGCTGGGTTGACGTATCGATTGCCGACCAGCGCGACGAAAACACCATCGAGGCTGAGCGGCACGGCGCCGCGCGCGCGTTCGGTCCACGTCGTCCCGTCGGACGTCCAGAGCACCACCTCCCCGCCATCGCCTTCGATTCGCCACCACGCAGCCGAGAACGGATCGTAGCTCGCGTTCTGGATGGCCACCTGGAACGGCTGACCGCCCGCGTCTCCCATGATCCCGAAGCCGTTGCCCTCGACCAGCAGGCGCAGCACGCCCGAGCCGTCCGCTTGCGTGAGGATGATCCAGCTCTGCATCCCCGGGATGGAGGCGGTCGCGGCCTCGGGGACCTTCACGGTGATTGAGGAGCTCGCTAGGCAATAGGGGATCTGCGCGGAGGACTCGCACCAGAGTGTGCCCGTATCCGGAAGGTCGATGCGCAGCTCGCCGCCGACCTGCTGCCCGCAGCCGACGAAGTTCTCGACGCCGCCTTCGTCGAAGGTGTCGACGAGCGAGGCGGCGGGCGGATAAAGCCCGCTACCGCAAGGCGGGGCGCCGCCGCCGGCGCCGGTCCCGGTGCTGGCCGTGGTGGTGCCCGTGCTGGCACTGGACGTCGTCGTCGCCGAGCCGCCTGCCCCCCCGCCGGTGATGCCCGTGCCGTTGTCGTAGTCCTCGAGCGGGAAGGCGAGCGAGCACCCCGGGCAAGAGAGGAGCAACGCGGCGATCCACGATGGCCGGCGGAACGCGATCACGTCACCACGAATAGCACAGTCGCTCGAGGATGCCGGAGCCGCTGCCTCGGCCAGCCCGGCTCGTCGCCCGACCTCGTGAACTCTGCTACTTCTCGGGCCGTGTCCAAGACGGAAGAGACGCTGAAGAGCCTGGCGCACGAGCTGAAGGACGGCCACGCGGATCCGCCGCGCGCGCTCGGCGTCGAGCAGAAGCTCTTCGTCGTGCTCGCCGGCATCTTCGTCACCTGCCTCGTCCTCGGCGACGTGACGGGCGGGAAGGCGTTCGCGACCGCGGTGGGCCCCGTCAGCGTGGGCATGATCCTCTTCCCGGTGACGTTCCTCCTGACGGACGTCATCAACGATTTCTACGGCCGGCGCGGCGCGCGCTTCGTGACGCTCGTCGGGGCTGGCATGGCCACGCTCGCGTATGTCGCGCTGGTCATCACCACGGCCCTGCCGACCGACAAGGACAGCTATTTCCTCGAGGGCGAATACGCGAAGATCTTCGGCGGCAGCTCGAAGCTCTTCCTCGCGTCCATCGTGGCCTACCTCATCGGGCAAGTGCTCGACATCAACGTCTTCCTCTTCTGGAAGAGGGCGACGAAGGGCCGGCACCTCTGGCTGCGCGCGACCGGCTCCACGCTGCTCAGCCAGCTCGTCGACACCGCGACGATCAACTCCATCTTCTGGGGCGGCGTCGCCGACAAAACCTGGGCCTGGATCGGCGCGAAGATCTTCCGCGAGTACCTGATCAAGGTCGCCGTCGCGGTCTTCCTCACGCCGGTCGTCTACGCGGTGCACGCGCTCATCATGCAATGGCTCAAGCTCGAGCCTGCGCCACACGTGGACGATTGAGAGGCGGAGCCGAGGGCTCCGCCTCCGGCGCGGCTCACTCCCCGATGAAGGGCGCGGACTGGTTCTCGATGGCGCAGGTCGTGCCATTCAGGCGGATCGCCCCGGGCGTCGAGCCGAGGTTGTCCGTGGGGATGAGCCAGTCGGACTCGACGACCTGCTCGTAGTGCTCTTTGAACTCGGCGCGGCGCTGCGACATGACCTTGAGCAGGTCGAGCGCGTAGCCGTCTTTGTCGCTCGTGCTCCGCGTGTTGCAAGCCGACACGTACGTGCCGAGCGCCTGCTCGTGAGCCGCGAAGTCGTCCGTCTTCTCGAGGCGCGCCTTCAGGCCGGCCGCGCCGCGGAGGTCGCTCGAGCCCAGGCTCTCCGCCCACTTGGTGCGGAGCTCGTCCGCGCTCGCCCACGTCTTGGGCAGCGTGTCGGCGAGGGCGCAGCGCGCGCTGGAGAAGGTGGACACCGTGAAGTCGGTCATGAGCGCGTCGGCGATGACGTCTTTGTCGACGAGCTTCTGCTCGAAGAGCTCCTGGATCATCTGGAAGTCGGCGAAGCTCTTCTCGGGGCTCGACATCGGGAACATCGCGTCGCCGGTCTGGCCGCCGATCTTCTGCTTGATGGTCCCGAGCGCCTTCACGTAGCTCGCCGACTCGACGCGCACCTGCCCGAGCGCGGGGATGTTCATCGCGAGGATGTCGGTCATCCCGTCCTGCGGGCCGGTGCCGGTCTGCGGCGTCTTGAAGAGGTTGTTCAGGAGGATCGAGCTCGGCAGCATGCTCGAGAAGGTCGACACGGTCCCGAGGCGCTGGGAGCTCTTCATGTGGGAGGCGATCAGCGAGGGCTCACCCACGTCGCAGAGGAGCTGGGTCATGAGCGGCTTGAGGTTCTTCTCCTTGAGCGCCTTCTTCACGCGGGCCTTCGTGGAGGCCTTCGTGCCTTCGATGATGTGCAGCTCGAGATCGTCCGCTCGTTCCTTCTGGTCGAAGAGGCGACGGAACAGCCGGTCTTGGGTGCCGGGGTCGGCCATCGAGAGCCAGGTCGAGTTCCAGTTGGCCCAGGAGTCGTGCAGCTCCTTCATGAGGGGCGCGCCGGTCGTGTGGCAGCCGAGGCAGCGGAACGCGGGGTCGGCGCCGAGCGCCGCGGTCGGCACCATCGATCCGTCTCCCTCCTGGATCCACTTGCCGTCGTTCAGGTCGTAAAACGCGTAGACGCCCTTCTTCGCGTTGAAGCTCATGACCTCCAGGAACGTGTCGCTCACGCCCTCGCCCGACCCCAACATGCTGAGGAAGAGCTTGTCGGCGGTGCCGCCGATCTTCGTCTCGACTGCCACGACGAAGCGGTAAGGCGTGTTCGCGTCGGGCTTCGTGCCGGGCGCGCCGTCCGCCTGCTCCGACACGGCGTAGACGTGGAGCACGTTGTTCGTGTCCGCCGCGAGCGCGTCGAGGACGCCGGTGACCGTGGTCGGGCAGGCGCCGCCTTTGCCCGTCGTCTTCGACGTCTTGCCCGTCTTGGCGACCTTGATGGCGCAGCCGCCTTTCAGCGCGGTCTTGGCGAAGACGTCGTCGATCGACGAGCTCGCGTCCTGCTCGTCACCCTCCGTCGGCTCCTCCTCCTCTTCGCAGCCGATCGTCGTGCCGAGCAGGCCGGCGGCGCCACAGAAGAACAAGAGCTGGGAGATTGCGGTCATCGGTTTCATCGTCGATTCCTCGTCGTTCGCGTTTCGCGGAAGAAAGCTCGGAAGGTGGGCCGTCAGATCCCCGACGTCTCGTCGGGCAGGACCGGCATGGGGTTGGCGTCGCGATCGAACATCGCGCGGGCCGCGTCTTTGCGCGCTTGCGACCGGGCCTTCAGCTCGTCGCGACCCGCGACGGTCTGGAGCTTGGCCAGGTCCGCTTGGAACGCGGCCTTCGTCTCGTTCAGGTAGGTCGTCTTGGCGAGCGTGAGCTTCTCGGGAGCGACCGGAGGGTCCGCCAGGAGCGCGCCCACGTACGCACGACGCGCCCCCGCCGGGATCAGGGTCTCGAGCTTGCTGCGAATCGCGGCGCGAACATGCGCGTCCACCAGCGCCGGGTCGACCGGCAGCCCCGCGGTCGCGTCGCCGTAGATCGAGCAACGTTTCTCCGAGAAGACGTCGTTCTTGTCGTCGAGCAGCCGAGCCGCCAGAACCGTTCGCTGGGAGAGGACCTTCTTCTTGATGAGCGCGATCTCGATCCGCTTGTCCATGTCCGAGCGGACGGGCATGAGGACCGGGAACGTGTCGCCCGCGTAGCTGACGGGCGGCTGGAAGCCGCCGCCGGCTACCGCGCCCGGATCCAGGAAGAGCTCGAGCGGGACGGTGCTGAACGCGGACGCGTACTGCAGCTCGGTCTCGCAGAAGACGCTCTTCAGGAGGCCGTCGATCCCCTGCGGCTGATCACCGTCGATGTTCGCCTGGATGAAGCCCGACCCGGCCACGGAGGCTTGCCCCTCGTTCCAGACGCGGATGGCCGCGGTCATCGTCTTCTCGAGATCGTTCGCCAGGCCGAGGCGCGAGTGGCTGCCGTCGAGCGCGACCGACTCGTTTACGATCGAGGCGGTCTCTCCGGTGAGCGCGTTCGCCGACTCGGGCAGCGTCTTGTGTGTGCTTACCCAGTTCGTCCAGGGCTCGTGCATCTCGTTCATGAGCGGGCCCATGTTGACGTGGCAGTTGTTGCACATGCGGTCCTTCGACTTCTTCGTCGAGACGCGCTTCTTCGCGGGGTCCTTCGTGTACGTGTAGACCTCGCCGTCGGGGCGGAGCTGGACGCGCATCAGAGTGCCCGGCTGCGTGGCGCTCTTGCTCGGCGTCATCACGTAGAAGTTGTAGAGGCCGGTCTTGCGATCGAGCGCCATCACCTCGACGCGATCGAAGACCATCGGGTCTCCGTTCGCCGCGCCGGCCACGTCTGGCGAGCTGAAGAGCGCGGCCATGAGGCTGTAAGACTGGTAGCTCGGCTCCCCCTCGGGGTTGCCCTCACCGGTGTTGCACCCGGTGACGATCGAGCGCGGCATCAGCTGGTCGGTCTCGTGTTGCTCTCCGGTCGCTCGGGAGTTGCTCTCCTCGACGACGAAGATCTCCTTCGAGTCGGTCCGCTTGCAGTGTCGTCCGACCCCGAACAGCTTCTCGAACTCCTGGAAGCTCCGCGGGACCTTGTCGAGGTGCCCCTTGAGAACGTCCGCGACGCGGTCGTCGCCGAAGAGCTCCTTCGTCTCGGCGACGTTCTGCTCGTCTTCGGTCTCGGGCTCTTCGCAGCCGCCCGCGAGCGCGAGCGAGCCGGCGAGGGTGACGGCGAGGGCAAGGAAGCGAAGGGCTCTCATGGCGGGCTCGGAGGCTCGGATCACTTCGCGGCGGTCTTGGTGAACTCGCTGCAGAACGCGCCTTCCGACTTCGTGCAGGAGCCGGCGTTCTCCACCGCCCGGAGCGGCGCGGTCATCACGATGTCTTTGCCGAAGCGGTCGTTGCAGAACGCGAGGAGGTTCTCACTGTAGTCCGCGTTGATCTCGAGGTCGCCGCGCTCGGAGTCGGGCACCTCGCAGATGGTGAGCTGCTGGTAGTCCTGTCCGCCGACCTTCGCGCGGCGACAGCCGGGCGGGAGCGCGTCTTTGCTCGACCAGGTGCCCTGGAAGAAGCCCTCGAGCGCGTCCGGGAGCGCGTTGTACGTGCAGCCGCACTCCTGATTCGCGCGCACGACCACCTGGCTGATGTGCGGGTCGCTCATCCGCCAGTCGACGCCGCCGTGCTCGAGGCGATCGACAGTCATACACGCGGTGAGATCCTTGAACTGGTCGTAGGCCGCGTCGGTCTTCTTGGGGACCTTGGCGCCGAGCTTGGCGACCTTGTCCCAAGCGGACTTCTTGCTGAGGTCGACGCCGCGACAGAGCTTCTTCAGCTTCTCGGCCTTGTCGGGGTACTTGACCGACGCGAGGTAACAAGCGGCCTGCCGGTCCTCGTTTTTGTCGGTCTCGACGCCCATCGCGTCGACGACGAGCGTCGTGGCCGCGCCACGCGAGTTGAACTGGCCGTCCATCCGGACGAGGGTCGCGTCGAAGGGAACGCCGAAGTTCTCCTTCTTCGACAGCTCGGTCGCGAGGTACTTGTCGCGCGAGTCGCCGACCGAGACGTCCATGTAGACGCTGGTGAAGTAGCAGTAGAGCTTCTTCGACGGGTCGACCTCGGCGAAGGTCGTGACGGCCTTGCCGTTCGAGATCGCGTGGTACTCGCAGTACTCCTGGCCGCGGCCGTCGGACTCACCCATGGGCCCGTCGACGCCCGGGCGGTCGCCGCATTGCCAGCGGACGACACCCTCCGCGAGCTCCTGCGCGCGGACCGCGGCGTGGCGGGTGATGTTCTGGTCGCAAAGCCCGGCGAGATCGAAAGGCGTCTGCGCGCCCTCGGGGACGACGTCTTGCTCCTCGCCCTCCGTGGCCGATTCATCGCCGCAGCCGGGGCCCATCATCGCGAGGAGCGAGACCGAGAAGGCCGCGAGACCAAAGGAACCAGTGACAATCCGACGGAAGCTCATGGGGAAGACCGACCTTGGGTGAGGGCGTGGCCGCCGTTGTGCGACTTTTGCACACCGTGTACCAACCCGCGGTTCCTGCGCGGTCTCGTTACGAACCGGCTTTTCGACTGAAATTCAACCAGTCCGCGGCCAAGCAAAACAAAACGAGCGCACGAATCCGGTGTCCATGGACCAACAATTCCCCACCCAGGTTGCGCCATCGTCACCTACATTGGCGGCCTGCTCCACCGGATCCGAGCGGCCCCCGACGCCCGGCTTGGCGCGCGGCCCCGAGCGGGAGTAATCCGTGACGATGCTGGATGACCGCCTCCGCGAGTGCCTGACCTTCGACGACGTGCTGCTCGTTCCCTCCTACAGCGAGGTCCTACCGAACGAGGTCGACGTGCGAACCCGGCTGACACGCGGCATCGAGCTGAACACGCCGCTCGTCTCCGCGGCGATGGACTCCGTGACCGAGGGCCGAGCCGCCATCGCGATGGCGCGCGTCGGCGGCATCGGCATCATCCACAAGAACCTCCCGCCGCGCGATCAGGCTCGCGAGGTGGAGAAGGTGAAGCGCGCCGAGAGCGGCATGATCGGCGCACCGGTGACGGCGCGGCCCGAGCAGACCCTGGCGGAGGCGCTCGAGGTCATGAACGAGCACGCGATCAGCGGCGTGCCCGTCGTCGAGAACGAGCGCCCGGTCGGCATCCTGACCGCGCGAGACGTGCGGTTCGCGCAGAACCTCAGCCAGAAGGTCTCGCAGCTCATGACAAAGAACCTGGTGACCGTCCCGCCGGGCGTCTCGAACGAGCGCGCGAAGGAGCTCTTGCACAAACACCGCATCGAGAAGCTCCTCGTCGTCGACGAGGCCGGCAAGCTCGTGGGCCTCATCACCATCAAGGACCTCCTCCAAGCCGACAAGAATCCCGACGCCCTCAAGGACGAGCACGGTCGGCTGCGTGTCGGCGCGGCCATCGGCCCAGGCGCGGATCGTGACGAGCGCATCGAAGCGCTCGTCGCGGCAGGCGTCGACGTCATCGTCGTCGACACCGCACACGGGCACTCGCGCGGGGTCATCCAGTCGATCGCCGCCGTGAAGAGCCGCTTCCCGAACATGCAGGTCGTCGCAGGCAACGTGGCGACGGCCGAAGCGACCGAGGCGCTGATCGACGCAGGCGCGGACGCCGTGAAGGTCGGCATCGGGCCGGGCAGCATCTGCACGACGCGCGTCGTCGCCGGCGTGGGCGTCCCGCAGATCACCGCGATCTCGGACTGCGCGCGCGTCGGCGATCGTCGCGGCGTCCCGATCATCGCCGACGGCGGGATCAAGTACTCGGGTGAGGTGACAAAGGCCATCGCCGCGGGGGCGTCCGCCGTGATGATCGGCTCGCTCTTCGCCGGCACCGACGAGTCGCCGGGTGATCTCGTCCTCTACCAGGGCCGAAGCTACAAGGTGTACCGGGGCATGGGCTCCATCGGCGCGATGAAGAAGGGGAGCAAGGACCGCTACGGCCAGGGCGGCGCGGCGGACGAGAAGCTCGTCCCCGAGGGCATCGAGGGGCGCGTGCCCTACCGCGGCTCGCTCGGCTCGATCGTCTTCCAGCTCGTCGGCGGCCTCCGGTCGGGCATGGGCTACACGGGGTCGAGGACCATCCAGGATCTTCGCGAGAAGTCGCGCTTCGTCCGCATCACCTCGCAGGGCCTGCGCGAGAGCCACGTTCACGACGTCATCATCACGGAAGAGGCGCCGAACTACCGGATCTCCTGACGGCCTGCCCCGTCGCGGACGCGCCTGGATCCAGATCCACCCACATGTAGGCTAACCTGGATCCGCGTGGATCCTGTCGGGGGCCCAAAACCCCGGGATTTCAGCGTTCTAGAGGTTGGCGCGCCCCATGCTCTAGGGCGCGGCATGCTCCTTCGCCGCGTCCTCCCGCTCGCCCTCGCCCTCGCCGCCACCGCCTCCGTCGGCTGTGAGGAGGAAGATGCCCAGACCGCGGACGACGCGTTCCTGAAGAACGCGGAGAAGACAGGCGGCAAGAGCCAGAAGTGGATCTACGAGGGCTGGCTGCCGAAGCTCGAGCAGACCTCGGTGTTCGTCTCGCTCAAGGCACACACGCTACGGGCGAGCGGCCTGCTCCCCGCCGGCTTCGAAGGGCAGCTGCCCTTTTACGCCAGGACAAAGCAAGAGTCTGACGGTCGCACGCGCGTGACCGTCGTGTACCCGGTGGCGACCGGTGCGATCGATCCTTCCACCGGCAAGGCGCCCGCGGGCCCCGGCCACTACTCGAAGCTCTACGCGGTGCCGTTCACGCCGACCACCGAGAAGGCCGCATGGGGCGGCTTCCCGTTCATGAAGTACCACGCGACCCGTGGCCTCGCGTTCCATGGGCCGATCACGTCCACCCGCAACGCGGACACGGGTGACTGGGAGTGGAGCCTCAAGCGTGGCCCCGTGTCGCACGGCTGCCAGCGCATGCAGGGCGAGCACGTGGTCGAGCTCGCGCACATCCTCGGCATGGACATGTCGGCGCCGCGTTCCTCGAGCGACACGAAGCAGCTCCCCGTCAGCGTGGACGTGTCGAACGAGTGGGACACCTACGAGGGGAAGTTCGTCGACGTCGACTACCCCGCCCTCGCCGGCGTGAAGCGCCCGACCACCAACGTCGACCTGTTCGCGACGTGGGACTCTCGCAACCTGCCGCAGGTCGTCTGCGCGTACGACAAGAACCGCGCGCTCGACGGCCAGCACTGCGCGAACGTCGGTCCAATCAAGCAAGACCTCGCGACGGGTGAGATGCTCGTCGTCGCCGACACCTCGCCGTGGATCGGAACGCCCTGCGACTCGGACGCCGAGTGCGGCTTCACGGCGGACGGCGAGGCCGGCCACTGCCTGAAGGACGGCGGCGACGGCTTCTGCACCGTGCCCTGCGAAGGCTACTGCTCGGACAAAGACGGGCACGCCTCGACCTTCTGCGCGAAGACCTCGGACGGCGGGACGTGCATGGCCAAGGCCGCGCCCGAGAACGAGGGCTGCGCCTCGATCCCGGGCACCTCGGCCGAGACCCGCGAGCGCTTCGTCGGCTCGAGCGGAGCGGCCTCGAAGGTCGCCACCGTCTGCTCCTTCTGACCGTCGAGAGCGCGCGACCGAGCTCCCCCTCCGCCACTTGGGCCTCCCGCCCCCCTCACGAGGTGAGGGCCAGGGACGGCTCGAGCCCCTATTCTTTGAAAGAAGAGCGGGGGCTGCCGCGAAGAGCCGGTAGTCGATGCTCGCTCCGACGATGGCCCTGGCGCAGCCCCTACCCACCGGTGAGATGGTCGTGGCGCGGGCCGTGACCCCGGCGCTGGGCTTGCGTCCAGTGCTGCGAGCGGTGACGGCCCGCATCCTGCGGCTGCCGCTCGGGCACGCCGACGTCGAGGACTGCGTGGCGGAGACCTTCCGCCGCATCGTCGAAGGCCAGGGCCGCCTCCGGCCCGGCGAGCCCGTGGGGCCGTGGGCCACGGGCATCGCGAAACACGTGGCGCTCGATCATCTGCGCTCCCGCAAGCGCGAGCAGCCCGCGGCCGAAGAGGACGAGGCGCCCGACTCGGCTCCCAGCCCGGAAGAAGCGACTGCCCGGGCCCTTCGTGCCGAGGCGCTCCGCGCCGCGCTCGCCACCCTGGACGAGGGCCCGCGCGAGGCGCTCCTCGCCTTCCACGTCGAAGGCCTCAGCTACCAGGAGATCGCGGCGCGGCTGTCGATCCCGATGGGCACGGTCGCGACGTGGATCGCGCGGAGCCGGAAGTCGCTCGAGACCACCCTCACCCGCAAAGGACACGGAGAGAAGCGATGAACCCGCAAGACGGCCTCGAGACGCGCTGGGAGCGCGATACGGGCGGCCACCTGACCGACGCGGCGATCGAAGCGCTCGCCGACGCCCAGCCGGTGTCCGCCTCGAGCGCCGCGCACGTCGAGACGTGTGAGACCTGCAGCGCTCGGCTCGCGGACGCGGCCCTGCGCACCACGACGCTCCACCGAGAGATCCATGCGCTGGCGGCGTCACCTCAGGCGCAGGCAGCGCTCGCGCGCCCGCACGCGCGCCGGAGCCCGCTGCCGTACATCGCGGCGGCGCTGATCGTCGGCCTGCTCGCTTCCGCGCCGAGCGCGGCGTCGCTGCCGCGACAGCTCTCGACCCTGCGGGCGGCGATCAAGCTCCAGGCTGCGGGCTTCAAACAAGTCGGGCTGGCCGTCTTCGACGAGGTCTCCGGCCCTGTCTCGTCGCTGCTGTTCGCGGCCGTGCTCGTCGCGGCTGGCGTCGCTGTCGCGGTGTGGGGCTCGAAGGACAAAGAGCGGAGGAGCAACCATGGTTTCGCGTGAGAGGCTCATCATCGGATCGGCGACGCTGCTGGCCACCCTCGCCTTGTCCGGCGACGCGCGCGCGGAGGTCACGCTCGAGGGAGACTGGCCGGGCGAAGGAGAGGCGGTCTCGCTGGAGCTCTCCGGCGTGTCACGGACCGAGGCGTTGCGCGAGCTCGCCGCCGAGGCCGGCTGGAGCTTGGTCCTGCGCGACGGCTTCGACGATCGCGTCGACCTCACCGTGAAGGGGCAGCCCGCGAAGAAGGTGCTCGACGCCCTGCTCGACGACGGCAGCTGGGTGGCGAAGCGCTCGGGCACGATGGTGACGATCAGCCGAACGAAAGGACCGCCCCGCGCCGAGGGCGCCCCGCCCACGGAAGCCGAGGACGACACCGCCCCGCCCGAGAAACAGCGCGACGTCGAGGTGTGGGGCAAGAACCTGCGCATCGGCAAAGACGAGGTCGTTCATGACGTCACCGTCATGGGTGGCACGATCGAGATCGAAGGCCGCGTCACCGGCGACCTCGCCGTCGTCGGCGGCCAGGCCAACCTGCTCAAAGGGGCGCACGTCGAGGGCGACGCCAGCGCGACGGGTGGCCTCATCCACATCGAAGAAGGGGCGCGCATCGACGGCGATCTCGGCGTGGTCGGCGGATCCATCGAGGGCGCCGAGAACGCGAAGGTGGGCGGCTCGGTGAAGCTCGATCCGGCCGAGGGCGAGTCGCGCGCGAGCTGGGGAGAGCGCGCGGTCCACAAGATCTCCGAGGCCGTCCGCACCGCCTCGTTCTTCTTCGTCATCGGCGCGCTCACCATCGCGCTCGGCGGCGCGCGCGCCGAGTCGGTCCGGGCGGAGGTCGCCGCGCGTCCGATGCGATCGGCCGCGATGGGGCTCGTCGGCATCCTCGGCGCGGCCCTCCTGCTCGTCGTGGCCGCGCTGACGATCATCGGGATCCCCGTGGCGTTCGTCGGGGCGCTCGGCCTGGTCGTCGCCCTCTTCGCCGGTATCACGAGCGCGCTCACGGTTCTCGGTGCGGCGGTCGCGCGACACAAGACCGAGAACCCGTACATCCACCTCGCGGCGGGGTGTGTGCTCTTCTTGCTCGCCGGACTCCTTCCCGTGGTCGGCGGCCTCCTGCAGCTCGGCGTCGTCCTCGCCGGCGTCGGCGCGATCGTGACGACGCGCGCAGGGGGGCTCCTGGACAAGCGCCTCGGCGGCTCCTCGGACAAGAGCGGCGCACCCTACCGCTGATCCGGTCGCCTCTTGCGCCTCGGCGCACCCTCGGTCACCCTTCTCCCCATGCTCGAGATCATCTGCCTCGCGGTCATCTCGCTCTTCGTATTCCTCCTCGTCGCACGCATCACGAAGAAGGGCGGAGCGAAGCGCAAGACCAACGCAGTCCGCGAGTCGGCGGCCGAGGTCTGGGCCCGCGCGGAGACCGCGCGGATCGTGGCCACGAAGCTCGCCGCAGAAGAGGTGGACGTCGCGGCGACCCTCGGCGGAAACCCCGATCCGGATCTGGTCTCGCGCATCGAGAAGGCCGTGCAGAAGGTCGAGGTCGTCTACGAGCGCGTCCCCGGCAGCACGACGAGCGCTGACATCCGCGTGGAGGTCACCTTCGAGGACGGGAGCACCGAGCGCGTCGTGAAGCGGTCGATGTTCGGCGAGCTGCCCGAGACCGTGAAGGACGACTTCGCCACCAGCGGCGCGGCGCACGTGTTCCGCCCGTGGCTGTTCCCCTGGCAGAGCTGAGGAGCCGCCGTCCGAAAAACGGCGGCCGCCTAGCAACTGGCGGCGCGTCGCGCCGACTTATCGATCGTGGACGTCCACGATCTCGTTCCAGAGCCCCTGCTCCTCCTCCCAACTGAGGTAGGGTGCGGGTCGATGTCCCGGCCGCGCCAGCCGATCGGCCCCGCGCCTGCCAAGGGTCCGCCTCCGCGCGGTCCCGCGCAGGGGGGTCTCTTCGTGCCGAGCCCCGTCTCGGCCGGCGGGGACGTCGTGCTCGAAGGGGAGGTCGTCCGCATCACGTACGAGAGCGCAGAGAGCGGCTTCCGCGTCATCCGGGCGCGGGCCGACGGCGAGGCGCTCGAGCGCACGCTCGTCGGCGTCTTCCCTCCGGTCATCCCGGGCACGCGCGTCCGCGTGACGGGCAAGCTCGTGCGCGACCTCAAGCGCGGCGAGCAGGTCCGGGTCGAGACGCTCCTCACAATCGCCCCGGCCACGCTCGCGGGCCTCGAGCGGTTCCTCGGCTCGGGGCTCGTGCGTGGCGTCGGCCCGGCCTACGCCAAGCGCATCGTCGAGATGTTCGGCGAACAGTCGCTCGACGTGCTCGACAAGTACCCGGAGCGCCTCCGCGAGGTACCCGGCTTGGGCAAGGAGCGCGCGGCGGAGGTCCAGCGGGCCTGGGAGTCACACCGCGCGATCGGCGCCATCATGATCTTCCTGCAGTCCCACGGCGCGTCGCCCGCGCTCGCTTCGCGCGTGTACAAGCGCTTCGGCCCCAAGGCCGTCGCGATCGTCTCGCAGTCGCCTTACCGACTCGCGCTCGACGTCTGGGGTGTCGGCTTCAAGACCGCGGACCGTATCGCCGCCTCGCTCGGGATCGGGAAGGAGTCGCCGGAGCGCGCGCAGGCCGGCGTGCTCCATCTCCTCTTCGAGCGCGCTTCACAAGGGCACGTCTTCGCGCCGCGAGGGCAGCTGGCCGAAGCGGCGTCGGCCATGCTCGAGATCGATGTGATCACGGCGGAGTCCGCCATCGACGCGCTCGCCGCCGCCGAGCGCGTGAAGATCGAAAAGGGCCTCGAGGACGACGCGGTCTATTCGCCGCCGCTCTGGGCCGCCGAGGTAGGCGTCGCCACCCGCCTCGCGAGCTTGCTCTCCTCCCCCGCTGCGGGCCGCGCGCTCACGCCGCTGGTGACCGACGCGCTCGACGCGTTCGAGCGCCGGGCCAAGGTCTCGCTCGCGCCGGAGCAGCGGGACGCGATCGCGCTCGCGGCGGCGAACAAGGTCGTCGTCATCACGGGCGGGCCGGGCGTCGGCAAGACGACGATCGTGCGCGCGCTGCTCGACCTGTTCGACAAGGCCGGGCTCCGCGCGAGGCTCGCGGCGCCGACCGGCCGCGCGGCGAAGCGGATGACCGAGGCCACCTCGCGCGAGGCGGTCACCCTGCATCGGCTGCTCGAATACGATCCGAAGACGGGTGAGTTCACGCGGGACGAAGACAACCCGCTCGACCTCGGCGCGCTCGTCGTGGACGAGTCGTCCATGGTGGACATCCAGCTCTTCGACTCGCTCTGCGCCTCCCTCCCCTCGGGCGCGCGGCTCGTCCTGGTGGGGGACGTCGACCAGCTTCCCAGCGTGGGCCCTGGCGCGGTCCTCCGCGACGTCATCGACAGCCGTGTCATCCCGACCGCGCGTCTCACCGCCGTCTTCCGCCAGGCGGAGGGAAGCCAGATCGTGGAGAACGCACACCGAATCCACGCCGGGCTCGCGCCCCATTCGGAGAAGGGAAAGACCGGCGAGTTCTACGTCGTGGAGAGGAGCGGAGACGAGGCGAGCGCGGAGGCGATCATCGATCTCGTCGCCACGCGCATCCCGCGCAGCTTCGGCCTCGATCCGGTCCGCGACGTCCAGGTGCTCACGCCGATGCACCGAGGCGAGTCCGGGACGGCCAAGCTGAACGAGCGCCTGCAGGCCACGCTGAACCCCACCGGGCCGTCGGTCCGCGTCGGGCAGCGGCTCTATCGTCTGGGCGACAAGGTCATGCAGCTCAAAAACGACTACGAGCGCGAGGTCTACAACGGGGACGTCGGGATCGTTGCTCGGCTCGATCAGGAGGCGCGCACGCTCGTCGTTCGGTTCGACGATCGCGAGGTCACGTATGGTGAGAACGATCTGGACGAGCTCTCGCTCGCCTACGCGACGAGCATCCACAAGAGCCAGGGGTCCGAGTACCCCGCCGTGGTCATCCCGATCCAGATGAACCATTTTGTCATGTTGTCGCGGAACCTCTTGTACACCGCCGTGACGCGCGGCAAGCGCCTGGTCGTCCTCGTGGCCGACCCACGTGCCGTCTCGCTCGGCCTCGCCGAGATCCGCAAGGGTTGGCGCGCCACCTCGCTCGCCGAGCGGCTGACGTCCGCCGTCCGGGGCACCTGATCGCTGCGGCGCTCAGCCGCCGTCCAGGTACTCGAGCGCGGCGTCGAAGACCCGCGGCAGGCGCCGGGAGAGGCGGAGGAACGGGCGGTGCAACCCGCAGCGCCCCGTCACGAAGAGGAGCGCGCGCGTGAGCCTGTAGTAACGCGCCGTGGCCTCTCGATATCGCTCGTCGTACGTGTCCGGACGGCCATCCACGACACAAGCGACGGCCGCGCGTGCGGTCGCCAGCGCGAGGGACACCCCCTCGCCCGTGAGCGGATCGAGGTAGCCTGCTGCGTCCCCGACGAGCAATGTCCGCCGCAGCGCGCGCCGCAACACGCGCTGCTCGAAGGGCCCCGCGCCACGCACCGTCGAGACCTCGACCGCCGAGCCCAAGCGCTCGCGCAGCAGCGGGAACCCTCGCATCGTCGCCTCGAACGTGGCCGCGCTCCGCTGCAGGAAGGCCACGCCCACCTCTCGGTCCGAGACGGGCGTCACGTAGGCCTCGGCGTCTTCGCCGAAATGCACCTCGACGAACGAGGTCCACGGCGCGACTCGGTAATGCCTCCGGAGCCCGAACCGCGGCGGGAGCGTCGGAGGGCGCTCGAGGCCGAGCCGACGCCGGATGGGCGAGCGCAGGCCGTCGGCCGCGACGAGGTAACGTGCGCGCTGCCCGTCGACCTCGACGAGGTCGGGCCCTTGTTTGATCTCGCGGACCGCGTGGTGGACCGTCCGCACGCCGAGCGCCGTGGCGCGCGCTTGCATGGCGTGCGAGAGCGCGACGCGCCGCACGCCGAGCGCGGGCCCACGTTGGTCACCCAGTGGCGCCGTCGCAAGCTCCGCGCCCGCGGGTGCCCGCGGGAGCCGGTGCGGTTCGCGCGGAGCCGCGGGGCGAACGTGCCTCACGCTCATCACGGGTGTGGTTCGGGAGCGCGCTCTCGGCGAAATGACGACGACGCACTCAAACGTCACGAAGCCACGAATTGTCTCGCCCCACTTGCGCCGACAATCCATCCGTACAGGTCCCCGCCCCCCGGCACCCGAGGAGCCAGCCCCTCGGCTGTCCTACCAGACGCGACACGAACGCCGAGAGGGCCAGATCATCCGACGATCCAAGAACCTCCAGCCACGGGAATGTGCGCTCCGGCCGCTTCGTATCTTGAGCTCTCGGAACTTTGATGATTGATTTGTCATGCTGGGCTCGCCTGCGCGCGAGCACCAAATCTGACAACGCACTTGGAGGGAGTAACGTATGCACCTACGAACCGTTCTCGGCGTGATCGGCTGCGTGATGCTCGCGGGGTGTGGAGTGGAGAGTGGACCGTCCGAGGAGGAGGATCTCGGGTCGGCGGAGCAGGCGATCTGCAGCCACGACGATGACGACTTCGAGGTCGACTTCCTGGGATGCACCGAGTTCGCCGGGGTCGGGGTGATCCCGATCGCCAACGCCCGCGCCGCCGTGCCGGCCGAGTACTCGCCGGTGGACCTCGGCAACGGGCAGGGCCTCGCGGTGGTTCGTGTCGCGAACTGCAACAACGTGGTGATCGACGGCAAGTCGGTCGGCGGCGGCACGGTTGCTCAGGTGGGCGTGAGCCTCATCGCGCCCGAAGGTGACGGCGACATCAACAACTTCACGGTCTACTACGACACCGACTCCAAGAAGCTCGCGAACGCGCTGAAGGACGCCGGCGTCCCTGCCCGCTACGTCCCGAAGCTCAAGTACGACTACGACGCCGGCGACAACACCCTGGAGATCCGCGTGCCCCCTCCCTCCAAGGCGCGCTACACCGTCGAGGGCACGGTCATCCCGCCGTCCGGCACCCCGGTCCCGTTCATCGCGAACTGGTGGGCGACGACCAGCAACACCGAGACCAAGATGAACACGGTGCTGCCGGCCATCTACTTCAGCGGCGCGCAGATGACGCTCACCGCCGATCACAACTCGCCGCTGCCCGCCCTCCTCGGCAGCGACCCGTACGTGTTCCCGATCCTCGACAGCTACAACGCGTTCGGTGACGCGCACATGGTCGTGGACGTGCGCTGAGCCGGTGCAGGCTCACTTGCTGCGGGGCGACTTCGAAGACGGAGGGGCGCCCCGCAGGTAGGCGAGCGCCTCCTCCTCATCGAGGAACACGCGGCCACTCGAGCCCCCCTCCCGGAGGAGGCGTTGCGTGTGGAGGAGGCCCGCGGGCGTCTTGACGAGGACGACGACCGCCCGAAAGCCCTCCACCATTTGTTGCCGGTGGTCCGCGAACATCGCCTCGGACTGCGGATCGTTGCGACCGACCACGGCGCGCGAGTCGATGAGGATGCCATGCAGCGCGCGCCCGGCAGCGTCGAGCGCGCGCTGCACGGGGACACACGCGGTCTCCACGTCTTGTCGACTCTCGAAGGGTTTGTCCTTTCGGATCACCTTCATCACCCGGCCGTCGAGCTGCTCGACCCGGTAGAAGTCGCTCTCGTGGAGCACGCGCACGGCGCCATGTAAGCCACAGCCGACACGAGGGGTCAAAGCTTACGCGCGGCCAGGGGAAGGCAGCTCAGCGCCGGACGTGCACCAGCGCGCTCCGCCCGGCCGCGCCTCCGGCGATCGCGAGCCGCGCGACTTCCACGCCGGATGGTGAACGCGTCGGTCGGCAGCCATTCGGCGAAGTCGTTCATCCAGCCGTCCGCCCCGAGCGCGATCCCATCCTGCATCTTCCCGACGGCCCACGCGAAGCCGCCGGGGTCATCGAGATCGATGAGCCCGCACTCGGTGAACTTGGCGCCCGTGAACGTGTACGGCTCTCCGCTCGCGTTCTTCACGAGGTAGCCCTTGTCGGCGGTCTCTTGCCAGGCCTTCGAATCCCGGTACACGAACGGGTTGAAGTAGATGTGAAAGTCGAAGCCGAGCGCGTGCAGGTCGTCGGCGACGGCCTCGATGTCGGGATAGAGCGTGCGGTCGACCTCCCACTCTTCTTTCAGCGAGTAGTTTTCGCCGTCCCGGTCGCCGCCGCGCCAGTCCTCCGTCCAGATCACGCTCGACGGGATGCCCTCGTCACGGAGCTTCTGCGCGACACGGCGCACGTTGTCGCTCCCGAAGACCGCGTCGAGCCAGGGCGCAAACGCGACGAGGGGCGGCATGCGCGGGCGGCCGAAGGTGGAGGTCGCCTTCGTCAGCGCCTCGACCGGCGTCGGGCCGTCGAAGACGTGGATGGTCGTCGGCAGATCGATCTCGAGACGAGCCGCCGTCTCGCGCTCCGAGCACGAGGAAAACGTCGAGCGTCGATCGGACTCTGCGACGAGGACGTACCCGCGGCTCGAGAGGTACTCGGGGATGGGTGCGTGGCTCGAGTGGCGCTGGCCCTGGAGCATCGTGCGATGTCACGCGCGCCGACGCGCACGAGCACGCCGCCGCCCGACTTCTCGAGCGAGCTCGCGACGACCCACGGGCCCTCGGGCGTCACCGTGGGCCGGAACGCGCCGAACTGCATCTCGTACGTGGTCGTGACCTCGCGCGCGGCGAAGCCGACGAGCGGCGGCTCGTCTGCTGCAACGACGCCGGGGGCAGACCGTCGAGCAGGACCCTGCCGTCGCTCGCGGCGATGACGAGTCGGTTGCTTCCCTCGAGCGTTCCGCTGAAGCCGCCGCCCAGGCCGAGATCCACCGTGGGCGGCACACCTTCGTCATCGCCGCAGGCCGACGCGGCGGTCGCAAGACACACCACCGCGAGCCGCCGGATCGAGCGCATCGTGGATCTCAGGAGCCGCCTGCGCCGCCCGCGCCGCCGACGCCTCCGCCGCCCGGGCCGCCGCCACCCGGGCCGCCGCCGCCACCGCCGCCTCCTCCGGTCCCTGCGTCACCGAGCGGGATCACCGGGTCGAGGCAGAAGGGACCGTGGATGGTCTGCGTGCATTCATCGCCGGACATCGGATCGCAGTCGCCTTGCCCGCCGGGGCACGGCGTGGCCGTGAAGCAGAAGCCGTTCGGGGCGAAGTTGTTGGAGAAACACCACCAGCCCGGGTTCGCGCAGTCGCTCTGCACCGAACACGCCGGTGAGCAGAAGCCCTGGTCCCCCGCGCCGTAGCCGCTCGGACGGAACACACAAACACCCTGGTCCAGCCCACCGCAGTCGAAGCTGTCGAGCTCGCCGCCCAGGACACACCGGTTCGAGCAATACGCGGGCGGAGCGCCGGGGTCCGTCCCGAAATTGACACAGACACCCGCGCACTCGGGGGGATCCGCCATGGGATCACAGAGCTCGCCGCTCTCGAGCCCCGTGTTCGGTGTGTCGACGCAGATGGCGAGCTGCGGATCACACGAGCGCCCAGCCGGGCACTGCGCGTCGGAGCCACACGTCGGAAGGCAGACAGCACCGTCATTCGTGTCGACGCACCGCAGGTCCTCGCGCTGCTGGCACTTGTCCTCCAGCAGCGGGTCGTCGATGAACTCGAGCGGGGGCCCGATCTCGCACCCGAGCAGGCAGATGCCGTTTTCGTCGTTGGCGTCGGTGAAACACAGCCCGTTGCCCGGGCACTCGCTGCTCGTGGTGCAGGCCTTCGTGCAGTAGCCGTCCGCCGGGCCGCCGAGGCCGAGCTGCTCGATGTCCTCGTCGGGTTGGAGGCAGCGACCGTCCATCCCGCAGTCGCCGTCGTCGAGGCAGGTGCGTCCGACGTAGACCGTGTCGTCCGGTCCGGTCGACACCGTCACCGTGGCGCTCTTCGTGGTGGTGGTCGCCTTCGTCGTGGAGCCCGAGCCACCCGCTCCTCCCGTCCCGCCGGAGCCGCCAGAGCCGCTGTCGTCCCCACACCCCCAGAAGCCGCTCGCGAGAATTGCGCCGGCACCGACCAGAAGCCCAAGCCCACTTCGCATCATGAGTTCCTCCGCGGAGCGAGAATACCTTGTGAGCACAAAGAAAAAAGAGGCGCACCTCGGGTGAGGCACGCCTCTAAGCATTCGTGAATTTCGCGGCGCTGTCGTGTTGAATTTTGCGACAGTCGCTGCTCCGCCCGTCGCGAGTTACTGCAGGCTGATCTTGCCCTGCAGGATGAACGCGACGACGAACGCGAGGAGCACGAGCGACTCGATGAGGGCCAGACCGAGGATCATCGGGGTCTGGATACGAGCCGCAGCGCCCGGGTTGCGCGAGATGCCCTCGAGCGCAGCGGCCGTTGCACGGCCCTGGCCGAGCGTGCCGCCGAGCGCAGCGAGGCCGATGGCGAGACCAGCGGCGAGGCCGAGGTAGCTGCTCGCATCGAACTTGTTGGCAGCGGCGCCCGCCTGCTGCGCAAACGCGAGCGCGGGGACGAGAAACGCCGCAGCGAACGCCGCGAGGGACACAAGCTTGCTCTTGAGGGACATCCTGGATTCGCTCCTTTCAGGGCCGAGCGACGACGAGTTCGGCGCGCTCTCTAGATCGATTCTCCGGCCAAGGCCAGATGAATTTGTTTTCGAGCGGGGATGGGGGTCCCGCTCGAAGGGGTTACGGGAAGGTCAGTGATGGGCTTCGTCGTGTTTCTCGGTCGCGAGACCGATGTACACGCAGGTGAGAAGGCAAAAGACGATCGTCTGCACGACGCAGACGATCACGCCGAGGAGCATGATCGGGATCGGGACGAACAGCGTCACGAGCCCGAGGAACAGCGCCCCCAGGAGATGGTCGACCGAGATGTTGACCATGAGCCGCACGCTGAGCGTGAACGGCCGAACGATGATCGTAGAGAACAGCTCGATGGGCAGGATGATCGGCGCGAGGTACCACTTCGGGCCGGCGAAGTGCGCCAGGTACGCCATGCCGTTTTCCTTCAGACCGTAGTAGTTGAAGGTGACGAGCACGACGAGCGCGCAGCCCAGCGTGACGCTCCAGCTCGACGTGGGCGAGGAGAAGCCGGGCACGAGGCCGATGAGGTTGCAGAAGAGGATGAAGACGGCCGAAGCGCCGATGATGGGGAAGTAGCGCTTCGCGTTGTGCGCCCCCATCACGTCTTTGGCGAGGTCGTAGAAGTACGAGACCAGCACCTCGAAGAACGTGGTGAGCGTCAGCTTGTCGCTCGGGACCACCGCCTCTTTCAGGCGGATGACCTTGGACCGGACGGCGAGCGCCAGGACGAGCAGCACCACCATGTAGAGCAGGCTCGTCAGGACGGGCTCGGTGCTCTTGTAGTCCGGGTGCTGGTGACCGAGGAACTCATCCCCGAACGGACGCGTGAGCGCCTGCGCGTTGTGCTTCAGCGCGGGGAACTTGTCGAGCAGGTAGGTCAGCCAGTAGGTGTGCTTGGGCATCGGCGTGCCTCGCGCCGCGTGTGCGGCCCGTTAGCGCGGCGCTCCTTACCACAGCCGCGGCGAGCGGGGCGAGGGGAAAGGAAAAAGGGGGGGGACGCCGGCGGTCTAGGGCTCTTCTTTGCGGAAAAACAGGTTCGAGAGCGTGATCCCGATGGGCATCGCTCCGTAGCCGACGACCAGGGCCAGGGCGGACACGTCCCCTCGGCGCAGGATGAGGTAGACGGCGCCGAAGAGGGCCAGGAGCTTCAAGAAGCCGAGCAGCGCCCAGGGCGTCCGCGGGCCCTTCTGGTCGAGGAAGGCGTCGCCGAGCCGGATGAAGAGCACCAGGTTCGCGGTCGCGAGGGCGCCGCCCAGGAAGACGCCGACGGCAGCGCGGAAGTCCGAGAACACGGCCGCGAGCACCGTGAGCACCAGGCCGCTCACCGCGACGGATTTCACCGCCGCCCGGAGGACGGGGTCTCGCTTCTTGGGCGGAGTCTGGGGCTCGGGCTCGGTCACGACGACTTCTCCTCTTCCTCGGCCTCGTCCACGCGGTTGTCCCGCATGGCCGCTTCTTCTCGGCGGCGCGCCGCACGCTCGGAGCGCGACTCGTAGAGCGGAGCCGGGTTTCCCTCCTCCGCCTCCTCTCGGATCGTGGCAGCGCGCATCATTCTCATGGCTCGAAGCACGCTGTGGACCGCGGTCGCGAGCCCGAAGGCGAACCCACCCCAGGTAAACCAGGGATCGGTGCCATAGCGCTGGTCGAGCCAGCTCCCCACGAACATGGAGAACACGATCGCGAAGACGATCTCCATGCCGACCGTGGCGTAGCCGGCGGAGCCCTTGTACACGCGGGCCACGCTCTTGATTCGGCTCACCCGGCACCTCGCGAGGCGAGGATGCGCCGGGCCTCGGCGAGCCGCGCCTCGAGCATCGACTCCACGTGAGGCAGGAGCGCACGGGCGGCCTGGCCGCGGTGGCTCATCGTGTTCTTCTCGTCCTCTTCGAGCTCGGCGAACGTGCGCGCGCCCCCTTCGACAAGAAACAGCGGGTCGTAGCCGAACCCGCTCTCGCCGCGGGCGCTCCGGGCGATGACGCCGTCGCAGCGGCCCTCGACCACCACGGGCTTGAGCCCCTCCGAGAACGGATCCACCAGGGCGATGACGCAACGGAAGCGGGCGGTGCGCGACGCGTCCTCCACCTCTTCCAGGGCGGAGAGCAACATCGCGTTGTTCTCCGCGTCGGTTGCGCCTTCGCGCGCGAACCGGGCGCTGCGCACCCCCGGCCGGCCGCCCAGCGCGTCCACCTCGAGCCCCGAGTCGTCCGCGATGGCCACGAGCTGGGTGGCCTCGGCGGCGGCCCGCGCCTTCTTCAGGGCGTTTTCCTCGAAGGTGGCGCCGTCCTCCACGGGTGGACCGTAAGAAGGCACGACCTCGCGGATGGGGACCACCTCCACCGGGAGCGAAGCAAAGAGCGAACGCAGCTCCGCCAGCTTCCCCGGGTTGTGCGTCGCCAGGACGAGGGTCATCGCCTTCACGTGCATCGGGACGTCCTCCTCGGATCTAGCTCGGCGCGAGGAGGGAGGCGAGCGTGACCCCGGCGCCGGCCAGGACCTCGGCCTGCATCCGGGTGAGGGTCGTCACGCCTTCAATCGCCAGATCGACCATCTTGTCCATGTCGGCGCGCGCGATCGCCTCACCCTCGGCGGTCCCCTGCACCTCGACGATGCGACCTCGCTCCGTGCCGACCAGGTTCAAATCGACGCGGGCCTTCGAGTCCTCCACGTAGACCAGGTCGAGGGCGAGCCCGTCGTCGAGGAAACCGACGCTCGTCGCCGCGACCTGCTCGCGAATGACCGGCTTCGCCAGCTTGCCCGACTTCATCAGCTTGTCGATCGCGATCGCCAGGGCGATGAAGCCGCCCGTGATCGAGGCCGTGCGTGTTCCGCCGTCGGCCTCGAGGACGTCGCAATCCACCACGATCTGCCGCTCACCCAGCGCTTGCAGGTCCACCGCCGCGCGGAGCGATCGGCCGATGAGGCGCTGGATCTCCTGCGTGCGCCCGCTCGGCGCCTTGCCCCGGCCGTCGCGCGACTCCCGCTTCTCGGGAGCCGAGCGCGGGTGCATCTGGTACTCGGCCGTGACCCAGCCCTTGCCGGAGTTCAGCAGGAACGGCGGGACCCCGGGGTCCACCGAGGCCGTGCAGAGCACGACCGTCCGGCCTGCGCGGTAGAGCACGGAGCCCTCCGCGTTCCGTTGAAACCCGACCGTCGTCTCCACCGGGCGAAGCTGGTTCGCGGACCGTCCATCGTGGCGTGCCATGCCGCGGCCCTACCATGGGGTTGGCCGGCCCGCGATGGATCGCCGCGCCGCGGCTGGACGGCCGGCGGATCCGATCTACGCTCCAAGCAACGGACGGGAGCGCCATGAGCCAAGGTCGCAAGAGCGTGGTGGAGGAGTCGAAGAGCAAGGGCATGGCGGCCGGAGCCGCGGTCGCCGGAGCCGTCGTCGTCGGCGCGCTCGGTTTCCCGGTCCTGGCCACCGTCGCGTCGGTGCCAGCGGCCGTGCTCGCCTACCGCTGGTGGAAACACCGCGCCGAGAACGGCATCAAGTTCTAGCGAGCAACATTACGCCGTCGGAAAGGTGCTCGCGGTTCGGAATCCGCGCGGCCCGGGCCCAACCTCCGGCGCCATGGTCGCTCCCGCTCGCCTTCGCTTCTTCCGCCTGACCCCCGCCCTCCTCCTCTGCGGCTCGCTCTCCATTCCTCTCCTGGCCGACTGCAGCGGCGCCGCCACCTGCGACGCGGTCTGCGACAACGTGCTCGACAAGTGCACCGACATCGAGACGGACTTCGCTCGCAACAGCTGCCTCGAGCAGTGCGAGCAGCGCAAGCAGGTCGTCCCGGAGTCGTGCGCCGAGGAGCGCGACGAGGTCCTGCGGTGCCTCTCGATGGCCGAGTCGGTCGACTGCGGCGACCCTCAGCAGTCGGCGGCTTGTTCGGCCGAGAACGAGGCGCTCGCGGACTGTGCGGCGGATACCCAGGGCTCCGGAGGCAGCACGGGGACAGGCAACGGCGGCGCGCCCTGCGAGACCGACGACGAGTGCGCGTCCGGGCTCTGCAATTGGAAGATCGAGCAGTGCTCGACGCCCGGCGATCTCGGCGCGCCGTGCTCGCGCGACGAGGAGTGCGCTGGCGACCTCTGCAATTGGACCACCGACCAGTGCAGCGCTGCCGGCGGCTCCGGCGCCCCCTGCGGACGCGACGAGGAGTGCGTGAGCGGTCAGTGCAACGAGACCTGTGCCTGAGCGCGCCACCTGGGCTCAGTCGTCGAGCGCGCCGCCGCAGATCCAGTCCGTGATGGCCTGGATCTCCGCGGCGTCGAGCTGCGGTTTCGTGGCGGGCGGCATCTTCTTGCTCGTCCCGCAGAGGTCGGTGCCCATGATCTTGTCCCAGAGGTAGCTCTCGGCCGGGTCGCCCGCGATGACGCGCGTGCGGTCTCCACCGCAGCTCTTCGTGGCGTGGCCGACCGTGTTCGCGTGCGCGACCATCGCGCCGAGATCGAGGCCGCCGTCGGCCATGCTGCCCACGTGGCAGTTGGCAGTAGCGCACTTCTGCTCGAGGACCGGCGCGACGTCGGCAGCGAACGACACGATGCCCGCGCCTTCACACGGGTCGACAATCATGCCGGTCGAAGCCGAGGTCGAGGTCTCGGTCGTCGAGGCGACGCTCGTGCCGTCCGTGGTCGACTCGCTGCCGGTCGTGGTCGTCGTGCTCCCGCCGCCTCCGCCGGAGCCGCCGTCGTCACCACAAGCAGCGGCGAGCGCCGCAAACGACACGAAGAGGCCGACCGAGAAGAAAGTGCTGCGTCGCTGCATGAGGGGTGAGCCTAGTCCGGCCCCACGCGAGCGGCGCGCGCCATTTTCGGAACGGCACCGTTCGCTCGAGCCGAACTATTGGACCGGGCAGCCCAGCGACTCTTCCACCCAGATGCCGCCCTGACAGACGCGGCGCGTGCTGAGAAACTCGGCGCCGTAGGCGTAGGTCGACTCGAGCCAACACGCGCCGTACTCACACACCTGGCCTTCTTGCCCGCAAGCGTGCCCGAGGAGCGGCGCGTCCTCCGGACAGCCCTCTGCCACTTGAACGCAGCCCCAATAGGCCGTCGGACCGCTGCAGTCGTCCGTCGCGAGGCAATGCGAGCACGCGCAGTAGCTCCCGCCACCGTAGTCGCAGAGCGAGTCGTATTCGGACGGATCACACAGGGTCCCGTGTTGCGGCATCATCATCGGACAAGTGGCGTAGGCCGGGTCGAAGTTCATGCAGCTCGCCTCGGGGATGCTCTCCCACCCATTCACGCCGCAGGTGATCTTGTCGCGGCAGTCCACGAAGTCGAACCAGGCGTTCCCGTAGCGGTACTCGCAGACCAGGCCTTCCAACATCGGGCAGTCCTCACCCGTGGTCGGCCGGTCCGAGCCGTCCGGGCAGTCGCTGCAGGTGACGTCGTACGCGCTGCGGCACTCGCCTTGGCCGTCGCAGACGGTGTTGCACGGCGGCTCGTCGCACAGCTCGCAGGGCTCACCGCAGTCCTTCTTCGCGCACGGCGAGTCGCCGCCGCCGCCGCTCGTCGACGACGAGCCGCCGCTGCCGTCGTCGCCGTCGAGCGTCTTGGCACAGGCAGCGAGGAGCACGAGCGAAAGCAGGACGGGGACACGGCTCACGCCGCGTTCTACCCAGCCGGCCTTCGAATTCTTCCGCGAGCTCAGGTCGCGACGCCCTCGAGGACGCTCATCGTCGGGTACTCGAAGACGCGCGCGAGCTTGAAGCCGCCGTCGGCCAGGAGACCACGGATCTCCTCCACCCCGCGCTCGCGGCCGTTGGAGCAGATGGTCATCATGTGCATGTCGGCCACGGTGCCCATGAGATGGGACGAGTTTCGCTCGACGAGCGACTCGCTGATGACCAGCTTCGTGCCCTCCGGGCAGGCGTCGCGGATGGAGTGGAGGATGGTGCGGCAGCTCGCGTCGTCCCAGTCGTGCAGGATGTTCTTGAGGACGTACGCGTCGGCGCCCGACGGCACGCGCTCGAAGAAGCTGCCTGCCACGAGCTCCACCCGACGGCGGACGCCGCGCGCGGTGAGGAGCGTGTCGGCCGAGTCGAGAACGCCCTTCGCGTCGAACAGCACGCCCTCGAGGTGCGGGTGCCGGACGAGCAGCTCCGAGAGGAGCGAGCCACGACCGCCGCCGACGTCGCAGACCTTCTTGATCTCGCTCCAGGGGTACACCGTGGCGATGACGGGGGCGTCTTGCAGCGTGAGGCCCATCATCACGTGCGCGAAGATCTCGCGCTCGTCCGGGTTCTTCTCGAACCAGTCCCACACCGTCATGCCGTGCACGCGGTCGAACGCGGCGCGGCCGGTCGACAGCGTGCGGGCGAAGTCACCCCAGGCGGCCATGTGGGAGCCCGAGGCGTAGTGGATCGCGAGCTCGCGGATACGCGAGACCTTGTTGCCGCAGAGCGTGCGCGAGAGGCGCGTGTTCTCGAACTTGCCGTCCGAGCGGAGCCGGAAGATGCCGATGGTGGAGAGCGCCCGAAGCGTGCGATGAACCGCGTCGCCGTCGAGGCCCTTCTGCGCGGCGATTCCCTCTGCGTCGAGCGGGCCGCGCTCGAGCAGATCGGGGATGTCATGCCGCGCCACCGCGCCGAGCAGGGCCGTCTTCCCGACGCCCGTGATCGTGTCGAACATCGCCAGCTCGGGCGGGCAGAGCGCGTCCGTCAGCTTCTGCATCGCGCGGCGCAGCCGGAGCACCGCGCGCACGCCGAACGCCGGCGGCGCGTTCGGGAGCGGCTCCGCCCCGAGCCCGAGCGGCGACGGATCGGGCAGCACCTGGTAGCCGGCCGAGCGCGGCATGGGGTGCGCGGCCGTTCCGTGTTGCGGGACTTCGGCCTTCAGCTCTGCGCTCTGCATCCGAGCCCAATACACGAAACGCGGGCGTTCGTCGCATGGATCCGTTGCTGGAGAAGGGCCGCGCTGCTAGCGTCCGCGTCCCTCGCAAGCGGAGATTCATCGAACATGACGGGCAACGGCCAGACGGTATCGGGGCTGCAGATCCAGGGCGGAGCGGCGATCGTGGCGCCCATCACGGCGTTCCAGAACGGCGTTCCTCCGAACGCGCTGGTCGTGCTGCCCATCCAGAAGATGACGGACGAGTTCAAGGACAAGCTCAACGAGGGTCCGCTCGCAGTCACCCAGGAGCAGCTCTGGAGCCTGCTCGGCTTCAACGGCCCCGCCGTCCAGGTCCAGGACGAACAAGGCCGCCCGCTCATGATCGGCCTCGAGGACCTGCTCGCAGGGCTCGACAAACACTTCAACGAGAAGCCCGAGGACCTGGGGCGTGGCCGCATCTACGCCCAGGAGCTCATGAAGCACGAGCGCTTCCAGCGCGCGGAGCAGGTGCTCGCCAAGGTCGTCGCCAAGGGCGGCAACGGGGAGGACTGGCTCGCCCTCGGCATCTGCCAGCTCCAGCAGGACAAACACGACAAGGCGGAGGGCACGCTCAAGGGCGCGCAGAACCTCCTCAAGACGAGCCCCTACCCGGCGCTGCACCTCGCCAAGCTCTTCCGCGCGAAGAGCGACAACGATCAGGCTCGCCAGCAGATCGACAAGGCCATCGAGATCGATCCCGAGCTCGTCGACGCGTGGGCCATGCTCTTCACCCACCTGAAGGAGACGACCGACGAGGACAAGGCCGCGGCCGAGCTCGAGAAGCTCGGGTCGGACAAGAAGAACTCGCGCGCGCTCGTCGCGCTGCAGGCCTACTTCGGCGGCAAAGACGAGACGCGGGACCGCGCCATCGCCTACGGCAAGAAGGCGCTCGAGCTCAACAACGACGACGTCCTCGCGCTCCTCGCGCTCTCCGCGCTCCACGGCCAGAAGGGCGACCTCGAGGGCGTCATCAAGACGCTCCAGCCGCACGAGGCGAAGATGACGCGCGACGTGCGCCTCGCGAACAACTACTTCGAGGCCCTCTTCCAGTCGCGCCAGATCGACAAGGTCACCAAGCTGCTCAACGCCCTCGCCGGCTCGCAGAACCAGCAGGTGAAGGAGTTCGCGATCCAGCGCTCGAAGGTCGTCGCGCAGCTCCTCCAGCAGCAGCAGCAGCAGATCGCCGGCCTCGCCGGCCCCAAGAAGTAGCGACGGACACGCGGCGCGATCCGCTGGCGGCGCCACCCCCGATTTCCGGCGCCGCCAGCCCCTGACGCGCCGTTTGCCCGCGATCTTCGAGCCGTCCGGACGGCACGAGCCTCGCAATGCGCCCGCGCGGAGGCTCTGATGGCGCACACGATTGGCGAGCGGCTCGCGCAGGCTTGGGCCGCGGCGCGGGAGTCCGCGTGGATCTCGCTCCTTCCGAAGATCGGGCTCGGCGCGCTCGCGCTGGTTGGGTTGGGTCTGCTCGGCTCCGGCGCGCTCGACCGGTACATGCCGGCCCAGGCCGCTGTCGCGCCGGCAGAAGCGGCTCCGGCGAGGCGCGCGGCGCGACCTCCTGCATCCGCGTCGGCATCGGCATCGGCATCGGCATCGGCATCGGCATCGGCATCGGCATCGGCATCGGTGGCTCTCGGCCCAGCGGTCGTCGACGGCAAGGTCGTCTTGAACCGAGCGACCGAGGCCGATCTCGTGAAGCTCCCGGGGATCGGACAAAAGAAGGCGCAGGCCATCCTCGCGTTGCGCGACAAGCTCGGCGGTCGCTTCAAGAAGCTGGAGGAGCTCATGCGCGTCCGCGGCCTCAAGCGCAAAGCGCTCGAGCGCTTGAGACCGCTCGTCGTGCTCGACGCGGAGGCCGCACCGGAAAAGCCGGCGCGCTGACGGATCCGAGTATGCTGCTCGCGCATGCGACACCTGGCCCTCGCCCTCGTCCTCGTGGCCTGCTCCTCGAAGGACCCCGCGCCGTCCGCTTCGAGCTCGAGCAAGCCCGCGAGCGCGCCGCCGCCCACCGCGACTTCGGCGTCCGAGCCGCGACCGCCTGCGGATCATCTCGACGTCGAGCCGATCAAGAAGGCATTGAAGTGTCCCGCTGAGTCGAAATCGGGCCCGTGCAAGATCCTGGACGCGGTCGCCACGTGCGGGCCTTGGGAGGGCACCTCACCCGGCGGCGAAGCCAAATGGCTGGGCCATTCCTGGGACGTGAAGGACGGAAAGCAGAAAGACGGCTACGCTGTCCTGCGGTCGCGAACGGTGCCCCTCGACCAGGCCAGCGGCGGCATCCCCGCGCGCATCGGCTTCGACCAGGTCCCCGAGGACTTGCCGTCGATGCTCGGCATCCAGAAGGCGGTGTCCGCCTTCGAGCGGCACGACGTCGCGCAAAAAGGGAACGCGGGCCTCGCCTGGGTGAAGGACAAGAAAGACTTCTCCGAGGCGCCGGCGTTCGCGACCACGAAAAAAGGCGTGCTCGTCCAGTCCGATGACTTCGCCTACGTGTGCCAGGGCAAGTCGCAGGAGCTCTTCTACGCGCGACCGCGAGCTGGCGGCGCCGCCAAAGGTGACGGCGTGTACGCGGAGCTCTGGCCCGTGAGCTGGTGATGACTGCGTGGGCTCCGCGCCCCCTCGCCTCGTCGGTCGCCGTATTCGCGATTGCGTGCAGCGCATCGGCCCCGCCAACTTCTCCTTCTGTGCTGTCCTCGGCTTCGGCAGCGCCCGCTTCGGCCCCTACGCCCGGCGCGATCATCCAGGTGCGCTACAGTCTCGCCGCCGACGTGTTCGAGGTGCTCGACAACACCTCGGCCTGGTACCGGAAGAAGTGTGACCCGGAGTACCGCGCGGCCTGGGAGAGCGACCTCGGCCTCACGCCCGAGGATGAGCGCTGGTTCGAGCGGTATGCCGAGATCCGCAAGCGCCATTACCCGATGCCTCCCGAGGAAGAGGGCCCGCCGATTCTCTTCGCTCCCGAGAAGCACGACGTCCTCGCTGACGCCTTCTACGCCGCCGGATCGGTGAGCGATGCGCTCGCGGCCTTGCGCCCGCATCTCCCACCCGATGACGTCGACACGCTCCAGCGCTTCTACGCCGCCATGCAGCCGCGCGCGCAACGATGGCTCGACGAGAGCGGTGCGTTCGTGGAGGTCGCCACGAGCCTGAGCGCGCGGCTCGACCAAGCTGACGTTCGCTCGTTCGCCGAGCGCATGGCGCGGTTCTACGGCGTGACGCCGGCAGCCTCCTTCACGGTCCTCCTCGTCTGGTGGCCTCCCGTCGACCACGTCACCGCGTCGAACCGCGGGTCGACCCTGCTCATGAAGTACAACCCCGTGCGCCACCGCGATCGGGCGGAGCGCGACGTCGACGTCCCCATTCACGAGCTCGCGCATTTCACCTCGTCGCGCCAGTCGGCCGAGCAGAAGCGCGACCTCTCGGCCGCGTTCCTCTCGAGCTGCGCGAGCCACCCCGAGCCGAGCCCGGCTCTCCTGGAAGAGCCACTCGCGGTCGCCCAGCAGAAGGTCTTCCTCTCCTTCGCGGAACCGTCGAGGCTCCACCTCGAAGCGCCCTGGTATGGCGGTGCGCCCTGGACAGACGGCTACGCCAAGCGCATCTATCCGAGCGTGCGCGCGCGCTACGAAGAAGGCCAACCGATGGACCAGGCATGGATGCGCTCGCTCGGGGCGCGCTGCATGAACTGAGCTGGACGACGAGGGCTCGGCCTCACCGCGTCATCGCGACGAGCAGGGCGACCGCGACGCCGAAGAGGACGATGCCGCCGAACGTCCACTTGAGGATGCGCAGCCCTTCCGCTCGGATCCTCTCGTCGTGGGCGGCGTTCTGAACGTCGGCCTCCTCTTGTTCCTTGGCCGCGCGCTCCAGGGCCCGAGCCATGACCATCTGACCGGCGCGCTTCGCCGCTTGCTCGGGAGAGAGCTTCTTCGGCGCTGGCTCTCTCGCGCTGTCGAAACGAAGGGTGCCGTCCTCACCGAAGCATCGGACGCTCGACGGCGACATGATCTCCCAGACGAGATCGTCGAACCACAGATAGATGGCTCGCTTCCTCGGCTTTCCTTGGGAGAGCCGCACCCGCTTGCCGGTCGCCTTCGGAACGAGCTCCTCCGCTTCGATCTTCACGCGGCAGGCGCGGTCACGCTGGTCGAGCAGCCGAAGCCCAGCGACGTCGACGTCGACCGGCACGTCCACGATGGGCACGACGAGGCCCTCGGAGCCAAACGCCACGAGCACCCCGTCGCGAAGTGCGATCTCGGGCGGCTCATCTCCTTCGACAGGCACGCGACGCACCCTCTCGCTGACTCGAAAGAGCGTCCGCACCTCCGCATCGAGGCCGAGGACGAACCGCTCGACGCGCTCTTCGATCTCGCCGTTCGGCAGGGGTGCCCACGCCTTGCGGTGTCCGGCCACGACCAGCGCAACTGGCGCGAGGACCGCGACGGAGACTGGCCCGTACCAATCGATGAGGCCTTGGGTCGCGGCGTTGCCGCCCTCGGGCGCCTCGAACAGCCGCGAACCGACCAGATGAAACGGCTCCGCCACCGGACGGAGCCCACGCCTGAGAAAGGCCTTCGGGACGTGAGTCGTCGTGCTGCAATGGCGGCAGCGCACGAGCTCGCTCCCGTCGAGCTGGAGCGGCGCCCCGCAGTGCGAGCATGGAAACGCCGCGGGGAGCGCGTCGCCTTGCGAGCCGCCTGTTTCCTCGGCGTCCTCCCCGATGGATGTCTCGACATAAGACATCGACAGGCCCGGCCAGCTCGACCTCGTCGGCACGAGGGTTTTGCACGAGTTGCACGTCACCCCCCCGACGGCGGGCGTCCCGACCGACGCGCGTAGCGCCCCCCGGCAGCGCGGACATGAAACGACCTCTCGAGACATCCGCACGCGAAACCGGCGAACACGTTGCTGCAGAGCTTCACGGGGAGCGAGCCGGCGCGCCTCGTAGAGGATGATCTCCAGCGCGGCGCTCAGCTCCGCAGGGTCGATCCCCACGGTACTGTCGCAAGCGTGGCAGTGGAGCGACGTCCCGAGCCGGTTGACACCGACGGTCGCGTTGCATCGCTCGCAGCGCGTCTCGATCTCGAGGCGCAGACCCTCCATCAGCTCCTTATCGATCTGCCCCAGCCGGTTGGCAACAAACGGCACATCGCGCCTTGCTCCGCTTGTCGCGACGCGCTCGGTCCACTACTCGGCTGGGGATGCGCAGCCGCCCCCGCCGGAGCCCGACCACCCCCTTCATCGCGCTCGGCCCCGTCCTCGGGGCCGTCGTCCTGGCTTGCGGCGCCGGCGCCTGGGGCCCGCCCGTCTGCACGGGCGGCGCGCGCGCCATCGGGTCGAATTGCTTCTGCCCGCGCGGCACGACATTCGACGGTCAGGCGTGCCAAGGCACACCCGAGCAAGGCAGCTGCGTCGCCGGTGCGATGGAGGTCAGCGGCGACGGGCAGTCTCTCTGTTATTGCCCCGACGGCTGGGTGTGGGCCGACGCGAACAAGCAGAGCTGCGCTCCCTGCGAAGGTGGCTCCCTGGCCGTGGGCGACACCTGTCAGTGTCCACAAGGCACCGAATGGAACGGCAACCAGTGCCAGGAGGTCGTCATGGCCGCGCCGACCTGCACGGGCGGTGCATTCATGACCGAGCAGGGCTGCATGTGCCCCGACGGGACCGCGTGGGACGGCGCCAACTGCGTTGCTTCCGGCCCCACCGCGCCGCCCCCGCAGCAGGTCATCATCCGCCAGCAGACGAACCAATCGAGCTCGTCGTTCACATGCTGCATCAATGGCGCGAAGTACACCTGTCCGAACGATGCGGAGTTTCGCAACTGCATGACCCTGCAAGGACACGGCTGCGCGCCGGCGGGCGGCTGCTGAGCCGTCGATGCGCGGCGGGCGTCAGCGCTTGGCGGCGCGCCGGAAGAACCAACCTTGCCAGGGCTGATTCTGTCCGCCCACCGGCTCGTAGACCGCCTTGTTGTGGACGAGCAGCCCGCCGGCGAAATACGTGTGCGGCGCCGACACGGTGAGCTCGTAGACAGTCGTCGGTGCTGCGATCTCGCGGGGCGCGCGGCTCATCGGCGTGGACGCGAACCGCTCGTCGAGTAGGCGCGCGCCCTCCTCGATCTGGTCGGCTCGAACGAATGCTCCGTCGGCCCAGAGGGGGTGGGAGCCGGTGACGCGGAGATCGCCGATCTGAAAGGTGCGCTCGACGTGCGCGCTCGTGACGTGCTCCACGATGGCGGTTGTCTTCACGTTTTGCTCCGGGTCGAACCCCACCACCACGTCGCCCTCGTGCAACGTCTCCACGGCGCGGTCGCCCGTGGGCGTGAGGATTCGCGTGCCCTGCGCCACACAGGTGAAGTGGCTGAAGGAGTCGTAGTTGCGGACCTCGCCCCTCGGGTCGAGGAGGACCTCGATGACATTCACGTCATAGCCGGTGCGGCCTCCCTCGTTCGAGTCGACCTGGAATCGGAACCACAGGTTTCCGTCGACGTCGTCGATGACCGGCGCGGTCGACCGCGGCGGCGCGGACAAGGCCCGCTTGGATTTCACCGCGTCGGCGGCGAGCGCCTCGAGCTGCTCGAGCGGGAGCTGCGCGTCGACTCCGACCACCTGGAGCTTCAGCGGTCCCGATCGCACCGGGATCGTCCGCTTGCTCGTCTCGAGCTCACCCGTGATCACCAGCTCGTAGTCGCCGGGCTGACCGAAGAGCCCCTTCGGCGCCGACTTCCAGGGGACGCGGGACTCCCATCGACGCATGCCGTCCGCGCCGACGAAGAGGTCCAGCGTGAGCGAGGTGAGGACGGTCGGAGCCGATGCGCCGAGCTTGCCGTCACCCTGGAGCGTGACCTTACCGCCGGGCCCCGATAGCTCGAATCGAAGCTGCGAAGGTGCATCCGCGAGGTCGATCGTCTCCTGGGTCCACGGATGATCCTTGCCGATCGGCTGCTCCGGACGGAGCTGGAGCGCGACGTGCAGCTCGTCGGTCGCGGTGACGCGGCTCACGAAGAGGCGGCTCGCGAGCGTGGCACCGTCTTTCGTCTCGCCCGGCGAGCTCGCATCCCGAATGGCCGACGTGATCTTCACCGGCTGTGCCTGGTTGCCGTCGTCCGGCGTCCTGGGCGCGCTCGCTGTGCTGGAGCCGTGCGGGGCCTGGCTCGACAGGTCGGAGGGCGAGGCGCTCGCCGTCTTCTTGTCGCCCGCGCCGTCGGGCGAGGAGCAAGCAACGACGAGAACGAAGGGCACGAGCGAGGACCAACGACGAGACATCCTCGTCAGCTTATTCGAACAGGATCGCGTCGCACATCAGGTTGCCGTGGCGGTTCTTCGCGCTCGTCCCGAAGAAGCACCCTTGCTCGCCGTAGGTGGATGCCCCGATGAACGGCGCTTGCTGGATCCTCTGCGAGAAGCGCTCCGCCACGAGCGACGTCTTGTGGCCGATCATCCCGACGCAACCAGCGCAATAGATCAGGATGCCTCCGCGGAGAGCCCCTGCGCCGCGCCCGGCGCGGGCGGCGACCTGATCGGTGCGGTCGAGCAGGGCGGCCTCGCTCCCGAGCATGAGCGAGAGCTCCTCGCCGACGGCGATGTCGGTGAAGAAGGAGAGCGTGCCGTCCTCATGCAGCTGGTGCGGATGCGAGAGCAGATAACGCGGCACCTGCCCCACCTTGTCGATCATGCGCCCGAGCGGGTGCAGCGTCGTGCGCGCGAGCACGTTTCCCCCCGACTGGACCACATCCGACAGGGTGCCCTCGAGCCACTCGTTGTAGACCCGTGCCGCCGTTCGACCGTCGATCGTCGCCACTCTCCGGCCCGACGCAGCAGTGACCCGCCCGCGACGTTCGGTCGGCATGTAGCCGGCCACGAACGACCCGTGCACCTGATTGTCGGACGCGAAGCCGACCAAGACGAACCCTTCCGCGATCGCTTGGGTGCCGCTCAGCACGCGCCATTTGCCGGACAGGTCGTCGTCCGCGGCGCTTCCTCCGTAGAGGGGCGGGGGCTCGTCGTCGAACGCATCGCTCACGCCATCGAGGATTCGCTCCTCGAAGCCGGGCGTGGCGTGGAGCAAGAACACGTCCGGTCGCTTTCCTAGCCGCTCCCGAATCTCGGCGCACGCAGCGCGGGCATCCGCGCGCGCGCGCCCCGCGCTGCTGGCCCGTACGGCCTGGACCGCCCGCGGATCGCAGGCTTCGCCGATCAGCGCGAAGACGCCTCGCCGAAACCCCGTAGGCAGGAGCACGCCACGGAAGCTCGTCGACCCGAAGATCTCCGCGGCGGGCGCCGCTGCGGCGAGCTTCTGGAGCGCTGACGAAAACGGCGCCTCCACGGAGGAGTAGACGAGCGCCCAGCGGGCCCCCGACGGAAGAGACAACCCATCGTCATCGAGCGACAGAACACGCATCGATCCCTCCGCAGCCGAAGCGAGTATCTTACGCCGAGCTGCGGGTCGGGCGGTGGTCTTCTGGCCGGCCATTGGGGCGCGCCGTGGGGTCTGGGTTCCGTTGAGGAACGTGAATCGCTCGCGCTCACCCGCCCACGCAGAAGCCGTCGATGCAATCGAGCGAGCAGCAATCGAAGCCGGTTTCGCAGAAACCGCCGTCGTGCAGGCAGGTCGTGTCGCTTTCCTGGCAGAAGCCGTCGGTGCACACGTTCGAACAGCAATCGAGGTCGTATTCGCAAAACGCGCTCTCGTCCTGGCAGCCGCCGGACGACGTCGACCCCGAAGGACCGCTCCCGGACGTCGCCCCACCGCTCGTCGCGCCACCGCTGGTCACCCCCCCCGTGTCTCCGCACGTCCCGGCGGGATCCTCCTCACAGGCAGAAGGGTCGTGGTCCGACGAGGTCCACGACGCGAAGCACGCGTCCTGGCACTCGAAGTCGTCGAACGAGCAAGCGCTCATGCAGCCGTCGATGTCGAACCCGGCGCACTGGTCGAACGCGGCCTTGTTCGGGCACAGGTAGAACGCGTCGTTGATGCAGCACGTGTAGGAGTTGCCCGACCCCGATCCTTTCCCCGCGCCGGAGCCCTTGCCGGTCGACTCGCTCCCTCCGGCGCCACCTTCCCCGCCCTCTTCGCCGCCACAGCCCGCGAGAACCCCTGCCACGACCAAAAGCCCAAGATAGCCATGAATCCCGAAGCGCATGATGCGTACCTCCGAGGCGCTTCATGACAAACCGCCGCGCGGCGCTCCACCGGATGGCGGTTACATCCGGTTACACGGTTCGGCACCGAGGGGGTCAGAGGAGCCGCGGAGGCGCACGCGCATGTCCCGCACCCCGCTCTCCTTGGTTCGCGTAGTGCAAGCCTGTCCCGCAGCCCGCTCTCCTTGGTTCGCGAAAGCGAGGGCGGGGAGGGGTTGGACCTTCTCCGAAGCGTAGTGAGTATGTCCCGAAGGCCGCTCCATACCCTTGTGGAGAAGATCATCATCTTTTCGTGGTACGGCTGTTCGCGCCAGAAGATGCGAACCGTGTCGCCGGCCACGAGCGACTCGAACGGTACGTCGCCGATGCTCACGTATGCCTTGCCCGGACCGACCTGGTAATCGGTGCCCGCGCCGACGTGCGTGCAATCGACAGCCGCTGGGTCGACCGGCCTGGATCCATTGCCACCGCCGCTTCCGGTGCCCGAGCCCGACGGCCCTGAGCCCGTGCCCGAGCCCGACGGCCCCGGGCCCATCGCCATTCCGGCGCCGCTCCCGTCCGTCTCCCCCCAATCCGAGCCTCCGTCGCCCCCGGGCTCGCTCCCGCTCGAGCCGGAGCACCCGGCAGCGGCGGCCAATCCACATACGATCATCGAGCGATTCAACTGCTTCACTGCGACCTCTTCGTTGGTTTCGCCGGTGAGTCGCTGCGATTGTCATCGCAGCGACTCGACCGGCGACGGGCCAATGGCAAGGTCGGTGCCGTCTCGAAAGCAGGAAAACGACGGCGTCATCGCGAGGGGTCGCGAGGGCCCGTGACCTCAGCTGAAGCGCGAGCCCTTCAGCTCGCTGGCTCCAGCCGAGGCTCACTCGGCCGCTCAGCCGCTCGTGCCGGTGCGACGGTTGCCGACCGTGCGGAGGCCGTAGCGCTGCAGCAACCGGTGAAGGTGGATGCGGTCCATTCCGGCGCGACGAGAGGCCTGGCTCACGTTGCCGTTGGACCACGTGAGCAGCGCGCTGAGGTACGCGCGGTCGAAGGCCTCGATGACCTGCTCCTTCGACTCGCGGAACGAGAGGTCCAGGTTGATGTTCGGCGTCGCGGCGGACACGACGCGGTAGGTGCCGCTCTTCGCCGGCGCCGCGCTCTTGAGGACGATCGCGCGCTCGACGTAGTTGCGCAGCTCGCGGACGTTGCCGGGCCACTGGTGTGTCGCGAGGTCCGCGAGCACCTCCGGCGTGAAGAGCGCCTGCGACTCGGCAGCGCCTGCCTGCTGCAGGAAGGCGGTGACGAGGTCGGGGATGTCTTCGAGGCGCTCGCGCAGCGGCGGCACCATGACCGACACCACCGAGAGCCTGTAGTAGAGGTCCTCGCGGAAGCGTCGCTGGTTGACCTCCACCTCGAGATCGCGGTTCGTCGCCGCGATGACGCGGACGTCGATCTTGCGGGTCTGCGTCTCGCCGACGCGCCGGATCTCGCGAGACTCGAGCGCGCGGAGCAGCTTGGGCTGCACCTCGAGTGGGAGCTCGCCGATCTCGTCGAGGAAGAGCGTGCCGCCGTTCGCCGCCTCGAAGGCGCCGATGCGGTCCGAGTCCGCGCCGGTGAAGGCGCCGCGCACATGGCCGAAGAGCTCGCTCTCGACCAGGCTGGGTGCGATGGCGCCGCCGTCGACGATGACGAGCTTGCCGTCACGGCGAGGGCCGCGCTGGACGATCTCGGTCGCGATGACTTCTTTGCCGGTCCCGCTCTCGCCCTGGATGAGGACGGTCGCGTCGGTCGCGGCGATCTGCTCGAGGAGCGCGAAGAGCCGGCGCATGGCCGCCGAGCGGCCGTGGAGCGCGCCGAAGCTGGCGGTGGCCGGCAGCTCCTCCTGCGGGCGCGCGCCGGCTTCGCTGATGCGAATGACGGAGCCGCCGATCTCGAGGCGGCCGTGCGGGAGAGGGAGGTCGGCGTCTCGAATGCGAACGCCGTCGAGGCGCGTGCCGTTCGTCGACGACTGATCTTCGACACGCCACACACCGCCGACGACCCGGAGCTTGCAGTGGAACTGCGAGACCATCGGGTCGTCGAGGACGAGGTCGTTCTTTCGATGGGCGCCGATTCGGAAGACTTCGCCTTCCGCGAAGGCGTGCCAGGGCACGGGGTGCCCTGCCATCTTCTCGACGAAGAGCTCGAGCCGCGGAATGACTCCGGGCTCACGGGGGTCGGGGGTCGTGGCGATGGCGTCACGGGGGTACTGCATGGTCTCTCTTCGGGAAAAGTAGGGTTGGCAGAAACGAGCGTAGCTTCCCAGCAGTCGGTCTGGGGAGGGCAAACGCGATGCAAATGCGTTTTCGAGGTCGATTGACGAAAGGCGCCGTGAGCCTGAAAAATGCGCGGGTGCAGAGGCGAACATTTCTCGGCGGGGTCGCGGCGCTCGCAGCGCAGGCGTGCGGTAACAAACAAGGTGGCGCGACGAAGATCGCGGTCATCCCGAAGGGGACCACGCACGAGTTCTGGAAGGCGGTCCACGCCGGCGCCGTGAAGGCTTCGCGCGAGACGAGCGTGGAGATCGTCTGGAAAGGTCCCCTGAAGGAGGACGATCTCAAGGAGCAGGTGGGGATCGTCGAGAGCTTCATCGCCCAGGGCGTGAGCGGTATCGTCGTCGCTCCGCTGAACGACAAAGGCCTCCTCCCGCCCGTGAAAGCCGCGAAGCAGGCGGGCATCCCGGTCGTCGTGTTCGACTCCGCTCTGCAAGGCGAAGACCACGTGTCGTACGTCGCGACGGACAACGTCGCCGCCGGCAAGCTCGGTGGCGAACGATTGATCAAGGCGCTCGGCGGCAGCGGCAAGGTGGCGTTGCTTCGATATCTGGAAGGCTCCGCGAGCACGAGCCAGCGCGAACAAGGTTTTTTGGAGGCGATCAAGGGCGCGAGCGGGGTCAGCGTCGTCAGCGACAACCAATACGGGGGGGCGACGACGGAGTCGGCACACTCGACGAGCGAGGCGCTCCTTCTCGCCAAAGGTGCGGACAAGGGCGAGCTCGCCGGCGTGTTCTGCCCGAACGAATCGACGACGTTCGGAATGCTCCTGGCGCTGCGCAAGCTCGGATTGGCGGGGAAAGTGAAGCTGTGTGGCTTCGATGCATCAGAGAAGCTCGTCGGCGCGCTCCGCGAGGGCCACATCGACGGCTTGGTCCTGCAAGACCCGATGAAGATGGGCTTCCTGGCGGTGAAGACGATGGTGCAGCACCTCAAGAAGGAGCCCATCGAGAAGGTCATCGATACGGGTGCGCAGGTCGTCGACAAGGAGAACATGGAGCAGCCGGCCATCCAGGCGCTCCTCGCGCCGGACCTGAAGCCGTACCTCGAGCCATGACGGCGCCCGCCCTCACGGCGACGAGCATCAAGAAGAGCTTCGGTCCCACTGTCGCGCTCGAGGGCGCGAGCCTCACCGCCTTTGCCGGGGAGGTGCACGCGCTCCTCGGCGAGAACGGCGCGGGGAAGAGCACGTTGCTCGGGATCATCGCGGGGCTGATCGAGCCCGACGGCGGGACGCTCGAGCTCGGCGGCGCGCCGTATGCGCCCGGCTCGCCGGTCGACGCGCGCGAGGCGGGCATCGCGTTCGTGCCGCAGGAGCCGACGCTCGCGCTCCACCTCGACGTGACGGAGAACGTCGTGCTCGGGCGCGAACCTTCACGGTTCGGCTTCGTCGATCGCCGCGCCTCCGAAGCGATCGCGCGTGCCGCCCTCGCGCGGCTCGGTCTGTCGCTCGATCCGCGCGCGCCGGGCGCGAGCCTCTCGCCTGCCGAGCGCCAGCTCGTGGGGATCGCGCGCGCGCTCGCCGGCGCCACGCCACGGGTCGTCGTGGTCGACGAGCCGACGAGCAGCCTGGCCCACGCGGAGGCCGAGCGCGTCCTCTCGGCGGTCAGCGATCTGGCGAGGTCGGGCGTCTGCGTGCTCTATGTCTCGCACCACCTGGAGGAGATCCTGCGCGTGGCGCAGCGGTACACGGTCCTCCGCGACGGCCGCACGGTGCAGGCGGCCTCGATGGAGGGCACGACCCTCGCCGATCTGACGAAGCTCCTCCTGGGTCACGAGGTCGCGCCGGTCTCGCGCGAGGAGACGGCCCGGGGCGAGACCGTGCTCGAGGTGAAGAACCTCTCGGGCGCTCGCCTCCCGCGAAGCGCGTCGCTCGTCCTGCACCGCGGCGAGGTGCTGGGGGTCGCCGGCCTCGTGGGCTCGGGCCGGACGGAGCTCTTGCGGGCCATCTTCGGTCTCGACCCGGTGGTGAGCGGCGAGGTGCTCGTGAAGACGTCCCGGGCTGGAGCCTCGCGCGGCGGGAGCCCCGCGGCTCGAATCGCTCAAGGGGTGGGCATGGCCAGCGAGGACCGCAAGGAGGAAGGACTCGTGCTCGGCATGCCCATCGCCGACAACCTCACGCTCTCCGCGCTCGGGTCGGTCTCGCAGGGCGGCTTCGTCTCGCCGGGGAAGCAGCGCGAGGTGGCAGAGGCGCTGGTCGGCCGCTTGTCCATCCGAGCGGCCAGCACCGAGCTGCCGACCTCGACGTTGAGCGGCGGCAACCAGCAGAAGGTCGCCCTCGGGCGCCTCGTCCACCAGGACGCGGACGTCCTCCTGCTGGACGAGCCGACGCGTGGCATCGACATCAAGAGCCGCGAGCAGATCTACGACATCGTTCGTGCGCTCGCGGCTCGCGGCAAGGCCGTGCTCTGGGTGTCGAGCCAGCTCCCGGAGCTGCTCCGCGTGTGCGATCGCGTCGTCGTCATGAAGAAGGGCGCGGTGGGCGCGCCCTTCCCGGTCTCGGGGCTGACCGAACATCGGCTCCTGGAGAAGATCAGCGAAGAATGACCAAATCGTTAGCCTCAAGGGTGCTCTCGCGGCCGTGGCTGGGCCCGCTCATCGGCCTCGCGCTGGTCTACGTGCTCCTCGCCGTGCTCACCGGCGGGGACTTCTTGCGCCCGTTCACCCAGGCGACGATCGCGAAACAAACGGTCATCGTCGGGCTCGGCGCGGTGGGGATGACGCTGGTCATCGTGGCGGGTGGGATCGATCTCTCGATCGGCTCGGTCGTGGCGCTGGTCGCGGTCGTGGTCGCGTGGGCGCTGCGCGCGGGGCACGGCCCGTGGGCGGCCGCGGTTTTCGGCCTGGTCGCAGGGCTCGGCTGCGGGCTCGTCAACGGCTCGCTCGTCGCGCGCTTCCGCATCACACCGTTCATCGTGACGCTCGGGACCATGAGCGCGATCCGAGGGCTCGCGAAGGGGCTCGCGAACGAGCAGAAGATCGACGCCGACGCGCGCGGCCTCGACGAGCTCATGGCGATGCGCCCAGGGAGCCTCTCGCTCTTGCCAATCGGCGTGTTCATCGCCCTGGCGCTGGCCGCCGCGGGCGCCGTGCTCCTCGAGCGCGCACGGCTCGGCCGTCACCTCGTCGCGGTGGGCTCGAGCCCGGCGGCGGCGCGCCTCGCGGGCCTCTCGATCGGCGGGGTCACCGTCGCTGCCTACACGATCGCCGGGCTCCTGGCCGGCGTCGCAGGCGTGATGGACTTCGCGACGCTGACGGTCGGCGATCCGACCGGCTCGGTCGGCCTCGAGCTCGCGGTCATCGCGGCGGTCGTGATCGGCGGCGGCTCGCTCTCCGGCGGGCAGGGTTCGATCCCGGGCAGCCTCATCGGCGCGCTCCTGATGACGGTGCTCGCCACCGGCGCGACCCAGCTCGGCGTGGCGAACTGGGTCCAGGAGATCTTGACCGGATTCATCATCGTCGCGGCCGTCGGTCTCGACAGGCTGCGCCAGAAGACGACCTGAGCGTCACTGCGGGACGGGCGGGACCACGACCTCGCTCAGCGGCTGCACCGAGGCGCCAGCCGGGTAGGCGTAGCTGACGTATTGCGAATAGGGGAACTGCAGCACGCTCGGGTCGCCGCCGGTCGCGCCGCTCCCCCAGCCCCACACGGTGATCGTGAAGGGCGCCGCGCTGCTCGCTTCGTGGCGGCCGTTGTCGCAGCCGTTCTGCGGCTGGAAGTTGCCGGTCACGAGATCGACGTACGCGTATTGATAGGTCCCGCCCGAGCCGATGGGCTGCCAGCCGGTGATGGGACCGCTCATGCACGCGAGCTTCACGTCCTGGAACCCGCTCGGACCGGACTTGCGGATGACGGTGAGGCTGGTCTCCGGGTAGGTCGGATCGGTGAAGAACACGTATTGATCCAGGAACTGCTCCGACGGGATCGCGTTCACCGTCTCCGGGTCGCCGCGGCAATCCCCGAACTGATCGACGCTGACCTGCGAGCAGCCGGTCATGTGGCCCGACACGTAGAAGGGGTGATCTTTGTCCTGGCTCTTCACCACGAACGGAGCCGAGGTCGAAAACTCCACGATCTGCCCGGACCCGATGGTGGTCGGCGCACCCGCCGGCGGCGCCGGGTCGTAGCTCAGCGTCGTGCCGTCGACCGCGCCGACGATGCGCCACGGCGGCGACTCCTCCACGTTGGGGAACCGATTGCGGTGGTGCACGGCCGCGTATTCGGTCCCGAGCGCGCGCACGGGCGGGATCATCTGATGGCCGGCGTCGCAGGCGAACACGCCCGAGTCGGGGATGACCATGCAGCGGTTTCCGCCGAGGAGCCCGATGGGCTTCGTCGATTGTACGGGGCTGCCGGTGAGGTCCGTCTCCTGCGTGAACTGGAGCACCTGCCCGCGGTTGATCGTATAGGTGGCCGGAACGCCCGCGCCCGTCGCCGGCACGCCCGGGCCGCCGACGATCGCCGCCGTCGGGCTGATCGTGACCTGCGTGTCGTCTTCAGCCGCGACGATCTGCACGTATTCGTAGAAGTCCGGCGTGCCCGGGCTCGTCTGCTTGTAAGGCTCGACCGCGATGTAGTTGGTGTCCCAAGCGCTCGTCGGCAACAGCAGCGTCGCGCTGGTGATCGCGCTCGGGCCGCCGCCGTAGGGGAAGATGTCGTACGCGACGACCGGTACGCTCGACGTGATGCGGAAGGAGCTCGCGATGCCCGTCCCGTGGAGCGCGGCGTCCTGCGCGGAGACCGCCGTGGTGATGCCGGCCGGGCATGCCGGCGTGTAGAGGCCGCCGGGGTTGAACTGCGCGAGGAACAGGACGGCCACCTGCCCCGGTGGGATCTGCCCGCCCGGCAGCGGATCGTAGGTGATCGACGCGCCGCTCCCGTTCGGGATGCGCGCGAACGACGAGGCGTCGAGCATCTGTCCGTCGCGCTCGACGACGAGGCTCGCAGGGGTGGTCCACGTGTTCGCCACGAACGCGGCGAAACACGCGCCTTGGGAGAACGTCACGTCGGGGTTCACCGTGTAGTAGTCGCACCCGACCGAGCTCTTGTTCGCCTTCGCCGCGTCACACGCCGGGATGCAAGCACCCGCGGCGCAGCCTTGATCGTCGGCGCAGGTCTTCACGACCTGCCCGTCACACACGACGTCGTGCAGATCCGCCGAGCAGGTCAGGTTCTCGCACGTTCCCCCGCCGCCCTGGCCGAACCCGCCTCCCTGTCCGGTCGTCCCCGGACCGTTTGCGGCGCTCGCGCCGCTGCCGCCCGTGCCTGTGTCCTCGTTGCCGGCCTCACACCCCGAGCAAGCGGAGAGAGCCATCGCCACGCAACCCAACACCACCCCCAAAGCCAAGCCTCGCATGGGGCAGATGATCGCACCGCTCGACGCCACCGGACAAGCCACGCCGCGCGGGCTACGTTTGTCGAGTCATGACCCCCGGGAGCTTGTGGTCGTCTTTGCCCGTCCTGGCGCTGCTGGCGGGCGCCCCGAGTGCTCCCGACGCGCCCTCGCCTGCCCCGACGCCCGCGAAAGATGGCGACGCACCGAAGCGCACGTACGTCGTCGCGGCGATGGGTGACTCGCTGACCGACCGGAAGTCACACGGCGGCCTCTACCTCGATCACCTGAAGAAGAAGTGCCCGAAGAGCCGGTTCGACAGCTACGGCAAGGGCGGGCAGATGGTGAGCCAGATGCGAAAGCGCTTCGAGCGCGACATCTTCGGGGAAGACAAACCCAAGTACACACACGTCATCATCCTCGGCGGAATCGGCGACATCCTCAGCAACGAGACCGCGAAGCGCACCACCACGAAGATCACGGCCGACCTCGCCGCGATGTACGCGACGGCCAAGAAACATGACACGACCGTGATCGCCATGACGCTCCCGCCGTGGGGCGGCGCCAAGGCCTACAACGAGGCGCGCGACCAGATGACGGGGGAGCTCGTCAGGTGGGTCCTCGTTCGCAAGAAGGCGCTCGAGGTCGACGTGTCCGTCGACATCTACTCGCGGCTCTCCTGCGGCAAAGACCGGGAGCTCTGCGACGACTACGCATGGCCGGACAAGCTCCACTGGAACAAGGCCGGCCACGAGGTCGTGGGAGAGGTGCTGTTCGAGTCGGTCTTCGCGGACTGCGAGTGAACGTTACTGCGCGTCGGCCGTGATGAGCGCCTCGATCTCCGCGAAGCTGCCGAAGCCGTTCTGGACCTCGAGCACGTTGAGATCGGGATCGACGATCGCCATCGACGGGTAGCCGACGGTGTCGCCGAACACGTCGATGAACATCGTCAGCCCCCAGCCGCGGTCGGCGAGCACCGGCGAGGTGAGGTCGTAGTTGTTCGTCCACGTGTCGAGCATGTTCTTCGTCGTCTCGCCGAGCGGGTTGGAGAGCGACGGCGCGAGCAACGTGACGACGTAGACGGTGATGCCCTGGGCGGCCATGTCGGCGATGAACGCCTCCTCGTCGCCGGCCATCGCCTGGCAAGGCGGGCAGTCGCGGGCGCCCATCTCGACGATGAGGTAGGCGCCCTTCAGATCGTGGAGGCGCACGGTCTCGTCGCACTTGTCCTTGAAGAGCCCGTCCGGCATCTGCTGGCCGACCACGACGGTGTAGTCGCCGGTGTACGCGGGCGGGTCGGCCTTGGGCCAGCCGCACGTGTACGTGGCGGGCGGCGTGAAGCCGTTCATCGGGTCGCCCTCCTCGGTGCCCATCGTGAAGGCGCCCGCGATGGCGAACTCCATCGTCCCGCCGACCGGAGCCTCGAGCATGGTCACCGCGTGGGTCACGGTGCCCATCGTGCCGTCGAGCGCGATCGTCCCCTGCTCCGCCATCCGGATGCCGGTGCCGCGGTAGTAGGTGCCGTTGCCGTAGCCGATCCACTCCTCCTCGAGCGGGGCCAGATCGGGCGAGACCTGCGAGAAGCAGTCCTCCAGGCCTTCGGTCATCTCGACCGTCGACTTGAAGATCACCTCGCAGTCCGGGCAGAACCACTTCGCCGAGTTGTCTTCCACGCCCTCGTAGTGACGCGTGTACGTGCAGTCGGTCGCGCCCGCGGCCTTGGCCACCTCGTCGAACGTCACCGTCCACGTCACGTCGCCCAGGATGTTGTCGCGCATGAGCGGAGGCGGGTTGTTCATGCCACCTTCGCCGCCGGTGCCGCCCGTCGAAGACGAGGTGTCACCCGTGGTCGTCGTCGGGCTGTCGCCACCGCCGGAACCGCCGTCCGAGGGCGTAGCGCTCTCGTCACCGCAGGCGACGGCGAGAGGGAGGGAAGCGAAGGCGGCGAGGGCGAGGAGGGTGGTTCGGCTCACGGTCCGACGCTAGATCGGCTGCCGGCGCTCCGCTACGGTGCCCGCGCGCTCGCCCAGGTGATCACGACCCGAGATCGAGCCCGCTGGTAGAACGCGTCGAGCGCCTCGGAGAGCCGCTGCGCGACGACCCAGCGGCGCAGCTCACCCGAGACCTCCGCAAACGGCTGCTTGGAGAAGGGCGTCTGCCCCGACGCGTGCAGCTGGCGCAGCTCGAGGTCCGTCGGATCGACCTGGGGGGCGACCATGCGATCGAGGTAGAGGCTCGCCCGGGCCGTGCGGCGGAGCAGCGCGTCGAGCTCGTCGGTCGAGATGCGCTCGATATCGAGCGCGGCCCGCAGCCGCTCTTCCCCACCCACACGCGAAAGCAAGAAGCGCCGCGCGCGTGTGGCCTGCTCACCCACCTGCGCCGGAGTGGGCGCCGGGTCGAGGGGGAGCTCGGCCAGGAGAGCCTCGGTCACGTGGCGCGCCAGCGCCGCGCGGACCTGAGGCTCGGTGATCGGCGCGGTCGGCGCCTCCCCTGCGGCCATCGCTTCGAGGCGCGCCTCGAAGGCGAGCTCCCGCGCGAAGATGGGCCGAGCCTTTCCCGGCTTGCCGCCCTCCACCACGCGCCAGCGCCCGATGACGCGATCGACGAGAGACGGCGCCGCGGAGGCCGTCGCGGGGACAAACGTCAGCAAGAGGGCGAGCCAGAGCGCCCTCACCACTTGACCGTCACCTCTTTGGGCTCGACCTCGGCGTCGACGTTCGGGATGTCGACCTTCACACGGGCGCGCACGCTGCCCTTCTTGGCCAGATCGGTTTCGGGGGGCAGCTCCACGTACGGGGCGATCTGTTCGGCCTCCAGGCTCGCCACCACGTCGGGGGCGCCTCGCACCTTCACGGTCACCCGCTCCGGCGCGGTCGTCGCCTTGGGCGCGCCGATCACGTCGACGCGCAGCCCCTTGAACGCGCTCAGGCGCTCCTCGCGGGCGATCTCGATCGTGGCCTCGACGGTGCCCATGTTGAAAGACACGCCCTCGGGAGGCAGATCGAGCAGGAGCTTTCGCGTGTGGTACCCCTCGGTGAGGCCGGTCACGTCGAACGACTGCGCGCGTGCGACCTGGATGAGGTTCACGATGCTCTGGGGCCCCTGCGCCAGGACGGTCTCGGGGTTGGTCGTCACCGAGCCGCGCACGGTGTAGTCCTCCGGCGGATCGCCGGTTCGACCGACCTGCACAGGCACGGGCTTGGAGACGACGTCGTCCCAGCGGAGCTCGATGCGCGACGGGAAGATCTCCTCGACCTGGAGGCCAGGTGGGATGTTCGGGATCATCGACGGGTCGACCTGGATGGTGTTGCCGACCCCGGACGACAGGTCGAGCACGATCGTGCCGAGGTCGCGAGGCAGCGACTCGAGCTGCGTGCGCGGGCCGACGAGCTTCACGCTGAGCTCGGCCGGCGGCTCCTTGATGAGGACGCGATTCGCCGAATCGACGGGCGTCGTGTACGCCACGCCGACGTCGAAGCGCATCTCGGCGCGCTCGGCCCCGCGGATGAACACGAAGAAGCCGAAGGCGCAGAGGAGCGAGACGATCTTCAGACCGACGTTGTCGAAGAGCGCCTCGCGCGCGAAGGTGGCGGCACGGATCTTCACGGCTCCTCGCTGCGAGGGGCGCGCTCCGACGGCTCCTCGGGGTTGGGGCGGGGCGAGACGAAGCTCGATCGCTCGGAGACCGGCGGCTCGTCACCAGACGGCGCGCTGCTCGTTCGCCCGGCCGGCGGGTTCGGCAAGAGGCTCTTCGTGGCCTTCGGCATGGGTGTGCTGACGCCCTTGGCCGGCGTGGGCGCAGGCTCCAGGACGCGCTCGGAGGCACGTTTCTCCGCGCGCACCTTGGGGATGGGCGTGCTCGTCGGGGCGGGCGGCGGGTTCACCGAGATCGAGTGACCGGGCTTGCCGGAGGAGGGAGCCGCGACCGGCGTCACCGTGGCCTCCTTGCCCTCCGCTTTTGCGGCGGCGCGCTGCTCAAGCAGGCCTGCGAGCGACTGGCGGAGGAGCGTCGCGTCGATGTTCGGGACGATGTTGCCGTTGAAGCAGAAGCTGATGGTTCCCCGCTCCTCGCTCACGACGACGACCACCGCGTCCGTCTCCTCCGTGATGCCGATGGCGGCCTGGTGCCGGGTTCCCATGCTCCTGTCGACCTTGCCCTCCTTGGCCTCGGGCATGGGGAAGAAGACACCCGCGCGGGCGATCTTCAGGTCTCGAATGACGACAGCACCGTCATGAAGCTTGTTGACGCTCTCCGGATAGAAGATGGCGACGAGCAGCTCCCGCGTGACCGCGGCGTTGATGAGGACGCCCTCGCGCTGCGTGAAATCCCCGAGGTTCGCGTCCTGCTCGAACGCGATGATGGCGCCGATTCGGTGCCGGGCGAGCTCGGTCACCGCGGCGACGACCTCGTCGATGACACGTGTCTGCTCCTGCTTCCGGCGGCCGGTGAACCACGCGCGACCGCCGACCCGGATCAGCGCACGACGGATGTCGTTCTGGAACACGACCACCACGATGAGGATGAGCGACGACAGGACGTACGAGAGCAGGCTCAGCAGCGTGACGAGCTGCAGGTATTTGGCCGCGACATAGAGGAGGAACACGACACCCAGGCCGGTGCCGACCTGCATGGCGCGCGTGCCGCGGACGACGAGGAGCAGGCGGTAGATGACGTAAGCGACGATGAAGATGTCGAGGAAGTCGCGCGCGACCTCGAGCGCCGACCGGCCGGCGAACACTCGCTCGATGGACTCAAGCACGGCGCACCGCCTCGTCGAAGGCGAGCGCCTGCTTCACGGCGGCGACATCGTGGACCCGAAGGACCGCCGCGCCCTTCTGGGCGCACACGAGGCAAGACGCGATCGTCGCGCCGAGCCGCTCCTCGGGAGGCGGCTGCTCGCGCCCCGGCTCCGTCGTCACGACCGCCAGGAACGACTTGCGGCTCGAGCCGACGAGGACCGGGAAGCCGAGCGCCACGAGCTCCTCCAGGCGGCGGCACAGCTCGAGCGAGTGACGCGCGCTCTTGTGGAAGCCGAGGCCCGGGTCGAGCATCACGTCGGACTCCGGCAGACCCCGCTCGAGCGCGGCGTCTTTCGCTGCCGACCACTCGCGCGCCACGTCCGCCACGACGTCGCCGTAGGCGCGCTCCTCCGTGGAAGAAAAGCCTGACATCTTCGTCATCGACCCGCGGCTGTGCATGAGCGCCAGCATCGCGCCGCCGCGACGGGCCACGTCCGCCAACGGACCGGCCGCGGCCAGGTCCACCGAGTTGACGAGCTCCGCCCCCTCGTCCACCGCGTAGGCCGCGACCTCGGGCAACGTCGTGTCGACCGACACGGCGACCCCGAGCTCCGCCACGCGACGGATGATGTTGCCGATGCGCGCCACCTGCTCGCCGGCAGGGACGGGCTGGGCGTTGGGCCGTGTCGACTCCGCTCCGACGTCGATCATGGACGCGCCCTCGCGGACCATACGCTCGGCGGCTGCCAGCGCATTTCCGTCATCGAGGAACCGTCCCCCGTCACTGAACGAGTCCGGCGTGCGGTTCAGCACGCCCATGAGGAGCGGCCCCTCGCGAGAACGCAGCGTGTCTCGGAGGGAGGCCATAGGAATTGCTTATCAACCCAGGCCCCCCCGGGCAACACACCTGCCCCGGCCTCCTCCGTGCCCAGCCGTCGGCCACGCGGGGCAGCCGCCGCGTCCGGTTCCGCGCCCTAACGCCTGAGCGAGATCGCGATGACGAGGGCGGTCACGACGAGGAGCGCCCCGATGCCGATGCCGATGAGCAGCGCCACCGCGCCCCCGAGCTTCTTCCCCTTGCCCTTGGGTCGCCAGAGGGCGGCTTCGTTGGGCGCCTCGGGGCGGACCGACGGTCGGTCCTCGGGGAGCTTGACGGGCAAAAGCTCGGTCGTGGGCTTGCGGGCGGGCGCGGAGGGCTCGTCGAGCGGGATGGACGGCGCAGGCGGCGCGGCAGGGATCACCGGCACCGCCACCCCAGCCCCGCCGGGAGGCGACGACGCGAGCGGAATCGGAGACGGCTTGGCAGGCGGCACCGGCGCGGCGGCACGGGCGCGTTGCGCCTCCTGGATGGCCTTCTCGGTCTCGTCCGAGTCGATCCGCATCGTGTCGCCGAGCGCATCGATCCGCTTCGGCGCGCTCGGCCCGGGGTTCGGGGCGAGGAGAGTGGGCTCGACGCTCTCGGGGCCCGCCATCGAGGGCAAACCGCCGATCTTCGGACCCGGCGAGTTGGCGGGCGGCGGCGGCGGCAACGCGAGGGCCTTGGCCATCGCCTCTTCGGCGAGGGACATGCGCGCGTCCGGCGCCGTCGGCGGCTTCACGACCGTGGCCGCTTCGTCGTCATCGCTCGAGGCGGGCGGGACCTCCGACTGCAGCGTCTGCGAGAGCGCGCTCGCGGCTGGTGACGGCGGCCGGGCCGGGCTCACGACCGGCACCGCCGGCTGCGGTCGGGCCACGGGCGCCCGCCCCACCACCGACGCGCCCGTCGCCGAGGCGTTCACCACGGCGGCCGGCCGCGCGCCGTCCGTTCGGTGTGTCGGCGACGGGTCGGTCGACGGGAGCGGGCCGGAAGGCACACGCGCCGTGGCCGCCGGCATCGACTTCTGCGCGGGCTCGGCCGGCAGCGGCGGCAGCTCGGGCGGGAAGATGTCGTCCGGCACCTCGATGTTGAGCGTGGGGAACGGGTTCGCCTCCGCCTTCGTGACCTCCGCCGCGGCCGCTTGCACAGCCGGCTTGGCGACCGCCGGGGCGCCCGCGGCGGGCCGCGGCCGCTGGGCGGCCTGGGGAGGCGGCTGCGGCTCGAGCACCAGGGTCTTGGTGACGATACCGTCAGGTTCCTTGACGGTGGCCGGGCCGGCGAGCTTCGGGAGCATGGCGAGGAGATCGAACGCGAGCTCCTCCGCGCTCTGCTGCCGCTCCGACGGCCACTTCGCGAGCGCGCGCATGATGAGCCGCTCGAGATCGCGGTTGATGGTGGGCAAGAAGTCCGAAGGCGGTCGCGGCGGCTCGTTCACGTGCCGCATGACGACCTGCATCGGCGTCTCGCCGGTGAAGGGCACGCGCCCGGTGATGAGCTCGTACAGGAGGACGCCACACGCGTAGATATCCGTGCGCGCGTCCACCGACTCCGCGCGCCCTTGCTCGGGCGCCATGTAAGCGGGCGTGCCGACGATCGTGCCGACGCGCGTGAGCATCGACTTCTCCTGGGTGATCGGCTCGATGCGCGAGTCGACCGGGGCTCCCGGCTCGTCGTCCAGGATCTTCGCGATGCCGAAGTCGAGCACCTTCACGAAGTCCGTCGGGTTCATCCCCGGGACCGGCGGCGGCACCCCGGGCGGCTGCCGGACGAGCATGATGTTGTCGGGCTTCAGATCGCGGTGGACGATCGACTGCTCGTGCGCCGCGGAGAGCGCCCGGCAGACCTGGACCACGATCTGCACCGCGCGCGGCTCCGGGATCTTGCGCTCCCGATGGAGGAGCATCGCCAGGTCCTGGCCCTGGAGCAGCTCCATCACCATGAACACGTAGCCCTGGTCGACGCCGAACTCGACGATCTGCACCGTGTTCGGGTGCTTGAGCATCGACGCCGCCTTGGCCTCGCGACGGAAACGCCGGACGAACCGGCTCTCCTTCGCGAGGTCGGGGTTCATGATCTTGACCGCGAGCTCGGTCTTGTTTCTGTCGACCCCGCGATAAACGGTCGCCATGCCGCCTTCCCCGATCACACCCGTGATCCGGAAACGGTCGGCTAGGTTCAGGCCGATGAGAGAGTGATCGGACATGGGCCGAGGGACGGAAACCCGACGCGAGGATACACGAGGCGGCCCGTGCGCGCGCCCTTTTGCAAACGAGAAGTCGGAGGTGCGTCAGCCTCGCAGAACGGATAGCCTGGCGGTCGCGTCGCACCAGCGCCGGACGACGTCCGCCACCCCGGTCAGGCCGTCGAGCACGATGTCGGCCTTGGCTGCGAGCAGGCGCTCGCGCGTGGAGAACGGGCTCGGCACCCCGATGACGCGGCAGCCGGCCGATCGTGCGCACTCCACGTCCTGCGCGCCGTCCCCCACCATGACGAGCGCCGAGGGCTCGAGGCCGAGCTTCTTGGCGATGGCGTGGAGCGGTCCCGGCGCGGGCTTCTTCTCCGGGCCGTCGCCGCCGGCGTAGAGCGCGCGGAACCGGGTCCGCACCCCGAGCGCGGCGAGGATGGCCTCGGTCACGTTGCGCGCCTTGTTCGTGCAGAGGCAGATCGGCAGGCCCAGCTCCGCGACCCGATCGAGGACGTCGGGCGCGCCGTCCATCCATTTCGTGAAGTCCACCGGATGGTCGACGTGGTAGGCCAGGAACCGCTCGACCAGGTCGTCGACGGCCGGATCGGCCTCTGCGAGCTTGCTCGCCCGCGCCAGGAGCGAGCGCGCGCCATCGCCGACGTAGGTCGAGATCACGCTGACCGGGAGCGCGTTTCGGCCCGTCCCGAGGAGCGCGTGATTCACGGCCGCTGCGATGTCCCCCCGGCTGTCGATCAACGTCCCGTCGAGGTCGAAGACGACCGCGGCGGGGGTGAGCTCTTTGCCGGTCAACGCTACCACGGCTCCACCTTACCCCCATCTCCCCCTTTCCAGGAAGTGGACGCCCAATTCGTTTGAGACCAAACGAATTGGGCATGCCGGGCGAGCGAGCGGTCAGCGCTTCTTTCCGGTTACCTTCACCTCGCGGAGGCGCGCACGGAACGCGGCGAAGCGCTCCTTCATGTCCTTGAGCCCCTCGGCGCCGGCGTCGGCCAGATCGCGCTCCTCGCCGGGATCCGACGCGAGATCGTAGAGCGAGAAGCGGCCGTCCCCGGCGACGATGAGCTTCTTGTCCTCGTGGATGAGCGCGCGCCGCGCGTCGTTGTAGGGCCCGGCAGGCATGTCGACGTAGACGTCGCGGGTCGCCGGCTCCTTTCCGGGCGGCAGGTAGAGGTCGACGGCGAGCGACTGCCCGGACACGAAGTCGTTGCCCTGGTCACCCTTGGGCGGCGGCGCCGGGGCGTGCATCAGCTCGAGGACGGTGGGGACGAGATCGACGAGGCTCCGGCGCGCCTTGATCCGTCGCGCCGCCACCCCGGGCACGTGCACGAGCAGCGGGACACGCACGAGCGGCTCCCAGACCTCGAAGCCGTGCCGGTACATGCCGTGCTCCCCGAACGCCTCGCCGTGATCGCTCGTGAGGACGATGGCCGTGCGCTTGCCGAACGGCGAGGCGTCGATCGCCGCGAGGAGCCGGCCGATGTGTTTGTCGGTGAACGCGATCTCTCCGTCGTACAGGTCGCGAGCGGAGTTGCCGAAGTCGATGCCCTCGTGCCGGAGGTAGTCGGCGTGAGGATCGAGGTAGTGCACCCAGAGGAAGAAGGGGCCCTTGGTGTTCTCTTCTTTGCCCAGCTGGGCGATCGCGGCGTCCGTCAGCTCCGCGCTGGTCGCCTTCGTGTCCACGTCCCACGGGGCATCTTTCGGGGGCGCGGCGCTGAAGTCGAGGACGTCGAAGCCGCGCTCGAGCCCGCCCCACACGTCGAAGTAGCGGTGACCGTGCACGCCGATCGTGCGGACGCCCGCCTTCTGGAGGCGCTCCGCCAGGAAGGTGTCTTCGGGGCCGAACTTGTTGAAGTGGCCCCAGTTGCGGTTCGTCTCCTCGCCGTATTTCCCGATGAGCATCGGGCCGATCGACTTGCCGGTGTAGCTCGCGAGCGAATACGCGCGCTCGAACACGACCGACCGCGCCGCGAGCGCGTCGATGTTGGGCGAGATGGGGCGCTCGTAGCCCATGTACCCGAGGTCGAAGCGGAGCGTGTCGACGCTGATGAGGACCACGTTGAGGTCCTTCGGCACGAGCCGCTCGTCGACGCGGGCCGCTTCGGGCGAGGGCGCGAGGGAGTCGATGACACGCTTGGTGAGATCCGCCCCCGAGCAGTCCTCGTCGACACCGTTGTCGAGGATCTCCTCGGCGCCGGGATACACGCCGGGCGCCTTGTCGTCGCAGTCACCGCCGCCAAAGCCCGCTCCGAAGCCGTCTTTGTCGCGGTCGGTGAGCTTGCGCAGCGGCGAGAGAAGCAGCTTCGTCAGCGGAGCGCCGCGCTCGATGGCGAGCGCGAGATCCCCGCTCGCGGTCATCCGTGCGGACGAGCGCGCGACCAGCGCGAGCGGTCCGACGGCCAGGGCCGCGAGCGAGACGAGCATGAAGAGCGACGGCGAGCGCGGCGGCTTGGCGACGCTCTGCGCGAAGGTCGCGGCGAGCGCGATGACGGAGAGCTCGGCGACCGCGCGAAGATCGAGCTCCGGACGCTTGAAGATGCCGTAGATGCCGAGCGCGCCGCCCTCGCCGGAGACGGTGCCGCTCATCATCCCGAAGGTGAACAGGCCCGCCGCGAGGAGAAGCGCCGCGCCGCCCGTGAACGCAGGGTCCACGAACACGGGCCGCGCCTCCGCCAGCCTCGCCAGGAGGCGCCTGAGCGGCGGGACGAACGCGAGCGTGATCACCGACAAGAGGAGCGCGAGCCCGATGGTCCCGCCGACGGCCGCGAGACCGGCCAGGCGCGGGCCTACGGCGAGCCCGAGCACGACGCGCCCGAGCTGCGCGGAGCCGGTCATCCACAAGAAGCCGGCGAGCACGGCCAGCGGGACGAAGGCGGCGAAGCTCGCCTGCTTCCCGGGCCCGACGCCGCGGAGCTCGGCGATGGAACCGGAGAGGCTGGGCGGCGCCGCAGGCGAGACGAAGAAGCCGAACGCCCAGGCGCCGAACGCGACCGGCAGCGCGACGACCGCGACGAGGGCGAAGGTCGTGATCCACAGGTCGACCCAGCCGGGCGCGTGTGGACCTGCCGCGGCCCGCGCCCAGACGCCCTCGAGCGCGGAGCACCCGAGCGCCGCGAGCGCGCCGCCGAAGAGCGCGTGCGCGAGCCGCCTCAGGATCTCTGCCGGGCGCTTCACGGCCGCTTCCCTCGCGCGAGCGGGTGCGCCTCGTCGTAGACACGCAGGATGCGATCCATCGAGACGTGGGTGTAGCGCTGCGTCGTCGCGAGGCTCGCGTGACCCAGCATTTCTTGGATGCTGCGCAGATCGGCCCCGCCCTCGAGCATGTGGGTCGCGCACGTGTGACGGAGCGCGTGCGGGTGTACGTCCGATCGGCCCGCGCCCAACATGCCCGCGCGCTTGACGAGGCGCTGGACGAAGCGGACCGTCACCCGGGCGCCGCGAGCCGTCAGGAAGATCGCCTGGCTCCCGGACGTGTCGAGCTCCGGCCGCACCACCAGGTACCTCTCGAGCGCGGCGAGCGCGGTCGAGCCGATGGGGACGCGACGCTCCTTGTTGCCCTTGCCGATCACGCGGGCCTCCGCGCTCGCGACGTCGACCGAGCCGAGATCGAGCGACACGATCTCGGAGACGCGGAGCCCGCTGGAATAGAGGAGCTCGAGCAGCGCCCGGTCGCGGAGCGCCGCCGCGTCGTCCCCGTCGCTCGCGCGGCCGGCCGTCTCCACGACGCTCGCGGCCGCGTCGACGTTGAGCACGGTCGGGAGCTTGCGGCGAACACGTGGCAGCACCAGGGCCGCGGCAGGGCTGTGTTTGACCGCGCCTCGCTTGAGGAGGTGACGATAGAAGGCCCGCACGGCCGCGATCTTCCGCGCGATGCTGGCCGTGGCGTGAGTCTTGGTGAGCTCCGCCAGCCAGCGGCGCAACACCATGACGTCGATGTCGGATGGTGTCTTCGCGTTGGGCCGCGCGACCTCCACGAAGGCCTTCAGCTGCGCGAGATCACGGCGGTAAGCCGCGAGGGTGTGCGGAGACGCTCGGCGCTCTCGCTCGAGCGCTGCGAGGAACGCCTCGAGCGCTGCCTCGAGCCCGCTCTCCGCCTGCATCTTCCCCTGGCTACCACTCGCGCGCGGACGAGGGAAGTTTCCCGGCGGTTGACGACCGACACCACACCGCGCTGTCATCCCCGCATGACGCCCTTACGGAACCGTTGTGGACGCCGGCTCGAGACGGCCGCCCTCGTCGCGGCCCTCGCTTGTCTCGGCGTGCTGACCGGCTGCGAGCAGAAGGGAGCCAACGAGCCCAAAGCGGTCAGCATCGACCAAGGCTCGTCGGCGCAGCGCTACCCGGCGATGCTGGAGCGCTCGAACCAGAAGATCCGGGATCGGGAGGCCAAGGCGAAGGAGGCGAGCGCCAAGCTCCCCACCGCCATCGACAAGATCAACGAGACCGACTGGGCCCTCGTCGAGAAGATCGTCGAGGCGTCCGACAAGGCCGGCCAGGACGGCGGCTACGGCGCCGCGATGCGCGAGCTCGAAGGCGCCCGCACCTTCTACGACGAGGAGCGCGAGCCCATCGTCCGCAAGGTGGGCGGCTCGGCCCAATACGTCGTGAAGCAGAAGGGCTGCGACGCCGACGTGTACGGCGCCGTGAACCAGGGCCTGAAAGACGCGGTCGACGAGCGCATGCGCGAGCGGCTCCGCGCTTCGAATGACGCGTTTGTCCTCATCGCTCGCCACGAGGAGGCGCTCGGCAAGAAGAACGTCCCCGCGCTCGAGGAGCTGGCCGACGAGATCGCCCAGACGAGCTACACGGTCAACGTCGAGATGCCCGAAGCGAAGGAGCAGCTCGAGGCCGTGCTCTCGGGCGCGAGCGACGCGCGGAGCGCGCTCAACTCCTTCATCGCGGAGGAGAAGGAGTACGCGGCGGACGCGAAGCGCAAGCCGGCGGAGAAGCAGGCCTCGGACGCGCGCATCAAGAACGCGGAGGCGCAGCTCCAGGCGCTCGAGAAGGCCGAGACCGACGCCAAGGAGAACCTGAAGGATCTCGAGCAGCGCGCGAAGGACCTGGAGAAGGCCTACGACGACGGCCTCTCCAAGCTGAAGGACGCGATCAGCGCGAAGAAACCGAAGTGAGCCTTCGACCCTTGCTCATCGTGAACCCCAAAGCCGGCGCCGGGCGCGCCGGCGAGGGGCTCGACGGCTTCCTCCGCGTGGTGGAGGGTGCGCTCGGTCCGCTCGACGTGGCGAAGACGACCGCGCCGCGTCACGCGGTGGATATCGCGGAGACCGCGGCGCGCGAAGGTCGGGAGGTCGTGATCGCCACGGGCGGGGACGGCTCGATCCACGAGGTCGCCAACGGGCTGCTCCGCGCGCGGGAGGCCGGCTTCACGCAAGCAGCGCTCGGCATCATCGGCCGCGGCACCGGCGGGGACCTCTGCCGCACGCTCGGCCTCGAGCACCGGCTCGAGCGCTACTTGTCGGCCATCGCGGCGCGGCGGCCGCGCTCGATCGACGTGGGCCGATTCTCCTACGTCAGCCCGGAGGGCGAGCGGTCGACCTCGTACTTCGTGAACATCCTCTCAGCCGGGCTCGGCGGCCTCGTCGACAGCTACGTTCACCGTCACTCGCGGTGGGCAGGCGGCAAGGTGGGCTACTTCATCGCCTCGGCCGAGGCGCTCATCAAGAGCGAGATCGGCGTCTTGAAGATCCGCGTGGAGCACGAGGGCAAGACCCGCGAGGAGGAGATCGTCACCCGCCAGATCGCCATCTGCAACGGGCGCTACTTCGGCTCGGGCATGTTCGTCGCGCCGATGGCCTCGGTGGAAGACGGCGTCTTCGAGGTCGTGGACCTCGGGAAGGCCTCCAAGCTCAAGTTCGCGGCGAGCGGCTCGGCGATTTACTCGGGCCGCCACCTCCAGAGCCCCGACGTGTCGCACTTCTCGTGCCAGAAGATCTCGATCGAGGTCCTGAACGAGCGCGCCCGCTCGACCTTCCTGCTCGACGTCGACGGCGAGCCCCTCGGCAGCCCGCCGCTCGAGCTCGAGGTCGTGCCCAAGGCCCTGCCGGTTCTCCTGCCGGTCTAGAGCCAAAGTCGCGGCTCGACATTCCGTCCGGTCGACGGTAACTCATGTCGAATGCAGCTCGTGGCCTGGGGAGGGTTTCTCCTCCTCGTCGCGTTCTTCCTCGCGCTCGACCTGGGTGTCTTCCACAAAGAAGACAAAGAGGTCTCCACGAAGAGCGCGCTCGCGTGGATGGTGGTGTGGTTCGTCGTCGCCCTCGGCTTCAACGGCTTCGTCTACTACGGCTACGAGCACCACATCCTTGGCCTCGGGCTCGACCCCGCTTCCGAGCCGACCGGGAAGGACGCCGCGCTCAAGTTCCTTACCGGGTACGTCGTCGAGATGAGCCTCAGTCTCGACAACATCTTCGTCATCGCGCTCGTCTTCCGGTTCTTCAAGGTGCCGCCCGTCTACCAGCACCGCGTGCTGTTCTGGGGCATCCTCGGGGCCGTCTTCCTGCGCATCACGATGATCTTGCTCGGCGCGGCGCTCATCCGGAACTTCCATTTCACGATCTACATCTTCGGCGCCATCCTGGTTTACACCGCCCTGAAGATGGCGTTCTCCAAGGGTGAGGACGACTTCGATCCCGAGGACAGCACGGTCGTCAAATGGGCGCGCAAGCTCGTCGCCATCAGCCCGAAGATGGACGGGCACAACTTCTTCACCCACGTCGACGGCAAGCGGATGGCCACGCCGCTTTTCCTCGTCCTCGTGGTCGTCGAAGGTAGCGACATCGTCTTCGCCGTCGACAGCATCCCGGCGATCTTCGGCGTGACGACGGATCCGTTCATCGTCTTCACGTCGAACATCTTCGCCATCCTCGGTCTGCGCTCGCTCTACTTCGCCCTCGCGAGCCTGCTGCGTCAGTTCGTCTACCTGAAATACAGCCTCATCATCGTGCTCCTCTTCGTGGGCGTGAAGATGCTCGTCTCGAAGTGGTGGCACCCCTCCAGCCTCGTCTCGCTCGCGGTCATCCTGGGCCTGCTCGCGGCGGGCGTGGTCGCCAGCATCGTCTTCCGCAAGGAGGAGGACGAAGACGAGCCGAGCCCCGAGTCCAAGGCCGCCGCGGAGGCGGACGGCAGCGAGGCGAACGGAGGCTGACGTTGGCTTCGCGTTTCTTGGTCGTGGGCGCGGGGGGCATCGGCGGGATCGTCGCGGCGCACCTGGTCGAGCAAGGCCACGACGTCACCGCGCTCACCACCAACCCGCTCATCGCCGACGCGGTAGCCGCGAGCGGCTACCGCGTCCGAGGGGAAGGCGCGCCGGGCCCGGTGCGCGGGCCCATCGTCCAGAAGCTCTCCCCGAAGGACCGGTTCGACTTCATCCTCCTCGCGACGCAGCCACCCCAGGTGGAGGAGGCGACGCGCACGACGAAAGGCGCCCTGGTGGACGGCGGCCGCTTCGTGTGTTTCCAGAACGGCCTCTGCGAGGAGCGCGTCGGCGCCATCGTCGGCATCGACAACGTCATCGGCGCGGTCGTCGCGTGGGGCGCGAGCATGATCGAGCCCGGCGTCTACGACCGCACGTCGTCGGGCGGCTTCCAGCTCGGCCGGTGGGACGGCTCCGTGGACGACCGGGTGGAGGAGCTGGCGACCGCGCTCGAGTGCATCGGGCCGACCGTCGTCACGAAGAACCTCGTCGGGTCACGCTGGTCCAAGCTCGCCATCAACTGCGCCATCTCTTCGCTCGGCACCGTCGGCGGCGACCGGCTCGGCGTCCTCATGCGCCAGCGCTACGTGCGCCGCCTCGCCCTCGAGATCATGACGGAGACGACCGAGGTCGCGCGCGCGAACGGCGTCCGCCTCGAGAAGGTCGCCGGCACGCTCGATCTGGACTGGCTCGCCCTCTCGGAGGACGACAAGACCAGCTCCGGGAGCGCGAGCCTCGTCGCCAAACACGCGCTCCTGCTCGCGGTCGGGGCGCGTTACCGGCGGCTGCGCTCGTCGATGCTCGCCGCCATCGAGCGCGGTCGCCCGCCCAGCGTGGACTTCCTGAACGGGGAGGTCGTCACGCGCGGGCGCGCCGCCGGCATCCCCACGCCCGTCAACGCCGCCATTCGTGACGAGGTCCTCTCCATCGCGAAGGGCAAGAGCAAGAGCTCCCACGAGCTCATCCGCGCCTTCTACGACCGCACGCGCTCGCTCCTCGTTGCCACGCCGGTCTCGGTCCCGCCGCCGCCCGCGCCGGACGCGGACACCATCGAAGAGCAGCCGCTCGACTTCGCGCCCGCGGCGAGCTCACCCAATCCGGCGGTCACCGATCCGTCGGAGCCTCTGCCCGAGGCGATGGAGAAGCCTCCCGAGGGCGGGGCGGGCTGATCGCCACGTGAAGCTCGGTCGCGCGCTCCTCGTCGCAGCCGGCGCGGCGGTCGCCGCCGCGGCGATCTACGGCCTCGCCACCTCGAGCCTGGGCGAGCCCGCCCTGCCGGGCACCGCCGTCCCCGCGCTCACGGCGCGCGACGGCAAAGGCGAGACATACGCCCTCGCGGATCTGCGCGGCAAGCCGGTCGTCGTGTTTTTCTACCCGAAGGACCAGACCCCGGGCTGCACGAAGGAGGCCTGCGCGTTCCGCGACGCGTGGGCGCGCTACGAAGCCGCCAACGTCGCGGTGCTCGGCGTATCGGCGGGCTCCACCGAGGGCAAGGCCGCGTTCGCGGAGAAACACGGCCTCCCCTTCCCGCTCCTCGCCGACGAGCGCCTCGACTGGGCGCGCGCCTTCGGGGTGCGTGTCCTCTTCGGCATCCCTTCGCGCGTGACCTTCCTCCTCGACAAGGAGGGCAAGGTCGCCAAGGTCTACCGGGACGTCGACCCCGGCGTGCACGCCGAGCAAGTGCTGGCCGACGCGCAGGCCCTCTGACGCGCGCCCTCCCTCAGGGGAGGATCTCCACCTCGACGGACGTGTCGTAGGTCTCCACGCGCACGCGGTTGCCGCCCGCGGTGATCGACTCGGGCGCGCTCTTGAGCGGGAGCTTCGTGACGACCTCGCCCGTGTCCTTGCGTAGCAAGAAGAGGTTGTCGGGCTCGGCCGTGAAGCCGTAGCCGGTGATCAAGAAGCCATCGATCGAGGCGAACGTCGTCGCGTTCATGACGAGCGGCTGGCTCCGCCACAGAAGCTCTCCCGTCGCGAGATCGATCGCGCTCACGTAACCCTTGGACCCGCCCATGTCCTTCGCGTAGCTCCCGCCGCCGTTTGCGAGGTAGAGCACGCCGCCTTCCACGACGCCGTACGTCGCGTCGCTGACGGAGAACTCCTTCATCTCCGCGTTGACGCGAGGGGGGACGAGCCAGGCCTCGAGGTCGAGCACGACCTCGGCGGTCGAGCCCTTCACGACGGCCACGTACCGGCCGCCGTAGATCAGGACCAATCTGTCATCTTTGCTGGGGATGGCCGCACGCAGCGTCTCGAGCCCGTACGTGCCGGGGATGTCCGGGCGCGCACCGGGCGGGAGCTGGCCCTGGTCCACCGGCGCGAGGAAAAACGGCTGCCCCGGCTCGACGCGCGCGCCGCGCCGCCGGAGCGAGCGCACCGGGTCGGCCGGGGCGCTCGACCGCTGGACGAGCTTCGGCCTCGTGGTGACAGGCTCGGTCGCGGCGCGCCCGAGCTTGTAGACCCAGGGCGGAGCCGGGAGCCGCTTGGCGACCACGTTCGTGAGATCGATCGCCTTCGACGCCGTGCTCTGCTGCTCGAGGAAGAGCTGCACGCCGTCGAAGGCGCCCGCGAGGTCGGGATCCGCCGCGCTCGCCTTGAGGCCTTCGATGGCGCGCGCCAGGGCCCTGGGATCGCGCGCGTCGATCGACGCGACGGCGTTGTGCACCCAGCAGCGCGTCGCCGTGGTCATCTGCGCTTGCCCCGCCGCCGCCAGCGCCGGGAGCTCGGCCGGCGGCGCCGCGCCCGGATCGGGCGAGAGCTTGAAGACCGCCTCCGAGTCGTACGTGCGGACGAACACGCGATCGCCTCTCCGCAGGATGTAGTCCGGCCCCGAGCGGAGCGTGAGCTTCTGCACCGTCTTGCCGGTCGCGAGCTCGAGAGCGAAGAGGTTGTCGGGCTCGGCGGTGAAGCCGTACCCGGTGACGACGTGATCGCGGGTCACGACGAAGCCGCCCATCGACGTGACGAGCGGCTCGCTCGCCCAGAGGAGCGCGCCGTGGTCGATCGAGTAGGCCGCGATCTGCCCCGTGCGCCCGCCCACGTCTTTCGCGTAGCCGTTGCGCCAGGACGCGACGAGCAGCGCGCGACCGACGACCTGCGCGAAGTGCACCTCGTGCAGCGCGCTGCTATCGAAGACGAGCGGCGTCTTGCCCGGCGCCGTCACCAGCAAGATGCCGTCGCCATAGCGAACGATCTCGTGATCCGCATGGGAAAAGAGCCGGTTCGCGCGGGCGCCCAGCGCCTGCGGCGCACCGTCGGGCAGGTCCTCCGGGCGCGGGAACCGGGTGTTCGCGGTGAGGCCGTTCTTCTTCATCCAGTCGTCGGTCGAGGCGAGCACCGGGACCGAGACGTCGCTCACGCGATCGATCTTGATGGTTGCGCCGGCGGTCGCCGGACCGAGCGACTTGGTCGTCACCGCCGCGCCCGAGAGCGCGGCGAGCCGCTTCGTGTCGAGGCGCTCGATGGCCTGGGCGGTCTTCTTGCTCGCGAGCGCCGCGCGCGTCCGGCTCGCGACGAGCAGGGCCTGCGCTGCGATGTCGTTCGGCGCGGCCTTCACCCGAGCCTCGAGCTTCTCGGTCGCCTGGCGCAGGTTGCCGGCGATGAACGCCTCGACCGCGGCGTCGCGCTCCGGCGACGACAGCGACGACGTACCGGGCTCTGCGCAGGCGCCGGACGCCGGGTCCGCCACGGTGAGGGGCCTCACGTGGCCCGGGCCCGCGTGGTCCTCCTGCGCGCCGCGGATGGGACCGCCGCAACCGAGGAGAACGAAGAGCGAGAGGACCGACGGAGAGAGCGCTCGTGTCATGGCTTGAAGGAGAGCGGCACAACGAACCGAACGGGGCCACCCTCGGGAGCATCGAAGCGCAGCGAGCGGGCCTTGCGCAAGACACACCGGGTCACCCGCTCCTCGGGGAAGGGGCCGCCCACCTCGAAGGCTTCGCTTACCGTTCCGTCATCTTTCACGCGGAAGCGGACCGCCATGTCCCCCCAGAGCTTCGGCGCGTAGGCGAGCGCTTGCTCGTGACAGCTCCGAAAATCGGGCATGGCCGCCTCGACCACCGCCTTCGCGCGCGTCAGGTCCAGATCACCCGCGCCCTTCTCCACCACCTCCTCCGGCGGCGGGACCGGCTCGTCCCCCGGGAAGACGCGCACCTGGATGGTGGCCGTGGCAGTACGCCTCGTCTTCGGCATCGCGACGCCGACGAGCGCCTTGGAGAGGCAGGTCTCGACGGCGTCTTTGCTCTTGGTGCGGATGAGCCGCGCGCTCTTGATCGCGCTCTTGCTCACGCTCAGGCGGAGCTTCGTGTCGACCTCGAGGTCGGGCTCCGACCAGGCCTTCTTGCGGTAACACGCGACGATCTTGCCCCAGGAGCCGGCGCGCGCCGCGGCCTCCGCCTCCTTCTTCTTCATTCCACGCGCGTCGAGGACGTCCACGATCACGCGGGGAGCAGGGTGCCCCGCCTCCGGCGGACGATCGCCGACCAGCGGACCGAGCTCCCCCTGCTTGGGCGGCACCGGCTTGTCGCCCAGCAAGAAGGGCTCCCCCACGGCCACCTTCGACGTCGCGGCGGACGCGCCGGTCGCGACCGCGAGCGAGGCCAGGGCGAGGAAGAGGAGCGGCCGTGCCAAGGCCACTAGTGTACGGTGCGCCGCACGATGCGCAGCCTCTCTTTCCTGGTCCTCGCCTCGCTGATCGGGTGCACCTCGAGCGCGCCGCCGGTCGAGCCCGTCGCCACGGCCGCGCCGAGCCCTACCGAGGCGCCACCTCCGGCTTCTGCCTCCGCGTCGGTGCCGGCGCCCGCGCCCGCAGCCCCCGAGGCGATCGAGATCCCGCCGGCCATCCGCGCCGCGGTCGACGCCTCCGATCGCAGCGGGGACGACCGCGCCCTCGATGACGGACGCCACCCGGCCGAGATGCTCGCATTCTTCGGGGTCGCCCCCGGCATGCGTGTGGCGGAGCTCGGCGCCGGCGGGGGCTACACGTCGGAGCTGCTCGCGCGCGCCGTCGGCCCCACGGGCCGGGTCTTCGGCCAGAACACGAAGTTCATCCTCGAGAAGTTCGCCGAGAAGCCCTGGTCCGAGCGGCTGAAGAAGCCGCTGATGAAAAACGTGGCTCGGGTCGATCGCGAGTTCGACGATCCGCTCCCGCCCGACGCGAAGGACCTCGACGCGGTCTTCGTCGTGCTCTTCTACCACGACCTCTATTGGATGAAGGTCGACCGCGCCAAGATGAACAAGGCGGTCTTCGCCGCGCTCAAGCCGGGCGGCGCCTACGCCATCGTCGACCACGCCGCGCGCGCGGGCGCGGGCGACTCGGAGGTGCAGACGCTCCACCGCATCGAGGAGAAGACGCTCCGCGCCGACATCGAGGCAGCAGGCTTCCGCCTCGAGAAAGAAGGGCGCTTCCTCCGCAACGCGGCGGACACGAAGGACTGGAACGCTTCGCCGTCGGGCGCGGCCGAGCGACGCGGCACCACGGACCGCTTCGTGCTCCTCTTCCGGAAGCCGTGATCACCGGAGGCCCGGCCGAGCTGGCTCGGGCGGGCCTCGGTCGGCTGCCCTGGGTGGGCGGCCTCAGGCGCTGAAGCGGCGCAGAAACGGACGCCCGCTCAGGAGCGGACGCGCGCGTGGCGGTTCGACAGGCCGGCGAGCTTGCGGAGCTCTTCCATCATCGCGTCGCGGCGGATCTTGGTCGCGACGGCGCTGACGAGCTGCGTGGCATACTGAGGGTCCCGGCGGCGCTTCGGGGGGTCGACCCCGAGGGCCTTGGCCAGGCGTTCTACGTTCTCGAGCCTTGCGCGACGCAGCAGCGAGACGTCAATCAGCATTGGCCGATGCGTCTACACCGTCCGCTTTCCCCTATCAAGTATTCTGCTAAACGGACCCGTCACGATCGCATCACGGTTCGGCCATGTCCCAGATTCCGCAGGCCTTTCTTTCCGACAAGCCCGAGCAGGGCCCCAGCCCCCGGCGGGCACGCACGTTCGAGGAGCTCTTCCAGGGCTTCCCCGTCATCCTCGCGCCCATGGAAGACGTGTCGGACGCTGTGTTCCGACGCCTCACCCGGCGCTACGGCGCGGATCTGTGCGTGACGGAGTTCGTGAACGCGGAGGGCCTGCTCCGCGGCTGCCGGAACGCGAAGCGCAAGCTCACGCTCGACGCGGACGACAAGCCGACCGCCATCCAGATCTACGGGGCCGATCCCACTCGCCTCGCCGAGGCCGCGCGTGTGGCGGAGTCCGCGCAGCCCGCGTTCATCGACATCAACTGTGGCTGCTGGGTGCCCAAGATCGCCGGTCGTGGCGCGGGCGCCGGCTGGCTGCGTGATCCCAAAGCCATGGTGGACATGGCGAAGCTCATCGGCAGCTCGGTCAGCCTGCCGGTCACGGTCAAGACGCGCATCGGCTACGGCCCCGAGAGCGAGATGCCCATCGTCGATCTCGCGCGTCGCCTGGAAGACGTCGGCGTTCGCGCGCTCACCATCCACTGTCGGACCGCGAACATGGGGCACTCCGGCGCGGCCGACTGGACGTGGGCCGCCAAGGCCAAGGCCGTCGTGTCCATCCCGGTCATCGTGAACGGGGACATCAAGACCGCGGAGGACGCGGTTCGCGCGCGCGACACCACCGGCTGCGACGGCGCGATGATCGGGCGCGCCGCCATCGACCACCCCTGGGTCTTCGGCGAGGCCCGCACGCTGCTCGACACCGGCGTCCCCGTCCCGCCGCCCACGCCCGCCCAGCGCTTCGCCATGTGCCGCGAGCACCTCCTCGCCAACGTGGAGGAGCGCGGCGAGCCACACGGGGTGCGCGTCACCCGCCGCCACCTCACCGGCTACCTGCGCGGCCTCCCCGGCGCAGCCTCCATCCGCAAGCGCCTGCTCTTCTGCGACTCGCTCTCGGGGTGCCTCGAGATCCTCGCGGAGGAGTCGGAGCGCCTCGCGGCGTAGCGGGCGCAGGCCGCCGACGCGGCCTGCACCTCATGACAGTACCGTCAGTTGCAGACGGCGGCGTAGTCGGCGCAGCAGTCGCCGTACTGGGCGCACAGGTCGTCGCAGTAGCAGCTCTCGTCCGGGCTCGGTCCGCCGCAGGACTGCGCGCACGAGCCGCCCGCGGGGGCCGGCTCACCGGCGGCGCACGCGCCGTAGCAGACAGCCGGGCAGACCATGCCTTCGGGGCAGTTGCTCAGGCAGACGCTCATGTCGCAGTGGTTGCCGGCGCCGCACTCGTCGTCGCCCAGGCAGAGCTGCTGCGACGCGGCCTCGACCGTCGGGAAGACCTGGCTCACCTGGAAGACCTTGTGTTTGCCGAGGGAGGTCGTCTTGCTCACGATCTTGCCCGAGACGACGAGGCCCGTCTCGAAGACCGTCGTGAGGTACGCGCTCGCCTGCTCGTCGGAGAGACCGAGCGCGGAGAAGTCCACGTCCGTCACCGGCTTGATGCTCGTCGAGTTGAGCTTCGCAGCCTCGACGCTGGGGCAAGGCGCCTTGATGCAGGTGATCCCGCTCGACTGGAGAGTGTAATACGAGCCGGTGACCTCGCTGTCGGTCGCGGCCTGGAAGGCCTTGAACGCCTTCAGCGCGCCGTAGCCGTTCGGGAAGCCCTCGGGCGTGACCTTCGCGATCTCACCCGACAGGAGCACCTGACCGCTCGTCGCCGCCGCGCGAACGTCCGCCGCCTGGTTCTCGGACAGACCCAGCGCGTCGACGTCGATCGCCGAGACGTAACACTCCTCCTGCTTCGTCCCGTCGAGGCACTTGGTCTTCGACTTGTTGACGGCCTTCACGAAGACGCCGCCACACATCGGGAACGCGCACTTGCGCATGTCCTGCCGGGTCACCACGAAGACGGTGTCGCCGCTGACCGCGGACTCCTCCGTGTCGTCCGCTTCGGTCGTGGCGACCGACGACTCGGGCGCGCACGCGGCGAGGGGAGCGAGGAGGAGGGAGGCGGCGAGGAGAGATCGGAATCGCATGGGAAGCTCCTTCGGCGCCAACCCCCGGCGCCAGGGATGCGCACCCTGTACTCCCCGCACCCACACCTGACAAGAGGCAATCGCCGTCGAGCTCAGCCGAGCGCGGGCGTCTGCGTTCGCGAGGCGCGCTTCGCTCGGAAGCGCATGTTGAGGAGCTCCACCCCGAGCGAAAACGCCATCGCGAAGTAGACGTATCCCTTCGGGATCTTCTGCCCCATCCCCTCGGCCACGAGCATCACCCCGATCAGGAGCAGGAACGCGAGCGCGAGGATCTTCACCGACGGGTGGGCGAGGACAAAAGCGGAGATGCGACCCGCGAACAGCAACATGACCACCACCGAGACGAGCACGGCGGTGACCATCACCCAGATCTGCTCGGGCGGAATCATCCCGACCGCGGTGATCACGGAGTCGAGCGAGAAGACGATGTCGAGCAGGAGGATCTGAACCACGATGAGCCCCACGCTCGGCGCCGCGGCCTTGCCGTCTCCGAGGTCCTCGTCTCCCTCCACCTTCTTGTGGATCTCGTTGGTGGCCTTGGCCAGGAGGAACAGTCCGCCGCTGAGCAGGACCAGGTCGCGGCCGGTCACCACGTGCTCGAGCAGCGTGAAGAGCGGCGAGGTGAGGCCCATGATCCAGCTGATCGCAAAGAGGAGCCCGACGCGCATCACCAGCGCCAGCCCGATTCCGAGCCGCGCGACCGGGTTGCGCTTCTCGGGCGGGAGGCGGGAGGTCAGGATCGAGATGAACACGACGTTGTCGATCCCGAGCACGATCTCCATCGCGCAGAGCGAAGCGAGCGCGACCCAGGTCTTCGGCTCTTCGATTCCGGCGAACATTCCGGCGATTGAACGCGGCTTCTCGGCCGCGAACCATGCGGTCCTTTCGCAGCGTGAGATCGAGCGGACCGAACGGCCGCGGTCTACTTGGCTTCCGCCAGCGCGCCGTTCTTCAGCTCGAACCGCTTCTCGATCGTGATGGTCGGCGGCATATCCTCGGGCACGCCATCGTCGCGACCGAGCATCTTCACCGCGACGCCGCCCTTCGGGTGCGGCGAGAGGCGATCGACGAGCACGTTCTTCCCCAATCGCGCTGTCGTGATCCTCCCGGCGTTGGTGATGACAGCCAGGTAATGAACCTTGAGCGGCCCGTCGTCGCGCGTGACGACCACCGCGCAGTCGGTCGAGCCGTCGCTGTCGAAGTCGGCGTCGCTGCGGATCTGGGTGAGATCGGTCGCGACGACGTCGTCGACGCCGCTGCCCGTCTTCACCTCGTGCATCCCCTTCTCGAGCGTCACGGAGGTGCCGTCGAGCTCGTAGGTCGCGTTCGCGGGGTCACCGGGGAACGGGCCCCCCACGACCGTGGGTCCGCCGCCACACGCCGCGATGCCTGCCAGGGAGAGGAGAGCGATGAACGGGCGCACCATGACGACCCGAACTTACAGTAACTTGGTCGACGTGGACCGGTTCGTCTGCATCCACGGGCATTTCTACCAGCCGCCGCGCGAAAACGCCTGGCTCGAGCGGATCGAGCGGCAGGAGTCGGCGTACCCGTTCCGCGACTGGAACGAGCGCATCGACTCCGAGTGTTACAGGCCCAACGCCAAGGCGCGCATCCTCGACGACGAAGATCGGATCGTCACGCTCGCGAACAACTACGCGCGCATCAACTTCAACTTCGGCCCCACCTTGCTCTCCTGGATGGAGCGCCGCGCCGAGGGCACCTACGAAGGCGTGCTCGCCGCGGACGCCGAGAGCAAGAGGCGCTTCGGGCACGGCTCGGCGATGGCCCAAGCGTACGGGCACATCATCCTCCCGCTCGCCTCGGAGCGCGACCGGCGCACGCAGGTCCGGTGGGGCATCCGCGACTTCGAGCGGCGGTTCGGCCGCAAGCCCGAGGGCATGTGGCTGCCGGAGACCGCCGTCTGCACCGACTCGCTCCTCGCCATGGCGGAGCAGGGCATCCAGTTCACGGTCCTCTCGCCGAGGCAGGCAAAGGCGATCATCCGCAAAGGAAGGGCCGAGCCGGAGGAGGTGAACGAGGGTACGCTCGACACCCGCCGACCCTACTTCGTGGATCTCGGCGCCGGACGGCGCATCGCCGTCTTTTTCTATGACGGGGCCACGTCGCAGGCGATCGCCTTCGAGCGCTTGCTCTCGAGCGGAGACGCCTTCGCCAACCGGCTGCTCGCTCGCTTCCGCGGCGGCCCGGGCCCCGAGCTCGTCCACGTCGCGACGGACGGCGAGACCTACGGCCACCACCACCGCTTCGGCGAGATGGCCCTCGCCTACGCGCTCGACCGGATCGAGAGCTCGGGCAAGGCGCGCCTCACGAACTACGCGACCTTCCTCGCCCTGCACCCCCCGGAGGACGAAGCCATCATCGTCGAGCGCAGCTCCTGGAGCTGCGCTCACGGCGTGGGCCGCTGGAGCGCGGACTGCGGCTGCAAGACCCGAGGCGACTCCAACCAGGCCTGGCGCGGGCCGCTGCGCAAGGCGCTCGACAAGCTGCGCGATCGAATCGACGACCTCTACGAGGAAGCAGCGGCGGGCCTCCTGGTGGACCCTTGGGCCGCGCGCGACGACTACGTCGACGTCGTGCTCGATCGCTCGGAGGACAACGTCCGGGCGTTCCTCGATCGGCACACGAAGGACTCCTCCGCCGAGAACCGCCACCGCGCGCTCGAGCTCTGTGAGCTCCAACGCCAGCGGATGCTCATGTTCACGAGCTGCGGCTGGTTCTTCGACGACGTGAACGGGATCGAGACGACGCAGATCCTCCAGTACGCGGCGCGCGCGGTGGAGCTCGGCTCGTCCGTGAGCGGCGTCGCGCTCGAGGCGCCCTTCCTCGCGGATCTCGAGCCGGCCCGCGCGACCACCCCGGGCGCGCTCAGCGCGCGCCACGTCTACGAGACCGCGGTGAAGGGCGCCCACGTCGACGCGGAGCGCCTGGCCGCGGCCTTCGCGCTCATCACGCTCTTCGGGCAGAAGGCGACGCCGACGGAGGCGTTCGAGATCGAGGAGCACGAGCTGCGGGTCGCCAAGAACGACGGCGCACGCCTCGCGGTCGGCCGCATCACGATCAAACACCTCGTCACCACGCGAGCGCGCACGTTTGCGTTCGCCGCCTTGCACCGCGGCGGGCCGGGCGTCGAGGGCGGCACGCGAACCCTGGCGCACGTACGCGAGGCGGAGGACGAGGCGGAGGAGCTCATCACGGCCTTCGAGGAGGATCGCGACTTCGAGGCCACACGCGCGCGCATCACGCAGCGGTTCCCACACCACTTCCACTCGCTTCGCGTGCTCCCGATCGACGACCGCATCACGGTCGTCGAGAAGATCGTCGCCGAGGCCGTCTCCACCGCCGAGACCGCGCTCCGCCAGGTGTTCGCGCAGAACGCGCCGCTCCTCACCGAGCTCGCGGCGACCGCGGTGCGTCCGCCGGCCGTGCTCACCGCGGCCACTCGTGTCGTGCTCGAGGCCGATCTCAACCGGGCCGCGCGCCGCGACCCGCCGGACACGCGCACGATGCGGAGCCTGGTCGCCGAGGCGCGCGCGGAGAACGTCTCCTTCGACGAAAAAGGCTTCTCTTTCCAGCTCGGGCGCGCCATCTCGCGCACCTGCGCGGCGCTCGAGCGAGACCCGGCGGACGACAGCGCCCTGGGCAGGCTCGGCGACATGATCGAGATCGCGCGCAAGCTCTCGGCCACCTTCGATCTCTCCGTCCCCCAAGATCTCGCGTGGAGCGTGGTCCGCGAAGAGACGCCGCTCGCCAAGCAGGTCCGGGAGAAGGGCCGCCTCGGCGCGTGGACCGAGATCGCCAAGACGCTGCGCATCCGCGTCGGCTGAACGCCCCTCTCAGAGCCTCTCTTCCAGATCCGCGACCACGTACGCGAGCACCGCGATGGCGGCGACGCCGTCGGCGAGCATCTTCGGGTCGACCTTGTCGAGCGTGTCGGCCTCGCTGTGGTGGTAGTCGAAGTAGCGCTCACCCGCGGTCACGTAGCCGACGCCGGGCATCCCTTGTTTCACCAGGGGAATGAGGTCCGCACCGGAGTGCTCCGCGGTGACCTTGAGCGCCCCCACGGGCTCGAGGAGCTTCGCGATCTGCGTCACCGTCGCCTGGACGGCCGCCTCGCGCTCCTTCGGCACCTCCACGTTGAAGCCGAACGGAGCGAAGCCACCGGAGTCGGCCTCGAGCCCGAGGACGTGGCGCGGAATCTCGGCGGCGTGATCGGCCGCGTACGCCTTCGCGCCCGCGAGGCCGTTCTCCTCGTTGGTGAACAGGACGACGCGGATCGTGCGGCGCGGCCTCAGGCCGAGCGAACGAATCGTCGTGAGCGCCTGCATGACCATCACGCAGCCGGCGCCATCGTCGTGTGCGCCCTGCCCCACGTCCCACGAGTCCAGGTGCGCGCCAATCAGGACGATTTCGTCAGGCTTCTCGCGGCCGACGATCTCCGCGATCACGTTGGCAGACGGCGCGTCCGGCAGCTGCCGGGCCCCCATGGCGAGCCTCAGCCGGACGGGCGCCCCACCCTCCGCGAGCCGGGCGATCAGCGCGGCCTCTTCGGTCGATACAGCCGCCGCCGGGATCTTCTTCACGCCGTCTTCGAAGCGCGTCGCGCCGGTGTGGGGCGTGCGCAGGCTCGCGGTCGCGAGCGATCGGACGAGCACCGCCTTCGCGCCGAGCTTCGACGCGCGCGACGGTCCGCTCGATCGAAACGGGACCGCCTCACCATAACCCGACCCCTTCTCCTCGTCGTACGGCCGCATGGGAACGTCGTAGAGGACGATCTTGCCCTTCACCTGCTCGCCGGCCTTCTCCAGCTCGTCGAACGAGCGCACCACGAGCACGTCCCCCTCGATCCCGCGCTTCGGCGTCCCCTCGCTGCCCCCGAGCCCGAGGATCGCGATGGGTCGGCGCACGGGCGAGACGATCTCGGCCGACTCCGCGCCTCGCTCCCAGTGAGGCACCATCACCTTCTCGCGGCGCACGTTGTCGTGGCCGTCCGCCTTCAAGCTCTTGTCCGCCCACTCGACGGCGCGGTCGAGCGCGGGTGAGCCGCTCAGGCGGTGACCGACCCCGTCGGTCAGCTCGCGCAGCCGCTCGAACGCGGTGGAGCGAGCGCGCGCGGCCTCGATGATCCGCCGCGCGTCCAGGCCGTACCTCTCCTCTATCGGTGAGGCAGGCGCGCTCGCGGCCACCGGCTCCGACCGCTTGGCGCGAGACGCCACGATCACGGTCGGGGCCGACGGGGCCTCGCGACACGGCGGCGGCGTGCTGCCGCAACCCAGGATCGCCGACAGAGCGGCGAGAAACACGGTGGCTCGTTCGGGGTGAGACACGACGCGTCGAGTAAAGCACCCGACGAACGCGGTGGCACGCGTCTCGCAGCCTGCGAGGCCATGATCCCCCTGCCCGGGCCGCTGCTCCTCGGTTGGGCGCTCTCCGTCTCACCCCGCGGGACCGTCCCCGACCCTCCGCCCGAGACGTGTGTCGTGGTCTCGGCGGAGGTGCGGCGACAGAGCTACGGTTATGACCATTTCGTCATTCTCCGAAATGGCTGCGACGTCGAGCGTGAGTGCTGGGTCTCGACGGACGTGAGCCCGGCGGCCGTCTACCTGCTCGTGGGCGCCGCGAACGAGGTTCGTTTGCTCACCACCCGCGGCGCCCCGAGGCGCTCGTTCTCCGTGACGGCGCGGTGCGAGGCGCCGCCCCCTCGGTCGACGCGGGCCCGCGCGTTCCGCTGACTAGTGCTCGACCGGAAGGCCCGCTGCGTTCCAGGCCATCATGCCGCCCGCCATGTTGATGACGTCCTTGAAGCCCAGCGAGACGAGGAGCGCCGCCATGCGACCGGAGCGCGCGCCGGATCGACAGATGAGGACGACGCGCTGATCCTTGTTCCACGCAGGGCAAGCGCCCTCCACCTGCGCGACCGGGACCAGCTCCGCGCCGGCGATGTGCCCGAGCTCGCCCACGTATTCGTGAGGCTCGCGCACGTCGATGAAGCGGGCGCGACCTCGCTCGGAGGCGACGTCGCGGGGAGTGAGATCGCGGTAGCCCGAGGTGCCGCTCACGCTTCCCCCCAAGCTCATACCGGGCCTCCGTCGTCCCCCGTCGGGTTCTTCAGGTTCATGGGCGTGGCCAGGTAGCGGAGGCCGTTTGCGTGCGGCTTCGGGAGCCGGCCGGCGTCCACGTTCACCTGCACGCTCGGGTAGAGCAGCCGCGGGGCGTTGAGGCCCGCGTCGCGCTTCTTGCGGAACGAGACGAACTCCTCCTTCGTCGTCTCCGCGCGCAGCTGAATGTTCATCTGCTTCGACCGGCCGATCGTGGTCTCCCACCGCACCTCGCGACCGTTCGGCTGGTAGTCGTGGCCGACGAACACCCGCGTCGAGTCGGGGAGCTTGTAGAGCTTCTTGATCGAGTCGTAGAGGTCCTCCGCGCTGCCCTTCGGGAAGTCGCACCGGCCAGTCCCGTAGTCCTCGATGAAGAGCGCGTCGCCCGTGAAGAGGGCGTCACCGATCTTGTAGGTGACACACGCGGGTGTGTGCCCGGGCGTCGCGATGGTCTCGATGGTGAGCGTCCCTGCCTGGAGGGGCGTGCCTTCCTTCGCGAGCACGTCGAACTGCGAGCCGTCGGTCGCGAGCGCGGGGAGATCGAAGACGCCCTTGAAGACCTCTTGCACCGCCTTGATGTTCTCGCCGATGACGACCTTCGCCTCGAACCGCTTCTTCAGCCATTGCGCGGCCGTGAGGTGGTCGGCGTGCGCGTGTGTCTCGAGCACGTAGTGGACCCGGAAGCCCTCCGCTCGGATGACCGAGGCGAGCATCTCGACCGACTTGGTGCTCGTGGTCGAGCCGAGCGGGTCGTAGTCGAGCACCGGATCGATGACGACGGCGTCCTTCGTCGTCGGATCGAAGACGAGGTACGTGAGGGTGTAGGTTGCCGGGTCGTAGAACGATCGAATCTTCATGACGGTCTCTCCACAGTCAGGGTGGGAGCAGGCTCCGTCGCCCCTTCGGTCTTGCGCAGGCGGATCGAGTCCCAGGTTCGCTGGACAAGCATCCCGGCCGTCATCGCCAGCACGAAGACGATCGGAGCGAGCGAGCCGCTCGCGAGTGAGACGAGCCCTGGCCCGGGGCAGAAGCCGCCGAGGCCCCAGCCGATCCCGAAGAGGGCCGCCCCGACGAGGAGGCGGGCATCGAGATCGCGGCGGGTCGGGATGTGGAACTTGGTGTCGAACACCGGCGTTGGCAACCGGCGGACGACGCGGAACAGGATGAAATGAACCATGACCGCGCCGCCCATGACGAACATGAGCGACGGGTCCCAGCTCCCGGTGAAGTCGAGGAAGCCGATGACCTTCTCCGGCTTCGTCATGCCGGCGACGATCAGACCGAGGCCGAACAGCGCGCCCGATCCGAAACCTGCGAGGGTCGACTTCATCAGTTCCCCCCCAGGTGTTTGACCGCCAGCACGGTGACCGCGCCGGTCGTGATGAACGTGATCGTGGCCATCATCGAGCGGGGCGCGAGCCGGCTGATGCCGCACACGCCGTGACCGCTCGTGCAGCCGTTGCCCATCTTGGTCCCGAAGCCGACGAGGAGCCCAGCGACGGTGACCGCGCCCAGGCCGACGACGCTCTTGCCGAACCCGGCGGGCCAGACGATCAACGCGACGACGCCGGCCACGAGGAGGCCAGCCACGAACGCGATCCTGAGCGCGCGATCGGGGACGTGCCGGTCCCAGATGCCAGCGTACAGACCGCTGATGCCGGCCACCTTGCCGTGCGTCCACAGGAACGCCGACGACGCGAGGCCGATGATGACGCCCCCGATCAGGGGGGGAATGAACGACGAGAGTTGCATGAGCGGATGTAGCGAGTGCAGCCGGCGTGCCAGCCGTCACGCCGCGAGAAACAGCCACCCGAGGTTGCAGAAACGTTTCAGCGCAGCGGCGCAGAAACGCCGAGACGTTTCAGCGGCACGCGCCTGGTCCAACCCGAGAAGGAGCGCGAAATGGCCGTTCCTCCGCAGGATCCCCGGAAAGGCAAGGCAAACCAAGACGGGCACGCCCCTTGCTCAAGGCACGTTCGACGATGGAACCGACCACGCTCCTCCTCACCGCTCTCCTCGCCGTTGCCATCGGCCTCTCGCTGGGCCTCCTCGGTGGCGGCGGCTCCATCCTCACGGTGCCGATCCTCCTCTACGTCGCCGGGCTCCAGGCTCACGAGGCGATCGCGACCTCACTCCTGGTCGTCGGGGCGACGAGCATCGCCGCGGTCATCCCGCACGCGAAGGGCAAGCGTGTCCGCTACCAGACCGGCCTCCTCTTCGGCGCCGCCAGCATGGTTGGCGCGTACGGCGCGGGCCGAGTCGCGAAGATGATCCCCGCGGCGGTCCTCCTGCTGCTCTTCGGCGGCATGATGTTGGTCACCGCAGTCGCGATGATGCGAGGTCGGAAGGCTCCGGCTCAGTCCGAAGCCAAGAGCACCGAGAAGGCGCAGCTCCCGTTCGTGAAGATCATCCTCGAAGGGCTCGTCGTCGGCGGCTTCACCGGGCTCGTCGGCGCCGGCGGCGGCTTCCTCGTCGTCCCCGCGCTGGTCCTGCTCGGTGGCCTCGCCATGCCGGAGGCCGTCGGCACCTCGCTCCTCGTCATCGCGATGAAGTCGCTCGCCGGCTTCGCCGGTTACCTCGGCTCGGTCCACATCAACTGGACGCTCGCGCTCGTGGTCACGGTCGCGGCCGTGGGCGGAAGCTTCGTCGGCGCCCGTCTCGCCGGCAAGGTTCGCCCCGACCTGCTGCGCAAGGCTTTCGCCTGGTTCGTGGTCGTCATGGCCATCTTCATCCTCTCGCAGGAGCTGCCCAAGCTCCTCGGCCACGCCTACACCCTGCGTGATTCCTGGCCGGTGGTCCTGCCTCTCGAGCTCATCCCGATCGCTCTTGCGGCCTACAGCCTCATGCGCGACGCGAAGAAAGCGTCGGATGGCCCGGCGCATGCAGTCGTGGAGCAGCCAGCGCGTAGCTGAGCTGCCTCATGTTCAAGACCATCCTGCTTCCCCACGATTTCTCTGCATCTGCCCTGCGCGCCGAGGGCTACGCCGCGCAAATGGCGCGCACCCTCGGCAGCCGGATCGTCCTCTGTCACGTCAGCGACCTGCCCGGCCTCGACGTCGGCGCGCTCTTTCAACCCGAGGGCGAGCGCACCCCGGCCAAGGTCGAGGAATACGTCGTCCGCACGGCGAAGGAGCGGCTCGAGGTCCGCGCGAAGGAGCTGCGCGCCAAGGGGATCACGGTCACCTGCCGCGCGTGCATGGGAGACGTGGCGCCCGCCATCCTCAAGGAGGCCGACGAGATCGGCGCGGACGTCATCGTCATGGGCACCCACGGTCGAAAGGGCCTCGCGCACCTCTTGCTCGGGAGCGTCGCCGAGAAGGTCATCCGCCAGGCGCAGGTGCCGGTGCTCACCGTTCGCTACGCCGAGGACGAAGGCGTGGTGGAGACGGACGAAGAGACGGCGATGCGCGACGAGATGGCGGGGTGAGAGGGGGCAGGCCGTTTGGCCTGGCCCGGGGACGTCAACGCGCGCGCCGGTAGTGCATGGCGACCGCGCCGCAGCGGAGCGGCTGCGCCGAGATCAGCTCGAGCCGTCGCGTGCTGGGCAGCCCGCCTTCGTACAGGGTCGGGCCGTGGCCGGCGATCCTCGGGTGGACGAGGAGCTTGTACTCGTCGATCAGATCCAGCCGGTCCAGCTCGGTCGCGAGCTTGCCGCTCCCGAGGAGCACACCGGCCGGCGTCGCGTCCTTCAAACTCTGCACGCCGGTGCGCAGATCGCCGGCGACGTGGTGGCTGTTGGTCCAGGGGAAGTCCTTGCGCGTCGACGACACCACGTATTTCGGCTTCGCCTCCAGCTTCACCGCCCACTCGCGGATCGCCGGCGGCGCATCCTGCTCCCCGCGCGCAACCGCCGGCCAGTAGCTCTCCATCATCTCGTAGGTGACGCGGCCCCACAGCATCGCCCCGTGCTCGTCCAGGAGGCGGGTGAAGAAGGCGTTTGTCTCGTCGTCGACGATTCCCTCCTGGTGGTCCACACAACCGTCGAGGGTGACGTTGATGCTGAAGGTCAGGAGGCCCATGGCGGCGAGTCTACTCGGGTCGCTCCCCCATTGCGTCTCGTCTGCGCCGCCGGCGCCGACAATCAGATGGAGCTCTTCGGCACCTACCTCGGTGCGATATCCTCCCGCTTGGCGCGCCGTGCACAAACGTTGTCGTGCCGAGACAAGCCCCAACCGGGCGGCGGCTCTACGGTGCCGTTCATGGATCGGCTCGGACGAGGTCTCGGTGGCCGGCGAAGATGGCTCTCGAACGCCGCGGCGCTCTCCGGGCTCTGGGTAGTCTCCGGAGGTTGTTACTACGGCGCGGAAGAGGGCGAGGCGTACGAACCGTGGCTCTATCCGGGGGCGGATCTGCGCCCGGATAGGTTGGTCGTTGGCGCTGCCATCCTCGCCTCCAGCCCACACAATACGCAGCCGTGGTGGATGCGAGCGACCGCGAACCGCGTCGACTTCTTCTCCGATGCGTCGCGGAACCTGGGCTCGTTGGACGGGCTCTTGCGCGAGCTCACGATCGGCTTGGGATGTGCGCTCGAGAACGGGCTGATCGCCGCTCGGGCGTTCGGGCTCGCGCCGGAGCTGGCACTGTTCCCGAGCGGTGACGACCCGGCCCACATCGCGACCGTCACGCTCGGCCGAGGCACACCAATGCGTGATCCGCTCTTCGACGCGATCCCCCACCGTCATACGTACCGCGGGCGCATGATGGACGACCCTCCGCCCGAAGACCTCGAAGCGGCGCTCGCGGCGCTCTGCGAGGCCGACGTGCGCCTCACGTTCGTCGACCGAGGGGACAAGAAGCACGTCTTTCGTTCGGAGACGATCGCCGCGACCGAGGCCATCGTGGCGGATCGTTCGATGTTGCTCGACGGCGACGCGTGGTGGAGACAAACCGCGGAGGATATCGAGCGGCATCGAGACGGAGTCACGATCGACACGTCGGGGCTCGGAGCCGCGACGCGGGCGCTCGGCAAGATGGCGGGCCGGCCCTCCCCGGAGAGCTCCGGTGAGTACTGGCTGAGCGCGACGCGAGAAGTGCACACGCGTGCCTCGGCGTTCGTGATCCTCTCCACCGCGAATCGCGCGGATCGAGCGGCCCAGGTCGCCGTCGGGCGCACGTACCAGCGGATCCACCTCTGGGCGACGAGCCAGGGCTTGGCCGTGCAGCCGTTGAACCAGCTACCCGAGCGACAGGATCGGGAGCAGGTGACGGGAGCAGAGCCGCGCGCGCAGCGCGTTCTTGCCACGTTGATCGGCGACGATCGAACCGGGGCCCAGATGCTCTTTCGCATCGGCTTCGCATTCGACGAGGCGCTGAAGAGCCCGCGGCGGCCCTACGAATGGGTGGTGCGCCCGTGAAGCACGGGTCGATTGCTCGATTGGGCTTGGCCCTCTGGCTCGCCCCCGCGCCGGCGCTCGCTGAAGGCGAGCCGCCCGGGGGCGTCGACCTGCTGGCGGGGCTCACCTTCCGTACCTACGACGACTCCCTCCAGCTCGGCGCCGCGCAAGTCGAGAGCGAAGAACTGCGCACGGTCCTGCTGCCCGGCGTCGGCGCGGGCGTGGCCTATCCGCTGACGCCGGACCGCCATGGTGAGGTATTGCCGGTAGGCGCCACCAGGGTGGAGCTCGGCTGGGCGCTCGAGCCAGGGCAGCTGGTCCTCTCGGTCCCCGAGCGGGTCGGCTTCGACCTCCGCGTCGGGCTGGGGTTCGCCATCCACCTGGGCTTCGAGGTCGCTCCTGTCATCAACCTGACGGATCCGTCGCTCAGCCATCTGTCGTTCGGCCCGGCCTTGGCGCTTCGATACACGTTCGTCGAAGCGTCATGGACACCGACCGCGACGGTGCCTCTCGCCAGCGATACCCGCACGGTCTTCGGAGGCGAGCTCCGCCACGAGGTCGCGGCGCGTGTCCAGCCGCTGGGCCTCGGCATCGGGCTGCGCTTTCCGCTGCTTTGATGGCCTGCCGGCCAATCAACGCTCTTCGACGCGCGCGCCCCGCGCGCGGAACTGCGCCGGCGAGGTCCCGAACCACCGCCGGAACGCCCGGCTGAAGGAGCTTTGCTCCGTGTAGCCGAGCATGAGGGCGATCTCGGAGCCGGACAGATCCGCCTTCTCCAGATACGCCCGCGCGAGTGCGGAGCGGACCGAGTCGACGACATCGGCAAACGCAACGCCATCCTCGGCGAGCCTCCTCTGCAGCGTGCGACCGCTCATCGAGAGCCGGCGGGCGACCGCCTCCAGCGTCGGTGGCCCATCCGCGAGAAGCGCCATGAGCGCGCGGCGAACCGAAAGGATCAGCGCCGGCGAGCGCGCGGCCACGCTGCGCCGTTCTTCGAGGATCTCGTCCAGGAACTTGAGCAGCTCGTCGTCGCCTCCGCGCAGGGGATGGTCGAGCGCCGCCGCGTCGAACTCGAAGCTCCCCTGGTCGGCGCCGGTGACCACCGGCGCTCCAGCGAAGGTCTCGTAGATAGCCGCGTCTGCGTCCTTCCGCCGAATCCTCACGCGCCTCGGGCGGAAGTCACGGGGCCCGAGATCCCGCCAAAGGTGGATCGCCGTCATCAGGGCGACCTCCGTCGCCAGGAGGCTGCCGGGGCGCGGAGGCCCCAATCGATGTTCGAGGTAAGTCCCAACGCCATCGATCTCGAGCGTATCCACGACCGTGAGGGTGTTGACGAGGGACTGATAGCGAGAGAACCACGCGAGCGCATGCCGCGCGTCTGCGTGTGCGCGAAGCCCCAGCCCGACGGGTCCCAGGGCGCCGACCGTGGTCGAGGTCGCGAGCTCCACCACGTAGCGCTCGAACGGAGCTCTCGATGCCACCAGCTCGAGATGGGCATACACCGCGTCCGCTCCCACCATGACGTCGCGCGCGCCGACCGAGCCGGCGTCGAGCCCGAGCGCGGCCGCCTCATCGAGCGATACGCCATGGCGCACCCCCAACATCACCTGCGGGAGGATCGCCCTGCCCAAGATCTCGGCGGGTCTCACGGATCGGACCGCGAGGATCGCGCGATCGCCGGGGCGCGACAAGGCAGTGTGTCCGCGCTCAGGCGAGCCGGAGTCCGCGATGGCTTCGAGGCCCGTCGCCGCGAAACGCCATCTCGTTGGACAGCTCTTGCGGGCATCAGGTCATGTGTAAGCTCTCACACATGGCTACGAACCCGGCGATCGACGACCAGCTCCTCGATGAGGCACTGAAGCTCGGCGGCCACCGCACCAAGAACGAGACGGTGACGGAGGCGCTGGAGGAGTACATCCGGCGGCGTCGCCAGGTGAGGGTCGTGGAGCTTTTCGGCACCATCGACTTCGAGAAGCTCCAAGGCTCGAAGAGTCAGCGTCGACGACGGTGAACGTGCTGGTCGACGCCACCGTCTGGTCCGCCGCGCTTCGACGAAAGAG
>JAEUKE010000272.1 GCA_016794345.1 Myxococcales bacterium
AGCGCGGGCACCACGATCTCGCGAGGCATCTTCCCCTCCCGGCGGAGGTAATCGCCGACGGTCTCCCCGATGAGGAACTCCATCACGAGGTAGGGGGCGTTGTCCTCCTCGCGTTGGCCACTCGCGTAGATGTTCACGATGCTCGGGTGGCCGATCATGCTGGCCATCCGCGCTTCGCGCTCGAATCGCTCGCGGATCTTCGGATCGCTGCGGTGCGGCTCTTCGAGGACCTTCACCGCGACGGGCGTGCCGGTGCGCTCGTCCTCCGCGAGGTAGACGCGCGCCATCGCGCCCTTTCCGACGAACCCGCGGATGCGATACCGATCGCCGATGAGCTTGTCGCGGATCCGAGTCGGCTCCGCGCGGAGCTGCGCGGGGTCGACACGCGCCGTCGTCTCGCTGCCGTCGTAGGGGCAGAACTTGAAGCCCTCGGGCAGGAACCTGTGGCACTTGAGGCATCGCATGCCTCACGGAGTGTCGCACGGGCGCCCGCCGAGGGCTCGTGTTCGGGGCCTCGTCGGTCCCCGATGGCTCTGTCAGCCGGGCGCGGACCAGGGCGGAATGACCCGCCCGATGAGCCGCTCGATGTCGCGCAAGAGCGCGCGCTCTTCCAGATCGCAGAAGGCGATCGCGCGGCCCGTCGCTCCGGCGCGGCCGGTGCGGCCGATCCGGTGGACGTACGTCTCGGGGACGTGCGGCAGCTCGAAGTTCACCACGTGGGAGACGCCGTCCACGTCGATGCCGCGCGCGGCGATGTCCGTCGCGACCAGGACGCGGATGCTGCCGGCCCGGAAGCCCTCGAGCGCTCGCTCGCGGGCCGACTGCGACTTGTTGCCGTGGATGGCCATGGCCACGATCCCGGCGCGCGAGAGCTGCTCAGCCAGCCGGTTCGCGCCATGTTTCGTCCGCGTGAAGACGAGCGTGCGCTCGGCCCGCTCGGCCCGGAGCACCTCCACGAGGCGACCGCGCTTGTCCGAGCGATCGACGTGGCAGACCGTCTGGTGGACGGTCTCCGCGGCGGTCGCGCGCGGGGTCACCGAGACCTGCGCGGGATCGACGAGCATCTGCCCGGCGAGCTCGGTGATCGCAGGCGGGAACGTGGCCGAGAAGAACAGCGTCTGCCGCTTGCGCGGCAAGGCCGAGACGACGCGCCGCACGTCGTGGATGAAGCCCATGTCGAGCATGCGATCGGCTTCGTCCAGGACGAAGATCTCGACGGCGTCGAGACGGACGAACCCCTGCTGCATGAGATCGAGCAGGCGGCCCGGCGTCGCCACGAGCAGGTCGGGCTTCTTGGCGAGCGCGTCCTCCTGCTGGCGTTGGCCGACCCCGCCGTAGATGAGCGCGGTGCGGATGCGCGAGCCGCGGCCGTAGGCGGCGGCTCGTTCGGCGATCTGGGCGGCGAGCTCGCGCGTGGGGGCGAGGACGAGCGCGCGGATGCGACCTGACGCTACCGTCATCTCGAGCCGCTCGAGGAGCGGGAGGAGAAACGCGGCGGTCTTTCCCGTGCCGGTCTGCGCGCAGGCGAGCACGTCGCGCCCCGAGAGCGCGGGCTGAATGGCCCGGGCCTGGATCGGCGTCGGGGTCTCGTAGCCTTCCGTGGCCAGCGCTCGGAGGGAGCGCTCGGAGAGGCCGAGCGAAGAAAACGTCTGGTTCATGGGCGCGTGCTGACGCGCCCCGTTCGAGAGGGAAGCCCCGGTCGTGGGGCGAGAATGTGGAATCATTTGTGTCGTTTCTGTCTGGCCCGACGCCGGGCTCGCCTCGTCAGGAGGCGAACTCTGCGGTGGCCGTGTAGTGCATGACGCGCTGGCAGTTGGCCGAGCCCGTCTGACCGTTGCACGGGTCTTCACCCGTGAAGGTCGTCTGCTTTTTTGAGAGTGCATGCAGGATCTCGGCCGTCACGTCGTGTCCGCCGTCGCGGCAAGACCGATCCATGCACGGCATGACGAAGAGCGCAGGCGCGTGCTCGAGGACCACGCGCTTCTTGTGAGTGGTCTCCGGGAGGGTTCGCCCATCCCGACGCTCCTCGATGACGAGCTCGAGCAGCTTGAGATCGGGAGCGACGCCGAGCAGACGCGGCGCCTCGGACTCGCGCCGCCTTCGTTCTGCGGTCCGCTCGGCCGCCTCTCGTCCCCTATTCCTCAAGCTCGGTCTCCTGCTGCGGCTGGGGCCCCGGCACGATGCCGGCGATGTCGGGGTCTACCCCCGGCTCGAGCGGACCCTTGGAGGCCTTCTCGGCGGCGCGCTCTTTCTTGCGCCGCTCTTTTTCGGCCTGCTTGTCTTGCCGCGCGCGTTCCTTCTGACGTTTTGTAAAGCCAGGACTGGACATTCTGCCTCGTCGTGGATGGAGTCCACGACGCGTCGCGAACCCAGACTGATGACCGGCACTATAGTCAGATAGGCGTTTGACGCAACCCGCGCGTTCAGCCTCGGAGCTTTCGGACCACCTCCAGCACCTCGGCGACCGGCGGAATATCGCTCATGGAATTCGAGTCGTGGCGGTACCGCACGACGCCGTCTCGGCTCACCAGGAGCTGGAGCGGCATGCGGCCGAGCTTCAGCAGCCGAACCTGCTGGTCGTAGAGCTTTGCCACGCGGTGGTCCGGATCGGCCAGGCCGGGGAAGGGCATGGCCTGCTCCGCCCAGAAGCTCTGGAACTTCTTGGCCGAGTCCGGACCGAGGTTCAGGACCTCGCAGCCGAGCTCTCGAAACATCGGGTACTGCTCACGCAACTGCGCGAGATGCCTTCGGCAGTACGGTCATATGAAGCCACGGTTGAACACCAGGTGGACGATCCGGTCCCGGGTCACCTCGGACAGGGTGACCCGCGCTCCGCTCGTGTCCTCGAGGGTGAAGTCGGGTGCTCGGTCGCCGATCCGGGGTGCCATCCGCGGGGCCATCTCCTAGCACCACCCGGACAATCGTGCATCCGTTTGACGAGAGCCCATGACCGCCTCGTTGCCTTCCCGACGTCCGCCCGGCAGAGCGCGAGGCGCGAGACCTTCGAGCTCGGCTGCAGCCGGGGCCTCGCCGCCTCCTGCTCGCGCCTGAAGTGACCGAGGTCAACGCGAGGTCTTGCGCTGTGCAAGGTCTTGCGTAGCGGCAGAGGTGCCGGATCGGGGCTCGACGCGCAAACGGCTGCGCGCCCGTCGGCCCAGTCCGCTGCCGACAGGGATGGCGTGGAGGCTCGAGCGCCCGGTCCGCGCATTGGCGCTCGTCTTGCAATCGCACGACGGCGATGCGGCCAGGAAAAGGAAGACGGAGCTGTCATGAAGAGCGGTCGCCGAGGCTCGGCTTGCTCGCCGCGCTCGTGGCGAGCCTCGGGCTCCTTCCAGCCGCGGCCGGCTGTGACAAGCTGCAGGATCTGGCGTCGTCGAAGAAGGCGAAGGCCGACGACGACGACAAAGACGGAAAGGACGAGGACGACGCGCGCGCGCGCCGCAAGGGCGAGGAGCCTGGCGCCGACCTGCCCGACGGCCGGTTCGTCTTCAAATACGAGCCCTCGACCAAGCCGGGGCTGAAGCCGTACGACGCCTTGTTCGCGGACTCGCGCTTCGGGGGCGTCGTCGAGGCGATGGAGGTGTTCGCGCTGCCCCGCAACGTCCCGCTCTCGACGGCGGACATCGGCCCGTGTGGAGCGCCCAACGCGTTCTATATGCCGGACAAACACGTCATCTTCCTGTGTTACCCGCTCGCCGCGGTCGCTTACGAGAACTTCGTCGCGATGGGAAAGAGCGACAAGGAAGCATCGAACCTGACGCGCGACGCGCTCACGTTCGTGATGCTCCACGAGATGGGCCACGCGCTGATCGGTGAGCTGGGGCTCGGCGTGACCGGGAAAGAGGAGGACGCGGTCGACGAGCTCGCCACGCTCATCCTCATTCAGAACGGCAAACACGACATGGCCATTGCCGGGACCTACGCATTGGTGTTGCTCCACCAGTTCCAGGACAAGGGCAAGCCCACGCCCTTCTTCGACGAGCACTCGGTCAGCGAGGCGCGGCTCTACGACGTGTTCTGCATGATCTTGGGGAGCGATCCGAAGCGGTTCTCCGAGGAGATCCTGCGTGAGCGGCCCGAGCTGAAGCGCCGAGCGCCGAAATGCCCGGGGACGTACCAGAAGATCGACAAGGCCTGGACGGAGCTCTTGTCGCCACACATGCGCAAGTCCGGGTCGAAGAAGAAGACCTCCGACGATTAGGGAGAGAACATGAAACGTTGGGTGCTGTTGTGCCTCTTCATGGGGTTGGGAACGGGCGCGGTCGGTTGCTTGAACCTCGCCAAGGACAAGGACAAGGACAAGGACGAAAAATCGGAGAAGTCCGACAAGGACGACGAAGACGACGGCGACTCCAAGAAGAAGAAGAGCAAGAAGGACAAGGACGGCGAGGACGACGACAAGTCGGCCAAGGCCGACAAGGGGGGCTCCGACAAGAAGAAGAAGGAAGACGATGAGATCGATCCGAAGAAGCTCCTGGAGGAGGACGACGGATCCGATGCGTCGGGGGTGCTCGACGTCAAGCTGCCTGACGACGACAAACGCGACGCGCCCTCCTTGGGGGGCGGCGCGAAGAGCGAGGCCGCATTGGGCGGAGGGTTGAAATGGCTCTCCGCGGGGCCGCTCGCCGTTCCCAATCCGGGTTGGCAGGAGATCCAGGACCCACCGGCGACGGTCCTCCTCGCGCCCGACAAGAAGGCTGCGATCGTATTCGCGCCGTTCACGACGCCTCAGGACGGGACGACGAAGGTGGATAGAATCGTGGCGTTCCTGAAGCTCAAGAACCCGAAATGGAAGAAGGCCAAGCAGGTCACCATCGGGCCCGACAAGGTCCCCGCGCTCTTCGGGAGCGGACGGGCGACCAGCCCCGACGGAAAGACCGCGAAGCTCTTCTTCTCCCTCATCAAGACCGGCGGGCCGCAGAACCTGCTGGCCATCGGCCTCGCGGACGGGGACGCGCCGGACAACACGCTCAAGACCGGCATGAACATCGTGGGGTCGATCAAGAAGCGCTGACCGTCAGCCCTTGTCCGGGCGCTTCACGCCGAGGACCTTCATTCGGTGGACGAGCGTCCGGAGAGGCATCGTCAGGCGACGCGCGGTGTGCGTCTGGTTCCAGCGCTCTCGCTGGAGCACGAAGCGCAGGTACTCCGCCTCGATCCACTCCATGGCGGTCCGATAGTCGCCGGGGGCGCGAGACAGATCGAGCGCGCCCGCGCCGGGCGGCGGCGACGAGACGCTGTCGTCGGCCGACGAGGCTCGAATCGTTCGAACGCGCTCGGGCAGATCGTCGACCGTGATCATCGTCGACTCGGCGACGGCGACGGCCCGCTCGAGGACGTTGCGGAGCTCGCGGATGTTGCCCGGCCACGCGTACGCCTCGAGGACCTCCATCACGTCCGGGTCGAGCGTGGGGGTGGGATCGAGCCCGGCCGTCGCCTGGGTCAGGAGCTCGCGGGCGAGGTCGGCGATGTCCTCCTTGCGCTCGCGGAGCGGCGGGAGCTCGAGGGTGATGGCGTTGAGGCGGTAGAGGAGATCTTGGCGGAACGTCCCGGCGGCCACCATCGCCTCGAGGTTTCGGTGCGTTGCCGCCACGATGCGCGTGTCGGCGGCGACCTCCTTGGTCGAGCCGACACGCGTGAACGTCTTCGACTCGAGCACGCGGAGCAGCACCGCCTGCAGTCCGAGCGGCAGCTCACCGATCTCGTCGAAGAAGACCGTCCCTCCCGACGCAGCCTCGAAGACGCCGGGGGTGCGCTGGCTGGCGCCGGTGAACGCACCTTTCTCGTGACCAAAGAGGATGCTCTCGGCGAGCGGCGCCGGAATGGCGGCGCAGTTCACCGAGACGAACGGCCCTGCCTGGCGCGCGCTCGCGTCGTGGACCTTGCGCGCGAGCACCTCCTTTCCGGTGCCCGTCTCCCCGAGGATGAGGACGGGGACGGCCGAGCGCGCGACGCGGAGCGCCGTCGCCGTCACCTCCCGCATCGGGTCGCTTCGCGCGTCCGTTCCGCCGGCGGCGGGGCGAGGCTCGCGCACGCCTCGGCGCTCGTTCTCGGCAGCGACGACGATCGGTGCCTCTTTGCTCGCGCGCCGGAGCGCGTCCCAAGCCCCGCCGAGCAGCTCCTCCGGCGATGCACCTGCTTCCGGGAACGCGGCTACCCCGACGAGGAGAGGCCCGGCTTCGGCCTTCTCGAGCGCGCGGTCGAGGCGCGCGCGGACGTCGGCAGCGCTCTGCTCCGGGGCGACGACCTCGAGGACGCCGGCCGCATATTGGCCGACCTTGTCGATGGGTCGGATGAGCTTGCGCAGCGACTCGAGGAGCTCCCGCGGGGCGGCGCGCCGCTCCGGGAGCCGCACCATGAAGATGCTCACGCCGCGCTTGAAGAAGCGCGCGCGCTTGATCTCCTCCTCGAGCCAGAGGCGGAACCGGTCGTGCGGCGCGACCTCCCAGTCATCGGCCGAGGAAGAGGACAGAACCGTAACCGAGACGGCGCCGAGCGAGACCTCGTCTCCGTGGGCGAGCTCGAGCTGCTCGACGGGCTCGCCGCGGAACGAGGTGCCGTTGGTCGAGCCGAGATCCTCAACCGTGGCGCCGCCGGCGGTGCCGACGAACCGGGCGTGCTGGCGGGAGAGGCTCGTGTCCGCGACCACGACGGAGGAGGGGGCGGAGCGGCCGACGACGAGGCTCGCGCCCTGGGCGAGCGGGACGACGAGGGTGCCGTCCCGCCACTGGACGAGGAGGCACGTGCTCTCGGCCGGACGGATGCGCTCCCGCAAGGCGCCGGCGGTGCGGCCGCTGAGCTTCTCGGTATCGCGATCGTCCGCGCTCATCTGTTCGGGAGGCCGAAGGGTAGCCGAACGCGGCGGCGGCCGGCTCGCGGAATCTGCCTCATGTTACCGTAGCCCTCGCGAGGATGTGGGAGAGCGAGGCTTTCGGCGCACCGGGCCGCTTCGTCATCGAGGCCGCGATCGGCACGGGCTCGAGCGGCACGGTGTACCGCGCGCGCGATACCCGGACGGACGGGCGCGTCGCGATCAAGCGGCTGAAGTCGATGGACCAGGCGGACGTGCTCCGGTTCGAGCGAGAGTTCGGGATCGTGAGCGGCCTGGAGCATCCGGCCATCGTCACGTGCTCCGAGGCCGGGAAGACGAGGGAGGGGGAGCCCTACCTGGTCATGGAGTGGCTCGAGGGGGAGAGCTTGCGCGAGCGCCTCAAGCGTTCGGAGCTCACGCTCGAAGAGACGCTCGCGCTCGGCGCCCGCCTGGCGTCCGGCCTCGCGTATGCCCACGAGCGCGGCATCGTCCACCGCGACGTGAAGCCCGCCAACGTGTTCCTCGTCGCGAAGGACGTTACGGCGGCGAAGCTGCTCGACTTCGGAATCGCGCGGTACATGGCGGCGGGCGAGACGCTCACGAGGCCCGGTGAGATCGTCGGCACACCCGGCTACGTCTCGCCCGAGCAGATCCGGGGCGAGCGCGTCGACGCGAGGTCCGATCTCTACTCGCTCGGGTGTGTGCTCTTTCGCTGCCTGACGGGGCGGGCAGCGTTCGAAGACGACAACGTCCTCGAGATGCTCGTGCGCGTCACACGCGACCGGGCGCCGTCCGTGACGGAGCTGCGGCCGGAGCTGCCGCCTTCTCTGGCGGGCCTCGTGGACCGAATGCTGGAGCGGGAGCCGGTCGATCGACCCGAGAGCGCCGCGCTCGTGCTGCAAGAGCTGGACATGCTCGCGAGCCGCGCTGCGGGGATGTCGGAGGACGCGCCCGACCTGACCTCCCGCCCGACCGCGCGCTCACCTTCGTTGCGCGCGCTCGGGGACAAGAGCGGCGGATCGGGCGCGTCGCGTCCGTCGGCGGGGACCGTGCTCGGCGCGGCCCTCGAGCCCCGAACGCCATTGCGAACGAGGGGCCTCGCGATTGCAGCGCTCCTCGCGGCCGCGGTGGGCGTCGCGGGGTACGTGGCCTATTCGCGCGACGCCTCCGAGCCGCCAGCACCGGGTCGAGCGCCCCCCGTGCCCCATTCGGCGGCGGCGCCGGCGGTCGATCGAATGGGGCCCGAAGCTCGCGCTGCGTGGGGATCGGTCCGCGTGGGCGCCCGAAATGCCGCGCTTCGACGATTGAAGGGTCGCGTGAAGGAGAAGGTCGCTTCCGCCGGAGAGCACCTGTGGCTCGCCCTCCTGCTCGGGCCGGGGGAGGAGGCCAAGCGGTACCAGCGGGAGGCCACGGCTCGGGTCGACGATCTCACCCCGTTCGAGCGGTCGGTCCTCGAGGCTGCCGCGCCGCTCCTCGCGACGCCCGCCGACTTTCGAGCCGCCGACGAGAAGCTCGGCGCGTTGGCCGAGCGGGAGGTGGCGCCGGAGATCTGGCTCGTCCTTTCGCGCCTGCGCACGCAGATGAACGATCGCGAAGCGGCCCTCGCAGCCGCCGCGAAGGCGGATCTCGAGCCCTGGGCGGTCGCGTCGTTGCTCGAGCGAATGTACGTCGAGCGAGAGTTCTTCCAGATCGAGGCGGCGCGCGCGGCCGCCGGGACCTGCCTGGAGAAGCGCCCGGACGCGCCCGACTGCGTCGGGTTCCTGACCCGGCGCGCGGCCTACGACGGCGATTGCGCGCAGATGGAGAGCCTGGCGCGTCGCTGGGTCGGCGCCGACCCGGACGACCCCGGCGCGTACGAGATGCTCGGCTACGCGCTCGCGGCGCGAGGGGAGAGCGGCGAGGCCATCCAGGAAGCGCTCGAGCAGCAATGGGCCAGACTGGACGCGAGCGAACGCGCCACCAAGCGCGCGAGGGACGAGCTCATGTTCGACGCGTATCGAGGGCGCCTGGACCTGGCGACGAAGCGCGCGCTCGCGGCGGTCGAGAGCCTGCCCGCGGACAGCCCGCTGCTCGAGCGGCTGATGACGTCCTTCTTGCTCGTGATGACGGCGGCCGAGACCGAGGATCTGAAGCTCGTCGGCTCCGTCGCCGACAAGGTGCTCGAGCGCGCGTCCGCCTCCAATCCGTCGACCCCTTCGGAGGCGGCGTATTTTCTCCTCTTCGTCGCCGCGCACGAATACCCCGCCGACGAGACGCGCTGGAAGGATCTCTCGAAGAAGGCCTTCGCCCGGTACGAGGACTACATCACGTCGCAAGGGGCGAACCTCCGGCCGTACCAGCGAATCATGCCCTGGATCGTCGGCTACGCTGCTGGGGCGAGCGCACCCGGCCGCGCCCAGGTCGCCTACGAGGCGTTGCCTCGTTACGGTGAGCTTCCGCCTCCCGGCATCTTCGGCGACGACGTCGACCTCGTCATCGGCAACGTCCTCTCGCGTAGCGGCGAGATGGATCGAGGAATGAGGTACCTTCGTCGCGCGGCCGGCTCCTGCCTGGTGCTCGAGAACCCGTTTGCGGTGATTCGCAGCTACAAGGCCATCGGCGAGATCCAGGAGAAGGCGGGGAACGGGGCGGAGGCTCGCGAGGCTTACGAGAAGGTGCTCTCGTATTGGCCGGACCCGAAGCCGTCGTCCCGCTCGACGAAGTACGCGCGGGCAGGGCTGGAGCGATTGCGCGCGAAGGAGTAGGGGAGCCGCGCGGTCGACTGGTGTGCGCGAAGAAGACGACCAACCGCCTCGACGATCTGGGCCCGCCGAAGGTCGAGGCTGACCGCGCGCGTCAGGTCGGAGCTGACTCGGACGTCATCGTTTGGCGGAAGGTGAGGCCTGCGTGGGCGGGCACCGGTCTCGAAAGCCGGGTGAGGTCACGCTCCGGGTTCGACTCCCACGCCTTCCGCCGCTTGGACGCTCTCGCTTCGCGACAAAACGAGAACGGCGCGGGAAAGATCCCGCGCCGCTCGCGCCGCCCTTCAGCGAGGAGGTCTACTCTTCCGCCGCGATCGCGTCCTGTGCGTCCTCGCGGACGACGTGGGCGACCTCGGGGTTGTTCTCGAACACGGCCTTGCCGAGGAGCTTCTTCACGAGCGGGCCGAAGCGGTCTGCCGCCTTGCCCTTGGCGAGGTCCTTGACGAGGTCGAGGTCGTGGCCGAGGCGCTCCTGCGTGGCCGGGTCTTTCCACCACGCCGCAAGGGCAGTCGCCTTGGCAGGCGTGGCCTTGGCGGTCTCGACCAACGAGGTCGCCAGCTTCGTCGCGCTCTTCTTCGCGCGCTCCAGGCGCGTCATCTTGATGAGCGGCGCGACCTCGTTGATGAGGTTGACGGCGCTCCCCGCGCCCGTGTGCGGGGCGTGGTAGAGCGGCGAGGCGTACTTGGGGTTCTTCGCGAGGAACGCGCGGACTTCTTCTTCGGTCACGCCGCACTTCTCGTACGTCTTGCGCAGCTCCTCCTGGGCAGCGAGGCGCGCCTTGAACATGTACATCTGCACGCGGCTGTAGAAGTTCGTCGCGCCGTCCCCGCTGGTCTCCACGGCGCAGAAGATGGTGCCGGGGAACTTGTTGGTGATGAGCGACTGCACGCCGTCCGAGACGCCCGAGCTCGGCATGCAGCCGAACGGCTTCACGCTCACGGTCATGTGCGCCTTCTGGTTGACGACGTTGACGATGAGCTTGCCGACCTCCATGTGGCCTTCGCCGCCGCGCAGATCGTTCGAGTAGTAGTCCTGCGCGACCTCGGCCACCTCGTCCATGTCGGGCAGGTGGTAGCCGAACAGGCCCATCGGCTGCGCGAACGCCTGGAACCCGAGGCGCAGGCCCCACTCGGCGAGGCGCATCGTCGCGAGGCGCTTGGAGACGCCGAGGTCGTCCTCTGCGACCCCCTGGAGCCCGTAGTGGCCGTCGTCGATGCCGCGGAGGAACATGCGCTCGCGCGTGTCGCGGGCGACCTCCCAGATGTTGTAGAGGAGCCACGCCGTCGTGAGCTGGATGTCGTTCTCGGAGCCTTCGCTCTCGAGGAAGCGCTGCAGGGCGTAGTTGCCGTCGCCCTCGGTCGTCATCGCCCAGAACTCGCCGATGATGGAGACCTTCGCCTTCGCGCGGAGCTTGTCCACCTCGACGGCTTCGAAGAGGCGGCGGCACTTGTAGAGGGCCCAGAAGATGTTCGTCTGCTCGTAGAGCGCCTTGTAGAGGATCTTCTTCGCCTCGCTCACGGCCTTCTCGGTCGCGCCGGGCACGACCTCGTAGGGGCGGATGCGGTAGGCGAGGGCGTTGAGCACGTCGCCACAGACGACCGCCTTGATGATCGAGATGAAAAACGCGGGGTTCATCTCGAGGCCGACGTCCGCACCGGTGGCCTGCGAGAGGCCGCCCTTCTGCTGGAAGAGCATGACGCGGAAGCCGTCGAAGCCGGCGTCGCGGAGCGCCTTGCGGTACTCCGTCACGTACATGCCGAAGCGACAGGGGCCACACGCGCCGGCGGTGAGGAAGATGTAGTTCTTCACGACCTCTTCGGAGGTCATGTTCTTCTCCTCGCGGAGGTCGATGAGGTGCTTCACCAGGTTGCCGACCGTGAAGTAGGTCGGGTTGCACTGGCCGCGGTTGCCGAACTCCTTGCCGACCTGCAGGCCGGCGTTGTCACAGACGCCGATGAACTCGACGTTGTAGCCGAGGCCGCGGAGCGCGCCTTCGGCCAGGAAGTCCTGCGCGGCGGTGAGACCGCTGATGAGGAGCGTCACGTGCTCGCGCTCTTTGCGCGTCATGTTGGGGTCGAGCATGTTGTCGGCCCACTGGCGCCGCTCGGCCCTGATGCCGAGGCGCTCGCGCTCCATCTGCTCGAAGAACGCGAGCTCCTTCTCGAGCTCTTCGACGGAGCGGTCGTCTGCCGTCGGGGCAGCCACCGCCTTGATGACGTCGTTGCCGAAGAGGGGGAGGCGCTTCGATCCGTTCTGGGGGGTCGTTTGCATGGTCATGACGATCTTCCTCTCGCGATCTCAGGCCCCGACGGGCATCACGGTTCCGTCAGCTTGCTTCTTCTTCAACTGCACGAGCTCACGCGGGAGCTCCGGTTTCTTGGGGGGCGCCTCGTAGCGGCGCAGGCGCTCGGCGAGCTCCACGATGCGCTTGTCGAGCTCGGCGTCGGTCTGACGGCGATCGGCGAGCTGCGCCTGGCGGAGCTGCAGGAGCTCCAGCCGCTTCTTCTCCACGCTCAGCTCGAGGGCGTGTTTCTTGTTCGCCAGGTCCTCGAGGTTCTCCTGGTAGAGCTTGAGGCTGTGCGCGAACGTCTTGACGCGGATCTTGATCGAGCCGCCGGGCTTGTTCGCGTCGATGTCGTGCAGTGCCTGGTAGGGCGTCGCGCTCGTCGACACGATGCTCTCGATGACGCCGTACGTCGGCGAGTCGTGCCCACACTTGAAGCTCGACAGATCGAGGAGCACGACGTTCGGGTGGCGGGCCGCGAACTTCACCGCCCACACCTTCTGCGCGCTGTTGGCCGAGTAGTTCTCCGGCCAGACGTCGTTGATGTCGAGCGGGTGCTGGCCGCGCGCGATCTCTTCCTTGAAGTAGCGTGACAGGTACTCCATGTCGCGCGGGAGCGAGCGCACGCTGAGGACGGGGTAGCCGAGGACCTGGAACTCCTCCGGGATGCCGTGGTTGAGGCCCGGGTCGGAGTGGTAGGGGCGGCCGACCGTGAGGATGGCGATGCGGTTCTCCGACTCGACCGTCTCCAGGATCGCGCGGCCTTTCTCCATGAGGTCGTGCTCGAACGCGGCGAGCGCGCGCATGCCCTCTTTGTGGGCGTGGTCGCTCTCGTCCTCCGTGAGGCCGAGGCGCGGGCCCCAGGTCTCGAACATGCGGCGCGCCGTGAGGTGCATCTCGCTGAAGGTCAGCGGCGTGTCGATGTACTCGATCCCGCGCTGCGCGAAGAAGTCGACCTCCTTCGTGAAGGCGGCCTTCATCACGTCCGGCACGCCGGCCACGATGGGGCAGCTCGTCTTGTCCATCACCTTCTCGCCGAAGCTCGGCACGTGGGTGAGGATGGGGAAGAAGATGTACTTGAGCGGCTTCTTCGCCGTGTGCTGGTGGAAGAGCAGGTTGTGGATGTGGGCCTGGCAGACCTTGGACGGGTAGCAGGGGTCGATCGAGCCGTATTTCCCGCCCTCGACCCACATCTCTTCCGTCGTCTCTTCGCTGAAGATGACGTTCTGCTTCGGGATGCCGGCGGCCTCGAAGTAGGCGCGGAAGTACGGCGCCGTGGAGTACATGTTCATCGCGCGCGGCATGCCGATGCGCGTGCGGCGGCGTTGCTCCTGCGCCTCCTTGGGGCTGCGCTGGAACGGCCGCGTCACCTCTTGCCGGCGGATGCCGAAGAAGCCCCGCTTGATCTGCACGTCCTTGATGGGCGTGCCCTCCGCGGGCATGGGCGCGGTGTCGTAGAAGTGGCGGAAGGCGAGCTTCGCCTCGTAGTCGACGAGGTTCGGGAACTGCTTCGCCGTCTTCTTTCGATCGGCGACGAGGGCGAGCATCGCCTCCTCGCTCTCGACCGTGCCCTTCTCACACGAGAAGCCCGCGATGTAGCGGCTCGTCTCGCCCGAGGGCGTCTTCGTGTCGATGAAGGTGCGTTTGCACTCGTTCGGACAGAAGTGACAGACCGTCTCGTCGTCGTTCTTCGTCGTGTAGTCGAGGTTGATCGCCGCCTCGACGCCGATGAAGCTGCTCTTGCCCTTGCGCTTGACGATGCGGAGCGTCTCGAACGCGGCGCCGATCGCGCCCGCCTCGCCCGTGTGCGGGTGGACGTAGATCTCGGAGTCGGGGACGCGCTCCTTGATGTAGTCGACCTGCGCCTTGACCGCGGCGAGGTTGTATTGCGTGCCGCCCTGGAGGACGAACTTGCGCCCGAGCGACGCGAGCCGCGGGATCTGCACGACGTATTGCCAGACGTTCTTCGGCAGCACCTGCGCGAGGCCGGCGAGCAGCTCCTCCTTCGAGAAGCCCTCCTTCTGGAAATTCACGCGGTCCGTGTCGAGGAAGACGGCGCAGCCGTAGCTGAACTTCGGCGCGAGCTCAGCCTGGAACGCGGTGTCGGCGTATTCGGTGACCTTCAGACCGAACTGATCCGCCATCGCCTGCAGGAGCATGCCGTTGCCGGCCGAGCAGGAGTTCGAGAGCTTGAAGTTCGAGATGTCCCCGTTCTTCATGAAGAGGACCTTGATGTCCTGCCCGCCGATGTCGCAGATGACGTCGACGTCGCCGAAGAACTTCACCGCGCTCATCATGTGCGCGACCGTCTCGACGATGTTCACGTCGCTCTTCACGCACTCCTGGAGCACGTCGGCCGCGTAGCCCGTCGCGCCGAAGCCGATGCAGTCGAGCGTCGCGCCCTGGTCCTGCACGTAGTCACGGAGCTGCGCGATGAGCTCCTTCGCGTCCTGGATCGGGTTGCCCTTCGACAGCTGGTAGCCCTTGCACACGATCTCGCCGTCTTCGCGCATGAGCACGGCCTTCGACGAGGTCGAGCCGCCGTCGAGGCCGATGACCGCGCGCACGGTCTCGCCCTTCTCGAGCTTCATCGGCGTGAACTTCGGGATGCGGTAGAGGTCCGAGAAGCTCTCTTTTTCGGTCGGGCTCTTCGCGAGCGGCGGGCCCGCGCTCGCGCCGAGGCGCGCCTTGCGGCCGTTCTTCATGTACTCGACCAGGCCGGGCAGCCCCTTGTAGAGGCCGACGTGCGCCTGTTCCTCGAGGCCGTACACGCAGGCGCCGTAGGCCGCGTAGTACTGCGAGTTCTCGGGGACGAAGATGAGCTCCTCGATCGGGACGTCTTTCGGGTAGTCGTAGCCGCGCTCCGCCCAGACCTCGGGGATGCGCTGGCGCCAGCACTCCTGCAAGAAGGGCAGGTAGGTGTTCGGGCCGCCGAGCAAGATGACCTTGTGCTTGAGCGTCGAGCCGCGCGTGAGCACGCTCAGGTTCTGCAGGACGATCGCGTCGGCGAGCGAGCAGAGGATCTCCTTGGAGGGGATGCCGCTCTTCACCAGGTTGACGATGTCCGTCTCGGCGAAGACGCCGCACTTGGCGGCGACGTGGTGCAGCTTCGAGTCATCGAAGTGGACCTGCACCGCGAGCTCCGGCGGCAGGCCGACCTTGATCATGCACTTGTCGATCGTCGCGCCCGTGCCCGACGCGCACTTGTCGTTCATCGAGGGCGCCGCGGTCTTCTCACCCGTCTTCGGGTCGCACGAGAACATGATGATCTTGGCGTCCTGGCCGCCGAGCTCGATGACGCTCTGCACGTCGGGGTGGAGCTTCTCCACCGCGAGCGTGACGGCGTTCACCTCCTGGACGAACTTCCCGCCGAGAGGGGCGGAGAGGGGCAGGGCGCCCGAGCCCGTCATGAAGACGCGCCAGCTCTCGCGGTCCGAGTGGGGGAACGAGGCCTCGATGTCTTCGAGCAGCTCGACGACCTTCTCCGGCTGTTTCGTCTGGTGACGCTGGTAGTCGCTCCAGAGGATCTCGAGCGACTGAGGGTCGAGCGCGACGGCTTTCACCGTGGTCGATCCGACGTCGATACCGATCACAAGGGGCGCGCGTCGCTCCGAAGGTCCCGTCCGCATGCTTCCGCCTCCACCCCACTGACTGGTGGGTCAGTCAGGGTTACCAGACCGGTACCGGGCGTCAATCTTTCA
>JAEUKE010000291.1 GCA_016794345.1 Myxococcales bacterium
CGAGCGAGATGCGGATGGCGGAGAAGGAAAGCGGGTCCTTGGGCTTCTCGAAGAAGCTGAAGATGTCACGCATGGATCACTCCTCCTCCGCGGCGACAGCCTGGCCGCCGCCTGTTTCCACCAACTCCACGTTCAAGCACAGCGCCTGCAGCTCCTTGATGAGAACGTTGAAGCTCTCCGGCAGACCGGCTTCGAGCGTGTACTCGCCCTTGACGATCGCTTCGTACATTCGCGTCCGACCCATGACGTCGTCGCTCTTGACGGTGAGGAACTCCTGCAGCGCATAGGCAGCGCCGTAGGCCTCCATCGCCCAAACTTCCATCTCGCCGAGACGCTGGCCGCCGAACTGGGCCTTGCCGCCGAGGGGCTGCTGCGTGACGAGCGAGTACGGACCGATCGAGCGCGCGTGGATCTTGTCGTCGACCAGGTGGTGCAGCTTGAGGACGTACATGACGCCCACCGTGACGTCCTGATCGAAGGCCTCGCCGGTGCGGCCGTCGAAGAGGATCGTCTGGCCGCTCTTGGGCAGGTTCGCGCTGGCGAGCGCGCCCTTGATGTCCTCCTCGTGCGCGCCGTCGAAGACGGGCGAGCCCATGAAGACACCGTGCTTGACCTTCTGGATCATGCGTGTCGCGTCCGCCTCGGTCAGCTTGTCGAGGATCGGCTCGATCGAGCGGTCGTTCTTGTAGACGTCCTTCAGCTTCTCCTTCAGCTCGGCGAGCGAGCGCTTCTGCTCGAGCATCCGGTTCAGCTGGTGACCCAGCTCGCGCGCGCCCCACCCGAGGTGGACCTCGAGGATCTGGCCGACGTTCATACGGCTGGGCACGCCGAGGGGGTTGAGGACGACGTCCACCGGGGTCCCGTCGGCGAGGAACGGCATGTCCTCCTCCGGCAGGATGCGGCTGACGACACCCTTGTTCCCATGGCGGCCGGCCATCTTGTCGCCGACCTGGAGCTTGCGCTTGATGGCGATGTAGACCTTCACCATCTTGATGACGCCGGGCGGCAGCTCGTCGCCCTTCGCCAGCTTCTCGATCTTGTCGCGGAAGTGCTCCTCGCGGCTGCGGACGAGATCTTCGAGGTCCTTCAGCATCTGCTGGATGCGGCCCTCGTCGTCCGTCGCGATCTCGCCCCAGTACTTGCGCGGGATCTCGACGAGCGCCTCGTCCGTGATGGTCGCGCCCTTCTGGAGCAGGACCTTGCCCTTGTCGTCGACGAGCTTGCCGCCCGCCGTCTGGCCGATCAGGATCTCGCGGACGCGCCGGTAGAACGAGTCGCGGAGGATCTTGATCTCCTCGTCACGCGTCCGCTCGATGCGTGCGCGCTCCATGTCCTCGATCGCCTGCGCGCGCTCGTCCTTGTCGGTCCCCTTGCGCGAGAACACGCGCGCGGAGATGACGATGCCGCCGACGCCCGGCGGGACCTTGAGCGAGCTGTCGCGCACGTCCCCGGCCTTCTCGCCGAAGATCGCGCGGAGCAGCTTCTCCTCGGGGGAGAGCTGCGTCTCGCCCTTCGGGGTGATCTTGCCGACGAGGATGTCGCCCGGCTTCACCTCGGCGCCGATCCGCACGATGCCCGACTCGTCGAGGTCCTTCAGGGCCTCTTCGCCGACGTTGGGGATGTCGCGCGTGATCTCTTCTTTGCCGAGCTTCGTGTCGCGGGCGACGCACTCGAACTCCTCGATGTGGATCGAGGTGAAGACGTCTTCCTTGGCGATGCGCTCGGAGATGAGGATCGAGTCCTCGAAGTTGAAGCCCTGCCACGGCATGAACGCGACGAGCACGTTCTGGCCGAGCGCGAGCTCGCCCATGTCGGTCGAGGGGCCGTCCGCGAGGACGTCGCCGGCGCGGACGATGTCGCCCGTGCGCACGACCGGCTTCTGCGTGTAGCAGGTGGACTGGTTCGAGCGCTGGTACTTCATCATGTGGTAGATGTCCGGCACCTCGCTGCCCTCCCCCTCCTTGGGGCGGACGACGATGCGCGTCGCGTCGACGCTCTCGACGACGCCGTCGCGCTTCGCGGTGATGCAGACACCCGAGTCCATCGCGAGCCGGCCCTCGACGCCCGTGCCGACGAGCGGCGCGTGCGAGACGAGGAGCGGCACGGCCTGACGCTGCATGTTGGCGCCCATGAGCGCGCGGTTCGCGTCGTCGTGCTCGAGGAACGGGACCAGGGCCGCGGCGATCGACACCATCTGGTTCGGCGCCACGTCCATCAGCTGGATCATGTCGGCCGTGATGAGCTTGAACTCACCGTTGAAGCGGGCCGAGACCAGGTGGTCCTTGAACTTGTTCTTGTCGTCGAGCTCGGCGGTGGCCTGGGCGATGTACTTGCCCTCCTCCTCCAGAGCCGAGAACCACTGCACCTCGTCGGTGACGCGGCCGCCGTCGACCTTGCGGTACGGCGTCTCCACGAAGCCGTACTCGTTCACGCGGGCGAACGTGGAGAGCGAGGCGATGAGGCCGATGTTCGGACCTTCAGGCGTCTCGATCGGGCAGACGCGGCCGTAGTGCGTGGCGTGGACGTCGCGCACCTCGAAGCCCGCGCGCTCTCGCGTGAGGCCGCCCGGCCCGAGGGCCGAGAGACGACGCTTGTGCGTGACCTCGCTGAGCGGGTTCGTCTGGTCCATGAACTGCGAGAGCTGCGAGCTGCCGAAGTACTCCTTCACCACCGCGGAGACGGGCTTCGCGTTGATGAGGTCGTGCGGCATGAGCGTGTCGATCTCTTGCGACATGCTCATGCGCTCCTTGATGGCGCGCTCCATGCGGACCAGACCGATGCGGTACTGGTTCTCCATGAGCTCGCCGACGGCGCGGACGCGGCGGTTGCCGAGGTGGTCGATGTCGTCGACCGAGCCGCGACCGTTCTTCAGCTCGATGAGGTGGCGAACCGTCTCGAGGATGTCCTGCGGGGTGAGGACGGTGAGATCGATCGTCGGGCGCTCCTCCTCCGCGACGTCGCGGTAGAACTTGTAGTTCAGCTTCAGGCGGCCGACCTTCGAGAGGTCGTAGCGCTCGGCGTTGAAGAACAGGTTCTGGAACAGCGTACGCGCGGTCTCGAGCGTGGGCGGGTCGCCCGGGCGGAGCCGGCGGTAGATCTCGAGGATCGCGTCCTCCGTCGTCTTCACCTTGTCGGCGAGGAGCGTGTTGCGGAGGTAGCTGCCGACGTTGAGACCGTCGATGAAGAGGACCTTGAAGCTCTCGATCTTCGCCGTCTTGAGCTTGTTGAGCTTGGCCTCGGTCACCTCCTCGTTGCACTCGAGGAGGACCTCACCGGTCTCGGGGTCCACCACGTCGTGCGCGGCGACCTTGGAGACGAGCTCCTCGATCTCGACCGGCAGGCGCTCGAGCTTCGCTTCCTTCAGCTTGCGGACCGCGGCGCGGGTGAACTTGGTGTTCCGCTTGACGATGACGTCATTGCCGACCTTGATGTCGCGCGTCGCGCGCTGGCCGGGGAGGAGGTCGAACTCGATCGACTTGGCGTATTTGCCGCCCTTCTCCAGGTAGACCGTCTCGGTGTTGTAGAAGTAGTTGAGCAGGTCCTGCGTCGTGTAGCCGAGGGCGCGGAGGAGCACCGTCGCGTGCATCTTCCGGCGGCGATCGATGCGGACGTAGATGATGTCCTTGGGGTCGAACTCGAAGTCGAGCCAGGAGCCGCGGTAGGGGATGACGCGCGCGGAGTAGAGGAGCTTGCCGGACGAGTGGGTCTTGCCCTTGTCGTGGTCGAAGAAGACGCCGGGGCTGCGGTGCAGCTGGCTGACGACGACGCGCTCGGTGCCGTTGATGATGAAGGTGCCGGTGTCCGTCATCAGCGGGATCTCGCCGAAGTAGACCTCCTGCTCCTTGATGTCGCGCACGATGCGCTCGCCACCCTCGCGGGTGTCGTAGATCATCAGCTGGATCGTGACCTTGATCGGGGCAGCGAACGTCATGCCGCGCTGGCGGCATTCCTCGACGTCGTACTTCGGCGGCTCGAGGTTGTACGACACGAAGACGAGCTCGCTCGTGCCGTTGAAATCTTTGATGGGGAAGACGGAGCGGAAGACGGCCTGCAACCCCACCTCGTGCCGCTGGTTCTGCGGCACCGACATCTGCAGGAACTTGTCGTAGCTCGACTTCTGGATGTCGATCAGGTTGGGGATGTCGACGATGCGACGGACGCGGCCCAGGTTCTTGCGGACGCGGAAGTTGGTCTGAACGATCGACGCCATCTGGTGTCCTCCGGACGCTGCCTCACGAAAACTCACGCCAAAGACAAGCGAAGAGACCGGCGGCGAACGGCCTCGAAGGCCGCTCGCCGCCTCGCTACCGGAACGCCGTTACTTGAGCTCGACGGTCGCGCCGGCCTCGGCCAGCTTCTTCTTCATGTCCTCGGCGTCCGCCTTGCCGACGCCTTCCTTGACGGGCTTCGGCGCGGCCTCGACGAGGTCCTTGGCTTCCTTGAGGCCCAGGCCGGTGAGCTCGCGCACCACCTTGATGACCTGGATCTTGTTCGCGCCGGCGTTCGCGAGAACGACGGTGAACTCCGACTGCTCCTCGGCGGCGGCGGCCGGACCAGCGGCGGCGGGACCAGCGGCGACGGCAACGGCGGCCGGCGCAGCCTTCACGCCCCACTTGTTCTCGAGATCCTTGATGAGCTCGGCCATCTGGATCACGGGGAGGTTGGAGAGGAAATCGACGACCTGCTCGCGGGTAACATCAGCCATGACACACTCCTGAAATCGAAACGATGGCGCCTTGCGCCTCGTGAAAATTTGGGTCCAAACGGTTAGGAGAAGACGGGCCAGCCAACCAATTCGCGCCCGTCAGGGTGCGAATCAACCGGCAGAGTCCTCCTTGGCTTTGAGCACGTAGACCAGGTTCTGAGCCGGCGCCTGGAGCAGCTGGACGAACTGGACCAGCGGCGCCTGGAGCGTGGCGAGGAGCTGAGCGCGGAGCTCGTCCTTGCCGGGCATGTTGGCGAGGTCGGTCTCGACGCGATCGCCGGGGACGATCTGACCGTCGACCAGGCCGCCCTTGACCTTGAGCTTCTCGTTGTCCTTCCGGAACGCCTTGACGATCTTCGCCGCGGCGCTCGGGTCTTCGTACGAGAAGGCGACGCCCGTCATGCCGACGAGGGACTTGCCGAAGGCGTCTGCCCAGGGCTGGCCCTTGATGGCCTGGCGGATGAGGGTGTTCTTGATGACCTTGTAGTCGACGCCCTGCTTGCGGAACTCGTTGCGGAGCTTCGTGACGGCCTCGACGTTGAGCCCCTTGAAGTCCAAGAGGACGACCGAGGTCATCTTGTCGAAGCGCTCCTTGACGGTGCCGGCGAGAGCGGCCTTCTGGGCGCGGTCCATGGGCTACGCCTCCTCCTTCGCGCCGGTGAACTCGGCCGTATCGACGCGCACACCGGGACCCATGGTGCTCGAGAGCGTGATGCTCTTGAGGTAGGTGCCCTTGGCGGTCGACGGCTTCGCCCGGACGAGCGCGGTGATCAATGCCGATGCGTTGTCGCGCAGGGCATCCGCGTTGAACGAGACCTTGCCGATACGAGCGTGCACGATGCCCGCCTTCTCGACGCGGTACTCGACCTTGCCAGCCTTCGCTTCGCCGACGGCGGTCTTCACGTCGAACGTGACCGTACCGACCTTCGGGTTCGGCATGAGGCCGCGGGGACCGAGCACGCGGCCCAGCTTGCCCACGAGGCCCATCATGTCGGGCGTCGCGATGACGCGGTCGAAGTCCATGAAGCCTTCCTGGACCTTGTTGACCAGGTCGGCTTCGCCCACGTGATCGGCGCCGGCGGCTTCCGCCTCCTTCGCCTTCTCACCCTTCGCGAAGACCAGCACGCGCAGCGCCTGCCCCGTGCCGTGCGGCAGCACGACTGCGCCACGGACCATCTGGTCCGCGTGCTTGGGGTTGACGCCCAGGCGCACGGCGACGTCGACGGTTTCGTCGAACTTCGCGTACGCCGCTTCCTTCACCTTCGTACACGCGTCTCCGAGCGTGTATCGAAGGCTGCGGTCGACCTTTGTCTCGGCCGCCGCCCTCTTTTTGGCGACTTTCGGCATTTCGTCTCCTTGTTCGGCTTTCGCCTCCCACGGCTGGGTCCTTCGCTCACCAGTGAGCGGAGGGGCCGTGGTGCACAGAGTCAGTCACTCGCTCCGAGGCTCGAGCACGCGCTCGATCCGGTCGGGGAGCGTGTCAGTCGGTGATCTCGATGCCCATCGAGCGCGCGGTGCCGGCGATGGAGCGCATGCACGCTTCGACGCTGGCGGCGTTCGTGTCCTGGATCTTCTGCTGGGCGAGCTCGCGGAGCTGCGCCTTCGACACCGAGCCGACCTTCGTCTTGTTCGGCTCCTTCGAGCCCGAGCCGGGCTTCTTCGAGGTCGCGAGGCCGGCGGCCTTCTTGAGGAGGACGCTGGCGGGCGGCGTCTTCAGGATGAAGGTGAACGAGCGGTCGGAGTAGACCGTGATCACGACCGGGATGATGAGATCCCCCTGGTTCGCGGTCTTGGCGTTGAACTCCTTGCAGAAGCCCATGATGTTCACGCCGTGCTGGCCGAGCGCGGGACCGACCGGAGGCGAGGGGTTGGCCTTGCCGGCCGGGAGCTGAAGCTTGACGTAACCAGTGACCTTCTTCATCGTCGTGTTCCTTAAAGACCCTCGAAAACCCTCGCGCGGTCAGCGCTTCTCCACCGCCGAGAAGTCGAGCTCCACGCTCGTCGGGCGGCCGAAGATCGAAACTTTGACCTTCAACTTTTGCTTATCCATCTTCACGTCGTCGACGGTGCCCGTGAAGTTGGAGAACGGACCGTCGAGGACGCGCACTTCCTCGCCGACCTCGAAGGTCAGGCGCGGCTTGGGCTTGACGGTGCCCTCGGCGGTGCCGCGGCGCGCGTTCTCGATCTGCGTCATCGGCACCTCGAACGGCGTCTGATTGCCGAGGAAGCCAGTGACCTTCGTGGTTGCCTTCACCAGGTGCCACGCCTGCTCGTTCATCTTCATCTGCATGAAGATGTAGCCGGGGTAGCTGAGCTTCTGCCGCGTGCGGACCTTGCCGCCCGCCTTGGCCTCGGTGACCTGCTCCGTCGGGATGAGAATCTCGCCGAAGTAGTCCTCCATGTTGTGCTGCTTGATCCGCTGAAGGAGGGCGTCCTTCACCTTGGCCTCGTAGCCGGAGTGCGTCTGGATCGCGTACCACTTCAGGGTGGGCGACCGCTTCTCCGACTCCTCGACCTCTTGCGCTGCCTTTTCGGACATCACCGTCTTGCTCCCACCGCGAACAGCAACTCTTCTCCTGACAACCTGGCTCTCAACCGCCGACGCTGTAGATGCGGTCGGTCAAGAAGCCGAAGAAGCGATCCAGGAGAAACAGGTAGGTCACCGCGACCGCGCTCGTCGCGAGCACGACGACGGTTGAGTTTTGCACCTCTTTGCGTGTTGGCCACTTGACCTTCACCAACTCGCCTGCCACCTCGTCGGCCCATTGCCTGAGGCTGGGCTTTTTCACGGTCCGGATCGCGAGCACGATGGCGATGAAGCCGCCGACGACCATGGAGTAGGTCGTCTTCGTGTCGTCGTGGATGGAGGTTGCCCACGGGAAACGGAGCGCGAAGAAGTCCCGGTTGGACAACGTCGCCCAGATGCCGTGGATCGATTTCCCGAGAACGTAGGCGGCGATGAGCGCCGCCGTGAAGAAGGACGAGTAGACGTATTTGTTCGCCCCGAGCTGGGTGGGGAGCGCCTCTTCTTCGGAGGCGTCGCCGGCAGCTTCGATCGCGGTCTCGGAGCGAGCCGCTTTCTGCTCGTCCGATTCGTCCTCGTCCTCGTCCTCGTACTCGGCGTCGATGACCTTCTTCTCGGAGGAGGTCTTCTCGGCGGAGGCGGCCTCAGCCTCTTCCTCTTCCGATTCGTCTTCGCCTTCGTCCTCGTCGTGATCGGCCTCGTCGCGCGAAGACGGATCCTCGCCGCTCGCGTCCGAGTCTTCGTCGCGATCGTCTTCGGTCTCGTCCTTCTCGTCTTCTTCGCGCTTGGCCATCACTTCACCCGAGGGGCTCTTGCAGGGGCAGAGAGGCTCGAACTCCCGACCTGCGGATTTGGAATCCGCTGCTCTACCAACTGAGCTATACCCCTGTGATTCTTACGTTTTGTTTTCCGTGCTCCTACGGCACCGAAGCCCGCGGGTACCAGATGCACCCGCGGGCTCGGTCAGGCTCCAGCTGAGGCTTACTCGAGGATCTTCGTGACGATGCCGGCGCCGACGGTCTTGCCGCCCTCGCGGATGGCGAAGCGCATCTGCTCTTCGAGCGCGACCGGCGCGATGAGGGAAACTTCCATCTGCACGTTGTCGCCCGGCATGACCATCTTTACGCCCTCGGGGAGCTGAACGGTGCCGGTGACGTCCGTCGTGCGGATGTAGAACTGCGGGCGGTAGTTGGTGAAGAACGGCGTGTGACGGCCGCCCTCCTCCTTCTTGAGGACGTAGACCTCGCCCATGAACTTCGTGTGCGGGGTGATGCTGCCCGGCTTCGCGAGGACCTGGCCGCGCTCGATCTCTTCCTTGTCGACGCCGCGGAGCAGGCAGCCGACGTTGTCGCCAGCCTGGCCCTGGTCGAGGAGCTTGCGGAACATCTCGACGCCGGTGACGACCGTCTTCTTCGTCTCC
>JAEUKE010000305.1 GCA_016794345.1 Myxococcales bacterium
CTAGATGCCGTATCGACGGATCAACCGGTAGACGTAGGTCCGGTCGACCCCTGCAGCCTGCGCTGCTTCCGACACGTTGCGACCATGTCGCTCGAGCAAGCGCCTGAAATACGCACGCTCGAGATAGTCGATCCACTCCTCGCGGACCTCCTTGTAGGGGCGGTCGAAGTCGATCTCCGTGGCTTGCGCTGGACCGTCGGGGGACGGGACGTCCGGCGGCGGAGTGGAAGGCGTATCCATGGTGGGCTGCGGCGGCGGTTTGGGCCCGGCGCCGCGCATCATCGCGAAGGCATCCTCCGCGCCAAGCGCACGGACCCGCTCCGCGAAGTTCCGGAGCTCGCGCACGTTCCCCATCCAGGGCAGCTCGCGAAGGCGCGCGAGCTGCTCCTGCGTCAGCTCCGCCCCCGACGACTTGGCGGTGCGAATCAGGTGCTGAAAGAGCATCGGGATGTCGTCCGACCGGTCCCTCAGGGGTGGAACCGTCACCATCAACACCGCCAGTCGAAAGTACAGATCCTCCCGGAACCCGCCGGCGTTGACCATCCGCGAGAGGTCGCGGTGCGTGGCCGAGACGAAGCGAACGTCGACGGAGCGGTGGGCGGTCTCACCCAGCCGCCGGACCTGCTTCGACTCGAGGACGCGAAGGAGCTTCGGCTGTACTGCGAGAGGGAGCTCCCCGACCTCATCGAGGAACACGGTCCCCCCGTCCGCCGCCTCGATGGCTCCGGCGCGCGCCCCGACCGCTCCCGTGAAAGCGCCCTTGGCGTGTCCGAAGAGCTCGGCTTCGAGCAGGTTCTCCGGCAGCGCTCCGCAGTCCACGATCACGAAGGGATGACCCGCGCGAGGTGATGCCTCATGAACGGCGCGCGCGACGAGCTCCTTGCCCGTGCCGGTCTCCCCTTGCACCAGAACGGCCGCGTCCGTCGGGGCGATGCGGGCGAGACGCCCGAAGAGCTCGCGCATGATCGCCGTGCCGCCGAGGAGCGGCCCGAAGCGTTCGTCCTTCCAGATCTCGACCGGCTCGGCGGCGTCGTACGTCACATGCCCCGTGAGCCCACCGAATCGGAGCCGGCCGCCGCTCGGCGGGATCCGCCCCGACTCGATCCGCACCTCCTCGATGAACGTGCCGTTCTTGCTCCCCAGATCGCGGACCCAGAGGCCGTCCTTGCGTGGTTGTAGCTCGGCATGGATCCGAGAGACCGTTCTGTCATCGAGGACGATCGCGGCGTCCTGTGCAGACCCCACCAAGGTCGCTTGCTCGATCACGAAGGTCGTACCGTCCCCGAGCGTCAGGCGGGGGCGACGCCTGACTACCGCGCGCCCATAGTCGACCGTCCCACTGGGTTGGCTCATCGCTTCGTCCGGAGGGGCGAGGCTACCACCCTGCCGTCCACACGCGTGGACTCTCAGTCCAAACTGGACACCCCGTCCACACCCTCCTCGCGCGGCGCGACGCCCTTCCGCGCGATCTGGCGACGGACAGCCCGCGGCACGCGGGCTGCAGTGGGTCCGCGTGGCCGCGCAACGCGACCATTGGAGGACACACGACATGAACAAGCTCAGCTTCCCCCTGTTCGTCACCGCTCTCACGCTCGCAGCTTTCCCTGCCTTCGGCGACTCGAGGGCAGAGGCGAAGCACGCGGGACAGAAGGGCTACGTCGCTGCTTATGCCGCGGACCAATCGACGGTGCTCGACGTGCAGGCGTGCGACGCCAAGGGTGCCGGTCACGACTACGTCGAGTGCGGCAAGCACCTCCGTGAGCGCGTGAAGTCGGAGATCTGCCAGAAGAACGGCAAGGGCAAGCAGGTCTGGTACTACCAGGTGTCGGACGGCTCGAAGTCGAAGCACACGACCAACTGCAAGTAGCCCGGGGCGAGGGCGGGCGACCGGGCAGCACGCATGCGTACCCGGTCGCCCGGATCCTTGTCCCCTGTCGTCAGCCCCGGCTCGCAAAGCCGCGGTCGAGCCACGGTGCTACCCTCGACTCGATGCGACGCGACGAGGCGCCCGAGCACCCGCACCACACGCTGTCGCGCGAGCCGCTGCCCGCGCTGCGCCCGTTCGTGGAGCGGCTCTGGGCGAGCGACGGGCGCGAGGCCCGCTCGCCAGGCGCACGCGAGCACATTCTCCCGACGGGGCTCATGCACGTCGCCATCCGCCTCTCGCCCGAGCCCATCGCGCTCTGGGAGGCAGGAGAGCGACGCGAGCTCGGGCACGCCGTCATCGGCGGAGCGCGCTCGACGTACTGCGTGAAAGACGTCGCGGCGCCGTCGGTGGCGGTCGGCGCGCAGCTCCGCCCCGGCGCAGCCCCGCTGTTGTTCGGGGCACCTGCCGACGAGCTGGCCGAACGACACACGCCGCTCGACGAGGTCTGGGGCGCCGACGCGCGGCGCATCCGAGAACGGCTCGGTGAGGAGCGCTCGCTCGCGCGCCGCCTGGACATCCTGGAGGCCGTGCTCCTCGCTCGGCTGCCACGCGTCCGCGGCGTGCACCCGGCCGTCGCCGACGCGCTGTCCAGCATCGCCGATCGTCCGATTGCATCCGTCGTGGAACGGAGCGGCTACAGCCACCGCGCCTTCATCGACCTCTTCCGTCGCGCGGTCGGGCTCCCGCCCAAGGTCTTCGCGCGCGTGGCTCGGTTCCAGCGCGTGGCCGAGCACCTCGCCCGTGGCCGCCCCGCCTTGCTCGCCGACGCGGCGCTCGAGGCCGGCTACGCCGATCAGGCGCACCTGTCCCGCGAGTTCGCGGCGCTCGCGGGCGTCTCGCCAGCAGCTTATCGCGCGCTCGGGCTACGAGAGCCGAACCACGTCCCCGTGGGGGCGCGCAAGGCGTCACGGCGACCCGGGTAAATTTCGTTCAAGACCGGAGGCTCGGCCGGAGCCATCGTGAGGCGCAAGGAGACACCGATGAAGATCCACGAAGCCTTCACCTACCTCCGCGTCCGGAACGCGCCGGCCGCGATCGCCTTCTACACCGCCGCGTTCGGCGCACGAGAGAAGCTCCGCTTGACCGAGCCGAGCGGGAGGGTCGGTCACGCCGAGCTCGACTTCGGCGGCACGACCATCATGGTCTCGGAGGAGTACCCCGAGATGGGGATCCTCGGCCCCGCGAGCCTCGGAGGCACGTCGTTCTCCGTGCACCTGCACGTGGACGACGCCGACGCGGCGGTAGCCCGCGCCGTCGAGGCCGGGGCCACGGTCGTCCGCCCGCTGCGCGACCAGTTCTACGGCGAGCGAAGCGGCGCGGTGCGCGATCCGTTCGGACACGACTGGCTGATCGGGCACGAGATCGAGAAGGTCTCGCCCGAGGAGATGCAGCGGCGCTACGACGAGCTCATGAGGAGCTCTTGAAGGTCCGTGCGCAGCCTCTGATCGCGGTGGGCGAAGCACTGGGAGCTCTGGCTGCGAGAGCTCGGGGCCTCGCACGCCTTGCACCAGGGGGGTCGCAACACTTGCGCGCACGGGGACCGGCGCTGGGAGTTTCGGGCCGGATCAGGACCGCGTGAAGGCGGCGCCGATTGGGCGTATTCTTGCTCGCCGCTCGGCCGAGGCCGAGCGCCTCTCCAAGCCAAGGATCGAGAATGAGCGCAAAGACGCACGCCACGACGCCCCCTACGAAGAACGAAGCCCTGCTCGCCTGGGTCGACCGGATGGCGACCCTCTGCAAGCCGGACCGCGTCGTGTGGGCCGACGGCTCGCAAGAGGAGTACGATCGGCTCTGCGCGGCGATGGTCGAGGCCGGGACGTTCATCCGCCTCAACGCCGAGAAGCGGCCCAACTGTTATCTGGCGCGCTCCCACCCCTCCGACGTCGCGCGCGTCGAGGAGCGCACGTTCATCTGCACGGCGAACAAGGAAGACGCGGGCCCGACGAACAACTGGGCTGCGCCCGAGCAGATGCGCGCCACCCTCGAGAAGGTGTTCGACGGCTGCATGCGCGGCCGCACGATGTACGTGATCCCCTTCAGCATGGGCCCGCTCGGCTCGCCCATCGCGAAGATCGGTGTCGAGATCACGGACAGCCCGTACGTCGTCGTCAACATGCGGATCATGACCCGCATGGGCACCAAGGTGCTCGAGGTCCTCGGCGACGGTTCGTTCATTCCCTGCATGCACTCGGTCGGCGCGCCGCTCGAGCCCGGCCAGAAGGACGTGTCGTGGCCGTGTGAGCCCGACATCGGGAAGAAGTACATCGTTCACTACCCCGACACGCAGGAGATCTGGTCGTACGGGTCGGGCTACGGCGGCAACGCGCTCCTCGGCAAGAAGTGCCTCGCGCTGCGTATCGCCTCGGTCGTCGCGCGCAACGAGGGCTGGCTCGCCGAGCACATGCTCATCTCCGGGCTCGAGTCGCCCGAGGGCGAGAAGACCTACCTCGCGGCAGCTTTCCCGAGCGCGTGCGGCAAGACCAACCTCGCCATGCTCGTCCCACCGAAGGGCTTCGAAGGCTGGAAGGTCACGACGGTGGGTGACGACATCGCGTGGATCAAGAAGGGGCCCGACGGCACCCTCCGCGCCATCAACCCGGAGGCAGGGTTCTTCGGCGTCGCGCCCGGGACGAACATGGAGTCGAACCCGAACGCGATGCTCACGATGACGCGCAACACCATCTTCACGAACGTCGGTCTCACGGACGACGGCGACGTGTGGTGGGAGGGCATGACGAAGACTCCGCCGGAGCACGTGATCGACTGGCAAGGCAAGGACTGGACGCCGGGCTGTGGGCGACCTGCCGCGCACCCGAACTCACGCTTCACGGCGCCCGCTGGGCAGTGTCCGTCGATCGATCCGGACTGGGAGAACCCCGCCGGCGTGCCCATCAGCGCATTCGTCTTCGGCGGGCGCATGAGCAAGGACATGCCGCTGGTGTTCCAGGCCTTCAACTGGAGCCATGGCGTCTACCTCGCCGCGACGATGGGGTCGGAAGCGACGGCCGCCGCGATCGGCCAGGCTGCCATGCGCCGCGATCCGATGGCGATGCTCCCGTTCTGTGGCTACAACATGGCCGACTATTTCACGCACTGGCTCAACGTCGGCCGTCGCGTGTTCAACCCGCCGCGCATCTTCCGGGTGAACTGGTTCCGCCGCGGCGAGGACGGCAAGTTCCTCTGGCCGGGCTTCGGCGAGAACATGCGCGTCCTCAAGTGGATCGTCGATCGCGTGCACGGGCGAGCGGTCGCGGTCGAGAGCCCCATCGGCTGGATGCCCCGCTACGAGGACATCGAGTGGAAGGGCCTCGACTACCCCGCCGATACCTTCTACGACCTGATGGCCGTCGGACGTGAAGCGGGACGCACCGAGGCGCACGCGCACGAGGAGCTGTTCGATCGGTTCTTCGATCGCCTGCCGAAGGAGTTCACGTTCGAGCGTGAGCTGCTCCGCTCGCGGATCTGGCGCTCGCCGGATCGCTGGGAGCTCGCGCACGAGTAGCGGCGCTTCGAGACGGGATCGAGGGCGACTGGCGGCGGGTCCGCCCGTACCATGGGCCCCCCCATGCGCGTCCTCGGTCCCTTCGCGTTCGGCTCGATCTTGGCGCTCCTCGCCGGGTGCGGAGGCGCGCCGTCCGGGTCTCGCCTCGCCGATCGATCGACCGACGCCTCGCGAACACGCTCGGTCCCAGCCCGAGCCGCGCTCGGCAAACACGACACCTTGCGCCCGCGAGCGGTGTTCGGAGAGGCCCGCCCGCCCTTCGTCTCCGAGGAGGGCACGGCCCTCTTCAGCCCGGACGACGCGGTGCTCGCCCTGGGCGAGGCCGACGGATTGATCCGCTTCTTCGACGCCGAGAGCGGCGCACCGCTCGAGGCCGTCCGCGCGCACGAGGCCGGCATCACGCTTCTCGCGGCGGCACCGGAGGGCGGGTTCGTGAGCGGCGACGCGGCGGGAGAGCTGGCGCTCCACGTCGCCGGGCCGAGCGGCTTCCTGGACGCCACGACCGAGCTCCTGGCGTCCCGGCATCGGGCCGCGATCACCTCGGTGTCCTTCTCCAGTGACGGTTCTGTCATGGTCACGGCCGACCGGGACGGCAACGCGCTCGCGTGGGACGTGAAGAACCGGAAGGTCACGGCTCAGCTCGACGAATCGGAGGACTCGGGCGACGGCGTCACCGTGGGGCGCGGCCGCGCGTCGCGGTACGCCGTCTCACGCGAGGGGAAGGCCGCCTTGGGCTACGGCGCGTCCTCGTTCTTCGTCCTGACCTTGGCCGACAAGAAGGCGGGGCCGACGCACCGTCCGCGCGGAACCATCGTGGGGGCGAGAGCCGAGGGCTCCGGCTTCGCCGTGGATATCGAGGACAAGTGGGGCGCGACCAAGCGACTCGTGCTCGACGCATCCGGCAACACGACGTCGACCATCCTCGTCGCTCCGCCCGACACCGAGCCCTTCGGCGAGGGCGTCCTGGGGCACGACGCCAAGGCCTACTTCTTCGGGCCGGCGGGCGACGCCGCTCGGCGAGCCCGAGTCGATCTCGAGCCGGACGAGACGCGCCCGACGTTCATCGTATCGGCCAGCGGCAAGCGCGCCTACCTCGCGAACGGCGATGGCATCGCGCTCCTCGACGGCGCCGCACGCCGCGCCCGTGTGCTCCGTATCGAACGCGGCGAGCTCTCCTGGCCCACCTCGATCGTCGAGCTCTCCGGCGAGGTCGCGGTGAGCGACGGCGGCGCCGTTCATTTCTACGACGCGACCTCTTCTGCGGCGCGGGGCACCATCCCCCTGCCCGTGACGACGCTCGCTCGCTCGCCCGACGGCAAACACCTCGGCGGGTGGGCGGGCCGCGCCTTCGCGATGGATATCCAGACGCGCGAGCTCGTCTACGACATCGATCTCCCCGATCTCGCCGCGTTGTCGCCCGACTTCTCGCGCGGGGCGCGGCGCGAGGCTGACAAGATCGTCTTCTTCGACCCGAGCCTGCCGACCGCGCAGGGCGCCCGATTCGATCTCGGCTCACGTTACCCGACCCTGCTCGCGTTCTCGCCGGACGGCAGGTCGCTCCTCGTCGGCGACGGCAACGGCCAGGTCGACCGGGTGGACTCCACGACCGGCAGGCTCCTCGGCTCGGCGAAGCTGAGCCGGCAGCTCACCTCGTTGGTCTCGTGGGACGCCAGCCGCATCTTCGCGGCCGCCAAGAACGCCGGCGGCTCGCTCTCGCTCGTGGAGCTCGACGCGGCGAGCTTGGCGCTCCGCGGAGACACCCCGGCTGGGCCCGAGCTTGCCCGCTCCAAGACGGGCGCCTGGTCGGCGTTCCTCACGAAAGACGGCGTTCGCCTCAAACACGGCGGCAAGTCGTTCATGCTGCCCGACAGGCTCGGGCGCGCGACGACGCTGGCGTTCGATTCGACCGAGAAGGTGCTCTACGTCGGCCGGCTCGGCGCCGTCGAGCAATGGTCCCTGGACGAGATCGCGGCCTCGTCGGCCGCGGAGACGCTCGCGGAGGTGAAGGTCCAGACGCCTCCCACCCCCGGCGGACCGCCCAAGGTGGACACGTTCGGAGACCCGCTGCCGGCTCACGCGCTGCGCCGGTTCGGGACGGAGCGCTGGCACACGGGCGCCGAGATCGAGGACATCTTCGTCGCGGGGGATCGGACCTGGATCATCACGAGCTGGGGGCGGGCCCTCGAGTGGGACTGGACGAAAGGAGTGGCCACGAGGCGCATCGAATCGGAGGGCTCGGCCGGTGATCGCACCACGTTCCTCACGCCGGACGAGGCGTGGGTCGTCTCGAGAGGTGTGTTGTCGATCGGCCTGTGGTCGGGCAAGACGGGGATTGCCGGGAAAAAGATCGAGCGCAAGGACGGCAAAGACGAATCTTCGGCGCTCTCGCCCAAGGGAGACCGGTTCGCGGTGGCGACCGAGACCGGCGAGCTGATGACGTTCGCGATTCCCGGGCTCGGCGTCTTGCAGTCGACCCAGGCGCACAAGGGTCGCATCGAGGCGCTCGCGTTTTCGCCCGACGGCAAGACGCTCGCGTGGTGCGGCCGATTCGGCACCCTCACGATCGCGGACGCGGCCACGCTCAAGCCGAAGCGCACGGTCCTCGGTCGCTCCACCGATGAATACGCCGGGTGCTCGTCGATGGCCTTCTCGGTGGACGGCCGCACGCTCTTCACCGACCTGGGCGGAATCGGCGCCTACGACGTGGCGACCGGCAAGCGCGCCGGTGATCTGTCGGGGGACGCGGGGAATGTCTCGCAGATCGCGACCTCGAGAGATGGGCTGGTCGCGGTCGGGCACCACCACGAGGGCGTGACGATCTTCAAGGGAGAGACGCGGGCCAAGCTGCGGTCGCTGGACGTGCCCGGCGGCGGCGCCGCGGTGGCGTTCTCGACGGACGGCAAGCGGCTCTTGGTGGGCGGCGCGGACGGCATCCCGCGGGCGTTCGACACCACGTCGTGGGCAGAGATCGACGCGCGCCCGGTGCACGGCCAGCTCGAGTCGCTCGCCCTCGCGAGCGGAGGCCAGGTGCTGGTCTCCGCGGATCGATCCGGACAGCTCCGCGCGTGGGACGCGGCGACAGGAGCGATGGTGACCTCGCGCGTCGTCGAGAGCTACCCGTCGCTCGTGACGGCGGACACCGGGCTCTACCTCGCTGCGAAGGGCCTGAGGAGGATCGATCCGCGCACGCTGCGGGACGTCGACAGCCCGATCGACGTGAGCGGCGGCGGCCTGGCGGTAGCGAAAAATGGCGCGCTCGCTGCGCTCATCAGCGGCCACGAGCTGAACCTGGTCGAGCTCCCCGCCGGCAAGACGCGCGCCGTTGCCTGGGGTGGCGGGTACGTCGACGCGGTCGCGGTCGATCCGTCGGGGCGCGTCGTGGCCGCGGGCGGGACCAACGGCGCGGTCCGCTTCTTCTCTCCAGACGGGACGGAGCTCGGCGGAGGCCGCGCGGGCGTTCCTGTCGAGTCGATTGTCTTCGCCCCGAACGAGAGCGCGGTGTTCGTGGCAGCCCGCCGCGAGGGATCCTCTCCCGTGTACGTCTGCCTCGAGGTGCCGAGCGGCAAACAACGGTGGCGGCTCGACGAGCTGGCGTTCTCGAGCAGCGATCGGCTCGCTGTCTCGGCGGACGGCAAGATCCTCGCGTTCGAGGATCACGAGGGCGTGGCCCTCCTCGACACCAAGACCGGCGCGCGGATCGGCGCCATCCCACACGAATCGACCAGCTGGGTCACCGGCCTCGTCTTCTCACCCGACCGAAAGACCCTCTTCGTGAACCACGACAGGACTGTCATCGCATGGGACACCAGCTTTCTCCGCTGAGGCGCGCCCTCTCGCTCGGGCTTCTCCTCGCGGCTTGTGCCCAGACGGACGGCGTCGGGCCGCGGCAGCCGTCGCACCTCGCCAACGAGAGCCCGTCCACCGCGCTCGCTCCAGACGGCAGCGCCATCTCCCTGCCGGTCGGCGCGCCGCTCGATCACCTGGATGACGGCGTCCCCTTCATCGCCGGTACGGGGCTCACGCCCTCGAAAGGCGGCCGCTTCGGCGAGCCCCCCCTGCTCGGCGAGTCGAGCGCGGGTGTCCTCCTCATGGGAGGGCGGGATGTGCTGATCCGCAAGGGGTACGACGCCATCCAGGTCGTGTCCCCCGACACCGGCGCCAAGCGCTGGGAAGCGACGATCGAGTACCTCGAGAGCGCCGTCGCCTCACCGGACGGAGCGCACGTCGCCGTGGTCGCGGAGGACGAACTGCTCCTCTTCGACGCGGCGAAGGGCTCGCGCAAGGTCGTTTCGAGCGGGGTGCGACGGATCGCCTTCTCCCGCGACGGCGCGCTGCTCGCCGCCGGACCGAGGGAGCGCGGCGACGTCGTCATCTTCGACGTGAAGACGGGCAAGGAGGTGAAGCGGCTCAGCGAACCGGGCTACGGGGCCACCTTCTTGGCGTTTTCCCCCAACGGCAAGAGGCTCGCCACGACCGACGGCGGCGGCAGCGTCCGGGTCTGGGAGATCGCTCGCGGCCGCACCGTCTACCTCGGGAGGACATCCGGCGGGCCGTTCGCGTGGGCCGACGACCACACGCTCCTCTTCGGCGACGACGACGGCGAGATCTCGCGAGCCGACGTCGACGCCGCCCCGCGCGCCCAGCCACCCGAACGTGTCCTCTCGGTCCCGGGGAAGGTGCGCGGCATCCACCCCGTCCCGGGCAGCTCTCGATTCCTGATCGAGCTCGAGCGCACGTTCGCGAGCCTCGTCGACCTCCCGAGCAAGAAGGAGATCGCGCGCTTGCAAGGCACCTTGGGCGCGCCCTGGTCGATCGCGCCGGACGGCTCGGCTGCGGCGTCGTTCGGAGCCCGGGTCGCCGTGTACGACCTGAAGACCCTCGCGCCACGCGCCCAGGCCGCAGGCCACCTCGACGCCGTGACGGCGATCGCCGAGCGAAGCGGGCGAGTCGTGACCGGGAGCAGCGACGGTTCCGTCATGTCATGGGACGGAGCCAGCAAGAAGCCGCTCGCCCGCCGCATGGGGCTGGACGGTGTGCTCGCGGTCGACGTGGCGAGCGGCACGGGCGCGATCGCCGCCGCGACCGACAAGGGTGACGTGCTGGTCTTCGACGACCAGCTGAAGAAGCGGATCGTCACGCTGTCGGTCGGTGAGCCCGGCGAATACACGTCCGCGTCGGTCGCCATCGCAGGAGACGGCAAGACGCTCGTCGCGGCCGGCGGCAAGCGCTCGGTCCTCTACGACCTGGAGAAGGGCGCGATCGTGGCCGCCTACCCGTTCAGCTTCCGGACGGCGCGCTTCACGCCGGAGCTCGTCGTCGTGGGCCCGAGCCCGCTCGCCGTGCTGCGGCGGCGCGATGGCGCCGAGCTGCGGCGCGACCGTTCGCGATCCTGGAAAGACGGGTTCGCCCTGGGGGTCATCGAGTCGAAGTACGTGGTGGTGGCCGAGTCGGGCGAGTACCGGAGCTCGATCTTCTTGCTCGGTGGTCGGGCGAAGGAGCAACGGCGAGAGGGCGGCGCCTTCTCCCTGGGCGAGCCCCTCGCCTTCTCGCCTGACGGTACGCGGCTCGCGAGCGGGAGCAGCGAGCTCGAGATCCTGGCGACGGCGGACGGCGCGGCCCTGGCGAAGCCGAAGCTCGCGTCGTCCGGTGACGGGAAAGGTCCGCTCCGCGCGACCGCCCTCGCCTTCGGCACAGACGGCAAACACGTCCTCGTCGGCTACGAGCGCGGCTTCGCCGAGGCAGTGCCCGCTCCGGCATACCCCAAGCCCAACAAGACGCTCGCGCCCGGCTTCGATCGGGCGAGCTTGCCGCCGCTCGCGGATCTCACGCCAGCGGCGCGGGCGACAGGGCCGCGCGACGTCGCGCTTCGGCCGCTCTCCACGCCTTCACGCAGAGCCGTCCTCCCGCACTCCGTCTTCGCGCTCTCGCCCGACGGAAGCCGCGCCCTGCTCGGCAGCGGCGCCGATGTGTTCTTGCACGATCTGACGAGCGGCAAGACCGGCGAGGCCCTGTTCGTGTACGGGGTGCGTAAGGCCCTGGCTGGGCCGAAGGGCCTCTTCTTCCTCGAGGGCTCGTACGAGGAGCCTTCCCGGATCTTGGGTGGGCCGGCGCCGCTCGAGACCGACAAGAGCTGCCGCGACGGCTTCCCCGTCGACCCTGGGACGTACTTCTGCACGTCGTACTCCGAGGTGATGCTCAAGGGGGCGCGTAGCCAGAAGGCCAAGGTGAAGCTCGACTGGATCAGCGACCGAGCCGTGGCTGAGAACGGCACCGTCATCGTGCTCGCCACGGGCTCGGAGGTGGTGATCCTGAGCGCGAAGACCCTCGAGGTCATCGCGCGGGTCCCCGTCGCGAGCGCCGACGACATCGCGCTCAGTGAAGACGGTCGCGCCCTCGTGGTGGCCGCGATGGGAGTCGTGCTCCTGATCGACACCGGCACCGGCAAGGTCATTCGCATCCTCGAAGGCCACGACGCGCGACGCGTCGCGATCTCGACCGATGGGAGGCGCATCGCGTCGGTGGGCGAGGAGCTCGTTCGCGTCTGGGATGCGAGCGACGGCCGTGTCGTCGCGGTCCTCGACACCGGCGGATCCGCCGACATGCTGTCGTTCCGCCCGGACGGACGAGCGGTCCAGGTCGCGGTCGGCCGCGAGGTCACGACCTGGGATCTGCCGTAAGGGACGGGAGGAGCTCGATTGCGCGGCGTCGGGGCTGGAGGGGAGCGGGTCTCTCGACGCGCTCCCAGCGTGCAGATGTGCGCACCTCTGCACGCAGCCGTCGCTAGCCGGAACCTTCCGCCCCCGATATTGTCGGCACGCCAACATGCCCAAGCTTCGCCTTGCGCTCCTTCGCGCGCTCGCGCTGTTTGCCACCGTCGTCGCAGCCTCCCTCTTTCCAGGCGCGGCGACGTCGGCCTCGCCGGCCGACACCGAGCGAGGCCTGGACGTCTGGGTCCACGCTCCGTCCACCGCGACGGGCCGAGGGACGGTGCCGATCAACGTGCTGGCGCTGGGCTTCCCGACCGTGAAGACGACACGCCCGCTCGCGGGCGCCGTGGTCGAGGCGACCTGGGATCCCGAGAGCCTTGTGGAGCCGAGGAAGAAGGGCGAAGACGCGCCGCCGCCCAAGCCGGCCGCGGCGCCCCCGACGGTGCGGGCGACGAGCGACGCGGAGGGCCGAGCCACGCTGGAGCTGCCCGTCCCGGACGGAACCGAGCGCCCCATCGTCGCGCTTGTATCCGTCTCGCAGAACGGCAAGCAGCGGGTGCGCGAGGTGACGATTCGCCGCCTCCCTCCAGCCGATCTGAAGGTGTTCGTCTCGGAGACGCGCGTCGTCCCCGGGAGCGACGTCGTGGCGTGGCTCCTCCTCGCGAGCGAGCAGGGCGAGCGCCCCATCCCCTCGGCCTCCGTCGAGGTGAGGCTCTTGCAGGGCGGCCTCGTGCGATTCCGTCGCACCGTGACGACGGACCCGGCCGGCTCCGCCTTGCTCCGCGTGCCCATCCCGCGCGATCAGGAGCCCGACGTGAGCTGGACGCTCGACGCCCGCGCGATCGACGCAGCGACCCTGGGGCTGTCGAGCTCGCCGACGGGCGTGACGCTGGCCCCGCGCGAGGAGACGCCGGGAAAACCTACCTTCAGCCTCACCTTCGATGACGGCTCTGTTCGTGCCGGCGCTCCGGCGCGGTTCCGCCTCCGGCTCCGCGACGGATCCGACCAGGGCGTCGGGCTTCAGCCGGTCTGGATCTGGTCCGGCCCCGCCGGGACCGAGCCACCGAAGGACGACAAGGCCTTCAAGGCCGCGGCCAAGCGCTACACGACCGACGGTGCCGGCCAGATCGCCGGGGAAGTCCTCGCGCCCACCACGATCCCGCTGCGCGGCACGACCTTGTCCGTCGACGCCCGCACCGAGCTCGAGGGGCAACCGTTCACGGCCAAGGCGTCGATCGAGGTCGCGCGCGAGCGCGGGTCCGTCACGCTGACACCGGAGGCGGGGGATCTCGTCCCCGGCCTCGAGCAACGAGTCTTCGTACAGATCTCCGACGACCGCGGGAAGCCGGTGAAGACAAAGCTCGTCGCGAAGGGCGACGGGCTCGACGCGACGTTCGCGACCGATGCGCAGGGCGAAGGGATGATCACCTGGAAGGTCCCCGAAGGGATCGGCGCGAAGCGTGAGATCGGTCCGTGCCCTGGGAGCGTCGCGGCCGCGGTGACGCTGAAGGTGGCCGAGGGCGAAGCGCCGCTCGCCCTCGGCTCGCTCGACGCACCGATCTGCGTGGGCGTCGACCGCGGTGCCAAGGTGATCCTCCGACCGGAGAGGACGACGATTCGCGCCGGGGAGAAGCTCGGTGTGGAGGTCCTCGGCGGAGGAAAGGCACCGATAAGCCTGCTTCTCACCTCCGCGGACGGCGCGACGTCGCGATCGACATGGAACGCTGGCGAGGCTCGCCGCGTCGAGATCCCCATCCCCTCGACCACCATCGGCATCGCGAAGCTGACGGCAGCCCTTCCCGGTCGTGACGAGGCCTCACGGACCGCCGGTGCCGCCGTGTTGGTCCTGCCGAGGACGCTCCCAAAGCTCGACGCGAAGCTCGCCGGGGGCCGCGCCGCGCCGGGAGGCACGGTCACCGTCGAGGCGGCACTGACGGACGAATCGGGAAAGGGCCTGAGGGGGACCGTGGCAGCGGTCGTGATCGACAAGCTGGGCGGCGGAGGCTTCGGGCCGATCCACACGATGGACACGCGCGCGGTTCTCTGCGGCGCGCTCGGATCGGAGGATGAGCGCTGTGACGCCGTGCTGCAGGACGGCAAGGCGGCGGACATCTACCGGAGCGTGCTCCTCGGGAGGAACGTGGCAGTGACTGCCCCCGTGCTCGATCCTGCGGCGAACCTCCGCGAGGGGGTGGACTCGGTGTTCCGTTCGGTCGTGCACTCGCTCGAGGGTGCGGTCTACGAGGCGTCGATGTCCCCGGAGACGCTGCAAGACGTGAGGCGTACCGTCGCGGGCAAACACAGCTTCAACCCGGAGCTGATGACGCTCGTGACCGAGGCGATGGATCCCAGGCCGGAGCTCCCCGGCGGCGAGCCGATCGCGCTCGCGGACCTCGTCGCCATCGATCGCCAGATCACCTTCGACAACGTCGCTCGGCGCGTCACCCGGCTGAAGCTCTTCGACGCGCTCAAGGCGGTGCGCGAGCACAAGCAAAACGAGCAGCTCGATCCGGACGAGCCGATCCTGAGCGAGCCGAACGTCCTCCTCAAGAAGCTGGTCCGAGACGGTCAGCTGACGAACGAGGGCCTGCTCGATCCGTGGGGCGGGCACCTCGCGTTCTACAAAGCGGGCGGCGAGGTCATCCCGTTCGTGACGGTGGCTCGCGGCTGGGAGCTCCGCTCGCCCGGACCGGACGGGAAGCTCGGCACCGGCGACGACGTGAAGAGCCCGTTCGAGCGCGTGCTGAAATCGGGCACCCCCTACGCCGAAGCCGTCCAGGAGGACCGCGTGGTGGAGGCTCGGTTCGACATGCGCGTCGCCGAAGCGACCGTCGACGCCTGGGGCACGACGCTCCGTGAGACGACCGGCACTGCGCTGGGGCTCGGGACCGTCGGCACGCTCGGGCACGGCTCGGGCACCGGGAGCGGCTCGGGCTACGGGATGGGCGGGATCGGTCTGGCCCGGGGCCCCCAGGTTCGCGGACTGAGCCTCGTCGCCAAGGGGATCTACTTCGTCTCCAAGCCGGTCCGCACCGATGACAGCGGGCACGCGCGGGTGGACGTGGTGCTCGGCAGCGAGGAGACGACCTGGCGCATCGCGCTCGTGGGCATACCCGACAAGGCGCGCGCAGCGGTCGGCTACGTCGACGTTCCTGTCATGGTCCCGCTCTCCGCCAAGCTGCAGGCCGGCGCGGTCTGGACCGAAGGAGACAGCGCGCAGGTCACGATCCACGTCCGGAACCGCACCGACGCGGACGTGGACGCGACGCTCGCCCTCGCGGGCGACGGTGCCATGGCCGTCGACAAGGCAGCGGCGAACAAGACGGTGAAGGTCGCAAGACAAGGCGCGGCGAGCGTCCGGGTGCCGGTGCGCGCCGTCCGCGCCGGACGGGGGACCATCGCGGTGAAGACGAGCGCGCCGGGGCTGCCGCCGGACGAGGTCCGCTACGACGTGGAGTCGTTGCCCAAGGGAGAGCAGAGCCGCGTCGCGCGCGCGGTCTACCTCGATCGCGACACCGATCTCACCGCATACCTGACGAGGCGCGACCTCGTGGCTGTCGGACAGGCGAGCGTCGTACTGCAGCGCGGGTCGTCGGCCGTCCTCGAAGGGGCGCTCGACTCACTCTCGGCCGACAAGCTCACGTCGAGGTCGGCCCTCGTCGACGCCATCGAGGCAGCCGGGCTCGTGTCGCGGTTCGAGAAGCAGCGCGCCGGCGACGGCTCGCCGCTCGGCGAGCGCGCCAAGGCGGCCGCCCGCGAGGCGGCCGCGAAGCTCCTGTCGCTGAAGGACTCGCCGGAGGACAACACGCTGTTCATCGCCCGCGTTCGGCAGGTCGGCCTCATCGACGCGGAGGAGCTCCCCAAGACGGAGGAGTGCCCCAAGGTGCCCGAAGCACCGACGGCCCGGGAAGCGCTGCTCCTCCTGGAGGCAGATCCTCCGGTCACGGGCGGAGCGGGGCTCGATTGCTGGACCGAGGCGGTGGCCCGCGCGAAGAACGCGGTCGAGCGCGCGGAGGGGCCGGCGGTCCTCGCTCGCGCCGCGCTCGCGCTGCGCGACAGGCCTCAGCGCGCGACCCAGCTCAGATCGATCATGACCAAGCTCGTCGGCAAGGTCTCCCCCACGAACGCTGGCTCGATCACGATGCCGTCGGGTTCGACGCGCGCCGACGTGGCGCTCGTCTACGCCGCGCTCATCGCGGCCGGCGGCTTCGAAGGTCCGATGCGCGAGCGGCTCTCGGGTTGGTTGCTCGTGCAGCGCGACGCCCGAGGTGGCTTCGGGAGCGCGGCCGCGACGCGGGCCGCGATCGAGGCGCTCACGAGCGGGAGCGCCTCGAAGAGCGGGCCGGCGACGGTGGTCGTCGACTTCGGAGACGGCGGCGAGAGACGCGTGAGCGTGCCGGCCGACGGCCGCGCCCGGGTCGACGTGCCAAAAGACGCGACGCGGGTGATCGTGAAGCCGGAGGGCGCGACGGACACGGTGGCGCGGCTCGAGCGCGACTTCCTTCGGCCCTACTCGGTCTCACCGCCCCCGACGACGAGCGGCCTTGCGCTGTCGGTCGAGTGGCCTGCCGATCCGAAGGTCGGCAAGGTGCACAACCTCGAAGTGGCGGTCGATGCAGGCGCCGAGGCGCAGCGCGTCGAGGTCCGCATTCCGCTCCCGCCCGGCGCAACGCTGGCCGACGCGGTGCCGGGCGTAAGGCAGGTCCAGGGCGCGCTGTTCCTCCGCCTGCGTGCGAAGGAGCGCGACACGACCACCATTCCCATTCGCTTCCTCTTGCCAGGCGAGCTCACGATCCGCGAGGCGACGGCGACGGCCCTCGAGCGCGACGCGAGCCCGGCCGTGGAGCGCGCGCGACCGCTGCGGGTGACCCCATAGAGGAGCACCAGAACGAGGTATGTAACTTCCTCAGGGTCCGTTCTGGCAGACGGTGTCGAACATGGCGCTCAGCCCGGAGAGCGTCTGCACCAGCGTGTCGCACGAGGAAGGATCGACGAGAGACACGAGCGTGGGCTGGCTCTGGCACTGGGGACCACACATCGCCAAGAAGGCGGACCTGTTCATGGGGGTGCCGTCGAACCCCGGACAGTTCTGTTGCCCGTTGCAGGTGAGCGCACCGCAATCGTAGAGGTCCAGACACGCCTCGTCGCAGTCGGACGGAGGCGTGATGTCGGGCAGCGCGCACACCATGCCCCCGCCGGTGGAGGAGCTCGCGCTCGAGGACGACGAGCTCGAGCTCGACGAGCCCATCGAGCAGATGGCTTCGTATTCGACGCTGAGGGTTTGGAACGTCTGCACCGTCGTGTCGCAGCTCGCCGGATCGACGAGCGAGATCAACGCCATCTGCGAGGCGCACGCCTGGCCGCAGAAGCTCAGGAAGTTGGTCTCCTCCGTCGGGTCGCCGGTCAGGGCGCCGCAGTTCTGCTGGCCATTGCAATTGAGGACGCTGCACGCGTAGAGGTCCGCGCAAGCTTCGGCGCAGGTCGTCGGCGCTGTCGTGTCCGGAAGCGCGCACATCCCTCCGCCGGTCGACGAGCTGGCGCTGTTCGAGGTGGACCCCGAGCTCGACGTGGACCCCGAGCTCGACGTGGACCCCGAGCTCGACGTCGCCCCGGTCGTGGTCGTCGCTCCGGTCGTGGTGGTCGACGTGGGGGAGCCCGACGTCGTCGAAGTCGTTGCTCCCCCCGACCCGCCGCCACCCTGGGTCCCCGTGTCGTCGCCGCAGGCTGCGAGCGGAAGGAAGAGGCAAACCAGGCCGGTCCCGAACGTGCGCACGAGCATGTGCGGGGGGTACGCCAGCTCGCGTCGGAACGAAACGGTGGTTCGGACCTTCTCTTGTCCCGCGTCTGGGGATTATAGTCTCATTGAAATTCAGGGTGGCCGCGGCCACCCCGAGAGGAGACGCTCGTGGCCATCCAGACGCCCGCCATCCGCATTCTCGTGTGCGACGACGACAAAGCGATCTGCGACTACGTCGACACGCTGCTCACCAAAGACGGACACGAGGTCAAGACGCTCAGCGACCCCGCCGCCGTCGAGGAAGAGGTGAAGCAGGGCCACTACCAGATCCTCATCCTCGACCGGATGATGCCGAAGCTCGACGGCATCGAGGTCCTGAAGCGCGTGCGCAAGGTGGACGATGACATCTCCGTCATCATGTTCACCGGCTTCCCGAGCCTGGACTCAGCCGTGGCCGCCATGAAGCTCCAGGCGGACGACTACCTGAAGAAGCCCTTCAACGCGGAGGAGCTGCGCGAGGTGATCGACCGGATCGCCAAGCGCAAGGGCATCGTCCGCTCGGCGGAGGAGCAACTTCACAAGGTCATCGGCGACACGATTCGCCGCCTCCGCAAGGACAAGGACCTCACGCTCAAGCAGATGTCCCACCGCACGGGCCTCTCGGTCTCGCTGCTCTCCCAGATCGAGCGCGCCGAATCGAGCGCGTCGATCAGCTCGCTCTACAAGATCGCCGCCGCGCTCGGCGCCAAGGTCCAGGACCTCTTCGGCGGCTACTAGCTCGCGGTCACGGCTTCGCGGCGTCGGGGAACATGGCGGCCGTGATCCGGCGCACCTCGTCCGCGTCGAAGCCGCGCAGGCAGAGGTTCTCGTTCGTGTCCGGGTCCTTGATGAGGCGCCCCCCTTGGCAGCCGTCGTACGAGAGCTTCTCGCGAAAGGTGACCTGGCCGGCGCCCCCACCGTACCGGGAGAGCGAGACGGTCAGCTCGCGGCCGCCGAAGACCTCGTTGCGCGTGACCGCGACGCATTTGTAGCCGAGCGCTTCGGCTCGCCGGAAGAGCGTGAGGCCGTCGACGCCGGAGATGACGACTGGGGTCAAGTCCTTCACCGCGTCACACCCGAGAACCCCGATTGTCGCGCCGGGGACACGAAACGAGACGCCGTCGGGTCCGACGTGGATGGGGTCTTCCAGGGCCTCTTCGAACGGGTCGGTCTCGGACTCGTCGCCGCGTGCTCTCTTCTCTTCCTTGGCCGAGCGCTTGGGCTGGTCCTTCGGCGAGAGCGCCCCGAAGGCGAGCAGACCGACACCGCCGAGGACCGCGAGGCCGATCGCGCCGACCACGACGCCGAGGAGCAAGGGGCGGCCCGAAGACGAGGTCGTGGGCCTGACGATCTGCGCGCCGAGCGTCGTCCCCGGAGGCCCGACGGGTCCTGCGCGCATCGGCGTCGGCATCGGCATCGGCGGCTGGCCGGGGGAGACCGCCGTGGGCGGGGACGCGCGCTCGCCCGCGCCTCCCCACGGCGAAGTGGTCGGCGTCGCGACGCCCGCCGTGGGGTCGAAGACGCCGACCGCGATCTGCGTCGGCGCCGTGGCCAGCTCCGGTCGGTCGGTCGCGGGGCGCGGGGCGGCGCCGGAGTGCTCCGCCGCGCCGCGGAGGACGCCCAGCATCTCGAACGCCGAGGAGAAGCGGCGCGCCGGGTCCTTCTGGGTGGCCCGCACGATCACCGGGCCGAGCGGAGAGGCGAGGATCACCGGCGAGAGCGGGATGGGCCCCTCCTGGATCTGCAACATGGCGACCTGCATCGCGGTCGCGCCACGGAACACGGGCTCACCGGTGAGCATCTCGGCCATGACGAGGCCAAGCGCGTAGATGTCGGTGCGCCCGTCGACGGCCTGGTCGAGCACCTGCTCCGGCGCCATGTAGGCCGGCGTCCCGAGCGAGACGCCGTCCTGGGTGATGGCACCCGAGCCGGTAGGCGCGAGCGCGATGCCGAAATCGAGAACCTTGACGAAGTCGGGCTCGCCCGCGAAGTCGCTGAGGAACACGTTCGCAGGCTTCACGTCGCGGTGCACGATGCCCAGACTGTGCGCCTCCATCAGCGCCTTGATCGCCTGCTCGGCGATGTGTCGGACGCGCGGCGCGGGGAGCGGGCCGGCCGTGGCGATCTCGCGCTCGAGCGATCGACCGACGAGGAGCTCCCACACGATGAACGGGATGCCCTGTTCGGTTCGGCCGAAGTCGAACAAGCGAACGATGTTCGGGTGGGAGAGCTGCTGCGTGAGCACGGCCTCCCGCTCGAAGCGCGCGAGCGCCGCGGGCCGCTTGAGCACGTCCGCGTGCATGATCTTGAGCGCGACGCCGCGCGAGAGGTTCAGCTGCGTCGCCTGGTAGACGCAGCCATAACCGCCCTCGCCGAGGAGGCGCTCGATCCGGAACCGGCCGCCGACGACCGTCCCAGGAGGGAGCTTGCCCGGCGGAGCCATGCTCGAAGCGTATCAGAGCTGCCTCGCCTCGGCCGACGATCCGGGGTAGTCGAACCGCCATGGCCCTCGCCCGACTCGCCGCGCCGACACTCGCGCTGTTGCTCACCACGACCGCCTGCGCGAGCAAGACGACGCAGCCTCGCCGCGGCTTCTACTTCCCCGGCTCCTACCCGGTTCGAGCCAACGAGCGCCCGCCGGCTCCCCCGGTGCCTGCGCCCACGCCGGGCTACAAAGGCCTCGGGGTCGAGAGCCTCGCGCCCGAGGTGCTCGCCAAGTACGCGCCGAAGCCGCTGCCCGCGGACGTCTCTCGACGCATCCAGTCGATGCTCGACGTGCGCGCACCGAGCCCGGGCGCGCTCTCGCCCGACGGCAAGCGCCTCTTCTTCACGTGGACGGTGACAGGCACCTCCCAGATCTTCCGCCTCGATGGCCCCATGCGTTTCCCCGTCCAGCTGACCGGCGGGGAGGACGCGACGACAATCGCCGGGACCGTGCCGGGGTCGAGCCTGCTCGTCGTGCAACGTGATCGCAACGGCGAGGAGAACCCCGGCCTCTATCTCCTCGACGGAAGCGGCGGGCCGCTCCGCGTCATCCAGCAGAAGCCGAAGGTCCAGACGCTCTTCGATCGCGTCTCGGACGATGGGAAGTACGTCTACTTTCGCGCGAACGACGTCGCGCCCGAGTCGTACGGGCTCTACCGCTACGACGTCGCGGGGCAGAAGATCGAGCCGCTCTTCTCCGAGCCCGGCATCTGGAGCACGCTCGACGTCAAGGCGAGCGAGAAGGCGACGAAGCTCCTCGTCAGCAAGAGCGTCGGCAGCAACATGACGGAGCTGTACGAGCTCGACCTCGCCACCAAGAAGCTCACGCCGCTCGTCGGCCAGAACGAGCGCGAGGACTACCGGGCCGCCTACGGCGCCGGAGACGACGTCCTCGTCCTCACGCCCAAGCTCGGTGAGTTCCGCAGGCTCTACAAGCTGGCCGGCGGCAAGCTCGAGCCGATCAGCCCGGAGCTGAAGTACGACGTGGCGGGCTTCTCCGTCGACCCGAAGCGCAAGCGAATCCTCTACACGGTGAACGAGGCGGGCTACACGAGGCTCTACGGCCTCGACGCGAAGACGAAGAAGCCGATCGGCCTGCCCAAGCTGCCGAGCGCGGATCACACGAGCATCGGCGATACGACGCCCAGCGGCCGATTCACCACGCTGGCGATCGATCCGGGGGTCTCGCCCTGGCAGAGCTACGTCTACGACTGGGACTCCGAGAAGCTCGAGAAATGGCACACGCCGGCGACTCCGGAGATCGACACCTCCAAGTTCGCCCGCGCGACCCTGGAGAGCTACCCCGCGCGGGACGGCACCCCCATCCCGATGTTCGTGCGCAAGCCCGCCGCCTGCGAGAAGCGGACGCCCGAGCAAGGCCCCTGCCCCGTCGTGGTGAGCTTCCACGGTGGGCCGGAGAGCCAGACTCAGCCGGGGTTCAGCGCGCGCGCGCAGATGTTCGTGGACGCCGGGTTCATCTACGCCGAGCCGAACGTGCGCGGCTCGGACGGCTACGGCAAGACGTGGCTGCACGCGGACGACGGGGCCAAGCGGCTCGCCGTCCTCACGGACATCGAAGACGCCGCCAGATACGCCCGCACGAAGTGGGCCGTGGGCGGCAAGGCGCCGAAGGTCGGCGTGTACGGCGGGAGCTACGGCGGCTACTCGACCCTGGCGGCGATGACCCTCTTCGCGGGCGCGTACGACGCGGGCGTGAGCGTGGTCGGCATCTCGAGCCTCCTGACCTTCCTCGAGAACACCGCGCCCTACCGGCGGATCTTGCGCATCAGCGAGTACGGCGACCCCGTGAAGGACCGGGAGGCGCTGCTCGCGCTCTCGCCCACGAGCCACATCGACAAGCTCCGCGCGCCGCTCATGTTGCTGCAAGGAGCGACCGACCCGCGCGTGCCCGCCGGGGAGGCGCTGCAGTTCCACGAGGCCCTCCAGAAGAAGGGCATCCCGAGCGAGCTGATGATCTTCGCCGACGAGGGCCACGGCTTCCGCAAGCGACCGAACCAGGTCCTCGCCATGGGCCACACGATCCGGTTCTTCGAGACGCACCTCAAGTAACAATCATGACAAAACTGTCCTACACCGCGCTCGCGCTCGCGCTGCTCGGCTGCGCTCCCGCCGTCTCGACCCCGAGCCCGCCCCGCCCCGGCGCCGGCGAGGAGGCGGATCCGATCGCCGTGGAGGAGGCGCCGAAGGGCCGGCTCGGCACGTCGGTCACCCCGCTCGGCTACGCGCTCGAGCTCGAGGTCGATCCGTCCACAAAAGGTTACGGCGGCACGGTGAAGATCGATGTCTCGCTCGCCGAGCCCCGCCGGCGTGTGCACCTGCACGGACGAGACAAACGCGTCACGAAGGCGACGTTCCGCGACGCGCAAGGCAAGGTCACGGACCTCACGGCGCGCGCCCTCGAAGATCGAGCGCTCCTCGAGCTCGAGTCGAAGGCGACGCTCCCCGCGGGGCGCGGGCAGCTCGAGATCGTCTTCGAGTCCCCGTTCGCCAAGAGCCTCTCGGGGATCTACCGCGTGGACGCCGGCGGCGCCTCATACGCGTTCTCTCAGATGGAGCCGCTCGACGCGCGGCGCGCCTTCCCGTGTTTCGACGAGCCGTCGTTCAAGGTCCCGTTCACGGTCTCGCTCGTCGTGCGCGAGACCGACCAGGCCATCTCCAACGCGAGGGCGACGGGCGAGGCGCCAGCAGGGCCGGGCAAGAAGCGGGTGACGTTCGCGACGACGGAGAAGCTGCCCACTTACCTCGTCGCGTTCGCGGTGGGGCCGTTCGACGTCGTGGAGGCGAAGCCCATCCCCGCGAGCGACGTCCGCAAAACCCCGCTGCCGCTCCGCGGGGTGGCCGTGAAGGGCAAGGGCCCGCTGCTCGGCTTCGCGCTCGAGCGCCACGCCGCGCTGGTGACGGAGCTCGAGCGGTACTTCGGGATCGCCTACCCCTACGACAAGCTCGACGTGATCGCCGTGCCGGATTTCTCGGCCGGCGCGATGGAGAACGCCGGCGCGATCACCTACCGCGACATGCTCCTCCTGGTGGCCCCCAAGACGGTCACCGAGTCGCAGCGTCGAGACGTGGTGGGCGTCGCAGCGCACGAGCTCGCGCACCAGTGGTTCGGCAACCTCGTCACGATGATGTGGTGGGACGACATCTGGCTCAACGAGGCGTTCGCGACGTGGATGGGCCAGCGCGCCGTGCGCTCGCTCTACCCGGACTGGAACGTCGACCTCGAGAGCCTCGCCTGGGTGCACGAAGCGATGGAGGTCGACTCGGTCGCCTCGGCGCGCGCGATACGGCAGAAGATCGTGACCGACGACGACGTCGAGAACGCGTTCGATCCGCTCACGTACTCGAAAGGCGGCGGCCTGATCGCGATGTACGAGCGCTACGTCGGCGAAGAGAAGTTCCGGCAAGGTGTCCGGCGGTATCTGGACGAACACCGGTTCGGGAACGCCAACGCCGACGACTTCCTCACGGCCGTCTTCGCAGATCGGCCCGAGCTCGCCGCTTCGTTCCGTGGCTTCCTCGACAACCCGGGGGTTCCCCGGGTGGACGTCGCGCCGCGGTGCCAGGCCAGCGCGGCCGAGCTCTCCGTGAGCGTGTCCCGCTATGTCCCGCTCGGCTCGAGCGCCACCTCGGACGGCGCGTTCGCGGTTCCCCTCTGCGCGCGCGCCGCGAACGCGAAGAGCCCCGCGTGCGGCCTCGTTGGCCAAGGTGACGGCGCGTCGAAGTCGCTGCCGCTGGCCTCGGCCGAGTGCCCGGCCTGGGTGTTCCCCAACGCGGACGGCGCGGCGTACGCCCGCTGGACGCCCACCGCGGAGGCGATCAAGTCGCTCTTCGACAAAGGCTACGGCGCGCTCGGTCCCGGGGAACGGCTCGCGCTGGCGGACAGCCTCCGCGCCGGGCTCTTCGCCGGAACGCTCGGGACGAATGACGTCCTCGGCGCGCTCCCCAAGCTCGCGGCTGACCCCGTCCGCGACGTCGCCTTCGCGGCGAGCGGGACGCTCGAGCTGCTCCGCGAGGAGCTCGCCGCGCCCGCCGACCGGAAGAAGATCGAGGACGCCGTGGTGAAGCTCTACGGACCACGAGGCAAGCGCCTCGGGTGGGAGGCCAAGCCGGGCGAGAGCGCGGACGAGGGCCTCCAACGCGCGGCGACGCTCGAGCTGCTCGCGCAGGTGGGGCGAGACACCGCGACACGCAAGGAGGCGCTGCGGCGCGCCCGCGTCTGGCTGGGCCTCGACAAGGCCACGAAGGGCGACGCGCTGGAGCCCGACCTGCGCGCGCTCGCGCTCGTCATCGCAATCCAGGACGGAGGCAAGGAGGTGTGGGAGGCGACACGCGCCAAGCTCGACTCCACGGACGACGCGCTGGTGCGCCGCCACCTCCTCGCGGCGCTGTCGAGCGCCACGACCGATCCAGAAGCCCAGCGATCCCGCGCGCTCGTCTTCGACGACGTCCTCCGATCGGGCGAGGTCCTCCGCTACACGTTCAACCTGGCCGGCGTCGCTGAACAACGCGCGGGCTTCTGGGAATGGCTGAAGCGCGAGCTGCCGCGCCTGAAGGACCGAGTCCCGGAGGGGGCTCGCGGCTACGTGCCGAGCCTGGCGGAGGGCTTCTGTGACGCGAAGCTCATCCCCGACGTACGCGCCACGTTCGAGCCACACCTCGCCGCGATGCTCGGCGCGCCGCGGAGCCTGGAGAACGCGGCCGAGCACATCGCGATCTGCAGCGCGGTGAAGGCCAAGGTCCGCGCGGCTCGCTGACGATTATTTGGGGACGGCGCACTCACACGGCCCGAAGACGGCGCCGTTGCAGGTCGACGTCCCCGACGCGCCATCCGCGCACTGACACTCCATCGTGCTCCCCACGTCGCACGCCGTCGCGCCGAGGCACTCGCCGATGCACGGGAACGCGGCGGCTACGAGGCCCTCGGAGCTGCAGAGGTCGCCCGTGCCGCCAGCGAGGCACGCCGCGCAGCGGTTCTGCTCGGTCGTGCACGGGTTCTCCACCTGGCAGTTGGCCGGGTCCACCCCGGCACAGGTCGCGATCTCCACACAGAAGTCGATGCAGCCGTTGCCCGCGAGCAAGACCACGGGCTCGCCGAGGCAAGCCACGAGCTTGTCGTGCTCGTCGTCGCAGCCGCTCACGTCGGCTCCGCCGTTCTTGCACTCCAGCTCCTCGTCGAGGCAGCTGACGTAGGCGTCGTATTCGGCCCCGCACTCCTGGTCGGAGGCCTCCTTCTCGGCGTCCCCGAGCGAGTCGGCGCAGTCCTCCTGCTCGCCGTCGGCGCAGGCGCCGCAGTCGCACAGGCGCTTGCAGAGCGTCTCCGGCGCGGGGCCTCCGCAAGCGGCGGCCATCAGCCCGGCCGAGATCGCGAGCAGGACGACCGAGCAGATCGAGGCGACGGGGCGTGCAAGGGAAAGCGCCATGGGGTCTCAGCTTGCCGAAAAAGCCGCCGGATGACCAGAGAGCCGCCCCGCCGGGGCCGTGCTCGACCGGACCGCGTTTGCAAAAACGGCTCCAGGCCTTAGCTTAGCGGCCGCAGACGATGGCCCGCGACCTCTACGAAGTCCTGGGTGTGCCGAAGACAGCAGACGAAGACGCCATCAAGAAGGCGTTCCGGAAGCTTGCGGCCAAGTACCACCCTGACAAGAACCCCGGCAAAGAGAGCGAAGCTCGGTTCAAGGAGATCAACCGCGCGAACGAGGTGCTCTCGGACAAGCAGAAGCGCGCGCTCTACGACGAGTTCGGCGAAGAGAGCCTGAGCCAGGGCTTCGATCCGGAGCGCGCTCGAATGATGCGCAACTTCGCTCGCGGCCAAGGTGGCGGGCGGGGTCGCACCGCGAGCTTCCAGGATATCTTCGGAGGCGGCGTCGGGGACTTCGGCGACATCTTCGGCGACTTCGTCAACCGCTCGGGCGGCGGCCGCGTGCGGCAACAGCCGAGACGCGCGCCCGACATGGAGGCGGAGGTCACGATCGACTTCGTCTCGTCCCTGAAAGGAACGACGGTCGAGCTGCGGCAGAACGGCTCGACGGAGGCCGTCAACGTCCGGATCCCCGCCGGCGTGAGCGACGGGGGGCGCGTGCGCATCGCGGGCCAGGGCGGCAACATCCCCGGCGCGGAGCGAGGCGATCTGCTCCTGACGGTCCGCGTCCGACCGCACAAACACTTCAAGCGCGAGGGTGACGACCTGCACCTGGAGCTGCCCGTGACGATCGTGGAGGCTTACGAGGGTGGGAAGGTGCGCGTCCCCACGCCTGACGGGGAAGTGCAGCTGAAGGTCCCGCCCCGCACGCAGAGCGGCACCGTGACGCGCCTTCGCGGCAAGGGAGTCGCGCGCAAGGGAAAGGCGCCCGGCGATCTCTACGTACGGTTCTTGGTGCAGATACCGGAGTCCGAGGCCCCCGAGGTGAAGCAGGCCATCGAGTCGCTCCGCGACTTCGTCGCCGACCCGCGCGAAGACATCGCGCTCTGATCAGCCGCCCGGCGATCCGCCGCCGGGCGGGCCACCCGGCCCACCGCCGCCCATGGGGGTCGTGCCACAGAAAGACGGGTCCGAGCAGACGCGCGCGCTCGAGTTGGAGAGGGGCGCGCAGCACCCCGACTGGCACTGGCTGTCGAGCGTGCACTGGTCGGCGCAGCGGCTGTCTTCCCCCTCCGCCCCGACGCACAGCGCATCGTTGCAGCAGGTGTCCCCCGCCGAGCAGACCTTGCCCACGTCCGTGCAGGTGCCGGAGCCCGTCCCGCTCGCGTCCGCGTCGACGCATTCTCCGTCGTCGCAGACCCGGTCGCCTTTGCAGTCCGTGTCCTTCTCGCACCCATCCCCGCTGCTGGAGTCGCCGCACGCGACCGCGGAGATCAGCCCGCCCGTAAGAATGAGACCAAGGAGCGTTCGCATTCGAAGCATCTTGGGGCTGCTTTCTGCCGCGTCGAGGGGGCGCTCGCAACGCCCAATCGTGTAGAGTCGCGTCGGATGCGTGACGCATCGTTACTCGTCGCGGTGACGACCGTGGTCCTCGGGTGCGGCTCGGTTCAGCGACCGGCCGAGCTCCGCGGCCGGCCGGCCGATCCCGTCGCGGTGCGCTTCTCGAGCCCGCGCCCGGCCGAGCTCTGGTCCGACTCGAGGATCTGCCGCGGGCCGTGCGAGCGCACCCTCGCGGTCGCGGACACGACCTACGAGGTGCGGGTCCCCGAGCTGCCGGACTCACCCCGCTTCGAGATCCCCGCGACCGACCGCGAGGTGCTGGTCCAGGTTCACCCCTCCCACGTGGAGCTCGTCGGCGCGGGCGCGACGCTGGGCGCGATCGGCGGTGGAACGATCGTGGCTGGGGGCGGCGCGGCGCTGCTCGACGCCGTCGGTCGGGAGGACTTTCAAGGGGCGATGGGGCCGGGGCTCATCGCCGCGGCGTCCGGCGGCGCGCTCCTGGCCGGCGGGATCGTCTGCGCCGCGCTGAGCGGAACGAGCGTCACGCTGAAGGAGCTCGCCGAGGCAGGGCTCGTGCGGTTCTGATCCGCGGAGGCGAGCCTCACCCGTGACAGATGCGATCGCGTCCGCCGTCCTTCGCGCGGTAGAGCGCCGCGTCCGCGCGCGCGATGAGCTGCTCGACGCTCTCGGCTCCGTTGAGCTGGGCGATCCCGAAGCTCGCAGTGACGCGGAAGCGGCTCTTTTCGCTCGCGAACGTCGTCGCGCCCACGTCGCCACGGATCCGCTCGGCGATCTTCGAGGCCGCATCGACGGGGGTCCGGGGCAACACCGCGGCGAACTCCTCGCCGCCGTACCGACCGAAGATGTCCCCTGTCCGCATCGCCTTCGACGCGTGGCTCGCCACCGCGACGAGCACGTCGTCGCCGACCTGATGCCCGTGGGTGTCGTTGACCTTCTTGAAGTGGTCGACATCGAGCAGGATGATCGACAATGGAGCACGCTCCTGGAGCGCCCTCTGGTGGTTGGCCTTCAGACCATGGATGAAGGCGCGACGGTTGAGCACACCGGTGAGGCCGTCGGTCGAGGCCATTCGCGCGAGCTCGCCGTTCGCGGCCTCGAGATCGCGGATGAGCCGCTCCTTCTGGCTCAAGAGGGAGTTCGTCGAAGCGAGCAGATCCTGGAACTCGCGGTTCAGCTCCACGAGCCTCAGGCTCGCCTCGCTGAGCACCTTGTCGAGCTCGGCTTGTTTTCCGACGCTCCGCTGGAAGGCCGAGCCTGCATCCCGGACGAGCGCGGGCAGCTCGGCGAGGACCGCGTCGCAGTCAGTCCCGGAGAGGCCCAAGCGCTCGAGCGCAGAGACGGCGCTGCGCTTGAGGTTCTCGGCGTCCCCACCTTCGAACGTCGAGGCGACCCTCTCGGCCGCCCAGGCGACCCGCGCGAGCGGATGATCGAGCGGCTCGTCGTCGTGGTGGTGCGAGATGGCATGCGCCACGTGATCTGGCAGAAACCACTTCTTCGCGAGCTGCGCGCCCGAGACCGGGTGAGGGACGTGGCCCTTCAAGCGCTCGTGCGTGGGACGGGCGAGCGCCGGCCGGCGCGCGAGCTGCACGGCCTCTTCGAGATCCTGGCGCGCGACGCGAAGGATACCGACATCCAGCAAGAGCCCGGTCGTGAAGGCCTCGCCCGGCAGCGCGAGCTTCGTCGCCTCCGCGATTCGCTGCGCGGCGCAGCCGCGCCGCAGCCCGATTGAGAGGAGCGACTCGCCGGCCAGGCCGACGGGAACCAGATCCGTCACGGCCAGCGCGAGCGCGATGTTCTGGATCGAAGCCACGCCGAGCAAGCTCGTCGCCTGTCGGATGTCCGCGACGCGCCGGGAGACACCGTGCACGGGTGCGTTCACGACGTGGAGCAGTCGCGCCGCGAAGGCCGGGTCCTGCGCCGCGAGCTGGGCGAGCTCCTGGATCGTGCAGTCTGCCTTCGAAGCGGCCTGGACGATCTGCAGCGCAAGTGTGGAGAGAGCGTCTTCCTTCGACGAAGTTGGCTTGGACACGCGGGAGGGGAGGTGGAGGTTTTCGCCATCCCCCCAGCGCGCAGGATTCTAACGGAATATTGGTTCCGGTTCCTAAGGGCTTCGAACGAGAAATCCGAAGCAGAACCGAGCCAAAAGCGAACGCTCGTTACGTCATGGCAGGACGCGCCAGGTCGTCCCTTCCGGCGAGTCGTAGAGCTCGACATTCCAGCTCACCAGCTCCAGCCGGATGGCGTCGGCGCGGGCAAAGTCCTTGTTCTGCCTGGCCGCGACGCGCTCGGCGATCTTCTGCTGGATGGCCTCGGGCGTGAGGCCGCGGAGACGGAGGCGCTGCGCCCGGGTGCGGGCCTCGTATTCGGCCGGCATCGCCTGGAGCAGCCCCAGGCGCTCCGTCACGTCCACCAAGGCCTTGGCGAGACGGCTCGCCACGAAGGGCGCGAGCTTGGCGATGGGCGGCTCCTTCTTGCGCCGCTGCGCGATGTCGGCGAGCTCGTTGCCGGCCTTCGCGACCTCGGCGATGACCGACAGCGCGACCGGGGTGTTGAGGTCGTCGTCGAGCGCGGCCTTCACCTTGGGGACGGCCTCGTTCGACAGCGCGATCATCGGGGCGAAGGTCGGGGGCATCGTCGAGATGGTGCCCGTCGTGCCGCTCTCCGCGAGGGCGCGGAGCCGCTGGAGCGTCTGGTAGAGGTAGTCGACCCGGCGCTCCGCCTCCGCGACGCCAGGGAAGATGACGCGCCCGTCATCGAGCTTCTCGGTGTCGAACGCGATGGGCCCGCGGTAGTGGACCGTGAGCAGGAAATAACGGAGCGCCTCGGGGTCGTTGCGCTCGTACACGTCCCTCACGGTGACGAAGTTCCCGAGGGACTTCGCCATCTTCTCCTTGTCGACGTTGACAAATCCGTTATGAATCCACATCCGCGCGAAGGGCCCCTCCGCGGGGAACGCGGCCTCGCTCTGGGCGATCTCGTTCTCGTGGTGCGGGAAGATGAGATCCATCCCGCCGCAGTGGACGTCGAAGCCGTGGCCGAGGTGTTTGGCGCTCATCGCGGAGCACTCGATGTGCCAGCCGGGCCGCCCCTTGCCCCACGGGCTCTCCCAACCCCAGGCGTCGGCCGAGCAGCCCTTCCACAAGGCGAAGTCGAGCGGGTCGCGCTTCGTCTCGTTGGCCTCGATGCGCGCGCCGACGACCAGCTCCTCCACCTTGCGCTTGGAGAGCTTGCCGTAGCCGGGGAACGCTCGGACGGCGTAGTAGACGTCTTTGATCCCGCCCTCTTGTTCGACGACGTAAGCGGCGCCCTTCTCGATCAGGCGCTCGACGAGCGCGACGATCTCCGGGATTGTCTCGCTGACCTTGGGCTCCACGTCGGGGGAGAGGCAGCCCAGCGCACGGATGTCGGACTGGTAGAGCTCCGCCATCCGGGCGGACAAGGTGAGCGGCGCCTCGCCTTTCTCGGCGGCGCGCTTCAGGATCTTGTCGTCCACATCCGTGATGTTGCGGACGTACTTCGTCTTGAAGCCCTCCGCGCGGAGATGCCGGACGAGAACGTCGGGGGCGAGCGCCGCCCGAGCGTGGCCCACGTGCGCGACGTCGTAGACGGTCGGGCCGCAGCAGTAGACGCCCACCTCACCGGACGACCGGATGATGAGCGGTTGGAGCGCGGCGGTGAGCGTGTCGTACAGACGGAGGGGGGTCTCGGCCATGGATTTCCCGACGCACGGGAATAGCCGGTTCAGACAGGTGTGTCACGCGGGGAGCCGCCCTTTCAAGCTCCCGGCGCTCAGCCGCGGCGACGGCGACGACGAGCCGCAACGGAAGCCGCGAGCGCGAGCGCCGCCCAGGCGCCGGTGGAGCTCGGTCCGTCGGAGCCTGCAGCCAGGCAATTGCACCCGTCCGCCTCGACCTTCGTGTCGGCGCCGCCGCCTTCGCCGCCTTCACCGCCCGCCCCGCTGGTGTCACCCGAGCCGGTGCTCGACGAAGTCGTGCCCGAGCCGCTGGACGAGGTCGTCGATCCAGGGCCGGCGCCACCTTGGCCGCCGCCTCCCGTGCCCGTCTCCGGCACGTAGCCGAGCACGGCGACCTCGCCCGAGAAGCTCTCGGTCGCCGGCATGCCCGCGCACTGCGTGTAGCTGTATTGCCAGACCGGCTGGAGGAAGATCGTGTTGGCCTGGGCCGAGTCGACCTGGAGCGTGATCGTGGCGACGCGCTGGGTGCCGGGGGTGAGATCTCCCATGGCCACACCCGAGGCGAGATCGCCGAGCGCGACCGAGCCGCCGTTCACGTCGCCGGGCTGCCCGTCGGTCGCGAAGTCCGTGAGCGAGATGCCGGAGGGGACGTCGAGGAGGAGCTCGACTCCGCTCGCGGTGGCGGTGCCCTCGTTCTCCAGCGTGGCCGTGACGGTGAAGCTGTCGCCGATGGCGACCTGGTTCACGTCCACCTCGGTCGACGAAGCCTGGTAGAGGAACGTCGGCGCGTTGACGTCGATCGCGATGCCGGCGAGCACGGGCATGTAGCTGTCGTCGAGCGTCTGCGTGCGAAGCACGGCCGAGGTCTGCCCGGGCGCGAGCTGACCGGCCGCCGAGCTGAGCTGCACGTTGGTGAGATCCCAGCCTTGCCGCGAGCCCGACGCGTTCGAGCCCGGCGTGTGGTTCTTCATGCCAAACGTGCCGCTCGTGTCGAGCTGGCCGTCGGGGCCGTTGATCTGCGAGCAGAAGAAGTTGTTCGCGGGGTTGTTCGGCCCGGACAGGTTGACGAAGCTCGAGGCGACCGTCTGGCCGATCGCGAGCTGATCGCCGACGCGGTTCGAGTCGCCCTCGACCGTGGCGATCGCGATGGTCCCGTTGATCTCGCCCGCCGGCGGCGCGCAGAAGCCGCTCACGGCGTAGTCGACCGTGGTGTTCTCGTCCACGAACGCCGTGTCGCCGACGAAGACGGAGAGGTTCCGGATGGGCTCGCTGTCGAAGCGGTAGGCGACGATGATGCTCCAGCCGGCCGCGTTGACCGTGTTGAAGTTCGACGCCTGCGTGGCGGGCACGCCCGCGACCGCATAGAGCCCGGAGCCGTGTTGCTCGACGAAGCTCGTGACCTCGGCCGATCGCATGTAGTAGCGAATGGTGAACGTGCCGGTCTGCTCGACGGTCGTCGCCGTGGTCGCGTCGGGCGTGACGAGGATCGAGTCGTTGCCGAACGAGAGGACCACGGGCTCGTTGAGGAAAGCGGAGACGTCCTCTCCGTACTCGTGGCTACCGCCCCAGACGAGCTCGGCATAGAGCACCTGGCTCTCGCTCGGCAGCGTCAGCTGGGCGTCCGAGCCGTTTGCCGTCCAGTCGCTCGTCGTGCCGCCGGGCCAGGCCATGGCCCCGAGGGGGGCGTCGGTGTCGACGCTCTGGGCGTCGAGCGTGATGAAGGTCCCGATCGAGTCGGAGACCCCGGGACCGTTGAGGCCCGACTCCTTCGAGAGGCCTAGCGTGTTGCCGGCCGCGATGACGTTACCGGGCGCCGTCGTGGAGAAGCGGAGCGCTTGCGCGGAGGCCTCCACCGAGAGTGACGACACGCCGAGACCCAGGAGAAGAGCGACCGCCTGGCGAAGCATGGAGCCCGCATCTTCCGCGAGGAAGGCGCCAGGCGAAAGTGGGATGTTCGGATGGGGAATGGACGCACCAGCCGCCGCTCGACGCGGATCGGTGCGCGGTCAGTCGCCGACGATCTGGTCGTTCACGTAAGCCACGACGGCTTCAGTCTCGTTGACGGTGCGCTGGGCGATCGCCGGCTCGCTCCGAAATACCCCGAACGCGCGGAGCATCTGCGTCCCGAACACCGTCTTGCCCGGCGGCTCGTCGCCGGACGCGAACGCGTCGGGCGAGCCGACGGCGGAGAAGCCGAGCTCACGCTCGGCGAAGGCGCGTGTGCCCGGCGCGATGTGACAGGTGACACAGTCGATCGTCGCGGGCGAGTGGCGCTCCGGGTTCTCCACGCGTAGCAGCGCGCCGTACGCGGCCTGGCGAGCCTCGAGCGTCGCGGCCGAGACCTTCGCGGGGTAGAGGAACAGCGAGAAGTCGTCCGCGCTCGTCGACTCCGGCGTGATCGAGGCCTTGTCGAACACCGTCCCGGCCTGGTCGGCGTTCACGAAGGACTGCTCGTAGGTGCCGGCCAGACCGGGGATCTCCATCGGGACCATCGCGCCGTCGACGATATCGAAGCCGCCGAACCGCCAGTCGTCGGCGGCGCCACGCAAGGCCATGAACGTGACCCGGACGAGGTTCTTGTCGCCCGCATACTGCAGGAGCGCGTCGCGGAACCCGCTCGCGAACGCGCCCTCCACGCCTTCGGAGAGGAGCGCCGGGTGGACCCCGAGCGGCCCCGCGTCGGTCTCGATCCCCGACGCCTTGCGGAGATCGACCACGCGTCGAACGACCGCCTCGAGCTCCTCGCGCGAGAGCGAATAGAAGAGGTGCACGGCGGCGTCGTTCGCCGCGAGCTTCTCGCCCGTCTTGTCGATGGTGACCGGCTGCATGACCAGCCGGATCTGGTTCTGGCAGGGCTCGCCGAGGCCGGGGAAACAAGGATCGAAGCGGGCCGAGACGACGCGCAGCAGCGGGTAGCTCTGGACGTTGGAGAGCACGGCGTCGACCGGCGGGAGCGCGTCGTAGGTGGCCTCCGGCAGCAAGGTCCCGCGCGCGCCCGCGGCGTCGGCGCCGATCAGGCTGGTCCGCTGGCCGAGCACCGCCGGCATCGGGAACAGCACGGAGACGTCATGAGGTCCGACCGGCTCCTCGAGGGTCTTTGGCACCGGCGCCGGCTCCTCCTCGTCGCAAGCGACGAGGAAGGCGGTGGCGGCCAGCGCGAGGGGAGCGAGCTTGGGCACCATCCCCTCAGTCTACGGCCTGGCGCGTGCCCAAGGAACAGCCAGGGAGAGTGGGACACGCACCCCTCGTTACGCTGCGTGAGCCGCCCGCCACCTCACCGATTGGGGGCCTTCGAGATCAGAGCTTCGGCGTCCACGAGGCGCCGACGCCGAAGATGTAGCTGAAGATGGCAGCGCCCGGGTCGGGGTCGATGTTGATCCGCCATGACGGCAGGTGCGCGTCGATGAGGAACTGATCGGCGAGCAGGACGGAGACGCCGATGAGATCGGCTCGCAGCGCGAGCAGCGCATCGAGCCCGCGGGTCTCTCCGCGGAAGGTGGGTTGCGTGAGCCCGATGCCGAGGCGGAGCGGCCACGAGATCGATTTGAAGACGGGGATGTGGTAGCCGCCGTACGCGATCAGGTGGACCGACGGCAGGTCGGGGTCGAAGTTGATGACGTAGGTGGCGGGCGCAAACTCGAGCCCCAGCTCGGCGCGGTCGATCAGGATGCCGCCCTTCAACGAGAAGAGCAGGCTGCCGCGCACAAGATCGGCGGGGTCGTCCGGATGGCTGGGGCCGCCGCCGAAGATGATGCCCATGTGAGCTCGCAGACCTTCGAGCTCGCCGTCGAGCAGATCGCCGCCGCCGCCACCACCCGAGCTGCCGCCGCCCGAGCTCTCGCCGCCGGAGCTGCCGCCGCCGGAGCTCTCGCTCCCCGAGCTGCCGCTATCGGAGCCGCCGCCCGCGCTCCCGCTCGCCGAGCCTCCGGCCGAAGGGTTGTTCGGGTCACGGCACACTTGCTCGATGCACTTGAGCCCTTCCGCGCAGTCCGAGCGCGCGCGGCACGACTCCCCTGCGCTCCCCCCTGCCGCTGCCGGCTTGGCCTCGGCCTTGACCTCGGCCTGCACCCCCACCCCCGCGTCCTGCGCGAAGGCGAACGTGGATAACGACATCGTCAGGATGAAAGCAGCGGAGGCCGCGCACGATTTCCTCGTCGTCATGGGCCCGAGGCTATGCAGCCTCCCCCCACCTGGCCAAGCAAGAAGCACGGTCCTCGCGGCCGGCCCCCCCCGCTGGTAGGGTGGCGCCATGAGCCCCTGCACCTACTCGCTCGAAGGCAACGTGGCCGTCTGCACCATGGACGACGGCAAGGCGAACGCGCTCAGCGTGGCCATGATCGACGCGATCGCAGGGGCCCTCCAGAGAGCAGAGAAGGAGGCCTCGGCGTTTGTCCTCGCGGGCAGGCCGGAGCGTTTCTGCGGCGGCTTCGACCTGAAGGTGATGATGAGCGGGCCGGAGAACGCGATGGCACTGCTCACGAAGGGCTCCGATCTCCTCCTCGCGCTCTACGGCTCGGCGCTGCCCGTCGTGGCCGCCTGCACGGGGCACGCGATCGCCGGCGGTGCGCTCGTGCTCTGCACGGCGGATGTGCGCGTCGGGGCCACGGGCTCGTACAAGGTCGGCCTGAACGAGGTCGCGATCGGATTGCCGGTCCCCATCCTCGCGATGGAGCTCGCCCGTGATCGCTTGAGCGTGGCCGAGCTCACACGCGCCACCCTGGGCGCCGAGACCTACGATCCGGAGGGAGCGGCGCGAGCCGGCTACCTCGACCGCGTGGTCCCTGCCGACGAGCTGCTCGACACCGCCAAGAAGGAGGCCGCGCGGCTGGGTGGTCTCTCGCGACGGGCCTACTCCGCCACAAAGGAGCGACTGCGCGGCCGCACCATTGCCCACATCCGCGCGACGCTCGAGTCGGACGTGAAGAGCCTCCTGGCGCCGGCATGAAAAGATGAGCGCCCCCGAGGAGCTCCGGGATCGCGGCGAGCTCGAGCAGGTGCTGCGCCGGCACGCCGCGCTGCACCTCTACGAGCTGGGCGACCTGGATGACCCCTTCTTCGAGCACGCGAGGTTCTACGTCGCGCGCGCCCCGGGGGGAGCGATCGAGGGCGTCGCCCTCGTCTACGCGGGGAGCGATCCGCCGACGCTCCTCGCCCTGGCGGCGGACGAGCGCGAGCGGCGCGCCCTCGAGGGATTGATCCCTCGTGTCGTCTCCGCCGGGGGCGGGCGGCTCTACGTGCACGTGAGCCCCAGCTTGCGTCCGGTGGTGGAACGGCTCGGCACGGTCGAGCCCCGCGGGCACCACCGGAAGCTCGTCTGGAACGCGCGCGCTGCCGTCTCTCCGGCCTTGGCGGAGGGGTGCGTCGCGCTCGGTCCCGAGGACGCGCCCGAGGTCCTCGACCTCCTCGGTCGCGCTTACCCGGAGAACTTCTTCCACCCGCGCGTGCTCGAGACGAGGATGGCGTTCGGCCTGCGCGACGGGGGAGAGCTCGTCGCGTTCGCGGGCGTTCACGTGTTCTCGGCGCGCTATCGGGTGGCCGCGCTCGGAAACGTGGTGACGGCGACGAGCCGGCGAGGCCAGGGGCTGGCGGGGAAGGTCTGCGCAGCGCTCTGCGCCGCGCTCGATCCCGTGGCGGACGTCGTGGGCCTCAACGTCGACGACGAGAACCACGCGGCGAGGCGCCTCTACGAGAAGCTCGGCTTCGGTCTGGTCGACGCCTACGACGAGCTCGTCCTCCACGTAGGCTGACTCTTCGGTCACGCTCGTGCGACGCGGCTCGTCGACGCGGTGCGGCGCGCCCTGCGCTCGAGCATCGACGCGGCCATCCAGGATTGCCGCGAGAGGAGCGGCGGCGTACGAGCCCGGCATGGTTTTGCGACACTTGTCTTGGGCAGCTCTCGGGCTCGTGACGTGTGGGCTCGTGGCCGCGGGCGGCTGTGACGCCGGAACCGATCCGGTCGGCGGCGGCGGCAGCGGCGCGACGGGCAGCGGCGCCAACGGCCAAGGCGGAGGCATCGGCTCGTGTCCTCGCTGCGACTTCAACATCTACGTCGACTGCGACGGAAACCAGCGCGACTGTGAAGCCGAAGGGCTCGTCTGCGCGCCGACGCTCGGCTGCGCCACGTGCGCGCCCGGCGGCAAGTACTGCGTGGGCAACGAGGTGCACGAGTGCGGGCCGGACGGCCAGCCCACGGGCCCTGTCGTCGAGACCTGCGACGTGAACGCGGGGCTCACGTGCAGCGACGGCGCATGCAAGACGGCCTGTCAGATCGCCGAGGACCAGCCATCCAACGTCGGTTGCGAGTTCTGGGCCGTCGATCTCGACCAGCAGGACGGCGTGAGCGATCCGGCGAGCGCGCCCTGGGGCGTGGCGCTGTCCAACGCCGGCATGGGCCAGGCCAACGTGACGATCGAGATCAACGAGGCGCCGCCCGGCCAGCCGCAGCAGCTCAGCGTCGTGAAGCAGGTCTCGATCCCGCCGGGCGCCTTGCTCGCCGAGGTGCTCCCGACGCGGGAGCTCGACTGCGGCACGGCGCCGAACGACTACAACTCTCCGGGGACGTGCCTGTCCTCGCGCGCCTTCCGCATCACCTCCAGCTCGCCGATCCTCGTCTACCAGTTCAACGTCTTCGAGAACGCCTACTCGAACGACGCCTCGTTGCTCCTCCCGACCAACGCCCTCGGCCAGCAGTATCGCGTCCTCGGCTGGCACGCGGGGCACCCGGTGAAGATCGGCGGGTTCAACATCCTCGATCGGTCGTACATCACCGTCGTAGGGACGCAGGCGAACACGCAGGTCACCGTGCGGCCGAGCTGGCGCATCAAGGGCAACGATCCCATCGCCGCGACGATGCCGGGCGGCGAGATCGTCGTCACGCTCAACCCGTTCGACGTCCTCAACCTCGAGACCGACGACGGAACCTTCTCGGACGATCAGGACACGATCGCAGATCTGTCAGGCTCCTTCGTCTTCGCGGACGCACCGATCGCCGTGTTCTCGGGCGTGGAGACGACCCAGGTTCCCTACGGCCTCGAGGTCCCCACGTACCCTGGCTGGGAGTCGGACTCGACCTGCTGTCTGGATCACCTGGAGGAGCAGCTCTTCCCCGTCGAGTCGCTGGGCAAGAGCTACATCGTCACGCGGAGCCCCGTGCGCTCCACCTCCGGCTACAAGGAGCCTGACATCATCCGCTTCGTCGGCGCGGCCGAGCCCGCCAACGTGACGACGAGCCTGCCGGCACCGTTCAACTCGTTCACGCTCCAGCCCGGTGAGGTCAGGACGACCTGGGCGCAGGACAACATCACCGTGACGAGCGACGTGCCGATTCTGGTCGGCCAGTTCCTGGTCAGCCAGGGCTACGTGGACGGGCCGCTCCTCGGCGATCCGTCGATGACGATCCTCAACCCCGTCGACCAGTACCGCACCGAATACGTCATCCTCACGCCCGGCTCGTGGACGCAGAACTGGGTCGTCATCAACGCCGAGGTCGGGGCGACCGTTACCATCGACGGCGTCGCCGCGACCGGCTGTACGATCACGCCCTCGGGGACCATCGACGGCGTCTCGTACGAGTCGCGCGTCTGCTCGCTCGCCGTGGGCGCCCACAACCTGAGCGGCGACAAGCCGTTTGGCATCGTGGCGTACGGCTACGGCAGCGCGGGCTCGTACGCGTTCGTCGGCGGCGCCGACGTGAAGAAGATCTACACGCCGCCGGTGCCGCAGTGATCGCGAGCGTGATAAGGAGCTGACGTGGCAAGCTTGAAGCTTTGGGGTGCAATCGCCTTCGTTTGTCTCGGCCTCGCCGGGTGCGACTCGGACGACGCGGCTTCGACCGGCGGCGGCGGCTCCGCCCCGACCGACGTGACGTTCCACCGGGACGTGGAGCCAATCCTCCAGGACAACTGCCTCGGCTGCCATTACGACGGGAAGATCGGCGGCTTCTCGCTGGCCACGTACGAGGAGGCCGCTCCCCTCGCGAACCTGATCGCCGCCCAGACGGAGGCCGGCCTCATGCCGCCCTGGGGCGCACACGACACGGACGAGTGTCACCCCATCCGGCCTTGGAAGAACGATCTCCGCCTGTCGGACGAAGAGATCTCGAAGCTCCGCGCGTGGGCGGACCAAGGCGCGCCCGAGGGCGATCCGGCCGACGCCCCGCCTGCTTACACCCCGCCCCCGGACGGGCTGGCGAACAGAAGCGTGGAGCTGTCGCCCGCCGTGCCGTCCACGGTGAGCGGCACCTCCGACCAGTTCACCTGTGTGGTCTACGACCCGGCGCTCACCGAAGACAAATGGGTCGACGGCATCCATTTCGTCGCCGGCAACCCCATCGTCGCGCACCACGCGCTCACCTTCCGCGTGGACCGCGCCCGCGCGGAGGAGCTCTCGGGCGGCGCCCCGACCTTCCCCTGCTTCGGTGGCTCACCGGGTGAGATCATCCACGTCTGGGCCCCCGGCACGCAGCCGTTCGAGCTGCCCGACGACGTCGGCATCAAGCTGACGCCCGACCAGGTCGTCGTGGTGCAAATGCATTACCACCCGACCGGGACGACGACCGAGACGGACACGTCGAAGATCCAGCTCCGGTTCAAGGCCGAGGACCCGAGCTACGAGTTCTACGTGCTCTTCCCCGGCAACGCTGAGAACGCGGAAGACGGCCTGTTGCCCGGCCCGAACGACGCCGGCCCCACGCCCGAGTTCCGCATCCCCGCGAACGTGAAGGACCACACCGAGACGATGGAGATCGCTGTCCCCAACGAGATCTTCTTCGACATCCCCATCCTCATGGTGATGGCGCACATGCACTACGTCGGCGTGGACCTGAAGTTCGAGATACACCGTGCCAACCCACCCGGCGGCCAGGAGCAGGACGAGTGCTTCCTCCACAACCCCGCGTGGGACTTCGGGTGGCAGCGCTTCTACACGTTCGATGTCCCCATCGCGGACCTCCCCACCGCCAAGGCGGGCGACACCCTGAAGATCCGCTGCCGGTACGACAACACGAAGTCGAACCCGTTCGTCGCGCAGGCGCTGGCGGATCGCAACATGAGTGAGCCGGTGGAGGTCCTCCTCGGCGAGGAGACGCTCGACGAGATGTGCCTCGCGCCGGTCGGCATCCTGGTCCCCGCGGGCATCCTCTGATCGCCCTCGACAGGCTCGCCGGCCGCGAGGTTCGGTGGCGCGCGCTCATGGCCTGAGCTCTTCGTCGACGACCGTTGAGCGGACTCGGCCGAGTATTCCGTACATTCGCGTAACGTTCGCGGCGATACGCGACGGGTCCCCGCCCAGGCGGCGGAAGAAGGCCGACGCGCGGTCGACGACCGCGTAGAGACGCGTGGGGTCTGACTCGTCCCACGGCACACCTCCCGCGTCGTAGCAGCGACGGAGCGCCGCGAGCGGGTCCGCCGCGAGCTGCTCGATCTCCTTGTCGAACGCGAGCTCGGTAGCCTCGGCGACGAAGCAGGACAGGAGCACGCGGCGGAACGACTCGGCGGTCGAGACGCCGCGGTCGGCCTCGTCGATTTCGAGATCGTCGAGGTGACCGAAGGCGACCGGAAACCCGTCGGCGCGCCAGGCGAGGACGCCGCCCTCGAGGTGCTCGACCTCCGAGGTCGACAGGAGCGAACGGACCTCCGCGAGCAGCGCGCCGCTGCGTCGCCCGCTGGTGCAGCAGAGCACGACGCCTGGGACGACGCCCTCCGCCTCGATCGCTTCCCACACGTCCTTGGCAGCCACACACGGGACCGACCGAGAGCCGGGCAAGAACCCGAGCTCCCCCAGACGTTCCTCGAATGGGCGGATGTCGACGATCGAGAATCCACGCAGCTCGGCGACCTCGGCGGGCGTCATGGTCGACTCAGAAGACGAGGCTCATCTGCGCCCCGCGCGCTGCCGCGACGAAATACGCGACGCCGCCGAGCTCCAGGTTCTTGTAGGGCGCGAGGTCGCGCTTCGTGATGCCCATGACCGACATGCTCATCGTACACGCCACGAACTTCACGCCCTGCTCCACGGCCTGGTCGACGAGGCGAGGCAGCTCGGTGAGGTTCTTGTCGCGCATGAGGCCTCGCAAGAGCACCGGACCCATTCCACCGAAGTTGAGCTGTCCCAGCTGCTGCCGGCGTGGGCCCTTCGGCATGAACCACTTGAAAACGCGCTGGATGAAGCTGACCTTCTCCCGCGGCGCCTCCTCGTTCGGACGGTCGCCGCGGAGGAGGTTGAGCCCCCAGAAGGTGAAGAACAGGACGACCCGCTGGCCCTGCGCGGCCGCGCCGTTCGCCACGAGGAGCGCGGCCAAGAGTGCCTCGAGATCGTTGTGCAGCACGAGGAGCGCGCAGTCGACCTCCGAGTCGGCGTTCGCAGCGACCATGGCCGTGCTCCTGGAGAACGGGGCGCGCTCCTCGGAGAGCGCCATGCCCAGCTCGACCACCACCGGCCCTGCGCCAGACATCGCGTCGATCGTGTGACCGCCGTCCGAGGCCCACCGCACGACCTTCTGCGCCAGCACCGACGAGGCCACCGTGACGCGCGCCGGAAGGCCCGCGCATACGGTCGTCAGCCCCGCGAGACGCGACTCCAGATCGAGCGGATCTTGTACCGCTCGCAGATCGAGGTCCGCGGCGAACGTGCGCGAGGGCGTGATCGTCTGCTGCGGCGCCGCGGACGGCTGCTGCCCGGCCGGGGAGACCATCGGCGGCGTGGGCGTGGCGGCGGCCTCGAGCGTTGCCGACCGGGTGGTCGCCTGCGCGCTCTTCGGATGGACGACCGCGGTGAGCACGTCCCCCTCGGCCTCGAGCGAGATCAAGGTCGCGCCGGTCGTGCGACACCAGCTCTTCAGATCCAGCTCGAACGCCGGATCGTCCGCGGTGACCCGGAGCGGCCCCGTGGCCGCTCGCGCGGCCTTCGCGATCCGGAGGATCGGCTCCGGACAAGCAAGCCCACGACAATCGAGCAGGACCTCGGGCGCCGCATCGAGCCCGAGCGTCCGCTGGAAGACCGGGACCGTTCGCTCCGTCTTCGGCGCTCGCCCCGCGACCTTGATCTCCGCCGCGAACCCATCGACGGTCCGGTCGAGCTTCAAGAGCTCCGCACCGGAGCTCTTGCACCAGCTCTTCACGTCCAGCGGGAACGCCTCGTCGTCGGCGCGGACGACGATCGTCCCGACGCCGCTCACCTTCCGGGCCGCGCTGGCGAGCCGCAGGATGGGCTCCGGGCACTGTAGACCGCGACAATCGATGATCTGTTGCTCTGTCACGAGTTCTCCTTGGTTCGATCAGGGCGTGGATTGAGGAGCTTGCGGACGGCGGCCAGGAAGGCAGCCTGGACCTCGAGGACAAACGGCGCCGGTGCCTCGAGCTCGTTCGCCTGCACGAGCGCGACGAGCGTTCGCGAGAGGCTGGTGACCTGGGATGCGCCGACCATCTCGGCGAGCCGGGCGAGCTGGTCGCCGAGCACCACCAGCTGGCGGTCGTCCCGCACGTCGCTCGCCTCGCCGAGGAGCGTGACGAGCTCCGTGCCACCGCCGATGAACGCCTCGACACGAGGCGCGAGCTCCGCGACCGGAGGCGCAGTCGGTGGCGGAGGCCGCCCCGATGAGATGGAGGCCGCCTCGAAGGCCGGCTCGAGATCGTCCGGCACCACCAAACAGCGCGCGCGCGTGAGCGAGCCGAACGCCACGGAGAAGCGGCGGCCCACGATCCACAGCTCCGTCTGACCGCTGCTGCCCTCTACCTGACGGACGAGCGCGATGGTGTCGTAGCCAGGGATGGCCGCCGGGAGGACGATCAACGCGAAGTCGGAAGGGCCCGCGCGCACCGCCTGCCCCGGATCGTGTGTCGTCACGACCTCGAACCCGCGCTTTGCGAGGTGGAAGAGGACGGTCTCGTCGATCTCCGCATCCCCGGTCACGAGGAGCGCGCGCGGCCGGCCCGCGCTCTCGCGGGTCATGCTCGACCATCGGTCGACGAACTCGACGGCGCTGGGGCGAGCGCGAGGATCGGGCGAGAGGAGGGAGCGAACGAGCTCGTCTTCGGCCGGAGAGACCGCTGGCTCCAGGCGGCAAGGCGAGAGGGCCGACTCGAGCGCTATCGAACGGAGCAACACGTCGACAGGCCCTCCCACGTCGTGCAGGTACTCGTGCCCCGTCAGCGCGAAATACAAGAGCGCGCCGAGCGCATAGAGGTCGGAGGCCTGCTCGGCGGCGCCGTTGATCTGCTCCGGCGCCATGTACCGTGGCGTGCCGATCGGGTTCGGCCCCGTCCAGCCGCGCTCGTCGATCTTCGCGACGCCGAGGTCGATGATCTTCGCGACGACCCCGGCGGGCGTCTGGGCGACCATCACGTTGTCGGGGGACAGATCGCGGTGGACGATGCCGCTCTCGTGCAACGCGACCAGCCCCGCGCCGATCTGGAGAAAGACTGTCTGGATGGTCTGGCGATCGATGCCGTCACGAATCAACGTCGCGAGCGTTCGGCCCGGAACGTATTCGGTCGCGAGCGCGGGCAGTCCGTCCGAGGTGGTGCCGGCGGCATACAGCGTGACGAGCGACGGGTGCTGCAGGCGGCTCACCGCGCGAACCTCGGCTTCGAAGCGGCCTCGTACGATCGCGCCGACCTCGCCGTCCATCAGCATCGGGTGGGCGATCTTCACGACGGCCTTGCGGTCGGTGCCGAGCTGGTCCGCAAGGTAGGCGGTGCCGAACGAGCCCTCGCCTAGGACGTGCAGGAGCCGGAACCCGCCGAGCTCCACGCTGCCGAGGCGGCCGATGCCGAGCGTGTCCACCGGCGTGGCGCTGTCGATGCGATCTCGGATGCTCATCGTCGCCCGCGGAGGATGTTGCGGACCGAATCGCGATACGCGCCGCTCAGCTCGTCCAGGAGCGGCGCGAGGCTGTCGGCTCCTGCGCGCGCGCCGGCGAGCGCGCCCAGCGCCTGCGCGAGGCTCCCGAGCCGGTGAGCCCCCGCCGACTTCGCCAGGGCCGCGAGCTGCGCAGACACCGCGGCGAGCGCGGCGCGATCTTGAGTCGCGAGCGCCTCGACCAGGGAGGCGATGAGCTCCGCGCCCCCGCCGATGAGCGCCTCCCCCGAGCCGTCGACGGGCACCGGGCTCGTCGCGGCCGAGCGCGGCGTGCGCTCCGAGGGAGGTGGACGGGAGGCGAGGTCGGGCAACCGCGCGAGGTCGGTGAACGCCAGGCATCGAGCGCGCTTCACCCGGTTCCATTCGAGCCCGAAGTGCTCGGCCATGACCCACACCGCCTGCTCCGGGAGGTGCTCCTCGATGTGGAGCGTGAGCCTGATGGGGTCGACCGCGCGGAGCGCGCCCGAGATCGCGATGAGCGCGTACTCGCCAGCAACCGCGCGGGACGCGCGCCTCGGATCGGGCGTGAGCTCGATCGAGTAGCCGAGCCGATCGAGGTGCCTCTGCATCGCGGATGCGTGCGGCGAGCCGTCGTCGACGAGGAGCGCGACGGGTGCGCTGGGAATCGCGATTTGCTCCCACGCGGCGAGGAACTGCGCGGCGGTGGGCCGCTCGCGCGGGTCAGGTGAGAGGAGCGACTTGACGAGCGTCTCCTCGGCGACGCTCGCGTTCGGCGCCGCCTCGCGCAGCGCGGGCGGCTCCTTTGCCTGCGCGACGTGGAGCAGCAGGTCCGTCGTCTCGAGGCGATGGAGGTACTCCTTGCCGCTCAAGGCGAAGTAGAGCAGGGCGCCGAGAGCGTAGAGATCGGAAGCCGGCTCCGCCGCGCCGCGCAGCTGCTCGGGCGCGATGTACCGCGGCGTGCCGACCGCGTGAGTGCCGCTCGGGCTGCGCGTGGCGAGCCTCGCCACCCCGAAGTCGATGATCTTGGCCTGCAGCGCGTCTCCGCGGCCGCTCACCATCACGTTGTTGGGAGACAGATCACGGTGAACGATCCCCGCCTCGTGGAGCGCCGCGAGCCCCGCGCCAATCTGGGCGAAGCACCGCTGGATCTCGGGGCGCGTGAGCTGCGCCTCCAGCGCTCCGCCCAACGTCTCGCCCGGGAGAAACTCCGTGGCCAGCGCCGGGAGCCCATCCGACGTCGTGCCCGCAGTGAAGAGCAGGACGAGAGACGGGTGGCGCACGCGGCTCGCGGCTCTCACCTCCGCCTCGAAGCGACCTCGGATGGCGGCACCAGAGGGTCCCGCGACCAGGTGTGGGTGCGCGATCTTCACGACCGCCTGGCGGTCCATGCCGAGCTGGTCGGCGAGGAACGCCGTCCCGAACGCGCCCTCGCCCAGGACGCGTCGCAAGCGGAAGCCGCCCAGCTCGATCCGACCGATGCGGGCAACCGGAGACGTAGGTAGCGAATCCAACGGCTGCGTCGCGGTGCAAACCTTGCACCAACGGCACGCCGCGGGGTTCGGCGGTTTCTGCGGCTCGGGCAGAGACAGCTGAGGCTCCGGCGCCTCACCTCTGTTTCAGAACTGGAACCGGCTCGCGGGGGTCAGCGCTCGCTGTCTTCGTTCGAGACACCGATCAACCGGAGCCGGCGCCCGTCCGCGACCGGCTCGGGGGCGGGCGCTCGAGGCGCGCGACGATCCTCGCCACCGGCCTGAAACCAGGCCCGCGCGACGTCGAGATCGTTGAGGTGCGTCGGACGGACGTTGCGGAGGGCGTTCGCCATGATGGCGCGCAGGTTGGGGTTGTCCTTCTCGAGCTGGTTCAAGAGCTCCGTCATCTTGTCGCGCTTGAGGTTCTCCTGCGAGCCGCAGAGGTTACACGGCAAGATGGGGTAGCCCATCTGCGCGGCGTAAGCGGCGATGTCCTTCTCGGCGCAATCCACGAGGGGTCGGATGACGTCGAAGCGCCCGTCGTCCGTCCGGTATTTGGCGGGCATGGCCTGCAGCTTGCCCGCATAAAAGAGGTTCAGGAGGAACGTCTCGAGGCTGTCGTCGCGGTGATGACCGAGGGCGATCTTGTTGCACCCGAGGCGCTCGGCGGCGCCATAGAGGACGCCGCGACGAAGGCGCGAGCAGAGCGAGCAATACGTGGCGCCCTCTTTCACGTGGGTCGTGACGACGCTGTACGTGTCCTCCGCGAGGATCTCGAAGGGCCAGCCGCTCTTCTCCAGGAAGGCCACGAGCGGGGCGCCGTCGTAGCCGGGCTGCTTCTGGTCGAGGTGCACCGCGGTGAGACGCACCGGAAACGGCAAGCGCGGCACCAGCTTGGTGAGCAACGTGAAGAGGGAGTAGCTGTCTTTTCCTCCGCTCATCGCGACCATGACATGATCGTCAGGCTCGAGCAGCGCGTAGGCCTCGCACGCGGCCCGCGTCGTCCTGTAGAGGCGCCGCTCGAGTCGCTCCAGCGTGGTGTCGGTCGAGGCGAGGCTCATTCTTCCTCCGGGGCGCCGCCGGCGCGCGCGAGATCTTCCACCTTGATGCCCTCGGTCTTCATGCCACGCGCCCGCTTGGCCATGCTCGGCAGGAGGTCTTCCAGCGGAGGCGGCTCGCCCTTGATGAAGCGGAGCGGGTTGATGCGCGCGACGACGAACGTCTTCAGGTAGGGGCTCTGCAGCCCGCGCGCCTTCAGCTTCGCGACGGCCTCGCTGACCGCGTCGTCGAGCTCGAGCACCAGGGCGGCGCGTTTCTCGCGCTCCTTGGCAGCCTCGGCCAGCGGAGCCTCGACCCACTTGTCGACCTTCTTGAGGATCGGGCCGTAGGCGCCGCCGGACAGGCGCGGTCGCTTCTCGTAGGCGAAGCCCAGGGTCACGAGCAGCGGCTCCTCGAACTCGAGTGAGCAGTCGCTCTCCTTTCGGTCGTCGAACCGGGAAAGGTCGCGGTACATCCGCACGACCTCGATCGCGCGCTCGCGGAGGTTGTGGGCCTTCTCGATGTTGAGCGCGAGGATCTGGTAGGCGACCTTCCTCTCGGGCACCACGAGCGCGACGACCGCCGTCGCCCCGAGCTCCTTCAGCGCCGTGAGGCGATGGTTGCCGTTGGGCGTCCAGAACTTCTCTCCTTCGTGGACGGCGATGACGGGGTCGAGGAAACGCCGGGTCTTGTCCATGGCCACGGTGAGCTTGCGGACGTGGGCATCCGATACGTCGCGCTGGAACGGCGTCGGCTCCACCTTGTCCACCGGCAGCGAGGCAAACACGAGCGCGTGGCCGCCGAGGGGCTCGCGGTAAGCGCCGATGACCGCGCCCCCTGCCGCGGCGATCGCCTCGGCCAGCTCGACCGGCGGCTCCGCCAGGGGCACCTCTCGCGCGGTGAGCGAGGTGGGCTGGAGCGTCACGCCGCGACGCTTCTTCGTCCCGGGCTTCTTGGGCGCGGCGGCCTTCTTGGCGGCTTTCTTCGGGGTGGCCACGG
>JAEUKE010000046.1 GCA_016794345.1 Myxococcales bacterium
ACGTCCGCGCCGTCCGCGAGCGACCAGTCCTGGAAGATGACCGGCGTGTGCGTCCCGATGGCGGCCTTCACGCCGAGCGCCTCGCCTGCGACGACGCGGACCTCGGCGAGGCCGTCCGCCGAGGTGCCCTTGGGGATCGCGTCGGCCGAGAGCTCCTGGTACCGGGGCTTCGACATCTTGAGCTTGGCCGGCAGGTTCACCCAGATCTGGAACCCGTGGACGCGACCGCCCTGCTCGAGGAGCCGGCGGGTCGGCATCTCCGAGTGGACGATGCCGCCGGCGGCGGTCATCCACTGCACGCCGCCGGGGCCGATGAGCCCTTTGTGGCCGGCGGAGTCCTCGTGCTCGACCTCGCCCTCGAGGATGTAGCTGACGGTCTCGAAGCCGCGGTGCGGATGGGCGGGCGCGCCGACGGCCTCACCCGGCTGGTAGTCGACCGGGCCGAGCTCGTCGATCAGGAGGAACGGGTCGGCGTAGTCGAGCCCCGCGGTCGGGAGCGGCCGACGCACGACGAAGCCGCCGCCTTCGCGCTGGCGGTGGGAGGTGATGACGCGCTGGACGCCTCGCGTGGTGGTCTCGGTCATGTGTCGCAACGTAAGTCCGGATCGCAGAGAAGCGCGAGGGCCGCGGGGAACGGCCCGTTGCACGACCGGAACGGGGAACGCGTCACCCGGCCGGGGCGATCGCGACGCGCGTCGAGAAGAGCACGACGCCGTAGGGGTCCCACGTCGAGGCCAGGAAGGGCACCTCGAGCGTGGCGCTGCCGGGAGCGGCGCCGGGCGTCACGGTCACCGCAGGGAGCAGGTTCGCCCCGTAGAGGCCCGCGCGATCGCAGTGGAGGATCTGATCGCCGGGGCAAGTCGCCCCGCAACAGTGCGCGGCCTGGAAGGCCGGGTCCGCCATGTCGACGACTGTCACCACGTCGGTCCACGGTCCCTCCGGCTTCGCCGCGACGCGGAGCACGACGCGGTTGTCGGTGATGTTGCCGCCGCCGTCGTGCAGCTCGCGCTGGTAGAGCGCGACCCAGGCGTTCGCGGCTTCGACGTACGCGACGCTGATCTCCCCGACGCCCTCGGACTCGAAGATCGGCGCGACCTCCGTGCCCGGCGCGACGAAGGAGGCGCTGCTCGGATCGAACACCTCGGTCCCGGCGCCGTCCTCGAGCCCGGTGACGGGCACGCGGGCGAGGTGGACGCCCGAGCGGCGGTACTCCCCGGTGCCGAACAGATAGACAAAACCGTCATGAAGGGCCGGCGCGATCTGGATGAAGCGCCCCGCGAGCGGACCGCTCGGGTCGAGCTCGTCGATCGTGCGGAGGATCCGGTAGCCGGGCACGAAGCCCAGCGGGTCGTCCCATGCAGCCAGGTAGCTCTTCGTCATCCGAACGGTCGGAGCGAGCTCGGCCAACCCGGCATAGAAGACGTAGATCTTGCCGCCCGACGCCAAGGCGCCGCCCGGCACCTCGAACGTGCCCGGCATGTTCGGGAACGGACCCGCCGGTTGAGCGACGTAGCTCTCGATCGGCTCGCCGGAGGGCGGCGTGAGGAACGCACCGGCGAAGTCGCGCAGGATGGCGGGATTGGTGTCGTTCGCGACGCTCGGGATGTCCGGCGTGACGGCGAATTCGAGGCTCCGGCAGACCTCGGTCGGATCGGTCACCACAGCGGAGAGGGGCACGCGCGCGACGCTGTCGGGGTCCTCGCCGAAGGGCCAGATCTCGCGGTAGCCGACGGTGTCGCCGAAGAAGAGGTACAGCGTGTCCCCCAGGACGGCCGGGATGCCCAGGTCGGTGCCGGTCAGGTTGAAGCGCGTCTGCAGCTGGTTCTCCGCGGGATCCTCGAGCGTCGCGTCCTGGACCAGCTCGCAGTGGAACGTGCGTGACTCGAACGTGGCGGTGAACGCCTCGAGCGCGGAGCCCCCCGTCCCGGCACCGCTCGTCGTGCTCCCCGGGCCCCCTGTGCTGCTTGTCGCCGCGGTGGTCGCCGCCGCGCCACCCTGGCCGTCCGAGGTCCCCGCCGAGTCGCCGCAAGCCCCAGCCGCCAACGTCGCCGCGAGCGCGGTCAGGGCCCTGCTGCCGTTCCTCGCCATCGGGCGATGCTACACCGCGACCCGGTTGGCGGATTTCCTGTGACCGGCCGCCGCTGCCGGCGACTACCGGAAGCAGAGGATGGACCGAGCGCTCGAGGACGCCGCGCCCGTGGAGGGGCCCAGCACGGCCGACCGGTTCACGGAGATCCACGCCGCCTACGGCCCGGCGCTGGAGCGGCTGTCGCGCGGCTACGAGCGGACACCCGAGGCGAGGCGCGATCTCGTCCAGGAGATCCTGGCGGCCATCTGGCGGTCCCTCCCGAGCTTCGAGGGCAAGGCTTCCGTCCGAACCTGGGTCTTTCGCGTCGCCCACAACGTGGCGGCGACCCATTGCCTCCGCGCGCGCCGCTCCGGCGTGGCGCGCTGGGTCTCGATCGAGGAGGCCGCCGAGCTGCCCGGGCCGAGCGACGAAGAGGCGTCGGCCGGCGCGCGCGAGTCGCTCGACCGCCTCGCGGAGCTGATCCGCACCCTCGCTCCGATCGATCGCCAGCTCGTGCTCCTGTTCCTGGAGGGGATGGGCCCCGACGAGATCGCCGAGGTGACGGGCCTCAGCGCCACGAACGTCACGACGAAGGTGTCGCGTACCCGCGCGGCGCTCCGCGCGCACCTTCAGGGGAAGAAGCGATGAGCCGCGACGACGAAGATCTGCTCGCGATCTGGAAGCAGGAGGAGCCGAGGATGGACATCACGGTCGAAGAGGTCGCCGCGCGCGCGGCGAAGTTCCAGCGGACGATCAAATGGCGCAACGCCCGCGAGTACGCGGCTGCGGCGCTCGTGCTCGTGTGGATGGCGTTCTCGATGAAGGACCCGATGCCGGGGCTCGTTCGCGCGGGGTCGTTGCTCCTCGGGGCCGGCGTCGTCTTCGTCGTCGTCGTGTTGCACCGCCGTGGGCGGGCCACCAGCGAGGACAGGAGCGCCGCGCCTACGTCGGAGGTGCTCCGAAGCCACGTCGCCGAGCTCCGGCGGCAACGCGATCTCCTGCGAGACGTGCCGCGCTGGTACCTCGCGCCCTTCGTGCCGGGGCTCTTGCTCATCGCGATCGGCCGCTTTCTCGAGCAGCCGGAGCATTGGCCGGCCCAGCTCGGCTTCCTCCTCTCCACCGCGGGGATCTTCGCCTTCGTCGCCTGGTTGAACCGGCGCGCCGCCAGGAATCTCGACAAGGAGATCGCGAAGCTCACCGACCCACGACAATTGGACGACAAGCCGTGACAAATCGAGACGAGCTCAGCAGACGCGGCTCGTCGCGCGACGATTGACGACAACGAATGACTGGCGATTGCGCCGGCGCATCGCACCTTCTTTCCAGCGCGAATCGCGCTCCGAAGAAAGGCTCTGACGATGAAGCTCTCGCACGTCGTTTCCGTGATCACGCTCGGGTCCGTGCTCTTCGCCTCGGTCGGTTGCGACAACGCGACGCCGGCCGCCGGCTCGGCGTCTGCCGCGGCGAGCGGCGCTCCCAAGACGCCGGCCTCCGCGACCACCACCGCGACGCCGGCCGAAAAGAAGCCCGAGGCCCCGCCCGCCGAAGGCAGCGCGCCGCCGGCGAGCTCGGGCAGCGCGGCCCCGGCGCCCTCGGCATCGGCGCCCGCCAAGTAGAGGACGGGAGGGCGACCAGACCGCAATCTAGCCCCTAAACAAGCGAAAGAACGTGAGGCGGTGCAGTAGTCGAGCAAGCGGCGTTGGGGCCCCGCGCGCAGCGCGAAGCGGAGTTGGGGCGAAAACGCGCAGCGTTTGAGGGGGCTGCCTCAGGCGCGGTACCGCTTGACTGAAGTGTAGCGCAGGATCGCGCGAAAGCGCGGCAAGCGGCATCCGAGTCTGGCACCCGTGAAGGCGTCGCAAGAGTGAACCCTCACCCCGTAGCCCCTCTCCCCGAGGGAGAGGGGCGGGGTGACGGAGATCGACGCAAACTGGCGAGGACTCACGTCGACAGAAGGGTATGCGACTGCTTCAACCGGCACGGTGGGGCGCGTGGTCAGCGCCGCGATCCGGGCCCCCTCTCCCTCGGGGAGAGGGGGTTAGGGGGGTGAGGGTTCATCCCTGCGACGCTTTCGTGCAGCCGAGCTCCGACCAGCTTGCGGCGCTTTCGCACAACAGTATGACCGTGTCGTCACTTCTGCGGGATCAAACGAAGTGCAGACACGCGGTACTACCCCATGAGCCAACGCGGAACCCGGGCGAGGGCGCGCCCGGTCTCGTGCGCCAGCTTGCTGGCCGCCGACATCCGGTAACCATCGCCGCGCGCGCGGCGCTCGGTCACCTCGTCGTCGTACGGAACGCTGACGAGATCGATCGTCTCGCGCGCGCTGTCGTAGATCGCGAGCTCGGCGCGGCGCGCGCCCTCGGGCTTGCGCTGCGCGTCGATTGACCCCGGGTTCACGTAGAGGAGCTCGCCATCTGGCACGTCCAGCCAGATCGTCGGCGTGAGCTGCACCCGGTCGATAGCGGCGCCGCGCACCCGGTACACGCGTCGCTCGTGCGTGTGCCCATGCAACACGACCCGCGCCCGAGGGTACCGCACGCGCGCGGCGCTCTCGGCAATGTCCTTCGGCGTGCGCAGGTAGCGCTGCGGATCATCGAGATCGCCGTGGACGAGGAGGATGCGCTCGCCCAGGCTCGCGTGGTGAGGCAGCGTCTCCAGGTAGCGCCGAGCTCGGCGGCCCAGCCTCTCTCGCGTGCGCGCGAGCGCGTGCGCGGCCTGGTACCAGCATCGGTCGAAGCCCATGGACCCGAGCGCGATGAGATCGTGGTTGCCGCAGATCGACAGCGCGCGCCCGCCCTCAATGGACACGTGCTGCCGACAGAGCAGTCGACGTGCCAGCCACCAAGGGCCGCGCTACTCGAGGCGAGGGCAGGCGGAGGTGGCGGCCCCTCCGCCTACCTGTCATCCTGCGCCGCGGGGTGTGCAGCGGCGCACGGGCGCTCGCCGGTCGCCTGCGCTCAGGCGTCGTACTTCGCCATCAGCTGCGACAGCCGAGGCACGGCCTCTTCCACGTTCTTCTTCGCCGAGCCTCGCAGCATCGAGTACGTCGAGCGGACGATCGAGCTCTTGGCCGAGTCGATCTTCGAGTCCGTCACGCTGAGCAAGGAGTCCGCGACCTTCGACTTGTTCTTCTCGAAGTAGATCGTTGGAGCTCCTTCTTTCTTGCCTTCTTGCCAGAGCGGCTCCATCTTCGCCGCGAACTCGGGCAGGAGCTTGTTGACGACCTCCTGGATGAAGCCGGGCTTGATGCTCTTCACGGCGTCGTAGCCCTTCTTCACCGCGAAACCGGAGAGGCCGCTCTTCGAGGCGACCTCCTCGTCGACCAGCTTCACGGCATCCGCGACGATGGCAGCCTTCTTCGACTCGTCCTTCAGCGCTTCTTGCAGGCTCATGACGGCCCTGTAGCACGGGCACGACAGGGCGCGTGTCGCCGCTGGAGGCCCCGAATCGGTCTTTGTTGGTTTTGAGGAGAGCGCATCCATGCTAGGCCCGAGGGGCACCACACGACACACGGAAACGGAGGAACACATGACCAGGAAGCCTCAGGTCCTCGTGCTCGCGATGGCGTCGACGGCGCTCGCGTTGCTCGCTGGAAGCGTCGCCGGTTGCGGAGACGAGCCCAAGCCCCCGCAGACTGGGGACGACGTCGCAACCACCAGCACCGCCACGGCCAAGAAGCCTGAACAGAGCGACTCGCGCAGCGCCGTCCAGATCGATGACAAGATCGTCAAGGCCTGTGGGGACCTGCCCACCGCGCGCTTCTCGTTCGACTCGTCGGAGGTCACGCCGGAGGCGTCGAACGCGCTCGACGCGCTCGCGCGCTGCTTCGTCTCGGGCCCCCTGAAGGGCAAAGGGATGAAGCTCGTCGGCCACGCCGATCCGCGCGGCGAGACGGAGTACAACCTCGCGCTCGGCCAGCGCCGCGCGGGCTCCGTCGCCGGGTTCCTCCAGAAGAAAGGCCTCGAGGACGGCCGGATGGAGACGAGCTCCAAGGGGGAGTTCGAGGCCACCGGGACGGACGACGAGGGTTGGGCCAAAGACCGCAAGGTCGAGATCCTCCTGAAGGAGTAAGGGCACCCGGATGCCCGAGCTATTCCTTCAGGCCGCCGCCTCAGGTGACAAAGCCGTCAGCTTGAATCCGATCGATCTGGTCCTGAAGTCCTCAGGGCCGGTCTTCGTCGTCTTCTGGCTGCTCGTGGCGATGGCCGGGGCGGTCTGGGTCATCGCCATCCTCAAGGCGCTCCAGCTCGCCCGCATGCGCGGCGCGCTCCACGCCTTCGAGAAGGACGTCTTCAACCTGGTGGACGCGAAGGACCTGTTCGAGGTCGCGCGCCGCCACACCGGCTCGCCGGGGGGCCGCGTCGTCCTCGCGCTCTCCAAGCGGGGCGGCAGCGCGAAGGTGATGGAGTCCATCGCGAAGCGCGCGGTGGTGGAGGAGCACCAGCGGGGCGGCAAGATGATGACCCTGCTCGGGTCCATCGCGTCGAGCGCGCCCTTCATCGGCCTCTTCGGAACGGTCTGGGGCATCCTCGACGCCTTCCTCCGCATCGGCCGGGAGAAGAGCGCTTCTCTCCCGGTCGTGGCGCCTGCCATCGGCGAGGCCCTCATCGCGACCGCCGTGGGCCTCTTCGCCGCCATCCCGGCGCTCATCTTCTACAACCTGTTGAATCGCCGGCTGGACGACGTCGTCTCCGAGTTGGAGGCAGCGGCCGAGCAATGGGTGACGATCGTGTCCGAGAGCGACCAGTCGCTGGGCATCCCGTCCGACAAGACGGTCTCCCAGGGCGGGCGCGGCCCGGTCGTTCGCTCCTCACCCGCGGCCTACGGGGGTTAAGGCCATGGCAGGCGGCGCGCTCGGCGGCGGAAGGCGACGGGGCGGCGGCTTCGCGGACATCAACGTCACGCCGCTCGTCGACGTCATGTTGGTGCTCCTCGTGGTGTTCATGGTGACGGCGCCGCTGCTCGCCACCGGGCTCCGCGTGGAGCTTCCGGACGTCAAGGCGACGGAGACGCCGCTCAAGGACACGAAGCTCGTCGTCACCGTCACGAAGGAGGAGCGCATCCTCTTCGGCAAGACGGCGGACGGCAAAGACCGGGACGTCACGGCCGACATCGAAGAGGTGCTCATCCGCAGCGAGCGGGTCCAGGCCGAGAAAGAGCTCTACATCCGCGCCGACAAGGCCGCGCGCTACGGCGCCGTGGCCCGCGTCGTCGCCGCCGCTCGCCGGGCCGGCGTGGAGGGCTTGAACCTCCTCGTCCAGCCCGAGATCGAGGACGAGAAAGAGGAGAAGGCGCCCGTGAAGGCGCCCGACGCGCCGAAGAAGTAGCCATGAGCGCGACGCTGACCCGCGACTACGAGATCTGGGAGATTGGCGCTGCGGTGGCCATCGCCATCGCGGTCCAGCTCGGGGCGGGCGCCATGTTCTACGTCGCGAGCTCGGGGGTGTCGTTTGCGCCGGAGGTCGACAAGGGCGCGCAGACGCCCGTGAAGGTCACGCCCGTGCTCGACGAGGAGCTGCTGCCGCCCAAGCTCGGCGGGGGCAAGAAGTCCGTCCTGCCGGACATGTGGCAACGCGCTCCCGCCTCGGTGAAGCAGAAGATCGCAGAGGCGCCTCCCCCGCCGGAGGTCGCGGCGCCCTCGCCCGAAGCGAAAGATGACCCCACCGTCATCCCGGACGCGGGCCACAAGGTCGCCACGGTGGAGGACGCGAGCGTCGAGGAGAAAGACGCGGGCGAGGAGGGCGCGGACGCCGGCCTCACCACGAGCGACGAAGACGCGGGCCTCGCCACGCTCGACCCGGACGGCGGCGCGGGGCCGGGCGGCGAAGGGGACCCGAACGGCGTCCCCGACGGCGGGCTCGACAAGTTCCAGGAGCGCCAGTACGTCGGTCGCCTCATCGGCTTCTTCAAGCGCGGCTTCGTGGTGAGCGGTCTCGGCCTGCCGCCGGAGGACATCGCGAAGCTCGCCGTCAGCGTGACGGTGCAGCTGGACGGGCTGACGGTGAAGAGCTACTCGCTCGGATCGAGCGGCAACCCCACGTTCGATGCCGCGGCGCGCGCCGCCATGGACGCAAAGGTCGGCTCCCAGGTCCCGCCGCCACCGGAAGACCGCCCCGATCTCCAGCGCTCCAACCTCTCGTTTTCGATGGTGTGCAGCGCGGCTTGCAATTGATGCGAGGAATCATGACGAAATCGAAGCTCCTCCTTGTCCTCGCGATGCTCCTCGGAACGGCCTCGCCCTCGGCGCTCGCGCAGCCCGCCGCGGAGAAGGAGAAGGACCCGCTCGCGAACTTCGTCGTCCCGGCCGAATCGGCGGGGCAGCCCCTGCCGAAGATCGCGGTATTGCCCTCGCTCTCCCCCGACATGGAGGACGTGACCCTCCGCAGCGTGGTGCGGCGCGATCTGGAGCTCTCGGGCGAGTTCGAGGTGATCCCCGACAGCGCTGCCCCCGACGGCGCCTACAGCGACACGATCGACGTCAAGGCCTGGCAGGCCAAAGGCGTGGAAGCGCTCGTGCGCGTCACCGGTCGCAAGCTCGACAAGGACAAGGCCGAGCTGAAGGCGGTCGCGTACCTGTTGAACGTCGGCGCGGACCCGGCGTTCGAGAAGCGCTTCGAGGTCCCCCTCGATCGCGTGCGGCCTGAGTCGCACTACGTGGCCGACCAGGTCATCGGCGCGCTCACGGGCACGCAGGGCGGTTTCTTCAGCCACCTCACGTTCGTCTCGGGGAGCGGCACGCTCCGCCGCGTCTACCGCATCGACTCGGACGGCTTCGACGCGAAGCCGATCTCCCCGCCGGACCACACCGCCATCGCGCCTGCTTACGGCGCCGGGGGCGAGCTCTTCTGGGCCGGCAGCAAGGACAAGGGCGAATACAAGGTCTTCAAGGCGAGCGACGCTGACAAACCCGTCAAGCTCAACGTACGCGGGAGCGTCTACGGCATCGCCTTCAGCAAGGACTACTCGCAGGTCGCCGCTTCCATCGGGGTGGGCAGCGAGATCAAGGTCTTCACCGGGCCCGCGTTCGATCAGCTGAAGGAGGCGTCGCCCATCGGCACGGCGCTCCGGCCGAACTTCACGCCCACCGGCAAGCTCGCCTTCGCGGGCGCGGGCAAGTTCGGCCAGCGCGTCTACGTGGACGGCAAGCCCATCTCGCCGGACGGTCTGTTCGCGTCCTCGCCCACGTTCTGCCGCCACCCGGACGGCATCCGCGCCGTGTTTGCGGTCGGCGCCGGCAAGGCGACGGATCTGGTCGTCACCGGCGAGACCGGCGGACAGCTCGTGCGCCTCACGCAAGGCGCCGGCTCGAACAGCTACCCCTCCTGCAGCCCCGACGGGCGCATGATCGCGTTTTTCTCGACGCGCACCACGGGCGAGGGGCCGGGCCTGTACGTGATGCGCCTCGGCGGCGGCGCGAAGCCGAAGCGCATCTCGACCTTGATGGGCGACTCGCTTCGCTGGGATCGGCTGCCGCCGACGAAGTCGGTCGAGAAGCGATAGTCGCTCGGGCGGGACGCGTTGCCGCTCGGGGGGAGGGGTTGGCCCTTATCCAACGCTCCGTCTCGCCGGTCCCTACGGCGCATGAGGCTCGGCGACCTGCCACGGCCGCCGAGAGCCAAGCTCGGAGGGTATGGAGCTGCCTTCGGGACATACTCACTGCGCTTCGGAGAAGGGCCAACCCCTCCCGCCCTCGCTTTCGCGAACCAGTGGCGCGCGGGGGGTGCGGTGCGAGCCCATGTCGCGCGAATCGTGGTGTGGCGCTGATTCGGGGGCGATGGGTGGGTCATCGCGCGCGAATCGGCGCGTGGGGACGATTCAGGGGCGATGGGTTGGGTCATCGCGCGTGAATCAGCGCGGGGCCGCTCGCACGAACCAGGCGCGTGGCCTTCGGCCGCCGAGAGCCGAACCTTCGCCGCGTGGCCGTGAGCACCTCATCGAGATAGCGGTCCGCGGGGTCGTCGGTCCCCATGCCGAGCTCCTGCAGGGTGTGGGTTGTTCCAGCTCGTCTTCGACCCTATCGAAAGCCCGTGCGCCGACTGCAGCTCGTCGAGCTCGAGGACTTGCCGTGGTTTCCGCGCGTTGTCCGGGATGGGGGGACGGATTGGCTCCGCTTCATGGCCGACCTGACGCGCGTGTTCGACCGGGTCGCGCCGTTGATT
>JAEUKE010000052.1 GCA_016794345.1 Myxococcales bacterium
CTCCCAGAGGCGCGCGTGGTCGGACTGCAACGCCGCCTCGGGAAGCGCGCCCGCGAGACCATGCGACGCGAGCCCCTCACGGAGCAGCTCGAGCGAGGTCTCAAGATCGTCGGCGTGCCACCAGTCCTTCACGAGACCGAACGTCGATCCGCCGAGGGCGTCGCGGAGCGCTGCCACCGCGCCGGGATCGACCGGACGATGTCCCTGGAGGCCATGTTTCTCGACGAGCGCAAGAATGGACATCGCGGGCTTCATGTCGGCACCGGCTGCGCGGTCGGTGAGCTTGATACGGCGCGGCAGGAGCGATCCCCCTCCCGCGCCAATCAAGGGCGCCTTGGCTCGCCGAGCGCCGGGCTCAGAAAGTGGTGGTGATGTCGTGTCGATCTGGAAGTGGCTCAAGGTGGCCGGCACCTCCGGCCGCATCATCTGGCCGGCGGAGCCCATCATGCCTCCGTTCCATTCGCCACCTCACCCTCGCCCGGTCCACTTCACGATCCGCTGCGCGATGTAATCGCCGCGGTCTTCCTGCACGAAGTGGCCGCCCCAGAAGCGCTCGTGGGGCTGCCCCTTCGCGCCGGGGATGTGATCGATGAGCATCTTGTCGGCGCGCCCGAGGATGGGGTCGTTTTTCCCGAACAGCGCCAGGAAGGGCTTCTCCCAGCGGCCGAGCGTGCGCCAGGCGGCGCGGTTCGCTTCGACTGCGGGGTCGCTCTCCGAGGTGGGGACGAGCGCGGGGAAGACGCGCGCGCCGGCCTTGTAGGCGCGGCTCGGGAATGGCGCGTCGTAGGCGCGGATGACCTCGCTGCTTGGCTTCGTCACGCAGCCGGACGCGACGATACGGCCGATCGGGAACACGGGAGAATAACGCGCGAAGGCGCGCCAGATGCGGAAGGCAGGCGGCACCGCGTGCTGCGCGGTGGGCAAGAAGCCGTTGCCGATGACGATGCGATCGAAGCGGTCCTCGTTCTCCGCGGCGAGGCGCAGGCCAATGAGCGAGCCCCAGTCCTGGCCGAAGAGGGTGAGACCGCGCAGGTCGAGCGCCTCGAGGAGGCGGCGCATCCAGCCGACGTGCCGCGCGTAGCTGTAGTCGGACTCGCGCGCCGGCTTGTCGGATTTGCCGAAGCCGACGAGGTCGGGCGCGATGGCGCGGAGACCCGCCGTCGCGAAGACGGGGATCATCTTTCGATAGAGGTAGCTCCACGTGGGCTCGCCGTGCAGGAGCAGCATCGTCGGGCCCGACCGCGGCCCCTCGTCCACGTAGTGGACGCGAAGGCCGTCGCCGACGTCGACGTAGCGGGGCGCAAACGGGTAGTCGGGCAGGCCATCGAAGCGGGACTCGGGCGTGCGGAGGATCTGCATCGGCCTCGCGATTCGAACGGCGCGCGGCGGCCGGGTCAAGGACAGCCGCGCGGCCTGGCGCGGACGAGCTTCAGCTTGCCCACGCCCGGCTCGCGGACGATGGCCGGGACCGCGCGCACGACGACCGGGACCTCCGCGCCTTGGGCGCGCACCGCGGCGACGAGATCGCACCCGAGCTCCACGACGACCTCCGGCGCGGCATCCTTCGCGAGCACCACGAGAGCCTCGAGGTCGTCTTCGCGTTGGACGATCTGGTAGGCGACGACCGCCGCGTGTCTGCCGAGCACGCCGCGCAGATGGATCGGGTGAACCGAGACGAGCCCCGAAGGGCCGGGGAGCTCGAGCACGTCGTCGCTTCGCCCGTCGAGAGCGACGATGCGCCGGAAGGTCCGGCCACACGCGCAGGGCTCGCTCGTCACGGTCATCAGATCACCGACCTCGAAGCGGATGATCGGCTGGACCCGATTCCACAAGCTCGTGACGAGGATCTTGGCGCCCGGGCTGCCGTCCGGGACCGCGCGCCCGTGTTCGTCGACGACCTCGATGATCGACAGGTCCTCGAAGAGGTGCATCCCCTCGTGCTCGGTGCAGTCGAGGGCCGCGATTCCGATCTCGGTCAGGCCCAGGCAATCGAACGGCTCGACGCCGAAGGCGGCGCGGATGCGCTCCGCCATGCTGGCGGTGCGCACCTCGCTGGAGGTCGTCACCCATTTCGGTCTGATGCGCAGTCGGCCCGCGATCTGCTCCTCCGCCAGGATCGCCAGCGTGGATGGGTAGCCGAGCATGAGATCCGGCGCGTAGTCGTTCAGCGCGGCGACGAGCTCCGGCACGGGCGACGCTGCCGAGAACCGGCGCGACACGAAGACCCCGACGTCCATCGAGGCGCCGCCGCGGAACGTCATGTGTTTGCCGTCGGGCGCCGCGACCACGGCGATGCGCGGCCGCGGGACCCCGGGCTTCAGGCCCACCATCCTCGACATGCGCAGGTTCGCCGTCATCACGATCGCCCGCCACGCGGGCCTATCGTAGACGTAGACGGCCTTTCGACCCGAGCTGCCGCTCGACGTCATGACGCGGTGCTCGCCGAGGTAGAGCTCATCCCCGCGGAGCGCCTCGATGTGCCCGAGCAGCGCCTCGAGCCGGAGCCGGGGGTCGGTCACGACCTCGTCGAACCGATCCATCAGCTGGTCCTTCGTGAGGATCGGGAGCGCGGAGAGCTCGACGGGCCCTCGCACGGGGCCGCCGAGGCGCTCGCGATAGAAGGGCGACCGCTCGCTCGCGTGCCGGACGATCTCCGCGACGCGCTCGCGTTGCCACGCGGCGAGCCTGTCACGGCTCCAGCGCATCCGTTCGTCGTCGGCGCGGCGGCGCGGCAACGCCGAGGCGAGGTTGGCCGCTCGTTCGAGCCACGCGGCCGCGCTCATCGGCCCCTCTTCTTCAAGATCCCCGCGATCAACCCCCGGCTCGCGCGAAGGGTGAGATCGGCCGGCAAGCGGCGAGGGCTCGCCAGGCGCTCCAGCAGGAGCCCGTTCGCGAGCGCCATGCCGGCGTGGGCGGACTCGGCCGGCGTGAGGATGGACTCGAGCCCCGCGTCGTCGAGATCGCGCGTGACGACGTCCGTGATGGCTTCGACGAGCCGCGCGTGAAGCGCGCGATACCGCGCCGCGCTCGCCGGCTCGCGCACCGCGGCGATGCGGAACTCGAGCACCAGCAGCGTCCACGCCTCGTCCCCACGCAGGCGCTCGAGCCACTGGCGGGTGATCGCCTCCGGGGTCTTGGCCCCCCGGCGCTTCGGCAAAGCACCGATCTCCTTGACGCGCTCGTCGATGCGCTCCTCGTAGAGCGCGAGGAACAGGTCCGCCTTGCTCGAGAACCGAGAGAAGACCGCGCCCTTCGTGAAGCCTGCCTCCTCCGCCACGAGCTCCAGCGTGGTGGCGTGGTAGCCGCGGTCCGTGAACACCTTCCGTGCAGCTGCGAGGACGCGGCCCCGGTTCGCCGCGCTCTGCTCCACTCGCGATCGCCGAGAATTCATACCCTTGGTATTAGAATGCCATCGGTACTGATTCAAGGTACGAAAGACACGACACGCGAGCGGCGAGCGCTCGCCGCCCGTGAACGCTCATCCTCGACCCGCCACGCCCCTCCGGCGCGGCTCAGGTGGCGCGCCGCCCCCGCTCCTCCCGGAACATCCGCAGCGCGAACTGCCCCGCAGTCGACGCCCGCATCTCGCGCGCGACCTCTGCGAACGCGGGCGGGCACGCGTCGATCGCAGGCCACACGGCCCCATAGCCTTCCTCGCGCGTCGGCAAGAGGACCGGCGCCGCCATGCAGGCGAACGCCAGATCCGCGGCCGTGAAGCGATCGCCGACCAGGTAACGTCTCCCGGCGACGCGGGCGCCGATGTCCGCCATCGTCGCGCGGATCCTGGTGAGCGATTTGTCGGCGCCCTCGGCTGTCACGCGGAGGCTCTTCTTGATGCCGCGCTGGATGAGGGGCGATAGCACCTTGAAGATCGCCGCTTGCGCTGGGCCGACGTTGGCCTCCGCGAGCTCGGCGACCAGCGCCTGGTCGTCGAACGCGTGCCGATACCCGAACCGACGCGTGTGCCCGCCCAGATCGTGCGAGAGGCGCTCCTCGAGCTCACTGACCTCGCTCGTCGGGTAGAGCCCCTCACCCGGCGGCGCCCACCGGTCCGACACGTAGCGGACGATCTTCGCCGAGTCGCGGATGCACTCCCCTTCGGGCGTCAGGAAGATCGGCGTCCCGAACGGGCTCGCGAGCCGGTCTCGCTTTCCGAAGCCATGCCGTGGCACCAGCTTGAGGGCACCGAACATGTGGAGGCCCGGCATGTACGCCTCCTCCTCGTAGGGCACACCGAACCGATCGAGCGCCCACCGAGCCTTCTCGTTGAAATGGGAGAAGCAGATGGTGACGAGCTTGGCGCCCACGCTCAGCGCTCGCGCCGGCGCCTGCGGAGGAGCAATGACAAGCCGAGGAGCACGGCCATCCCGCCGCCGCCCGTCGCGCCGCCGGTGGTCGTGCAGCCGCCGTCTTCTTCGGACTCGCCGTCCTCGACGCCTCTGCCGCCGGGGGGCTGCGTGCAGTTCGAGTAGTTGTAGGTGCAGTCGTTCATGTTGCAGCCGAGCGTGCCCTGGCCGGCGCTCTCCTCGGCGCAGTCCACCTTGGCCTGCTGGCCGGCGTCGCACGCCTCCCCTGCGTCGAGCTTTCCGTTGCCGCAGATCGGAGCCGGGTGCGACTTGGGGTTACCCGGGTTCGTCGCGCTGCTCTTGGCCGGCGAGGACCCGATCGTCCAGACGCAGTCCGGATCACCCAGCTCCGCCGCGTTCGACCAGCCGTCGCCGTCCGAGTCCACGTTGCAGAGCGCGGGGCCCCAGACGACGTGGTCTTCCTGGATGGTCCCCGGCCCTTCCAGGTTCGAGCGCACGTCGGCGAGGAATGGGGTGTTCGTCGCGCCGCTGTCGTCGTTGTGGCAGTTGCGGCAGCCGAACTTGGCGCCGTTGGGGATCTCTTCCACGCGGAACGAGCGCGCCTCGGCGGTGTTGGCTGCGACCGTGGAGACGACGACGAGCGCGACCGAAAGAAAAGCCTGTCGCATTTGTCCCCCATCGTAGTGGAGAGCACGCGATTGTGCACAGGACGCAAGCACGTCCAGGGCGATGCAACCGCGCGCGCCACCGACTACCATCGCCCCGTGGCCAAAGACCGACAGGCGACGAAGCCCGCCCCCAAGAAGACGGCATCCAAGAACAAAGCGGCCAAGCCCAGCGTGGCCAAGCCCAGCGCGAGCAAGCCCGCGGGCAAGCCCAGCGCGGGCAAGAACGCCGCTCCAAAGAAAGCGGCCGCCAAGAAGGCCGGTCCGAAGAAGGCGGCTTCCAAGCCGGAGCCGGCTGCTGCTCGCTCGCGCCTCGCCGTGCTCCTCGACGGAAAGCCGCTGGCGGAGGACGAGGCGCGCACCTTGTGGCAGGCCTTCTCCGTCCACATGGACGAGCACGAAGGCGACCTCACGGGGTTCGCGGCTCAGAAGGGCTGGAGCTCGGTCAAGCCGGAGTACCGCGCCGGGCAGGCGGTGCTCGTCGTCACGACCTGAGCACCGCCCGGTCCGGCAGGGTGGGAGCTCGGCTCAGGCGAGCACGTCGCCGAAGAACCGCTTCATCGCGATCCACGACCGGCGATCGGCCTCGGCGTCGTAGAACAGGCCGAGCGCCGCGTCGCTTGCGTTTGGGTTCGTGAAGGCGTGTTTCACGCCGGGGTACGCCTCGAGCGACCAGTCCGCGTCGATGCGCTTCATCTCCTCGGCGAACGCGCCGACGTCGGCCGGAGGTGCCATCGGGTCGTCCTGACCGTGC
>JAEUKE010000140.1 GCA_016794345.1 Myxococcales bacterium
CCGCCAGGGCACGACTCCATCCCGAGGGTCGACTGGCCCCTCCTGTCCCGCCTCCCAGCACGTTCGGAGACCCTGACTCCCCTCATCCAGCCGGCCCAGCCCGCCGGTGCGCGCCGAAGGGGCTCCAGGTTCAGACGCCCCTCCCGCCCAGATCATGGTTCGAATTTCCTAGACGCCCCCACCTGCCCCGAACCCACCACCGCGACCTTGCTCATGGGGCGCATGGTGCCAAAGACGAGGCGGGTGGGGAAAGGCGGCGTGGGCATCGGCAGCTTCAGCAGGTGGACCGAAGCGACGCTTCGAGCTCAGCCTTTCCGGGGTGTCGCGCGCGGTGCTCGGCCGACTGCCGGAGCCTGGCGTGGGATGAGTCGGCGCGCGGAGCCCTGCGCCGGAGACCGGACCTTCCGGTAAGCTGGGTGGACCGGCAGGACCCCTGATGCGAGAGACTTCCTTGTCATGGCACGTCCGGCTAGCGCTTGGCTGCCTGCTCCCGATGTGCGCGCCCCGTGCCGCCGAGCCGCCGCCGGCCGTGGCAGGAGCAACGGCAGCGCAGCTGGGAGAAACGGCCCGAACGGCGGAAGAAGCGCGCTTGGCTCGCGAAGACGCGGAGCGCGCGCTGAACCTCGAGACGGTTCCGCCGGTCCATGCGCTGCGCGGGGTCCGCAGTATTGCCTTGGGTTTCGGTGTGACCTGCGCCGTTATGGATGACCGAACCGTCAGATGCTGGGGGCGGAACGACCAAGGACAGCGCGGCCTACCGAATGGCGAGCCCGCGACGACGCCAGTGCCGGTTCCAGGTCTGACCGACGTCAGTGCCGTCGACGTGTCGCATGGGTTCGGGTGCGCGCTCCGACGCGACGGGTCTGTCCTCTGTTGGGGCGAGGGCCTCGGCAGCGGGTCGAAGCGGTTCGCGGCCGTCCCCAATCTGACCGACGTGCGGCAGATCGCCGTGAGCACCTATCGGATGCTGGCCCTGGACAAGGGCGCTGCGTTGTGGAGCTTTCGCCCCGTCTCCTCGAACGCGGCGAATGCACCCATCCGAAACGCTTCCCTAGCCGACGCGGTGCAGGTCGACGACAACTGGGACCACACGTGCGCGCTTCGCGTAGACGGAACGGTCTGGTGCTGGGGCACGGTGGGCCACGTCCGATCCGGACCGGATCAGTTCACCACGCGATCGAGCGATGTGCCCGTTCGGGTGGAGGGGCTGAAGAACGTGGTCGAGGTTGCGTTGGGCACTCACCACGCATGCGCTCGAAGACGCGATGGTGGCGTCGCATGCTGGGGGATCGGCGTGCCGGAGGCGCTCGGCCAAACGGACGGCGCAGCGTTGAACAAGGCAACCGACGTTCCCGGTGTCGAGAACGCGGTCCAAGTCGCGTCCGGCGGCGGCTCCTTCAGTTGCGCGCTCTTGAGAGACAAGACCGTCGTTTGCTGGGGGCGCAACACGAACGGCGAGTTGGGGGACGGCACCCAGCGGTCCATTCGAGGGTCGGCGCGGGTCGCTGGTCTCTCGGACGTTCGAGCCGTCGCGTGCGGGCTCGAGCATGCTTGTGCCTTGAACGAGGACGGTACCGTTCGCTGTTGGGGATCCAACCGTTTGGGCGAGCTGGGTAACGGCGTGACCAGCCCTGCTTCGCTGGTTCCCGTCTACGTGGTCACCGAACGTGCCGGTGCTGCTCCGTCCGTTGCGCGATGAGCCGCCCAGCCGCTGCATCCCCGCGGGTACGAGCGGCACCGGCCGCTTCTTGTGCTCGTCCTCGACCCGGACAACCGCTAGCCAGAACGGCCATGCTGCACGGTTTCGTTCGGTCCGGAGCGCTCGCGCTCCTCTTGGTTGCCGCGTGCGGAGACAGCGAGGGCGAAGGGGGCGGCGGCCAAGGCTCGGGAGCCGGCGGCTCGACCTCCTCCTCGACGAAGGCGACCGCCGCCTCTACCAGCACATCCACAGGCGCCGGAGGAGAAGCCACCGGCGGAGGAGGATCCGGAGGAGGAGGAGGAGGCGACACCGACTGCATCGGGACGATCTTCGGTGACATCCCCGACGGCGGCTCCAAGTGTCCGCGCCCGATGGTGGACGAGGTCATCCACTGCATCGGAGGGATGCTTGCCGCGCAGGAGTGCGCGCCTGGCGAGTGGTGCGTTGACACGGGGCCGGACATGGCCGCGTGCGAGTGCAACGACCTCGCCGACGGGCTCTGCCGGCGTGCTCAGCTCGCATGCGAAGCTCCGGTCCGAGGTCGTGCCGAAGGTGGACGACAAGGGAGTCAGCTGGCTCTCTTCGAGCATGACAGGACCGTCCTGGCTTCGGAGCGGCGGAAGAAGCCGTGGGCGTGGCTGCTCCGGCATGTCTTCCAACTCGACGTGGTCACCTGCGTTCGCTGCGGCGGCACCACCCGTTTGCTCGCGGCGGCCACGACGCCCGAGGCCATCGCCAAGCTCCTCGCCAAGCATGGGCTCGGTCCGAGGCCTCCGCCGCCCCGAGCTGCTCCGACCGGTCAGCTCCGACTCGCGTTCTCCACCGCGTAGCACCTGACCCGCGAGCGGCGCATATGGATGCCGTCAGGGGACCCGTCCATCTCGAGGTTCGACTTGCCCCTCCCGTCCGGCCTCCGCTCCCGGTCGTGGACCCCGCCATCCTTCCGTCGAGCTGCCCGGGCGGTCGGTCTCGCCAAGGCGCTCGCCCGAAGCCGCCCAAGTTTACTCTGGTCTCCCGGCCAGATCGCGGTTCAAGTTCCCTACGCGCGCGGGCGTCGTACCGCGACCTCCCACCGAAAGCCGTGACATGGTACCTATCTCATCCGAGGCATGAGCTCAGGACGAGGTCTCGTCATCGCGGCACTCGGAGCCGGCGCGCTAGGATGCAGCACCGTCGTTGTGAATCCCGACGGCAGCGGCGGTAACGAGGGTGACACCGCGGTGCCGACCGCCTCCACGGGGGGAGGGGCGGGCGGCTCGCCGAGCTGTCCCGGTCAGCTCTTCCTCGGCGATCCGGACGGGAGCAACTACGTCGCGGTCGACGACACGCACGCTTACTGGGCGAGCCGACAGGGTGGGATCTACCGCGCGGATCTGGCGACCGGCGACGTAACCCTGCTCGCGCAGTATGGGCTCGCGCTTGGAGCGATCGCGGTGGACCGTGACTACGTGTATGGCGCTTATCAGACCGTGATCTTTCGAATTCCCAAGGAGGGCGGCGCCGAAGAGGTTCTCGCCTCAAAGGACCACACCGACCGGTTCGTAGACATTCGAGTAGCGGACGACACCTTGATCGCCGTCGACCGCTGGGGTGAGGTGTTCGAGCTGGATCTGGT
>JAEUKE010000144.1 GCA_016794345.1 Myxococcales bacterium
TCGAAGTAGATGACGGAGCCGCCCACGGCGATGGCGCGGATGTCGTCACGCCGGCAGCCGAGCACGCCCGAGAACGAGCCGCCGCCACTGAAGCCCATGGAGAAGATCGCCGACGTGTCGATGCAGAGATCGGTCTTGGCCTGAGCGATCACCTCCTCGAAGTACGCGAGCTCGAGCTCGATCCGCTCCGGCCAGGTCTCGGGGGGTGCGTCGTAGTCGCGCCAGTTGCCTTCGATCGCCTCGGCGACGATCAAAACCGCCTTGTCCTCGAGCACCGCGCGGATGTTCTGGTTGCCGCTGGTCGTGTCCCAATAGGACACGCTGCCGCCATTGCCGTGGAGCGCGAGCACGAGCGGCCACGGCTTGTCGGGCGAGTAGTTCGAGGGAAGACGGAGGATGTAGCGGCGATCGAAGCCGTCGAGCTGGAACGTGTGCTCACCCTCGTCGAGGCCGCGACCGCTGGTGCAGCCCGGGCTCAGGTTCCCGCCGCCTCCGCCGCCGGAGCCGGTCGTGCTGCCCCCGCTGGTCGCGCTCGACGCGCTCGACGTGCTGGTCGTCGCGCCAGTGGCGGTCGTCGTGCCACCGGCTGTGCCAGCGCCAGCCCCGCTCGACGCGCTGTCGTCGTCTCCGCACGCGCCCCCCATGAGGAGCCCGGAGAGGAGGAGGCCGGCCGTGGCGAGGAGCGTGGGCGCGCGTCGCATGCGAGCCAGCATAGCCGAGCTGGGCGATGACCACGCCGCCCGTCGCTCATGGAGGAGTTCGTTCCCGGCCCGAACATGAGCCTGGGAGCCATCTTGCAGCCCATCGCCGACGTGGGGCTGGTGAACAAGTCGCTCGTCATCACCGGCCTCAACATGAAGATCGAGAGTGGCCACCCCGGGACCCCCTCCCTCTTCACCTGCACTCCCCTGGTGGCCGACCAATACGGCGTCACCCATGGCACGACGCCTTCTGTCGAGCACGTCATCGCCCGCCACATGCAAGACGGTGGGCTGGCGCGTCGCCTCGACCTGGGGGTGTCCACGAACAGCACGAACGGCGACTCCAACGGCTTGAGCGACGAGCACGAGCGAGTCTTCTGGTCCGGCGACGACGAGCAGATCCCGTCCATCATCAAGCCGCAGCTCGCCTTCGACACCGTGTTTCCCAATGGGCCGCCCGACGGGAGCGAGCCGACCCCGACCGTCGATTACCTCAGCCACAGGCGCCGCAGCGTGCTCGACGGCGTCCTCCAGGATTTCAATCGGCTCCAGGGACGCGTGTCCGCGGCCGACCGCGCGAGGCTCGAGGCTCACGCGGAGCGGATCCGCGAGGTCGAGCAATCCCTCGACGGCGGAGTCACGGGCCCGGTGCCGCTGGCGTGCGCAGACGGGCTCGACGTGGGGCTGACCGGTCTCGATCACCGCGGCGCGGCGGAAGCTCAGATCGATATCCTGGCCTACGCCATCGCCTGCAACGTCTTCGACGTCGGCACCATCCGGATCCACGACCTCGAAGAGAACGCCTGGGGCCACGTCAGCCACCCCAACCTCGCCGAGACGTTCGCCGGGGAGAACTACCACGGCGCCTGGCATCGCGCGTCGGATCAAGGGCTCGGCACCGCGCGCGCCGCCTTCACCGCGATCAACGCCTGGTACGGTGCGCTCTTCGCGCGACTCTTGCAGAAGCTCGATCAGATCGACGAAGGCGAAGGCACCGCGCTCGACAACACGATGGTCCTCTGGGCCTGCGACTTCGGCCACGGTGGGGGTCACTCGTCCGACAACTTCGCCGTCGTGATGGCAGGCAATGCCGGCGGCGCGGCGCTGGGCCGTCACGTCAACTACGCGTCCGACCCGACGAACCCTTACGGCGACGAGTCGCAGCCGGGAAACCACAACCTGGCCGTCACCATGACAAACGCGTTTGGCATCCCGGGCGACACGTTCGGCGACTACACCAACGTCCGCCAGCCGGTCCAGCCGGGGCCGCTCGCCCTGTAGACGCGTTCTCCGCCGAGGCAGAGCCGTCACGAAGCGCTTGGCCCCGTTCGTTCACTCGGGCGTCATCGACACCGGAATGACGATCGTGGCCAAGCCGCCCGCGGGCGCCGAGAACTGCGCGCTCGCGACGCGCGCGGCGACGCACGCGGTCACGGCCGAGGAGAGCGTCCCGCCTCCAGACGGGCTGGCTTCGAGGACCTCCCCGTTCTTCCCGATCTTCGCCGTGATGCGGACCGTTCCCGTCATCGTCGGGTCTTCCTTCAAGCCCTTGATGAAACACCGGCGAAAGCCGGGGGCCATGCCGGCGACGACGGCGCTCGCGTCGGCGACCTTGCCGCCTGCGACGCTGGCCTCCCCCACCGCGACCTTGCCCGAAGGCGGCCCGCTCAGCGCCGCTCGCGCCGAGTCCACCGCGGCGACGGCGGCCGGGTCGAGAGAAGGTCGGAGTGGCTCGAGCGCCTCGATGGCCGCCTGTCGAACTTCGCGCGACGCCTCCTTCTCCTGCGTGAGCTCGACCAGGTAGGCACCGATCGCGGGCCCGCCGATCTTGCCGGAGATCTTCACGAGCTTGATCACCTCCTCCTCCTGGTATTGCCGGAGCTGCCCCTCCACTTGCTCGGGCGTCGGCGCCAAGTTGGAGGCCGCGTTCGCCTTCTCGATCAGCGGGCGGAGCTCCTCACGGAACGCCGGCTCACGCATGGCGCGGATGCGCTTCACGAGGATGGGCCCCGCAGCACGTTTCGTCGCGTCGTCGCCCTTCTCGGCGATCTCGTTCGCGCCCTCGTGTACGTCGGTTCGGCTCCCCTCGAGCTTCGCCAGAGGTCCGCTCGCCGCGGCCGCAGGCTCGGCCGACGCCGCAGCGTCGGCGGCTTGTGTCTCTGACGGGCGCGCGTCGCTCGCCTCCGGCTTTGGCTGACACCCGACACACACAGCAAGGATCGCGAGGAGCGTGAAGCTCGAGAACGCTGGGCCCAATCGGCACATGCGCGGAGCATAGCGTGCTCGGTAGCCGGGACGCGCTCGAGCAGAGGTGGGGTCCGGCGAGCGGCCCCCAGAAGACATCTCCGTGAAATCTTGGGGGAAGGTTGGCGCTCCGGCGTCGTACACGGGGCACCATGAAGCACCGAGTTTGTCCGGGCCGCGCGCTGGTAGGAGTCGCCTGTCTCACGCTGAGCCTCGTCGCCTGCGGTGACTCGAAGGGCGGAGGCGCAACCAGCGCCGCCGCGAGCGGCGTCGCCGCGAGCGGCTCCGCGGCCGCGAAGACGGAGACACCGAAGGGTGATCCTGCCGTGGTCGCCGAGCTGAAGAAGCTCTCGTCCTGCAAACGCGAGGACGGCTACCGCCAGGAGTGTGAGGCGACCACGGCGTGGGAGAGCTTCCGCGACAAGTTCGTGGAGGAGGACGACGTCCAGCAGACGAAGATGAAGAAGCTGGTGTCCGCCTGCGTCGAGGTCACGGCCGAGAAGGACGACAGCGTGCGCGAGGCCGGGTACGAGTGCATCTCGAGCTACGGCGACGGGGTCGCCGATCCCAAGGGGCTGCTGGCGACGACCATCGAGAAGGCGGGCACGGAGACGAGCGCGGGCGTCCGCGTCGCAATGTTCTCGGCCATCGAGCAGCTCGACCCGACGAAACAAGGCATGACCGCCAAGCTCGTCGCGCTTGCCAAGCCGCTCATCGACAAGGACTCAGGGCAGAACAACCTGGGCCAGATCGTGAGCACGCTCGTGCCGCGAGCGGCGAACACCGAGCCCGCGGCGGACGCGGTCGCGCTCGCGTTCGAGCTGCTCCAGAAGGGCAAGGCGCACGACCCGGCCCTCCGCATCCTCGAGCGCGCCAAGTCGAAGTCCGCCGAGGCGTGTGAGGCGTTCGCCAAGCTGGTGGAGACGAAGAAGGGACCGTGGGCGCGAGGCACCGACTCGATGAGCCGCATGGACGGATACTGCAAGGACAAGCTCGACCGCATCGTCGAGGTCGTCGTCGCGCGAGCCGGTGAGCCGGAGGGCTACGACAAGGGCTTCATCGGCGCGGACGTGGTGTACTTCCAGCGCCTGGTCGAGACTGGCGCCTTCAACGACGCGCAGAAAACCAAGCTGCGCGGCGCCGTCGAGCCGCTCGTGAAGTCGGCCACGAAGGACCACCAGAAGGAGAGCTACGAGAAGCTGCTCGCCAAGCTGAAGTAGAGCTGGACCGCGACCTCGGGCGAGCCTCTCGAGCGGGGCGCCTCATCAGCCGGAACGGCTCGGCACGCGCCCGGCGGCGTGACCGAGGATTCGTTCACCGTCTCTGAGGGCCGTCGCGGTGGGAAGCCATCCGCGAGCGAGGCGGGCATCGAGGAGCTGGTCCGCCGTGGGCTCGTGGCTCCAGACGGCGACCGCCGTCAGCCCTCCCAGTCACGTCGTGTCGTAGACCAGGTACGTGTCGTCGTCCCAGCGAACGACGACGTCGTGTGTGTATTCGTCCTGGACGATCACCGCGCGAACGCCCCGCTCCGGGCGACTGGCGAGCCCCGCAACGACGACGTCGTGGAGCGTCCGCTGCGATTCGACGAAGGCGCGAATCGCGGCGAGGGTCGCTTCGGGAAACGATCCACGAACGTCGAGCTCCACCCGACCAGCATGACGGACGCGGACGGCGCGCGCCAGCGGCTCCGTGTCGTCCGCCTTGCCGCAGACGCGGCCTCGATGAGGACCTTCGTCCTGCGCCCCGAGCGCGTCTTCCAGCTCCTCGACGATCCCGCAGCTCGACCGTCACGTTTGCGCTTCTTGCGCCTCCGCAGCCTCGTGCAGGGCGCGCCAGGTTCTCCGAGACAGCGCCAGGAGGACGACGCCCGCGACGAGGGGGACGATCAGGATGAGCGCGTTGGCCGCGGCGGTCGTCCAGGGCGCCTGCAGATCGGGGAAGAACCTCCGCGCGTACATGGCGAAGAGCAGCGCGGCGAGCCAGGGAATCGGCCGGCGCCACACGCCCGCCGCCGCGCCCAGCAGCTGTCCGCCGGCCAGCAGGAAGAGCGCGGAGGCGATGAAGACGAGCGTGTAGAAGGTGCCACCCAGGATGGGCTGGGCTTTCCCGAACGCGTCGCGGAGCATCCAATAGGGCAGCCAGGCGAGGCAGAGCACACCCAGCACCGTCGCGATGAGCCGGGCCCGCCCGTCGGCGCTCGCCTCGGTGAAGCCGTCGGCCTTCCGCGCCATCGCCGGCAGGAGCAGGCAAGCGAGCGGCCCGACGCACGCATCGACGATCAGGGTCGCTTGATAACCCCAGGCCTCGACGGCGATCCCTTGCCAGGTGGCGGAGATCGCGATGGCGAGGTTGGCCATCGCCATGTACGCGGTGAACTGCGTCGCGGCGACGGCGGGGTTCGTGACATCCATCATGATCGCCGAGCGCGTGCCGTACATCAGGCCCTGGAACACCGCGTACCCGAGCGACGAAATCCAGAGCGCGCGGACGAGCTCGGGAATGGGCGCGCTGCCTGGCTCGCGCGGCATGTCGTAGCCGTGTTGCTTGAGCGCGAGCATGAGGTAGATCACCGGCAGGCTCATGCCGGTGATGTAGAGCGCGAGCATCCGCCTTCGCCCGAGCTTGTCGGAGAGCCAACCGCCGAGCACCATGCAGGTGCCCGAGAGGACCGAGGACCACGTCTGGAGCAGCGCGACCCCGTCATCGTTCATGCCGACCTCCACGGCCAGGTTCGACTGGAGGGCGAGCCCCAGAGCCGACGCGCCCGCGGGGAGCAGCGAGAACATCAACCCGGAGAACGCGCCTCTCGTTCCGACGAACGACCGGAAGGACTCGACCGCGAACCGCCGCATCTCCGCGCCGGCCGCGCGCAGACCACCCGCGGCGGACGCGAGCTGGTCCAGAGCGGTCTCCTTCAGCGGGAGGACGATCGTGGCCGTCACGGTCATGATCGCCAGGGCCACCAGGGCCACGCTTCCCTGGAAGCCGACCCAGTCGTAGACGAAGAGCACGCCCGCGCCGCCGATGGCCTGGCCGAGGGAGGCGCCAGCGAACATCAGCCCGTTGGCGATCCCGCGCTCGTCCTCGTGCAGCGCGCCGACGGCGAGCGAGTCGATCGCCACGTCCTGCACTGCAGCGAAGCTGTTGTGCACGAGCAAGATCGCCGTGAAGAGGCCGAGCTGCTCCGGCAGCTTCACCCCCATCGTGAGGAGGATCGTGGCGACCATCATGATCTGTGTGACCAGGATCCAGCCGCGACGGTGCCCGAACCGCGCCGAGCGAAAGACGTCCACCAGGGGGCCCGCCGCCCATTTGAACGCCCATGGCAAGTAGAACGACGCCACGAACCCGCCGATCTCGGCGGGCCCTACGCCCATCCGACGGAGCTGCGTCGCGACGGCAGTGGCCGCGAAGCCCAGCGGGATCCCTTCGGTGATGTAGAGCGCGAAGAACGCGCCGAGGCGGCCGCGGCGCGAGGCCAGCAAGTTGGGGAGGGCGAGCATCGCCGGGGTTTGATTGTCAGGTCGCTGGGGTCGGGAGGGTCTCGCTGATGAGCCTCGATCACTTGCCCGGCGCGAGCCACGCAACCTACCGCGGCATTCGCGGCCGATCGAGAGGGCGCCGACTATCAGCCTCCTCGGCAACGTCCGCCTCAGCCTGACATGTGATGACCGCATCGTGCTCCGCGACGCCGCAGCAGGAGCCGTCCCCCGGTCATCCCGAGCACACACACGCATCCACCTCGAGCCGCTTGATTTCCCTAGCGTTGCAGCCCTTGGTGCTTGCGATGGCTGCTGCTAGGCCGCGGTCACCATGGCGCGCCCAGCCAACGCCGACTCCGCAGTAGCTCCTTGCGTTCGCGCACCTCGACTTGATCCTCCGGGCAGGTGAACTCTTGCGAGAACTTCTCGCGCGCCCCGGTTGCCATCCGCGAGAGCCTTGCGCAGCAAGGGTGTGTGCCCGACGCGAGGCGGGCGAAACCGCTCCGCGATCACGGTGCTCTTCGCAGAGAGCCGCGCAAAGCACGCGGTGCGACGCGACCAGACAACGCTCCGCTTCACCCCGGGCAGTTCGAGCCCATCGAGGACCACACCCGCTCGTTTGAGTGCACGCGCCAGCAGATCGACGTAGATTCTTGCCGTACTCTTTCCCCCGAAGCGCGAGGTGATACTTCAGCTCGCGCGCGAGCGCCTTCTGTGCACGCCGGTGCGCGATGAACACGTCGTAGGGCTCGACGTTCCCCACCTGGGGCGACTTCGCCGCCATCGTCGAGGAAACAGGGGCGAGGTGTCAGCGTCAACGCGGGCGTCGCGTAGGTCGACTCTGTCGCGGCCCGTGACCGTGACTCGGGCGTCAAGAGAGCGAGCCGGCCGCATCCAGGATGTGGCGGATCTTCAGAAGCACCTCGGTGGGTGTCGTCGGCTTGTTGATCATGGGAAGCCCCAGCTCGGTGAGTCGGGAGGCGCCCTCAGGATCGGAAGTGTAGCCGCTCATCACCACGATGGGTGTCTTCTGTTTGAACGCGACTACCGCGTCGACGAGATCGAGACCGCTCCTGCGAGGCATCAGCAGATCGGTCAAGACCAGGCTCACGCGAGAGCTCTCGGCGCGAAACAGATCGATGGCGGATTGACCGTCGCTTGCTTCGAGGACCTGGTAGCCGTGTCCGCGCAGGACGCGCGCGAGCAGGGCTCGCACCACGTCGTCATCCTCGGCGACCAGGATGGTCTCGCCGCCACCGCCAGTGCGCGCGGCCGCAGGAAGGGGCCGCGGTGCCGAATCGCCCGTCGCAAGAGGCAGGTAGAGCGCGAAGGTCGTCCCTCGACCGAGCTCACTGTCGACGGACACGACACCTCCGTGTCGGTCGACGAGCGAGCGAACCGTTGCCAGCCCGAGCCCAGTACCTCGGCCGGCGCCCTTGGTCGTGAAGAACGGTTCGAAGACCTGCGCGAGGATTTCTTCGGGTATGCCGACTCCCGTATCGCGGATCATCACGCACGCGCACCTGCCCACGAGCTTTCCCTCGTGGCGCATCACGAAATCGTCGTCGAGCTCGGTGGTCCTCACCTCGATGCTGATCTCGCCCGCGCCCTGAATCGCGTCGCGCGCGTTGGTCACCAGATTGATGATCGCATGCTCGAGCTCCACCTCGTCGACGAAGGCGGTCACCTCGTCCTCGGCGGGCGAGAAGCGCAGCGCTATGCCGGGCTGTATCGCGGGAAGGATGAGCGCTCGAGCCTTGTCCACGATCGCGTTCAAGTCGCTCACGCGCCGCGACAGGACCCGGCGACGACTGAACGACAGCAAGTTGTGCGTCAGATGCGAGCCGCGCTTGGTCGCCTCCAGGATGACCGCGAGCGATTCCGCGACGGGTCCGGGCGGAACCTCGTACAGCGAGATTTCCGCATGGCCCGCGATGGCCGTCAGCAGGTTGTTGAAGTCGTGCGCGATGCCACTCGCGAGCTGACCAGCGGTCTCCAGCCGTTGCAGATGGCGGAGCTGCTCTTCGAGCGCGCGACTCTTCTCGGCAAGCGACCGTGCCTGCTCGTCGAGTGCGTTGCGCTGGAGGAGGAGGCGGATCCGGTCGAAGGCGGCGGCCACCAAGGCCGCGAAGATGGTGAGGTGCTCCACCTCCTCCGCCGTCGGCGCGATGACCCCTTCTGCGCCGAAGGTTCCGACGCAGAGCATCCCGAGCGGAGCCCCTTCGATCCGCATCGGAATGCTGATCGCGGTGCGATGATCGGTCCGGCTGATGATCTCCTTGTCCGTCCGTGGATCGGTACGCATGTCTTCCACGATGACGGGGTGATCGCCCTCGAGGATCTCCCGCAGGAACGGGTCCGCTCCCACCGGGAAGCGAGGCGCGCGCTCCCATACGAGCTCGGACGCGCCTCCTTCCATCGCCAGGATCCGACACCACTGTCCTTCAGGGGTATCCTCGACCGCCATGAGCCACGTGGACCGGTAGCGCGTCGTGCGGACCACGGCACCGCGTGCCGCGTTGAGGAGCTCGGTGAACGTCGACGAACGCTGCAGAGCTTCCGAGAGCTCGAGCAAGGCTCTGACGTCGACGGTCACGACCGTATCATTCTGCCAGCAGGTCACCGAAAAAGCCACGTCCTTCCGCGCTGAAGCACGGGACGCGGATGCCGCGCTTTGCGGAAGAACCTGTCCCGAACGCTATCAGTCGCTCGCGGCCGGCTTATGACGCGCCGTCGAGGTCGACTGAATCGCCCCGGGATCTCCGGAGACTCCATCCGTTGAGAGGATTGGGTCATGGGACGACCGAGCAAATTCTCGTCCGAGGTGCGTGAGCGCGCGGCGCGGCTGCTCCTGGAGCAGCAGGACAAGCACGATTCGCAGTGGGCCGCGATCGGGTCGATCGCCGGCAAGATGGGCTGCACGACCAAGACGCTGGGACCCACGTGGGCGTCCGACGAATCACCGCCCGAAGGTCGAGTCGCGCGTTCACTTCGGGCCGGGCACGCGACACGGGTACAGGAGCACCGACGCGGCATCGGCGACGGCTATCCACTCGCCCCCCGGCGCGATCTCGACCGCAAAACCCGCGGAACGGGGCAGCGCATACGTCGCGAGCACGGCGCGCGTGGTCGCGTCGAAGCACCGGACGAACGTACCGGACGCGGCGGAGTCGTGCGCGAGGCGCACGAAGGTCTTGCCGTCCAGGGAGCGGCGGATGCGAGCGTCGGCGGCCTCGCTCTCGTCGTCGCCTCGCAGCTCGGCCTCTTCCTGCGCGCGCAGCTTGGCGTCGTGCTTGCGCGCGATCTCGGCCGGCAGGACGGTCTTGGCGCCGGTGCGCGTGTCGATCGCCCACGCCTCGGCCGGGAGGAGCTCGAAGCCGTCGCCGCATTCGTGCTTCCAGCGCGCAGCCGCGACGACGAGCCGCGCAGGCGTCTCCTCGAGGATCTCGAGCACGCCGTGAACCTCATGGCGCTTCACGACCCGGCAGGAGGCGTCCAGGAGGGCGACCGACGCCGGCGTGATCTCGTCGCAGTCGTCACCGTTGTCGCCCGGATACAGCGTCATGAGGCGCTGCCCGTGCCAGCGGATCCATGAGCCGGCAGCGTTCTCTCCCGAGCAGATCTTCGCGCCGTTGGCTCCATCGGCCACGATCATCTCACCGAACTTCGACGTCACGGCGACCCGGGAACCGTCGCCCGAGAACGCGACGTGCGCGCTGAACTGCGGCGCCGCCGACCGCGCGAGCTGCTTCCCCGTCGCGACCTCGTAGATGACGAGCTGCTCCTCGTCCGCGTCCTGGCCGACCACCGCGAGGCGATCCCCGGCCGGGGAGGTCGCGAGGTACCTCGGGCGCACGTGGTTCGCGGTTCGCTCGGTCCTGCTGCCGTCGAGCGCGACGCGAAGCAGGAAGCTGCCCCATACCGCCGCCGCGAGCTTGCCGTCGGGCGAAACCGCGTTGCACCACTCGTACGGCAGGCCCTTCCATTGCTGGACGATCCGTCCCGTGTCGGGGTGGACCAAGGCCCGGCGGTGGGTCCCGAAGGGCGGGGAATCGTCTGAATGGTCGAGGGCAACGAACACGTGCCGGCTCCCCGGCACGGCCCGGATCTCTCGCGCGACCGAGTAGGGCTGCTCTGGCGACCGCGCGAGCTCGCGCCCCGTCGCGACGGCGCGCCGGCGCCAGCGGCGGTCGGCGTCGTGGAACGAGACGATCTCGTCGCCGTCCGCGACGACGCCGAGCCAGTTGGCGGACTCCGACCCCTCGGCGCTCGACCACACGAGCTTGCCGCCCTGCACCATGCGCGTCGTCTTGCCCGTGCGGAGCACGACCGCGCCCCCTCGCCCGACGTGAACGTCGCGCACGTCGTCGTAGTTCCCAGGGAGCTCCCACTGCACGACGCCGTTCGCGTCGAGGAGCATCAGCTTCTTGTCGCTCTCCGTGCAGGCAGAGCAGGTGCCCGGGTGCGACGTGCCCGGGATGTCCACGACGCAGGCCAGCGAGGTCCCATCCGGTGCCCAGGCGCACGTGTGGGCCTGCATGGGCATCGGATGCCGCGCCACGCCGCGCTCGCTCACGTGCAGGATCTCTTCGACGCACATGACGCGGACCTCGTCGCCGACCGCGACGATCTCGCGCGGGTCGGTGCCGCATGGGCGCGAATCGACGATGCGACGTCGCCCCGCAGCGTCGACGGCCACGAACCCGTCGGCGTCGTCGGGCAGCCAGAGCGTCCCGTCGTTGGTGATGGCCACCGCCGCTCTGCCGCCGAAGAATTCGTGCGAGCCCAGCCGGGCCGTCGCGCCGGGCGGCAACGCGTCGAAGCTCTGCCAGGGCGTGGCAAAGGGGACCGATTGTGGAACAGGCGGCGCCACGAGCGTCGCGGACACGGCGGGGGTGCTCGACGAGGTCACCGCCGCGGGGTGTGAAGCCAGTGGGGCATCGGCACACGCAGCCAAGGTCATGAGCAGCGCGAATGGGAGCGAGCGGAGAGTCGTCATGGGAGGCTCCGACGAGGTACTTACACGAGGCGGTTGTCCCCGTGTAACCAAGAACCCCTCGAACCCCGTCCAGGAAGCGGGCGCCCATCCATCGTCCGGAAGGAGTGACAGGCGCCCTCGGCGGGTGCGCTGCGGTATTGGGCGAGTCGGCTGCGTCGAAAGCGGGCCGAGGCAAGCTCGCTCAGTCGAGGCGTTGCGCGCTCGTGTCGCGGCGCTCGAGGCAGCGCTCGCGGCGCGGTGACTCCGAAGGGACGGCGCGACCTGCGGAGTGCGCTGGGCTCGATGAACCCGCGCCGAAAGGGTATCTTGCGCTCTTCACGTACGCCTCTCGAGCGTTCGAGGGAACCAACGAGACCACAGTGACGAGCGAAGAGAAAGCGAAGCGGGGCATCCAGGCCCACCGCGTGGTCAGCCACGATGGCGGCTGACCACGCGCCGAAGTCGACAAAGTGGCTCGGGGTGTGGCTGAAAATCGCGACGTTTCAGTCGCGGTTCGCGCTGCCCATCGTCGCCATCGTGCTCGCGTCGGCGGTGATAGGCCTTCTCTCGGCGCTTCGCCTCACGGTCAACGCAGGCTTCGAGCACCTCTTGCCCGACGGCAAGCCGAGCGTGGTCGAGCTCAAGCGTGTCGCTGCAAAGACCGCGGGCGTGTCGACGCTGTTCGTCGTCATCGAGGCACCTCCAGACGAGCCGCCGCCGCGCGACGCGCTGAGGCGCGCGTCGACTGCGCTAACTCGAGATTTGCGGGACCTCGGAGAGCCCTGGGTCGGCACCGCGGAGAACGGCGTCCACGACACGGTGAAGTTCCTCGAGGCCCACGCCGGGCTCTACGTCACGCTCGAAGCGCTCGAGAAGTTCCAAGAGGACGTGAGCTACCACGTCAACAAGGAGCTCGGGACACTCATCGAAGAGAAGGATCCGCCGCCTGAGCTGAGGTTCGACGAGGCATCGATCAAGAAGCGCTTCGGGGTCGAGCCGGGCGGGATTCAATCGCGCTATCCCGACGGCTACTTCGAGAGCGCCGACGGCCGCGTGCACATCGTGGCCATCCGCTCGAAGGTCCTCGCGACGAACACCGAAAAGGGGAAAGAGGCGATCGCGCGCGTTCGCGCGGTGATCGACGCGGCGAAGCTCACGCAGTATCACCCTTCGCTGAAGGTCGGGCTCGCCGGGGATCTCTACAGCGGCATCGCCGAGGTAAGCGCGATCAGCGAAGACATGACCGACGTCGGCATCCTCGGCGGATGCATGATCGCGGGCATCGTGCTGCTCTTTTACCTCCGTCTTCGCACGCTGACGCTGATGATCGTCAACCTGCTCGTCGGCCTCTTGTGGACCGCCGGGCTGACCTACTACCTCGTGTCGGCGCTCAACACCGGCACCGGCTTCGTGTTCACCATCCTCGCGGGCAACGGCATCAACACGTCGATCATCTACATGGCCCGCTACATCGAGGCACGCCGTGAAGGTGTCGCGGTCGAGACGTCGCTCGCGACGGCGCACCGCGAGACGTTCGGAGCGACGCTGTGTGCGTCGGCAGCGTCTGCGGCGTCGTTTGCCTCGCTCCTCATCACGTCGTTCCGCGGGTTCCGAGAGCTCGGGCTCATCGGTGGCGTCGGCCTGATGTTGTGCTGGGTCGCCACGCTGATCACGCTCCCTTCCCTGCTCGTCATCTTCGAGAAATTTTCCCCACTCGACCGAGAGTCTCCGGGCATCTGGGGGAAGCTCCGCGCTGCTTGGGCTGGCGCCTTCGGGCGCCCCTTCGCGTGGGGCATCGAGCGCTATGCGCCCGCGATCACCGTCATCGGTGGCCTCGTCACGGTCGCGGGGATCATCTCCACCGGGTACTACGTCACGCACGATCCGATGGAGTACGACATGAACAACATGCGCAACGATCCCTCGTCGCGCATGGAGGAGAGTCGACTCAAGAAGCTGGCCGACTCGATCACTGGATACGTCGGCTCGGAGGGCATGGCGATCCTCGTCGAGCGCGTGGAGCAGGTCCCGCTCTTGAAGAAGGCGCTCTACGCGCGACGCGACGCCGCCCCCGACGACAAGAAGCCCTTCGCCGAGCTCTTCGCGCTCGAGGACTTCATTCCGAAAGATCAAGCCGCCAAGCTGCCGATCTTGGAAGACCTTCGGAAGAAGATCAATATCGCGATCAGGCGAAAAGTCGTCCCGCCCGAGAGCGTCGCGCAGGTTCGACGCTTTCTCCCGGAGGGCGAGATCAAAGAGATCACGCTCGCCGATCTCCCGCAGACGCTCGCGCTACCTTTCACCGAAGCCGATGGGACGCGCGGACGAATCGTGTACATCTCCCCGACCTCGCCAGACCTGACCGAGGACGCACGGTATCTCTTCCGCTGGGCCGACTCGTATCGTGAGACGAAGCTCGAAGATGGCTCGATGGTGTATGGCTCCGGTCGCGCGGTCATCTACGCCGACATGCTCGCGGCGAACCTCGAGGCCGTTCCGGTGGCGTCGCTCGCGTCGTTCCTCGCGGTGCTGCTGGTGGTGATCGCCGTCTTCCGCGCCGGCAGACGCGCGGCGCTCGTCATCGGCGCGCTCCTCGCCGGGGTCGCGTGGATGGGTCTCGCGCTCACGCTCGTCGGAGCAAAGGTGAACTTCTTGAACTTCGTCGCGCTGCCCATCACGTTCGGCATCGGGGTCGACTACGCGGTGAACGTGGTCTATCGCATCGGGCGTGAAGGCCCCGGCGGCGCCCATCGCGCCGTGCGCGAGACGGGAGGTGCGGTGGTGCTCTGCAGCCTGACGACGACGCTCGGCTACATGGCGCTGATCGGCTCGATGAACTTCGCCGTGCGTAGCCTCGGAGTCGCCACCGTGATCGGCGAGGTGGCCACGCTGCTCGTCGCGATGCTCGTCTTGCCCGCAGCCATTCATTGGTACGAGAAGCGCGGCGCGGAGCCGATCCGAATCCGAGACTCGCGGGTGTAGCAGGCCTGCTTGCGCCCGAATCATGGTCAATTTTTCGCGCCGCTATGGCGAGGGTCGGTCGTCTCCCCCCGCCGGCACACGACCCGGGCCAACACAAAGCAAAGAGCCCCCGCTCCTCTCGGAGCAGGGGCCCTCACTTCAGTCTCCCCCCTCACGGAAGTGAGGGGGGCCGGGGGGGTGAATCAGCAGCCACTCCGCTTCAGTTGGCTACCACCTCACCCGTCCCTCCATAACGTCACTCCTCGCCGACCGCGACGAGGCTCTCGTCGAGCCGCGCGCGCGGGGGCTGCTCGCGGGGGTACACCGGCGCCTCGCCGTCGATGACGACGTTGAGCCGCTTGTACGCCGGGAGACCCGTGCCGGCCGGGATGAGCCGACCCATGATGACGTTCTCCTTCAGGCCACGGAGGTCGTCCGTCTTGCCGCAGATGGCGGCCTCGGTGAGGACCTTCGTCGTCTCCTGGAAGGAGGACGCCGAGATGAACGACTCGGTGGAGAGGCTTGCCTTCGTGATGCCGAGGAGGAGGGCCTCCGCGATGGCCGGGCGGCCGCCGCGCGCGATGACCTTCTCGTTCTCGGCCTCGAAGACGTGCTTCTCGACCTGCTCGTCCACGAGGAAGCTCGTGTCGCCGACCTCCTTCACGCGAACGCGCTTGAGCATCTGGCGAACGATGACCTCGATGTGCTTGTCGTTGATGCCGACGCCCTGCAGGCGGTAAACCTGCTGGATTTCGTTCACCAACCACGCAGCGAGCTCCTTCTCGCCCTTCACGCGGAGGATGTCGTGCGGGTTCGGGGGGCCGTCCTGCAGCGGATCGCCCGCGCGCACGCGGTCGCCCGGCTGCACCTGGATGTGCTTGCCCTTCGGGATGAGGTACTCGCGAGCCTGGTCCGCCACGAGGCCGCCGTCCGGAGACGCCGGCGTGATGAGGACCTTGCGCTTGCCCTTCGTGTCCTTGCCGAAGCTCACGACGCCGTCGATCTCGGTGATGATGGCGTGGTCCTTCGGCTTGCGGGCCTCGAAGAGCTCGGCCACGCGGGGCAGACCACCGGTGATGTCCTGCACCTTCGTGACGTCGCGCGGCATCTTCGCGATGATGTCGCCGGCTTCGATCGTGTCGCCTTCCTGCGCGACGATGTGGGCACCGACGGGCAGGAGGTAACGCGCGTCGAGCTCGAGGCCCGGGAGCTTGAGCGTGTTGCCCGTCTCCGGATCCTTGATGCTGATGCGCGGGCGGAGGTCGGCCGACTTCGACTCGATGACCACCTTGCGCGAGAGGCCGGTGACCTCGTCGAGGCGCTCCTGAACGGTGACGCCTTCCTCGAGATCGCCGAACTTCACGATACCCGAGACCTCGGTGAGCATCGGGATCGCGAACTGGTCCCACTCGGCCAGGAGCTCGCCGGCCTTGCACTTCTCGCCGTCGTTCTTCTTCAGGGTGGCGCCGTAGACCAGGCGGTTGTGCTCGCGCTCGCGGCCCGTGTCGTCGACGACGACGAGCTCGGCGTGGCGGTTCATGATGACCAGCGTGCCGTCCTTCTTCTTCTGGACGGTCGCGCGACGGAGCCGGACGGTGCCCTCGGTCCGGGCCTCGAGGTAGCTCGCCTCGATCTTGCCGCGGGCCGCCGTGCCGCCGACGTGGAAGGTACGCATCGTGAGCTGCGTGCCGGGCTCGCCGATCGACTGGGCGGCGATGATGCCGACCGCCTCGCCGACGTTGACCCGGTAGCCGCGCGCGAGATCGCGGCCGTAGCAGAGACCGCAGATGCCGCGCCGCGCCTCGCAGGCGAGCACCGAGCGGATGTTGACCTCCTCGATGCCTGCGTCTTCGATGGCCTTGACCTCGGTCTCGCCGAGCTCGGTGTTGTGCGGGATGAGGACCTCGCCCGTGAGCGGGTCGATGACGTCTTCCAGCGTCACGCGGCCGAGGATGCGGTCGCCGAGGCTCTGGATGACCTCGCCGGCCTCCTCCAGCTTGGAGACGCGGACGCCGTTGAGCGTGCCGCAGTCGTTGTCCGCGATGACGGCGTCCTGCGCGACGTCGACGAGACGGCGCGTGAGGTAACCGGAGTTCGCGGTCTTGAGGGCGGTGTCGGCGAGACCCTTGCGGGCGCCGTGCGTCGAGCTGAAGTACTCGAGCACGCTGAGGCCCTCGCGGAAGTTCGCCGTGATCGGCTGCTCGATGATCTCACCGCTCGGGCGGGCCATGAGGCCACGCATGGCGGCGAGCTGCCGGATCTGCTGCTTCGAGCCACGGGCGCCCGAGTCGGCCATGATGTAGATGGGGTTGAAGCTCGGCTCGACCGCGCTCTTGCCCGTCTCCGGATCCGTCATCGTCTCCGAGCCGATGACGAGCATCATCTCGTCGGTGACGCGGTCCGCGACGTCGGCCCAGATGTCGACGATCTTGTTGTAACGCTCGCCGTCGGTGATGAGGCCTTCCTGGTACTGCTCGATGACCTTCTCGACCTCGCCCTGCGCGTCCGCCAGCATGTGCTTCTTGGCGTCCGGGATCACCATGTGATCCATGCAGATCGAGATGCCGGCCCTCGTCGCGTGCTCGAAGCCGAGCGTCCGCAGCCTGTCGGCGAGGAGGACGGTCTCCTTGTTGCGGTGCGCGCGGTAGCAGGTGTCGATGAGGTTCGTGAGGGCCTTCTTGTTGAGGACCTTGTTCGCGTGGTCGAAGCCGACCTTCGGCGGCAGGACCTCACTGATGAGGACGCGGCCGACCGTCGTCTCCACCAGGCGGCGCGTCGGGCGGTTGGTCTGGTCGAGGACCGGCTTGCCTTCCTCGTCGAGGATCGGCACGCGCACCTTGATGCCCGCGTGAAGCGCGACCTCGCCTGCGTCGTAGGCCATGCGCACTTCTTCGACGCTCGCGAAGACGCCGCGGAGGTAACCCTCCGCCTGGCCCTTCTTGTCGACGGTGAGGGAGCCCTCGCGGTAGCTGCCCTTCGCGAACTTGCGCTCGCGCGTCGCGTAGTAGAGCCCGAGCACGATGTCCTGCGTCGGGTTGATGATCGGCTTGCCGCTCGCGGGCGAGAGGATGTTGTTCGTGCTCATCATGAGCACGCGCGCTTCCATCTGCGCCTCGACGCTGAGCGGGACGTGCACGGCCATCTGGTCGCCGTCGAAGTCGGCGTTGAACGCCGCACAGACCAGCGGATGAATCTGAATTGCCGACCCCTCGATCAGCCGCACCTTGAACGCCTGGATGCCCAGGCGGTGCAATGTTGGCGCACGGTTGAGGAGAACCACGTAGTCCTGGATCACTTCTTCCAGAACGTCCCAGACCTTGGGATCAACGCGCTCGACCAGCCGCTTCGCGGCTTTGATATTGTGCGCGTGGCCATGATCGACGAGGCGCCGCATCACGAACGGCTTGAAGAGTTCCAGTGCCATGCGCTTCGGCAGGCCGCACTCATCGAGGGCCAGATCCGGCCCCACAACGATCACGGAGCGGCCGGAATAGTCGACGCGCTTGCCGAGAAGGTTCTGCCGGAACCG
>JAEUKE010000168.1 GCA_016794345.1 Myxococcales bacterium
TCGCGTTCGACCCGATCCTGGGCCCCGGTCATTCCGGCGGCACGTTCAGCATCGTGCCGCGACGACGCATCGATCCGGCCGCGCTCCGCGCGGATTTCGTCTTCGTCTCCCACGCCCACCCCGATCACTTCGACCCCGAGAGCCTCGCCGCGCTCGCCCGGGCCGACGCCGACACCGTCGTCGTGACGCCCGACCCGATCGTGGTCGAGGTCGCGGAGACGGTCGGCTTCCGCACGGTTCGGCGCGTCGATCCCGGGACACGCATCGAGCTCGACGCAGGCCTCACCCTGGTCACGACCCCGTCGCGCGCCCCGGACGTCGAATGGGGCGTCATGGCCCTCGACCCGAGCGGCGTCGTGTGGAACATGATCGACACGGTGTTCGAGAGCCCGGCGGAGGTGCGTTCGATCCGCGACGGAGCGACCAGCGGCCGCGCCGTGGATCTCGTCCTGGCGCCCATCCAGCCCATGCGCGAGATCGCGCTGCAGACGGCCGATCACGTCGGCTTCGACGCGAGGCAATACGCGCACATGCTCGCTTGCGCGCAGGCCGCCGCTGCGACCCACCTCGTCCCGAGCGCCGCAGGCGACGCCCACGCACCTCCATTTTCTGCGATGAACGCCTGGGTCTACCCGATCTCGCGCGAGCGCGCCGCGCGCGACTTCGCCGCGCTCGAGCCGAAGGCGCGCACGCTCCTGCCCGAGCTCGGGGACGCCCTCGACATCGCTGACGGTTCTGTCACGCTCGAGCGCGGGGTCTTCCCGGTCGATGTTCTCGGCGACGACCCGCCCCGCGCCTTCCGCCCGCTCGAGCCCGCCGCGCTCGTCGACCCCAACCTCCCCGGCCTCCCGGAGGACGTCTACCGCACCCGCGCGAGGGCCTGGCTCACGGAGGAGCTCTCGCCCGGCCTGGCGAGGGAGCTCGCCGGCCGCGACGACCTCGGCGACCTGCGCCTGGTCCTCGAGATCGTCTACGAGCGTGGCCGCGAGGCCTTCACCTTCGACAGACGAGGGCGCATCCGGCAAGGCGGAGACGACGAATACGAGGTCCTGAACGTCGTCGCGGCGTCGATGTTGTGGGAGGTCGTCGAGGGCCGCCGCGGCTGGGGAGAGCCGCTCCTCGCGGGCCTTTTGCGCTCGTCTCGCCGAGGCATCTCGACGAGCGGCGGAGTCCCGCGCGCCCTCTCGATCGCGCCCGTGTTCCTCTACTACGCGCTCTCTTACGCAGAGAGCGTCAGGCGCGCCGCGCGCCACCGCGCGCGAGAGGCCTCGTCGTGAGCGCGCCGGCGACGGCCACACAAACGCGCTCCCTCGTCAGGTTCGCCTGGCTGTCGATCGCCGCCGCGCTGAGCACCATCGTGATCAAGACCGGCGCGTGGCTCCTGACCGACTCGGTCGGGCTCCTGTCGGATGCGCTCGAGTCGATCGTGAACCTCGTCGCGGCGGTGGTGGCGCTCTTCGCCATTCGGATCGCCGAGGCTCCGGCGGACGAGGAGCACGCCCACGGGCACGAGAAGATCGAATACTTCTCGAGCGGCTTCGAGGGCGCGATGATCTTCGCCGCCGCGACCGCGATCATCATCACCGCGGTCGAGCGCCTGCGCGAGCCGAAGCCCATCAGCGAGCTCGGCCTCGGGCTCGCCGTCAGCACCGGCGCTTCGATCATCAACCTCGTCGTGGGCCGCGTGCTCATCGCGGCAGGCAAAAAGCACAATTCGATCGTGCTCGAGGCGGACGGCCACCACCTCATGACCGACGTGTGGACGAGCGTCGGCGTCGTCGTCGGACTGGTGCTCGTCCTCGCGACCGGCGCGAGCTGGCTCGATCCGGTCTTGGCCATCGCGGTCGCGATCAACATCGTCGTCACCGGCACGCGCCTCTTGCTCCGCTCGGCGCGCGGGCTTCTCGACGTCTCGGTCCCGAAGGCCGAGCGCGCCCGCATCGACGCGGCCCTGGAGGCCTTCCGATCACGAGGAGTCGAGTTTCACGCCGTGCGGACGAGGCAAGCCGGGGCGCGCACGTTCGTGTCGCTCCACGTGCTCGTCCCGGGCGACTGGACGGTGCAGCGCGGGCACGATCTGGTCGAAGAGGTCGAGGCAGCCATCCGCGCGCTCGGACCGAAGACGACCGTGCTCACCCACGTCGAGCCGCTCGAGGACCCGTGCTCGTACGAGGACGTCGGCCTCGACCGCGACTGAGCCTCAGGCGCTCCGTCGAACGCCGAGGGCCGCGAGCACGCGCTCGAGCCCGCGGAAGAAGCCGATCCCGTCGAGGACCCGGTTCAGCCAGCCGGTGGTGATGCAGTAGTGCGTGCGGTGCTCGCCGGCGTGGTGGCGTGCGTGGTGCTCGGCCGAGATGACGAGCCCCGCCCGCTGCAACAGGCGGGCGACGGCGGGCGGCCTGTCCATGTGGGCCCAGCCGTGCGCCATGCTCGTCAGCAGGACACCCAGGGCGAGCAGCAGCGTGAAGAGCTCGAGCGACGTCGCCCAGGGCGCATCGACCCGCGGGAGCCAGACGTACGCGGGGACGAGCACGAACAGCGCCGTGAGGCAGTTGTCTCCGTTGGCCTCGAAGAAGTCGTGCCGCGTGATCGCCTGCGGGTCGGCGTGGTGCTCACGGAACGGGGTGACGAGCTTCGGGCCGAGCAGCGGGGTCGCGGGCGAGCCGTAGTTGTCCGCCATCCAGTGGACGAAGCCCGAGGAGAAGTCGGCGGCGAGGAACGACGCCAAGCCCACCGCCGGCACGAGCAACAAGGTCAGCTCGTGGCGCGCGAAGCCCGTCCAGACGTCGCGGGCGAGCCCGGCGCAGAGCAGGGCGAAGGCCGAGCAGAACAGGACGTCGAGCGCGCGATGACGAAGCGGCCGCGAGGGGGCCGCTGCCTCCTTGACGATCACCGTGTCGTTACGCCCTACCCCGCCCATCGGTTGCTCGCTCTCGTGCGCCTACCCCGGCAAGATCTCCTCGACCTGCGCGAGGAGCTCCATCCGGCGCTTGATCACGGGGCTCGACCCGTCGAGCAGGCGCGACGTCTCGGCCAGCACCTCCTCGAGCGGGATGATCCGAACGCTCGGGTCC
>JAEUKE010000218.1 GCA_016794345.1 Myxococcales bacterium
CAAACGCGTGCTCACCACCTCGCTCGCGAGCGGCAAGACGCTCGAGGAGGCCGGCCTCGCCTCGGAGGCGGAGCGGCGCGCGTTCGCGGAGACGCTCTGGCGCTTCGTGTTCAAGGGCAACCTCGTCGGCGCCATGTTCAATGCCGACCCCCACCCGGGGAACTACCTCTTCGGCGATGACGGTGTCGTCACCTTCCTGGATTTCGGTTGCTGCGAGCCGATCCGCCCCGAGCGGCTGGAGAAAGCGCGCGGGCTGCACAAGGCCGCGGTGCTCGGCGACGAGCAGGGCTTCGCGGGTTACGCCGCACAGATCCTCCAGACGCGCGGCGGCACCTGGGAGAAGATGGCGGTCGACTACTCGCGCCGGTGTTTCGAGCCGCTCTTCGCGTCGCCCTTTTGCATCACGCGAAGCTACGCGGCGAGCCTCGTCGACCGACTGAAAGAGATCGGCAAGAGCGTGCGAAAGCTGCCGAACGGCGAGTTCGTGCCCCTCCCGCCCGGCATGGTCTTCATGAATCGGCTGCAGTTCGGGTTCTATTCGGTCCTGGCGCGGCTCGAGGTGGAGGTCGACTACGCGGCGGTCGAGCGGACATTTCTCGAAGAAGCCGGCCTCTTTCCTTGACGGAGCCCCGCGCTGGCAGGATCGTTTGCGACCCACCGTGACCCGCTCCAAGGCCGCCAAGAAGCTGCAGTCCGTCGTCAAGGTCCTCACCGTCTCCGACGCGCCGGACTACGAGCAGCCATGGCAGACCCACGGCCCGTCGAACTCGACCGGCTCGGCGGCGATCATCGAGACGGACCGCGGCCTGCGCGTCATCACGAACGGCCACGTGGTGCAAAACCAGGTCTTCGTGGAGCTCCGCCGCGTGGACGCGTCGCGGAAGTTCCAGGCCGAGGTCGAGGGCGTCAGCCACGAGTGTGATCTGGCGCTCCTCCGGGTCCCCAACGAGGAGTTCTTCGCCGGCATCACGCCGATCGAGCTCGGGGAGCTGCCTCACCTCGGTGACTCGGTCTCGGTGTGTGGCTACCCCATCGGCGGCGACCGCCTCTCGCTGACGCAGGGCGTGGTCTCCCGCATCGAGGTCTCCGCCTACGCGCACTCGCAGCGCCCGCTCCTCAGCATCCAGATCGACGCCGCCATCAACCCCGGCAACAGCGGCGGCCCCGTCTTCCAAGGGGACAAGCTCATCGGAATCGCGTTCCAGGCGCTCGACGAGTCGCAGAACATCGCCTACGCGATCGCGCTGCCGATCGTGGAGCATTTCCTCCGCGATCTCGCGCTCGGCAAGCCGGCGAGCTTCCCCAGCCTGGGCGTCGTCTGGCAGCGCCTCGAGTCCGAAGCGCACCGCCGCTCGCTCGGCCTCGAGCGGACGGAGGGCGGCATCCTCGTCGCGCGCGTGGCCTTCGAGAGCTCCGCGTGGGGCATCCTCCAGGAAGGGGACGTGATCCTCGCGGTCGAAGGGGAGCCCATCGGCTCGGACGGCACGGTACAGCTCCGTCAGGGAGAGCTCGTCGATCACAGCTTCCGCATCGCCCACCGTCACGTGGGGGACGTCGTCCGGCTCGCCATCCTGCGGGACAAGAAGCGGCAAGAGGTGACGGTCCCTCTGCGTCCCCCGAGCCTCCTGGTCGCGGAGGATCGCTACGACGTGCGACCGACCTACTTCATCTTCGGCGGTCTGCTCTTCGCGCCGCTCTCGCGCGACTACCTGAAGAGCTGGGGCCAGGAGTGGTGGAAACAGGGCCCGAACGAGCTCGTGACCGTCTACGAGACGCAGATCCGCACGCCCGAGCGCCAGGACGTGGTCATCCTCCAGAAGGTGCTCGCGGACAAGGTGAACCAGGGCTACCACGAGTACGAGAACCACATCGTCACGAGCATCGACGGCGTCCCCGTGCGCAACATGCGCGATCTGGTCGAGCTGACCGAACGCGGCACGTCGCGCTTCTACACGGTCGGCGTCTCGGACGGCCAGCGCATCGTGCTCGAGCGCGCCCGCGCGAGGCAGCGCACGCCCGCCATCCTCGAGCGGTACAACGTCCGGTTCGATCGCAGCGAGGACCTCCGCAAGAAGGGCTCCCCCCGGCGCAAGAAATGACGAGCGCCGCGCCTCCCCGGCTGTCCGAGACGCGCACCTACCGCGCGATCGCCGGTCACGTCTTCCGAGGCGCGCTCGACCATCGAATCAACGGCCTGGCAGCCGAGGTCGCCTTCTTCGCCCTCTTCGCGTTGCCGCCGTCGCTCCTCGCGCTCTTCTCGGCCATCGGCTTCGTCAGCCAATCGATCGGGCCCGAGGCGACGAGCCGCGTCCGCGCGGAGCTGTTGCTCAACGCGGCGCGTTTCCTCACGCCCGAGACCGTGCACGCCATCATCGAGCCGACGATCGACGAGCTCTTGGCCGGCGGGCGCGCGGACCTGATCTCGATCGGTGTCATCTTCGCGCTCTGGTCGGCCTCGCGCGCCGCGGACGCCCTCCTCGCGGCGCTGCACATCGCTTACGCGATCGACGAGCGCCTCTCGATCTGGAAGCGACGCGGGCTCGCGCTCCTCTACACGCTCGTCGCGGTGACCTGGGGCAGCATCATCCTTCCGCTGCTCGTCATGGGGCCCGACCTGGGCCGCGCGCTGACCCGCCCGTTCGGCCTCGAGAGCACGGTCGACCTGCTCTGGGGCGTCCTCTATTGGCCCGTCGTCCTCACGGCGGTCCTCGTCACCCTCACCGCCGTCTACCATTTCGCCCTCCCCTGGCGGACGCCCTTCCTGCGCGATCTCCCCGGCTCCATCCTCGCGCTCGTCGTCTGGGTCGGAGGCACCGCGGCGCTCCGCGCGTACGTCCGCTGGGTCGTCGAATCGAGCCCCATCTACGGCTCGCTCGCCTCCCCGATGATCGTCCTCCTGTGGCTGTACTTCACGGCCTTCGGCGTGCTCATGGGCGCCGAGCTCAACGCGGCGATCGAGACGCTCTGGCCGACCGTGACGCGCAAGGAGAAGAAGAAGATCCTGCGAGACGCCGTGGACGACCTGCGCGCGCAGGGCGAAGAGGTGGCCCCGGTGAGCACCACCGGCCCGCAGAACCGGAAGAGCTGAGCCGAAGCGAAGCGCTCCGGGCGTTCCCCATTTCCTGCTAGCTTCTCACGCATGCTTGGCTCGAAGAAGGTTGGGCTCCTGATGGCGGTGATCGCGCTCGGCGCGGCCTGCGGCGGCAGCGTCGTCTTCGTGGAAGACGACGACGGCGCGGGCGGCAGCGGCGGCACGACATCGAGCTCGAGCACGAAGTCGAGCGGCACCGTCTCCACGACGAAGGGAAGCTCGGTCGTGACCGCGGTCACCACGAACGACGCGGTGACCGTCGTGTCCGGCGTCACGACCGGGACCGGCGGACAGTTCTGCGAGTTCGGCGAGCCGAGCCCCCAGTGCGACGACTGCGTCCAGGACTCGATCAACGGGCCGTGCCAGGCGGCCCTCGACCAGTGCTTCGGCAATCCAGACTGCGAGCAATACGGCAACTGCATCGGGGATTGCCAAGGGAACGGGAACTGCTGCCAGAGCTGTGATTCCCAGTTCCCGCCGCAGGTCGTCGCCGCGTACAGCAACCTGCTCGCGTGCGTGTTCTGCGACACCTGTGCCCAGCAGTGCGCCGGCGTCTTCCCCGGGTTCTGCGGGTTCTGAGCGCGCGAGGCGCAGGCACGCTTGCGGCGCCAGACCCGGCACAAAGGCGGTGCAACCGCCTCGCGTCGCCCTGCTCGGCCGATCACGCCCGGTCCCACCGCCCCCGTGGCGCCCGTTTCAGCGCCCACCGAGCGGTGTGACCGCCCCTCGCGCCCTCCGCCCGGCGCGCACGGGCCGGTCGCACCGCCTCACGGAGCCTGCGGCGGCGGGGTCCTCCCGGGTGGACCGGCCTCGTGTCACCGAATCCGGCACCATCGGGGCGGTGCGACCGCCTCCTTGACGCGTTCCGCGGCGCATCCCGAGCGGTGTCACCGGCCAGGTGCCGCCGGCGCCGGCGACGCAGGGGCGGTCGCACCGCCTCGGATCGCTTGGCGCGGCGACAAAGGGGCGGTCGAGGGGTTCGGGGGAAGCTTGGTTGGGCGCGCGGGGCGGTCGCACCGCCTCGAATCGCTTGGCGCAGCGACGAAGGGCGGTCGAGGGGTCGGGGGGAAGCTTGATTGGGCGCGCGGGGCCGGTCGGGGGGGCGGCGACGAGCCACGCGCCAGCCAGAGGTAGCCCTCGTGGGCAGGCGCAACCGGCGCTGAGCAGCCGGCTCACCGAGGCGCCAGGACGCACGGCCCCGCCGAGGCCTGGTGCTTCTTGCGGAGGCCGCGCATGCTCGATGCACCGAGCTCCGCCCAACGTTCCGGTACCGTCCCGGTGTCTCGCCGAACGTCCCGCCAGAACTGGTGGTAGGCCTGCAGCGCCTCTTCCGGCGTGGCGAGCCGCGTCTCCGCGGTCTGCTCCTGAAAGGCGACCTGGCAGTCGAGCATCAGCTCCACGGCGCTCGGCCCCGCGGGGGCCGGTGCGAGGCGAGCACGCAATCGCTCCACGTCGGTGTCGAGGATGGTGACGCTGCCAACTCGGCCGACGACGCATTCGGTCGCTGGCTCGCAGGCAGATAGGAAGACGAAGACCCCCGACAGCCATTTTACATGAGCGGCGGCCATCCATCGCATGGCGGTTCGTCCTGACAAGTCATCAGCCAACCCGGAATGTCATTATCGAGTGGCATCTGCGGGAAGTACACGACCTCTGTCGAGGCGCCGACTTCCCGGTAGATGTAGCCCATTATGAACGCGAAAGCGTCATCATCCTCATAGATGCATCGCCCGATTGGCGTGCCTGAGGAACACGTGATCGATGGGTCACCCCCCTGACACACCGCGAGGGCCGAGTCGAAGGAGAAGCCCTCCGCCCAATAACACGGAGCGCCTGGGCACTCCGCGTCGGTCGTGAATCCGTCACAACCCGGATCGACCATGCCGGTGCTGCTTGTACTCGTCACGGCAGACGAAGCGGAGCTTTGGGCTGACGTCGCGTTCGACGTGGACCCAGCGGTGCCGGTGCCCGCACCACCCTGTCCGCCGCCGGACGCCTCGCTGTCCCCACACGCGAGCGCGAACGGCAGCCAGCTAAGGACCAGTCGGCGCAGCATCGTCCTTGACGGTCGAGAAGTAGCAGAAGACATTGGCGGTCACTCCTTCGGTCGTGACTTGGTTCTTCAGCACGGCGAGGCGCGCACACCGGCCGCCGTGCGTTCCCCTCCGAGGAGTTGATGCTAGCGACCGGACGCGGCTGAGCAAGACCTGCCCCGAACACCCGCAGTTTGCCACGGCGACCCTCGGCGAGCCTATCCGCCCCCGGCGCCACCGCCCCGATGGTATAGGCCTGCCCCTACATGGCAGAGCCGTCATCCGTGTCCGATCCGGTTTTTGGTCTGGCTGATCGGCTCGTGGACGACTTCGCGAAGGCGTGCCCCGTGCAGGCGTCGATGGCGGGCGTGCCCGGCGTGTTCGACGGCTGGAACGACTACAGCCCGGAGGGCGGAGCCCAGGTCCGCCAGGTGCTCGCCCGCTACCGCGCGGATCTCGAGAGACTCCCGCCCACGGCCGACCGCTTCGGCAAGCTCGCGCGGCGCGTCGTCGGGGACTTCCTCGGCGAGCAGATCGACTACTACGACAGCGGCGACAACCTCCTCGACCTGAACAACATCGAGTCGCCGGTGCAGCACATGCGCGTCGTCTTCGACGTGATGGACACGACCGTCGAAGGGGGCTGGGAGGCGGCCGCGACTCGCCTCGAGACCATCGACCGCCCGCTCCGCGCCTACCGGGCCGCGCTGGAAGAGGGCGCGCGCCGTGGGCTCGTCCCGGCCAGGCGCCAGGTCCAGGCGACGCTCGCGCAGTCGCGCATCCACGCGTCGGCCGAGTCGAGCTTCCTCGCGCTCACCTCCGCGTACGACGCCGCCGGCGGCAAAGACGCCGCCCTGCGCGCGCGGATCGAGCGGGGGTGCCAGAACGCGCGCGCGGCGTACGCGGGGTTCGCCGACTTCCTCGAGGGCTTCCACGACAAGGCGAGCCCGAACGACGCGGTCGGCCGCGAGCGCTATGCGCGCTCCGCGCGGGCTTTCCTGGGCGTCGACATCGATCTGGAGGAGACCTACGCCTGGGGCTTCGAGGAGGTCGCGTCGATCGAGAGCGCGATGGCCGAGATCACCAAGAAGCTCGCGCCAGGGTCGAGCACGCGAGCCTTCGTGGAGGCGCTGCAGAAGTCACCCGAGCAGGTCGTCACCGACGCGGACCGCTTCCTCACGCTGATGCGCGAGCGACAGGAGCGGGCGCTCTCCGAGCTGCTGGGCACACACTTCGACGTGCCGGAGCCCATCCGCAAGCTCGACGTGAAGCTCGCGCCCGAAGGCGGCGCGCTCGGCGCCTATTACATCCCGCCGAGCGACGGCTTCCGCCGTCCCGGCACGGTCTACTACGCCCCGGGCGCGGAGAAGCGCTTCACGCTCTTCTCGGAGATCACCACCGCGTACCACGAGGGCTTCCCCGGCCATCACCTCCAGTGTGGCCTCCAGGTCTACTTCGCCGATCGGCTGACCCGCCTGCACCGCCTGTTCGTCGTCTGCTCCGGCTACGCCGAGGGCTGGGCGCTCTACGCGGAGCAGCTGATGGATGAGCTCGGCTACTTCGACAAGCCCGAGTACGTGCTCGGCATGCACATGGCCAAGCTCTTCCGCGCCTACCGCGTCGCGGCGGACATCGGCATGCACCTCGGCCTCTCCATCCCCAAGTCCTTCGACTACTGCCCCGGGGAGACCTGGCGCTGGGAGCACTGCGTGGACCTCCTGTCGCAGCGCGCGTTCGTCGCGCGTGACTTCGCCGAGAGCGAAGCGACGCGTTACCTGGGCTGGCCGGGCCAAGCCATCTCGTACAAGGTCGGCGAGCGCGTCATCCTCGATCTTCGCCGGGAGATGCAGGCTCGGCTGGGCTCCGCGTTCGATCTGCGCCGCTTCCACGACGCCGTCCTCGGCACCGGCAGCGTGGGCCTCGAGGTGCTCCGCGACTGGGTTCGCGAGGAGCTCGCGGCGCCGCCCGGCTGATTTGTTGCGCCGCAACAAATCGGGATTGCGAAACCTCTGTAGATCACTTAGTTGATCGCCGCAGAGGAGTTGTTGCAATGCACCATACCATCCTGCGCAGCACCGGGATCCACGTCCCGAAGATCGAGCTGCCGAACGCCGTGCTCCGGGACCGCTTCGCCGCAACCGCGCCGGAGTTCGTCGAGAAGATGGAGGCCTCCACCGGCATCCGGACCCGGTTCCTCGCCCACCCCGAGTGGGCCACGAGCGACCTCGCGGTCGAGGCCGCCAAGCAGGCCCTCGCCCGCGCCGGGCTCGCCGCTTCGGACGTCGATCTCATCTTGCTCGGGACCGACAGCCCCGACTACGTGACCCCGGCGACGAGCGTCGTCGTCCAGCACAAGCTCGGGGCGAAGCGGGCCGGCACGTTCGACGTCGGCTGCGCGTGCGCGTCGTTCCCCACCGCCATCGCGAACGCACACGGCCTCATGGCCACGAACAAGTCGCTCCGGCACGTCCTGGTCGTCGGCGCGTACAGGATGAGCAAGCTCTCGGACCCGAGCGATCCGAACTCGTTCTTCTACGGCGACGGCGCGGGCGCGGCCGTGCTCGAGCGCTCGGAGGAGCCGGGGATCCTCGGGGCGACCTTCCGCGCGGACGGCGCCTTCGCCTCCTTCTGGGGGATCTTCGCCGGCGGCACCGCCGAGCCCGCCTCGCACGCCGCGGTCGAAGCCGGCCGGACGCAGGTGCGCGTCACGCAGAAGTACCCGCCGGAGGTGAACGACGAAGGCTGGCCCGCCATCGTCCGCTCGCTCTCCCGCGACGTGGGCTTCGGCATGAACGATATCGATCTCGTCATCTTCACGCAGGTGCGGCGGCGCACGATCGAGAAGGTCATGGCGGCGCTCGAGCTCCCGCTCGACAAGACCCACATGATCATGGACAAGTGGGGCTACACCGGGTCGGCCTGCATCCCCATGGCGCTTCACGACGCGATCGAGCAGGGCCGCGTGCGCCCCGGACAGCTCGTCGTCCTCGTCGGCTCCGGCGTCGGGCACAACCAGGCCGGCGTCGCCCTACGGGTGACCGATCGCCTCGTCCACTGAGCGCCGATCAGCCGCCGCCGGCGATCTTCGCCAGCACGGCCTTGACGGTCGCGCTCTGGCCTTCGGGATCGATCGCCGCTTCAATCGCTCGCTGCGCGATCGTGCGTTCGAAGGCCTCCGCCCTGCCCGCGTCGTCCAGGTCGTAGAAGGCCGGGCTCGGCCTGACCCCGCCGCGCGGGTCGGGCTCGCGGTACGCGCTCACGACCGACTCGACGAGCTCTTCGCGTTCGGCAGGTGTCATCGGCTTGCCTCCGGGCTCCCGTGAAGGACGATGCCGACCCGCTCGAGGCAGTCGGCCAGGAGCTTGCGAGCGCGCGCGACGTTCTGGAAGAACGTGTTCTTGCGCATCCCCAGCCGCTCGGCGAGGAGGCCATCGTCCTCGGCTGGCTCGGCGTCGAGCCGCGCTCGGAGGGCAGCGGACGGCTGCTTGGGCAGCTCGCCGAAGCAGCGCCGAATGTGCTCCTGGGTCAGGGGGTCTGCGAACGCGGGCTCCGCAGCCGGCTCGGCATCCTCCGGCAGCTGGACCTCGCGTCGACGCTTGAGGTCGTCGAGCGCGAGGTTCCGCGCGATACGCAGGCCGAGACGGAGCAAAGCGTTCGGCTTACCGTCACGCTCGACCTTGGGCGCCACCTGCCAGAGACGAAGGAACGCCTCCTGCAAGACCGCCTCGACGTCCACCCGGGTCGCGAAGGAGCGCAGGCTCCTCCGTACCGTGGGCTCCGCGGCGGCGAGGAACACGCCGTAGGCGCGCGCATCGCCGCTCGCGATGCCCCAGAGGTGGATGTCGAGGTCGGGAGCGCTCATGGTCGGCTCAGACGCGGGCGTAGACGAGAACGGAGGATGACAACATCGTGATCTGCACGCCGTACAGAGGCGCCCGCGGCGGGGCGCCGAGACGGAGGGCGATCCTCACGACGAGCCCCGGACCATAGCTCCCCTCGTGCGTCGAGCGCGACTCGTCGACCGTGGCCGTGATCCGTGATCCGTCGGTGAGCTCGGCGAAGGCCGGCATGGTGTCGAAGCCGACCACCAACCCCGACTCGGGGACGACGACCTCGACGAGGACGAGGTCCCCCTCGACCTTCACGATGCGGCCCTCGAGGCCGGGCATGGGCGCAGCAGCGGGCGCGGCGATCTCGGCCGGCGCCGGCGCCTCGTCCGCGAGCTCCGCTTCGCGCACCTTCTCCTCGGCCTTGAAGACGCGCGCGATGCGCTCGACGATCCCGGCGCTCTTTTTCTTCTCGCCGAGCGCCGCGCCTTCATCGCGTGCCGCCCGGCCCTTGGCCGGAGCGGGCGCGGCGGGTGCGCGCGCAGCGGGCGGGGACGGAGGAGGAGGCGGCCCGCCGAACATCCCACCCGGAGGCGCAAAGCCTGGCGGAGGCGGAGGCGCGCCGCCCATGCCGGACGCCGACGCCATCGGCGCCATGGGCGACGGAGCGGCTCGCGAGATCATCTGCGCCGGCAAGACGCCCGCCCTCGTCCGGGTCGACACCGACCCGTCGCGCAGGCCGAGCCCCTCGGCGCTCATCCCGAACGGAAGCGCTTGCGGCTGGGTCTCGCGCCGCGACGGCGAGCGCGGGTCGACCGTCGCCTCCTCGGTGATCGCGATGAACGACGTCAGGCGCGTCGCGATGGAGAAGGTCTTTCCGGTCTCCTCGATGCGCTGGTCGTGGCTCTTGCCGCGCCCCGCGGTCATCTCCATCTCGATCTCCTCCACGCGCTCTCGGGCGAAGAGCTTGGCGACGGCGGCGCTGCCTGCGCCGCTCTCGACGGCCGGGATCACGAGGCGTCGCTCGAAGGGCGCGCCGGAGAGACGGCCGCGGACGACGACCTCCCCGCCGCGCGGGTCGAGCTCGAGGGCGACGCGCGCGGGCGCGCCGGCGTAGCAGTCGGGCAGACGGGCGCTCGCCACCTCGCGGAGAGCGCTCCCTTCGATCGAGACGTCCACCAGGATCGGCGCGGCGGTGCGTGCGAGCAGCCGCTGCACGGCGCGCTCCGCGTCCTCGCCGAGGCCGATGATCGCCTCGGTCCCGCGGCCCGCGCGCGCGACCGGCAGGAGCAGCGAGCGGTTGACCGCCGAGCCGACGCCCACGGCGTGGAACCGCGCCGAAGCCGGCAGGCCGTCGAGGATCGCACGGACGACGTCACGCTCGAAGCCGACCAGGCCGTCGGTGATCATGACGACCTGACGCTGGGCGCCGGCGCGGATGCTCCGCAGCGACTCGCGGACGCCGGTCACCATCTCGGTCCCCCCGCTCGCCACGAGCGACTTGATCCAGGCGAGCGCCTTCTTCTTCAGCGCGGGCGTCACGGCAGACGGGGTCGCCAGGAACGCTCGCGCCTGGAAGGAGAACTCGATCATCTCGAGCGTGTCCTTTTCGGTCAGGCTGTCGACCAGCGCGCTCGCGACGCGCTTCATCTGCTCGAGGGGCTCGCCCGACATCGAACCGCTCGTGTCGAGCAAGAGCGACAAGTCGCGGGGCAACGCCTCGGCGTGTGCGTCGGGCGAAGGCGGCACGAGCGTGAGCAGGCCGAAGGCGCGTGAGCCCTGGGCGACGTCGCTCGGGCGGGCGACGTCCAGCGCGGCGCCGGGCTCGAAGGCCGCGACGGGCCAGCGGACGACGACGTCGCGATCGAGCGCGGCCTTGTTGCCGCTGCCGAGCTCCACCGCGAACCCGCTCTGCTCACGGGAGCAGACGAGGGGGTGGCTCGGCGACTCGGGCGAGCGTCGGGCCGTGACCTCGTCGCGGATGGTGAGACCGAGCGAGGCGCGCGCGCCGATCTCGCCCGAGGCGACGTCGATCGACACGTCCCCCTCGATCGTCCCGACGCCGAGGTAACGCGGCGCGGCCGCGAGCGGGAAGCGCCACTCCCACGAGCCCTCGGCGAGCCAGGCGAGCGGCTGGTCGATCTCGATCTCGGCGAGGACCGCCTCGCCCGGGGGGATGTTGCCGATCTCCTGGGTGAACAGGCTCGACCGCTCCTCCTCGAGGAGCGCCGCGCTCCGGCCTTCGAGGATGGCTTGCTCGTATTGCTCGCGCGCCTCGCTCCGCCCCTCGACCCGGCCGCGGATGGTCCGCTCGCCGATGCGGAACACGAAGCCGCTCACGGCGGCGTCGGCCGGCAGGGGGAGCTTGTAGGTGACGGACAGCGGCTCCTGGTACGGATTCCTGAATCGTTGCGTGAAGACGACACGAGCGAGGCCGCCCTTCGCGTCGACCCGAAGCTCCGAGGCCTCGAGAGGCAGCACCTTCCCCTCGGTCGGAATGAGGCGGGCGGAGGGGTCGGAGGCGGAAAACGAGGGCATGGCAGTCGACATGGCTGAACTCCTTCGGTGGGCTCAGCGGGTCAACGACGAGGCCCCCGCTCCGGTGACAAAGTTTTTTCGCCAGGTGGACGTTCCCCGGAGAGCCGTCTAGAAACGGGGACTTCGGGTGGCTCGGCCCCCGACCAAGGCCGATGTCCGGGTCCGCCCCTGCCCCCAAGAAGAAGAAGCGTCGCTGGCTGCGGCGGACGTTGATCTCCCTCGGCGTCGGGATCCCGATCGTCGGGCTGGCCCTGTGGATCGCCATCCATCGAGTCGAGTGGCTCGGCCCCTGGCTCGCCGACACCGGCCGGGCCATCGTCGGCAACGACGCCATCGCCTGGCTGGAGGACACGCTCTACGGCGTCGAGGACAAGTACAACCTCGCGACAAAGGGCGACCAGGCGCCGACGGCCCACTGGGAGGTGCCGGCGGAGGAGCCCGCCCCGCCCCCCAAGACGGACAAGCCGCTGCTCTATCCGGTCTTCACGCCGAAAAACGTGGAGCCGATGCACGCGTCCTTCGCAGCCCCGGGAGACGGCAAGTGGGTGCCGATGACCGATCCACACAACCCGGGGGAAGCCGCGCCGCTCTTCAAGACCCTGCTGCACCCCGACAAGAAGCGCGGCTGGGCCCACGTGGCCATCGTGGCCGTCGACCTTCGCCAGGTGCGCCTGCACCTGGTCGCCGGCCTGCACGAGCCGATGACGAAGCTCCCCGAAGCCAAGGCGCTGAAGCGGACCGGTCTCATCGCGGAGGCGGACCTCGCCCGCGCGCTCGCGGCCTTCAACGGCGGCTTCAAGACCACGCACGGCAACTACGGCATGAAGGCTGAGGGCGTGCTCTGGGTGGAGCCACGCGGCCGCTCGTGCACCATCGCCATGTACGAGAAGGACGCGCTGAAGATCCAGAGCTGGGAGGCGATCGAGGCCTCGCGCGACTCGATGACGTGGTTCCGCCAGACGCCCATGTGCATGTACGAAAACGGCGAGATGCACAAAGGCCTCACCGTGGAGGAAAACACCCACTGGGGCTCCACGCTCGACAAGGACACCGTGATCCGTCGCTCCGCCGTCGGTCTCGACGAGACGGGCGGGATCCTCTTCGTCGGCATCAGCGAGGCGACCACCGCGACCGCCATCGCCAAGGCAATGAACCACGCCGGCGCAGTCAACGTCGCGCAGCTCGACGTGAACTGGTCGTTCCCGAAGCTCGTCACCATCGAGGCGGACGGGAAGGTGAAGGCCATCATCGACGGCTTCGAGTACACCGACGAGGACTACGTGAAGAAGCCGATGAGCCGCGACTTCTTCTACCTCACGCGCAAAGACCCGATCGAGATCCCGCGCGCCGCGCCCTGACGCGCCGCCGGCCACGTGCTACGGCGCGCCCATGATTCGATCGAATCCGCGGGCGGTGGTGACGGGGGCCGGAGGGGGCCTGGGTAGGTCGATCTGCAAGAAGCTGGCGGAGCGCGGGGGCCACGTCCTCGTCAGCGACATCGACGTGGCTGGCGCCGAAGAGACGAAGCGGATGATCGAGGGACTGGGCGGCCGGGCGGAGGTCATGCGCTGCGACGTCTCGCGCGCCGACGAGGTCGAGGCGCTGCGCGATCGCGCGGTGCAGGTCCTCGGCGGCGTCGACCTCATCGTCAACAACGCCGGCGTCGCGGTCGGCGGAGCGGTCGGCAAGGTCCCCCTGTCGGACTGGGACTGGATCGTCGGCATCAACCTGATGGGCGTCGTCTACGGCTGCCACTTCTTCGTCCCGCTCATGAAGGAGCAAGGCTCGGGGCACGTGCTCAACGTCGCCTCGATCGCCGGGATCACCTACGCCCCGGAGATGGGGCCCTACAACGCGACGAAGGCCGCCGTCGTGGCGCTGACCGAGACGCTCGCGGCGGAGCTGTCGGGCAAGGGCGTCGGAGCAACCGTGCTCTGCCCGTATTTCTTCGAGACGAACATCCACAAGGCCGCGCGCGCCCACACCGAAAAACCCATGCTCGACCAGATCGACAAGGTCATGAAGCAGAACAAGGTGAACGCGGACGAGGTGGCCGCGCGCGCGCTCAAGGCCTGCGACAAAGACGAGGTGTTCTGCTTCCCGCACACCGAGGCGAAGGTGCTCCAGGGCCTGAAGCGCTTCTCGCCTGGCGCCATTCGCAAGCTGTTCCCGCTGGCGGAAAAGCTGATGCGCTGACGATGCGAGCGGTCCGACGCTTGCAGCAGCTCGAGGGCATCCGCCGCACCGTCGCTTGTCTGCTCGTCGTCGCCGCCTGCTCGCCGGCCCCGGCGCCGAGCGCCTCGTTTGCGCCGCACGAGACCAAGGAGGCCCCCCGTCCTGGCTCAGCGGCAGCGGAGCCGCAGGCAGCGCCGTCGCCACCCGCGCCGCTCCCGGAGCCGAGCGCAGGCGCCGGCGAGTCGCCGACACGCGTCGAGCTCGAGGTCCCCGGATTTCTCCCGGCCGTCGTCGTCGTCCCGCCCAAGACCGGGCGCCCGGCGCCGCTCGTCGTCGCGCTCCACGGCGCTGGGGGGAGACCCGAGCCACACTGTGATCGGTACCGCGAGCTGACCGGAGGCCGGGCCTTCGTGCTCTGCACCCGCGGCACGCCCAACAACAAACACCTGCCGGAAGAGGAGCGCGGCTACTTCTACGACGGCCACCACAGGCTCGGGCAGGAGGTCCTCGCTGCGATGGATGCGCTCGCCGCGCGCTTCCCGGATCGAGTGGACGTCGGTGGCGCTGTCTTCGCCGGCTACTCGCAGGGCGCGTCGATGGGCCTCTTGTTCCTCCACGAGAAGGCCGAGCACGCAGCCCGCTTTCGCCGTGCGCTCTTCGTCGAAGGTGGCTTCGCCGACTGGAACATCGCCCTATCCGAACGCATGAAAGCCTCGGGGCTCGACCGGGTCGCGATCGTTTGTGGTCAGGTCAAATGCAAGACCGCGGGTGACAAGTCGCTCGGCTACCTGAAGCGCGCGGGGCTGGAGGCGCGGCTTTCCTACGATTCACGCGGCGGACACACCTACGGCGGCGCGGTGGCGCCCCTCGTCGAGAGCGCGCTGCGCTGGCTCGTCGAAGACGACGCTCGATTCGTGTCGCCCGCGGGCCGGTGAAAAAGGGCTCCTTTCGCCTCGGCCTGGTACGCTGGTCGTCTCTTGCTTGGAGCCCCCCATGAAGACGCCCGCGTATCTCGCCTGCGCTCTGCTCTCCCTCACGCTCGCGGCCGCGTGCAACTCGACCGTCGTGGTGCAGCCCTGCTCCGACGGCGATTGCGGCGGGGAGGGCGCAGTCGCATCGGGCGCTGGCGGCGAAGGGGCGGGCGGCTCGCCGTTCTGCGGCCCAAACGAGGTCCTCTGCGGCAAGGAGTGCGTCGACACCTCGAAGAGCTTCCAGCACTGCGGCGGATGTTTCTCGCCCTGCAGCCCGGACGAGGTGTGCAGCGGCGGCGAGTGCTCCGGCGGCTGCCCGCCGAGCCTCGTGGCGTGCAACGGCGCCTGCGTCGACATCTTCAGCGATCCGTCGAACTGCGGCTCGTGTGGCTTCCCCTGCAGCTTCGACGAAGCGTGTTTCGACGGGAGCTGCTTCCTCCAGTGCCCGCCGGGTCTCGTCGACTGCGGTGTGGGCTACTGCGTCGACCTGTTCACGGATCAGCAGCACTGCAGCGCGTGCTTCTCGCCGTGCGGCGACGAAGAGTTTTGCTCGGGCGGCTTCTGCCAGGGCACGGAGTGCCCGGGCGAGAGCGAGTGCGGCATCTGCGACGTCGTCACGCTGCCGAGCGCTCCTTCGCTGACCTTCATCGGGGACACGTTCGGCGCCCAGAACCACTACGTCCCCTCCTGCACCGGCGCGGTGGCGCCCGAGGTCGCGCACCAGTTCACGGCGCCCCTGAGCGCCACCTACACCTTCGACACCATCGGATCCTCCTACGACACCGTCCTCGGCGTGCTCGGCCCCGGCGGATGTTTCGAGTCCGCCTGCAATGACGATTCTGTCGGCGTTGCGTCCAGCGTGCAGGTGGATCTCTCGGCCGGCGACACGGTCACGATCGTGGTCGACGGCTTCACGGCCGGCGAGTACCTGCTGAACGTCTCTTCTTCTTCGCCCTGCCCCTGCGGGGCTTGTGGCGCCATCCCACTGCCGGGCTCGGTGCCGCAGTCGACCACGGGCGACACGAGCGGCGCGCCGGACGACCTGTTCCCGTCCTGCACCGGCGCACCGGGCTCGGAGATCGTGCACTCGTTCACGGCGCCGACGACGGGCAGCTTCGTCTTCAGCACCGCGAGCTCGGGCTTCGACACGGTGCTCACGGTGCTCGACGCGAACAGCTGCGGCGAGCTCGGGTGCAACGACGACTTCGGCGGCCAGCAGACGTCGCGCATCACCGCGACGCTGAGCCAGGGCCAGACCGTGTACGTCGTGGTGGACGGCAAGAACGCCTCGGGGTTCTACAACCTGTTCATCAACGGCACGCCCGTCTCGACTTGCCCCACCGCCGACCTGGGCGACGTCGTGCCGGTCACCGTCTCCGGGAACACGCAGGGCAGCCCCAACCTCTTCGCGCCCTCGTGTACGTCGAGCCAGGCGCCCGATCACCAGTACACGTTCACCGCACCCATCACCAAGACGTACACCTTCGACACGATCGGCTCGGCCTACGACACCGCGCTCTACGTGCTCGGCGCGACCTGCGGCGGTGCGTCCTTGGCTTGCGACGACGACACTTTCGGACTTCAATCACAGGTGAACGTCAGCCTCGCGGCAGGGCAGACCGTCACGGTGGTCGTCGACGGGTTCAACGCCTCGGCCGGGAGCTACGTCCTCAACATCGAGTAGCTGGTGGCGCGCGTCCTCGACATCCTCCAAGAAGAGCCGCGCGCCTGCTCGTACCTGCCCGACCGAGAGGCGAGCCTCTTTCATCGAATCCTGGTGGAGGTGAGCCCGCTCGAGCTCGAGGCCATGCTCGAGCGAGGTTGGCGCCGGTTCGGGCCGGACTACTTCCGCCCGGTGTGCGAGTCGTGCTCGGCCTGCGTGCCGACCCGGATCCCCACCGGCACGTTCACGCCCTCGAAGAGCCAGCGGCGAGCGCGCAACGCCTGCTCCGAGCTGACCGCCCGGGTCGGCGCGCCCGTCTTCGATCAGGAGCGGCTCGCGCTCTACCACCGCTGGCACGCGTTCCGCGAGGCCGCGCGGGGCTGGGACGAGGCCTCGCTCTCCGAGCGCACGTACCGGATCCAGTTCGCCTTCCCGCACCCCGCCGCGCGAGAGCTGACCTACTACGACGAGGCAGGGCGGCTCGTCGGCGTCGGGCTCTGCGACGAGACGCCACGCGCCTGGAGCGCCATCTACTTCTTCTACGATCCCGACTGGGCCAAGCGGTCCATCGGGACGGCCAATGTGCTCTTCCAGCTCGAGCTCGCTGCGCGGCGGGGCATCCCTTACGTGTACCTCGGCTACCAGGTCGAGGGCTGCCGCTCGCTCGCGTACAAGGCGAGCTTTTTGCCGCAGGAGCAGCTCGTCGGCTACCCCGATGAGAACGAGGAGCCCGTCTGGAAGGTCGTCACACGTTCCTGAACGAGAACGCTATCGCGTGACCGCTGATCTCGAACTTGTCGCCCTCGACGATCTGCTTCTTCCGGACGCGGTGCCCGTTGTAACCGACACCGTTTCGCGAGCCCAGATCGACCATGAAGTAGTAGCCCTGCACGAACTCGATCGCCGCGTGCTGGCGCGACACGTTCGGGTCCTGCAAGAGCAGGTGGCACGCACCGCGCTCGCGCCCGATCACGAACCGCGGAACGGTGATCGCGTACCGCTTGCCGGCGTAGTCGAGGAAAAGCGGCGGCGGCGCGGGGACGAAGCTCTGGGGCGGGGGAACGGACCCGTGCTGTTGCATGGGATTGGCGGGCGCAGCGGTCGCAAGGAACGTAGCAGACGACCCAAAGCGACGACTACTGGGGCAACGCTGGGGGCGAAATGACCCGGTTGTCCGGGCCTCTCATTTCCGCGGCAGCGTGTCTTCCTCGTCCTCCGAGAAGGCCGGGGCGGACGGTGGCGGAGCCGGGACGAGGAGCGGACCTGGCGCGCGCACCGGCCAGGAGGAAGGCGTGGCCGTGGGCCCCACGAGGGCGCGACGAACCGAGGCCATCCCCATGACCTCCGCCCGGACGATCGCCCCACATCGGTCGTCGCGGCACGCGGCGAGGTGCTCGATCGTGCGCAGCGCGTCCATCGACGACGGCTCGGTCGCGCAGACGAAGCCGATGAGATCCGTCGGGGGGACGTGGGCGTCGGGGGCACGCGGCCCGGCCTCGGCGAGCTGACGAGCGAGCCAGGCGAAGAGCGGCTCTTCGAACGCGGAGAGCTCGTCCGGCTCGGTCTCCAGCTCGAGGGCGCGGCGGAACGCGCGCGTCGCCTCGGACGAGAGGAGGACCCCGACGGCCGGGTCTCGTTCGAGCTCCGCGATCAGGGCGTTCGCGCCGTCTGTCGAGGCGTGCCGGAAGCTCGTCATCGAGAGGGACGGGTCGCCCGTCTTCTCTCGCGCGCGAGACAGCGCCGTGACCGCCGAGGGGCCGCCGGTGCCGAGCCAGCGCTCCGCCGCGCAGACGCGCGCCTCGGGCGGCTCCACGCGCGCGAGCGCGCCGGTCACGAGGACGAGAGCGCGAAAGAGCGCGAGCGCCAGCTGATCGGCGAGGGCGGCGTCGCCGAGCCCGAGCCCGGAACGCCACGTCGTCGCGTCGATCGAGCCGCGTGCCCCGTCGAGGCAGAGCACGAGGCAGAGCGGGTCGATCGCAAGGAGCGCGCCGAGCGCCGCGAAGATCGGCGACGCGGGGCCCGGGATCGGATCGCCGTAGCTCGCGGGGGCCTCGAACCGCGCTTCGAGCGCCGGCGCCGCGAGCGCGCGCGCGGGCCAGTCGGAGAGCCAGACGCGCGCGTCGAGCGGCGACGAGGTGCAGCCCGGGACGCTCGTGTCGTCGCCCTCGAAGCGGGCGACGGCGGCGCGCGCGAGATCGTCCCCGTAGCCGCGAAAGCGGAGGCGAATCAGCCGGCTCGCCTCACAGGGCATCGTGCGGAGCCTTCGGCGCGACGCGGGCGAGAGATCGGCGAGGAGGCGGCAAGCTCGCTGCCTCTGGTCGAGCTCGGGGCAGGAGGCGCAGCACGGGGGCAGGTAGTCCAAGGCAGGCGCAGCATACCCGACCCCGCGGACTATTTGAGCAGGCGTCCCACGCTCACGTGCAGCTGACTCTCGATCATGCGCATCACGCTCTCGAGCTCGCCCCGCGAGAGCTGGAGCTTGGCCATCAGCCGCCTCCGCGTATCGGAGAGCAACCCCTCGCGCGCCTTCTGCACGCGCCGCGCGGCGGTCGCGCGGTGGATGCCTTGCGCGTGCGCGATCTGGTCGATGGAGAGCTGGTCCACGAAATGTTGTCGGAGCGAGGTGCGGTCCTCGGGCTCGAGCGCCGCGATCGCGTCGGTAAAGGCGGCGGCGAACTCGGCGCGGTAGTGCCGCTTCAGGTACTCGAGCTCGGGGTCCGCGCCCGGGGCGAACAGCAGATCGGCGGCGCGCTCACCCGAGACCGGGGCCTCGCCGCCCGAGCGCTTCCGGGCGACGTCGACGAGGCTCCGCACCGCGACGACACGGACCCAGCCCCGCAGATCCCCCTCCCCCGCATACTCGCGGATCTTCGGCTGCGCGCCGGCTTCGCCGACGAACAGCTTCTGCCAGACAAGCTGCGCGAGGTCCTCCGGATCGAGCGGAGCCCGCTGAGAGCGCTCGGCCGCGCGGCGCACCTCGGCGACCATGGCGCGCTGGAACTCCGCCAGCGCCGCGGGGTTGCCGCTCTCACACGCGAGCGCGAGCCAGAGGTCCGACGCGCGCGCCTCCTCGAGCCAGCGCAAGGCCGACCTGCCTTCCCGTCGTCCCCGGGCGAGCGCCTCGCCGAAGCGCGCCGCGTCGTTGGGGAGCGCCGGAAAGGCGTCGCTCGCGGCTTCGAGGCAACGCCGCACCGCCGCGTCCAGCGCCTCGACGGGCGCGTCGACCGCGGCCCCCCAGCTCCGGACAAAGGCCTCCCGCACGGAAGCGACGGACAGACCTCGAGCGCCGGCGTGCTGCGGCACGAGGCCAGGCTACTGCCCCTCGGGAAAGTGCGGTACCTACAATCCGTAGGAGATCGTCCGTGGCGTGCCCCAACGAGGACACCGCGCTCCTCTTCGTGAGGGGCCAGCTCGCGCCGGGTGACGCGCGTCAGGTGGAGCTCCATGTCGACACCTGCGACCGCTGCTACGAGACGTTGAACGAGCTCGCGCGCGCCTTCGGGAGCGTGCTGACGCTGCCGTCACGATTGACCGGCGCGAGCGGGGTCCGACACCGGACCGAGGAGCGGGTCCCCGTCGCCCTCCCCGACCCGCCCCTCCAGATCGGCGGCCGCTTCGGGCGCTACACCATCCAGGGCCAGCTCGGCGAAGGTGGGATGGGGCGCGTGTACCTGGCCTTCGACACGGTGCTCTCCCGCCCGGTCGCGCTCAAGACCATCCGCTCGAGTTCCGCGCGGACCACGTCGGCGGAGGAGACGACGTTGCGCGAGGCGCGGGCGATCGCGCAGCTGTCTCACCCGAACGTCGTCGCCGTCTACGACGCAGGCGTCGAAGCGGGCGAGCTCTACATCGCGATGGAGTACGTGCTGGGGTCGAGCCTCGGCCGCTGGCTGGCCGCGTCGCCGCGCTCGGAGCGCGACATCCTCGCGGTGTTGCGGCAAGCGGCACTCGGCTTGGCCGCGCTGCACGGCGCCGGCCTCATCCATCGGGACGTGAAGCCCGACAACATCCTCGTCGGCGCAGACGGCCGCGTGCGCATCACGGACTTTGGGCTCGCCCAGTTCGGTGCGGGCGGCGACGGGCTCTTCGCCGGCACGCCCGCCTACATGGCGCCCGAGCAGCTCTTCGCGCGCCCGGTCGATGCGCGCGCGGATCTGTTCGCGTTCGCGGTCGTCGTCTGCGAGGCGCTCACAGGCAAGCGCCCGTACACGGGCCGCACGCTCGAAGAGCTGAAGTGGGCGATCGCACAAGGGCGGCCCACCCTTCCGCCGACGCTCCCGCACCCGCTGCAGCTCGTGCTCGGCCGCGCGCTCGCGCTGGATCCCGCGTGGCGCTTCCCGAGCGTGCGGACCTTCGCGGACGCGCTCGAGGACTCGCTCGACCCTCGACATAACGTGCACGTCAAGCTCAACATCGCCTTTCTCCTGGTGATGAGCCTGGTCCACCTCGCGATCACCATCTGGTTCGGCGCGCGACTGTCGGAGGGCAGCACGCCGTCTTCCCCCTCGAGCGCTGGAGGTGGCGACACCGACTTCGGCTGGTTTCTCCCGGCCTTTCTGACCGTGTTCATCATCCTCGCCACGGTCTCGATGCTCTGGGTCCCGCTCGGCATCGTCTTGGCGCCGCTCAATGCGTGGGGCCTCCAGAACCGGAAACGCTGGGCCTACACCTCGACGATTGTCTACGCCCTGTTCGGGCTGGTGACGTGCGTCGGCTCACCGTATTCGGCGTACGCGTTGATCAGCCTCCGAAAGCCCGAGGTGCGGCGACTGTTCGAGCCCCCCCGCTGAGCTCGTCGCCGTCCGCGCGTCAGCCGCGCTCGCGCCCCGGAGCAAACGACCAGAAATTGTGGACGCCGTGTGCGGTCGCGGTCGCGCTGGCGCGAGGGCTCGGACGCCGGCTCGCCTTCTGGAACCAGATGAACGGGTACGTGCCCGTCACGCCCGGCGTCGTCGGCTCCGCGGCCGCGAGGATCTCCCGCGCCGCGCGCACGCAGAGGTTCCCGTACGCGACCTCCCCGGGGTTGGTGATCGACGAAAGGTCGGTCCGGAACTTCCGATAGCGAGGGCCGGACGCCGAGACGAACTCGCTGCCGTGAGTCGCGATGCTCTCGAGCGAGGTGCCGGTCCCGAACCACCGGCGGTCGGACGCGCCGTACACTTTTTGCACATGAAGGTATCGATTGCGCACAGTCCACCCCACCGCGAGCATCTCGGTGCTCGGTGAGTCCGCTCCGTGCGGGACGCTCGCCTCGGCATAGATGATGGCGGCGAGGACGCTCTCGCTCTCGTCTCGAGGCTGTTCGATGCTCATGACGGGTTCACCTCTCTCACGAGGACCGGTGTAACCTCACCGGCTACGGCTGCCATGGAAGTGCATTGTCTGCTCCAGCTTCCCGCGACTGCTTTCCGATGGCGGTTCGGGTCGGGAGCGTGGCGACTGACTGTCGTAACAAAGGCCACGTTCGATCTTCTACCCATGAAGGCGGCGCGGTCGACTCATCAAGAACCGATCCAGCCGAACGACACACACCACGGCGGCGACGGCGGACAGAGCCTCCGAGCCGGCTCGGATCTGGCGCCCTACAAGCCGCGAACCGACATCGTCGTCGTCGGCTCGGCTTACGCGCCCGGCGGCCGGCCCACGCGGGAGCTCACGGCCCGCATCGTGATCGGCGAGTGCGAGAAGGTCGTGGAGGTCGTCGCAGACCGCTCGCTGGGAATCGACGGCACGGTGTACGAGGGCCCCGCGTTCAAGTCGATGCCGCTCGTCTATGAGCGCGCTGCCGGCGGGCCCGAAACGTGGAACCCCGTCGGAGTCTCCCGGCGAATGCAGGACTCGAGCGGCCGACTCCGGTTGCCCAACTTGCTCCCGCCGGGCGCGCCCCACGACTCGCCGGATGTCGCGCCCATCGGCTTCGGTCCGGTGGCGCCTTCGTGGAGCGCCCGTGTGGAGTGGCTGGGCGCGCACGCGTCGCGCTGGCGCCACGGCGTCTACGGCGAAGAGCTCGTCGTGCCGGACGACCTCGACCTCCGCTACTTCAACTTCGCTCCCGGCGATCAGCAGCTGAGCACGCCGGTGGGCTCGGGCGCGCACCTGCTCTTCGACTGCCTGACGGCGTCCGGGTCGCGGCTCTCCACGTACCTGCCCGAGCTCACCCCCTTCGCCGTCGCCACGCTCGGTTCTCGACAAGAGAAGCTCCCGATGACGGCCGACACCTTCGTCGTCGACTCCGACCGCGCGACCTGCACAATCACGTACCGCGCCGTGTTCCCGCTGCAGAGCGCGCACGAGCAGATCAGCGTCGCGATCATCGACGGAAACACCCCGCTCAACGCGTCGGTCCGCCCCGCGATCGAAAACGAGCACTCGAAGACGCCGGAGCTCGAGACCATGATCGGCACGGCCGCGGCGGACGGGCCGACGATGCCATTCCAGAAACACGGCGGCCCGCAGGTCGTCGTGCGTCCCCCGGGCGACACGGGCTTGCCGTTCGGACAGACGGGCGCGCAGCCAGCGGCGTCCAAGCCGATGATGCAGCTGGGCTCGGTCCCTTCGTTCCAGACGGTCGAGGTTCCGCTCAACGTCCCGTCATTGCCCGTCCCGCCCGCGCCGCCGCCGCCGGCGCCACCTCCCCCGCCCCGATCCACGCCCGGCCTCTTGGCTCCTCCTCCGGTGTCGTCGTCCGTCGGCCCTTCGGCGATCGCGCCGCCCACGCCGCACCCGGCGCCGGTGTCGATGCCCGCGCTCGCCCCGCCGATGTCGACGCCGGTCTCCGCGCCCGCTCCCGTTCCGGCGCCCGCGCCCATTCCGGCGCCCGCGCCCATTCCGGCGCCCGCACCGGTTCCGAGCGCCGGGTCTTCGACCGGCGGGGCCACGTCTTCGGGGGTGCCGCTTCGCTCGATGCTCCTGCAAGGAGCAACGGAGGCGCAGCAGCCCACGTACCTGAAATCGGCGGAGGCCAACCTCCAGAAGCCGGCCATGGTGGCCGTGGGTCATGCCGCGCGCGCCGCCAAAGACGGCGCGCTGGCCGCTTCCGACGCCGCCGCCGGCACGACCGCGACGAAGAGCACGCCTCCGCCCAAGCTCGAGCAGCGCGCGGTGCAGCCGACGGAGCCGCCGCCCGCTGCCGATCTACGCGAATACTTGGAGGTCATCTGGTCGGATCCCGAAGCCGTCCAGAGCGCCAAGCGGTCGCGGACGTTTCGCGACCTGTTCGTCGACAAGAAGGTGCGCCGTGGCCTGCTCACGGCCCCGGAGGAAGCGTCGACGGAAGGAAAGGAGCGCGCCGAGCTCTCGAAGCTCCTGTCGACCGCGCGGGCCTACACGGACCTGGGCGCTGTCGAGCTCGCGCTCGCGGGCGCCCTGGACGAGCACGGAAGCCTGGAGCCTCCCCACGTGGTCGTCTCGGGCGACCTGATCATCCTGCTGGACGACCGCGTCCTGCTCGAGGCGATCTGCGGCATCATTCAGCCGCTCCTGGCAAAGGACAAGGCGCTGGCCGAGGCGCACGAGCTCGCGAAGACCGCGCTCGAGGGCACCTGGACCCTTCCGCGGTCCATCGACCAAGCGCTCAAGAAGCTCCGCGAGGCCCTGAGCAAAGACGTGCAGGGTGGCATCGAGCAGAGCGCGCGGCGTCAGGTCCTCGAGCGAAAGGATCTCGACCAGCGCGCGGTGTTGGGCGCCCAGCACATTCGAGCGTCGCTCGCCTTCACCGACACCCAATCGATGACGATTTACCTGCCGCAGGTCATGAAGGACCGCCTGCCGCTCTACGAGCGCTTCCCCGTGCGCATCCTCGCGACGGTCCACCCGCGACAAGATCCGCAGGAGGCGAGCCAATCGGCGCTCGTCGCCGAGGCGGTCGCGCGCAGGCTGCCGCGGCCGGGGCAGAAGTAGCGAGGGCGGGGCGGCGGCCTGGCCGCCGGTCAGGTCTCGCTCGCTCGACGCATAAGGGAGAGCATGCAGACCAAGCTCTCCCTCATCCCCCTACTTGCCATTCTCGCCGGGTGCACCGCAAACGACGACGGCCCCTCGGTCGATGCTGACACGACCGAGAGGACCGCAGAAGCTTCAGCGGCCAGCACCTGGAACCCGCACGGCCCGTACACGAAGCAGCAGCTCGAGCAGCTCTGCAACGACCCCGAGTGGACGCCGAGCACGCCGCCGCAAGGCGGCGTCTGCAGCATCGAGGTCCGCCTCACGAAGTCGACGCTCGTCAACGGCCAGGGACCAACCGAGGGGCGAGCCGAGGCCTCCTTCTCCGCGTCGGCCGATCCACAGGATCCTGCGCTCCCGACGACCAGCGACAATGTCCCCACGCAAGACTACAACCCCGGCCAGTCGAACGGTCAGAATGTGGACCTCGGGACCTACGAGGTGGCCGTCGGCACACTCGAGCTGGTCGAGGTCTGCGTGGACTTCGTCGAGCACGACAACGGCGGCACCAACGGCGTAGACGACCTCGCAACTGCTTGCACGACCTTGGCGCTGCGATGCTCGGCGGCAGACACGAACGGCGATGGGATGCCCGACGGCGCCGCAGCCACGACCACCACGCTCGGCCCCGTCCAGCTCTGCGGCGACAACCAATGCAACGGCAGCGTCTCGGCCGTTGTCGAGACGATGGCCGCCGACGCTGACATGGACGACGTCCCGAACGACGAAGACTTCACCCCCGACCTCTGCGACGAGGTCGAGAAGGGCGACGGCGGCATCGGGCTCATCGTCTACTACCACTTCGGGGACAACTGGCTGACGAGCCTGTTTCAGGGCATCGGCACGAGCATTGCGGCCACCTACTCGGAATATGACTACGTGATCCTGGTCTCGGACCAGGATGCGTCGAACCCGATGAACATCAACGCCAGCATGTTTCGTGAGGCAGACCTCGTCCTCCCCCCGACACGCGAGGGTCTGATGGACGCGATGCGCGAGATGACCTCCAAGGGCTATCGCTTCGACATGAACGTCTTCAGCCACGGGCACGGAAGCGGGACCTACGACGCCGACTTCGAGACCGTCTCGGGAGACTCGATCACCGGTGACTGGCTGGTGGGCTCGACGACCCCCGATCAGATCGGGACGGCCTTCGGTGGCATCCCACTCATTGCCTGGTGGTCAGTCACCTGCATTGCCGCGCGGCAGATCGACGCCTGGATCACGATCGGCGGCATCACGGCGTCGGGCGCGCCTTCCGTACAGTTCTTCTCGAACACTCACGGCACGTACTTCTCC
>JAEUKE010000271.1 GCA_016794345.1 Myxococcales bacterium
GGCATCCCACTCATTGCCTGGTGGTCAGTCACCTGCATTGCCGCGCGGCAGATCGACGCCTGGATCACGATCGGCGGCATCACGGCGTCGGGCGCGCCTTCCGTACAGTTCTTCTCGAACACTCACGGCACGTACTTCTCCGGATGGGCCGGCGGCAACACCTACCAGGTCTCGGTCGATTCGAGCGTCACCGCGACATCGATCCTGGCAGTCGAGACCTTCATCAAACAGGAGGGGCGCGCCGCGCCCTGGCTCTGCCGAAAAGACGATCCGACGACGTCCGAGCCCGATGATGGCCCGGGCACCGTCCTCGGCCTGAACGCCTGCGCGGAGGACTTCTTCAACGACAGCCTCGGGCCGAACGACGCGAAGTACAACATCGAGGACGTCTACGACCGAACGAAGAGCGGCGCGGAGAACATGCAGATCTCGTCGGCTCGTGAGTTCCTCGGTGACACGTCGGTCACGTTCGGCGCGCCGGGCCACTTCTGGCCCTGAGCCCACCCCAAGCATCCGACGGAAAGCGCCGGCGCGAACGTCCACTCGGATCTTCGCGCCGGCGCTTCTCTCTTCATCCAGCTCGCACGGTCAGTCTTTGCGCGGGCGCCGCATAGAGGACAACGACGCCGGCTGCCGTGCCTACACGACTGTCGTCAACAAGTCGTGCCCCGGCCCGGCGGGACCTCCTGCCTCCATCCAAAGGAAGCCTCCCATGAAGACCAAATCATTCGTTCTCACGCTCGCCCGCCGAAGCTCGACCTACCTCACCATGGCCGGAGCGATGACCGCGATATTTGCCTGCAACGACGAGCGACTCGCGTCCGAATCCGAGAAGACGGGGGCCGCAGCCGATGCCATCGGGGCTCCGCCGATCCATCTCTTCGGCAACTCCGAGCTCACTCAGCAGCGAGCCGAGCAGATCGTCGAAGACGCGGGCTTCACGTACCTTGGTCACGCCCCTTGCCCCGGGAACGCACACCACTGCACGATCTTCACCGTGCAGGGGAACGGCGCGACGCCCAAGATCTTCGCATTTCAGGTGGTCGACGAAGCGTGCACGGAGCCCGTAGTCCCCTTCGATCCCAACGCGCCGCCGCTTGGGAGGGCAAAGCGCTGCTTCGGCGGCTACACGACATTGACGAGGAGCGTAATCACCCCCGCGATCGACGTCGTTCCCGACCTGTACCACTACGGCGCGTCGGTGCAGGTCGAGCTCCAGACAATTAACGACAACCGCGAGTGGGAGACCCAGAAGACGATCAAGTCGGGGCGGGTTCAGCAGCCCGTGTTCTCGTACGGCGTCTGGACCGGCGATGAGGAGATCGTCTACTTCGAGGCCCGCAATCGTCTGGGGCTCCTCGTCGACAGCGGTGACGAGTCGACGATTACCGTACCATCCAGCACCCCGCTCACGGACACACAACGGTGCGGCGTTCTCGGACGAGTTTTCGAAGACTACGCCGCCTTCTTCGAGGAGCACTGCCCGTACCCGGACTTCAGCCTCGAGCCGTTCGGCGTTGGGTTCACCATCCCCACGTGCGGCGTGCTGTACAGCATCGCCAACACCGCTGCCTCGGGGGAAGGTGCGGCACTGGAGGCCGCATGTAACGCTGATCCAGACTGCATTCTTCGTGGCGAATGCCCGGGAATAAGCTTCGATGCGCCGGGGCAAGAAGTCATCGTCGACCTCCTGATAGAGGAATTCCTCATGGTCGACCGGTTCTTCTATGAAGGAGATGGGTGCCCCAACACTCACACCCGGGAGGTGGACCTCAGCGACGAGTGCAAGGAGTCGACTGAAGCAACGTGCGAGGCAACTCAAACTGGCTGCCTGTGCACGATCGTGAGACGCGTCGTGACCTGCGCCTGACCGGAGCAGCGCCCTCGCGGATGCGCGAGGGCGCTGCCCTACCCCTACCTTGTCACGACCACCGGGAAGCTGCTGTGGAACGATTCGGTATCTGCCCACTCGATCGAAACGGAGTCATAGTCGACCCGGTAGGCAAGGCCATTGTCGGGGATCTCGACCTGGTAGACCTTGCCCGGCGTGACGCCCTCACGAAGCACGGTGCCGGACGACTCGTCGACGGCGCTGCCGAGGTCGTATCGGCTCACCGCATCGCCCGCGAGGCTCAAGGTGAGCGTCTGAGGCGCGACGGTCGTCGTTGCGGCGATGCGGTCGCTGATCGCAAGCTCGAGGATGACCCCCTCTCGGAGGACATCGATCGACACCATACACGCCGGGCAGGGGTCCGTCGGCGGCTGCGGGTCGACGGACGGGAGCAAGAGGTCGCTCGAGAGGACCTCGGATGGACAGAGCTCGGCCGCGTCGAGCTCTGCACCCAGCAAGGAGTATGTGTCGACCGAGCAGGCGCCGGAGGTCGGTTGACTCGGCTCGGTGAGGAAGAGGCCGTCCCCTTGGGTGGCTTGAACGGCAGCGATCGCTTGGATCGTGTCGTGGTCGTAGGTCACGTTCGATCCTGTGCCCGCCGGGATCCGCAGACCGGTGCAGCTCACGTCCGCGGGACGGAGGGCATTCAAGGTCCGACAGACCGACGCGCGCTTGACCCTCCCGCATGGCGGGGCGAGGCAGAAGTCGGCGTCCTCGTCCAACGCAACGCCGGAGGAACGGATGACATCCATGACCTCGTCGGCCGCCAGAGCAGGCTCGAGCGACCAGACGAGGGCTGCGATGGCGGAAACCTCCGCGGCTGCTACGGAAGAGCCCGTGTACGGCCCGGCCATCACGGCGCTGCCCCCAACCTTTTTTCGACTCGGGATCGCAAACGCCGGCGCCGCCAGCTTCGCGCGCGCGAGCGGGCGCGCGTTCGGGAGGGGCGAGTCGGTCCCGTCCACACCAGACACCGCGTACACCAAGGGCCGGTCCGTTCCCACGCAGGCCGGCGCCGGCAGCTGCTCGAACGCGGCCGGGTAGATCGGGCGCTCTCCCGGATCGGGCCCGCCCGTCGCGTTCCCCGCCGCGGTGATGACGAGCGCGCCCTGGCACGCGGCGTACTCCAGCGCGTCGCGCACGGCAGTGACGGGTTGCGAGAGCTGCCCCGGGTAGGCAGTCGAATCGTTGTATCGATCATCCCAACCTGCCGAGATGTTGAGGACGACGTGGCCGCCATTGGGTCCGTTGATCGCCTCATAGATTGCGCGAACGAGCTGGCTCTGCGAGCCATAGTGCCCCCCATGAATCGGGTCGACGGTGCGATCCGGACCATAACGATCAAGCGCGAGGCTGGGGAGCGCCTGGATCGGGCAGGACGCGTTGCCGAGCGCACCGCACGCAACACTTTCCACGATGCCTGCCATCGCGAGGCCGTGAAGCGAGCGTCCCTGGCTTGCCACGCTCGCCCAAGTATCGAGGATCATGACGTCGACCGCAGTCCCGGTGAGGCTCGACGTTGCCGGGATCTCGAGCTGGGTGTCCTGGGCCGCCGTGAGGATCGGCCGCACGATTGCCTCCACGTCTGACGCGTCCGACTGCCCAACCGACGCGAAGCAGTCGCGGTCCAGCCAGGTGGTCCCGCCCGGAGGAAGGTGACCCAGGTTGGCCCCGCCACTTCCTTCCCATTCGTACACACAGTAGCGGCGCAGCGAAGCGGGAGCAGCCGGATCCGAGATGAGCCGACTCTTCTCCCACCCAGGGCCCGGGTTGGGGCACGCGCCACCGGCGGGCAAGGCGCCGACCCAGCGCGTGTCCGGGCATGCGTTCGTCATGGACAGCGCTTCCGACGACGTCTGGGTTGACTCCGATCTCGTGGTCGAAGCAGGAACCTGCTCCTCACATGCCGAGAGGAGGAGGACGGCTACGAATGAAGGAAGTCGCGCGCTTCGAAAGGCATTCATGGTTCCCTCGATTGTTGGTGTCGAACAACGTCAACGCGTGATGATTCGATAGGCCGCCCAGTCGGCGTCGGGCCTCGCCTTCGCGAGCTCCAGCTGAGCCTCGCGCAGCGCCCGGCCGAGCCCGCCACTCTGAGGCTCGAGCTCGTACGCGCGGGCCAGCAGAGCGGCTGCGAGCTTGTCCTCCACCGGACGAGAGGCGGCGACGACGACCTCCGCTCCAGCAACCAGGAACGCGCGCGCGAGGCTCATGTCGGCGACCCGCGTCGGCCGCGCGGTCGCGGTGTCACAGCCGGAGAGCACCACCGTCGCCGGCGGGAGAGGGAGAGAGAGAATGTCCCCCGCACGCAGGGCAGTCCCATCGGCCAGGTGGAGCGCGCTGTCCCACGGGCGCGTGGCATCGAACGTGGCGTGGCTGGCGAAATGAAATCGGTCGACCCGTCCGAGCTCCTGGAGCACGTCCGTGCGAGTCGCCGCCGGCCCCAGGAGGCGGCGGGTGGACCAGCTCTTCCCGAGTATCGCGTCCGCGGCTTCGACCTCTGCTCGCGAAGCAGGTAGGTCTCCTTTGGTGTCCGCAACGAAGAGCGCCGCCGCGCTCCGGCGGCCGACCGGGCGGCTCGCCGGTCCGAGCCCGACGGCGTACACGACCGGAAGTCGCCGGAGGAGCGGCTCGCCGCGGAGAGGGAGCGCGTGGATGTCGATTGTCGAGACGGGGCCTGCGTCGAGGACCTCGAGGCGCTCCGCCGCCGCGATGTCCTCGGCAAACGGGCCCAACAAGGCCTCGCTCAGCTTGGCCCGCGAGCTCCGCGGCAGCGGCAGCGGCACGTCCGAGGCTCGCACGCCCGACGGCGTGCGAGCGAGCACGTGGAGCGTCTTTTCGTCGGCAGAGAGCTGAAAGGCGAGCGCCAACTCCCCTTGCGCCGCGCCGACCTCGGCCGGCACGGATCGAGACGGACCGAGCGCAGCGAACGCTTCGTCGAGAGCAGAGCGCGCCCGCTCGTCACGTGCGCGCTGCTCGTCGACGAGCGCCGCCATCCGATCCGCCGGTAGGGACCACGACATTGTGGCGGTCGCATCGAATGCGTCACGCTCCACGGCGTATCGTCCCATCGCGCGTTCCCACCGTCGCCGGGCACGGGCAGGCAGGGCTTCCAGTCGTTCCAGAGTCTCGGCCGAACGCAGGGCTCGGACGCGCGCTCTGGCGATGGCCGCCCATGCCGCGTCACGATCGCCACGTCGGAGGAGCAGGTCGACCAGGAGACGTACGCCTCGATCGCGACCGACCAAGAAGCCGACACGGCCCCCATTGACGGGCACCTGGGCGGCGTGCTCCTCGAGCAGCGCTTCCGCGCGGCGATAGTGCGCCTCCGCCCCCGCGTCGTCGCCCGAAGACTCCAGCGCGATACCGAGGCCGACGGCGGCTCGCCAAGCGAGCTCCGGCGCGCGCGCGGCTCGGGCGCGCGCCTCGAGCTCACCATAGAGCTTCACCGCTTCGCGAGCATCGCCTTCGAGGATGGCGAGCCGCGCCTCGATCTCGACCACCCATTCGGAGACGAAGGCAGGGAGCATCCCTTGCGACCGCGCGAGGTCCAGGTGGGACCGCGCTCCTCGCGAGTCCGACACCAAGAGGGCAGCGAGGGCCAGATCCAGACGCAGGTTGGCGACCTCGGCCGGGTTGCGGCAGTCGTTCTCCCAGAGCGCGAGCGTGCGCTCGAGGTAGGCCGTGAGCGCCGCACGAGACATCCGCCGGCCCGACGACTCGGGGCCGGGATCATCCACGAAGGTTCGTGTCGCGGGCGCGCCGGGCGAGCGAGGGGCTCGGACAGCCGTCGCGGCAGGCAGCCCTATCCCTTGCAAGGCGAGCTCGCTCCACCCCCGATTGGTCATGACGGAGGCGCGGTCGCAGGCTGGAGCTCCATCCCCCAGCTCTCGTTCGAGCGCGTCGAGCAATTCGACCGCGCGCTCGTGATCCCCCATCGTCTGGTAGAGGCGGGCCAGGGATTCGCGCACGTTCTTGCGGAACCCGGCCAGGCCGAGCCGACCTGCTGCACGTTCGGTCTCGGCCAGCTCACCTGCAGCGGAGCGTAGGCTCCCCGACTCGCGGGAGATCAGGGCTCGGTAATACCCGACCTGTGCTCGCCCCTCATCCCAGCGGGCGAGCGCCTCGGAGACGCTATCGAGCGCGTCTCGGGCCGCTCCGAAGCTCCTCTTCTTGATCGTGAGCGTGTGCGCGAGCGCAAACGCGTCGAGCACCTCGTCCGAGAGCCGCCCCTCGACATGGTGCCTGTGTTTGGCTGCGTTGAGCTCCTCGATGGCGTGGTCGATCTCCCCTTTCGCGAGAGCGAGCCTGGCGGAGAGGCTCCTCGCGCGGGCCTGCTGGTCCGGCGGCAACGACGACCAAGCGGGCATCAGGGCGAGCGCTTCGTCCAGCTGCCCCGCCTTCCGCAGGGACTGCACGCGCTCGATCACGGCGTCGCCCGACACCTCCTCCAGGAACAACGTCGACCTGGCCGCTGCTGCGCTCACCTCCAGAGGGATGAGGCCAGGCGTGGCGCCCAGGGCCGGTAGGGTCAGCTCGAGCGTGCGGCCACCGTCAACTTCCCGAGATCGTTCGGGCGAGATCGGCTGTCCACCGAAGCGCACCTCGACGGGGCCCTGCGCCGCGTCCGGAATCCAGACCACGAGCTGGCGTCTGGCGGCGGTCACTTCGCAGATGGGCCCACGCCGAACCGCGCCGCAACCCGCGATCTGGAAGGCGAGCGCATGCGTCTCCGCGGCGGGTGGTGCGGGTGTGAGCGCCTCCTTCGGGAGGCGCGCCAAGACGCCGAGCAGCGCCGCGGCGCAAAACACCCCGGATACCGCAGCCCTCACGGCCCCTCGACGAGGAGAACCGGCTGGCTCAGACGCCGGAACGCGCCCGTCGCGGACGTGGCGAGCGGATCGATCTCGACACCCTCGCGCGCCACCGCGATCACGAGCTCGGCGTCACCAGCGGGAATCGGGAGCTTCTCGATCGTCCCGGCGAGACGCACGGCCCCCTCGGGAGACACCGTCACCGAAAGATCGAGCGGGTGGGCCTCACCACCTCGAACGAGGTACGCGCGGGCGATGACCGGCTCGCGCTCGGCCGTCGACGGGCGGAGCGTCGCGACCAGGGCGGATCCGGGGCCGATGCGAAGCAAGCTCGCCGGCTCGCTGCGGAGCTGCGCCTGGCCTCCGGAGACGGCGAGCTCGTACGAAGGCAGCGCGCTCCGTTCCGGGCCCGTACCAGGCTCGCGCGGCAGCACGAACAGCGCGATGCCAGCGGCCAGCGCGAGCGCCGTGACGACCGCCGCGACTCGCCGCTGCCGGAAGAAGCCGGGCCCTGGCACCACCTCGGCCGAGCGACTGCGCGCGTCCGCCTCGCCCTCCCGATCTGCGGCCGGCCCACTCGCGAACGCCGCCAGAGCGGCTTCCGCCATCTCCTCGGTGCGGCGCTCCGAGATTGGCGCTTGCAGAGCACGGGCCAGCTCGGCTTGCTCACCGGCTTCGTCGCCAACGACCGGCTCCCGCATGTCTTCGCGCGCGACCTCGGCGAGCCTGGACAACACGTCGTCGTCCTTCTGCTTCATCGCGCCACCTCGGCGGTCTCGCTCAGCCTCTCGCGAGCGAGCGCGTTGACCATCTTGCGCAAGCGGCTGCTCCAGGCGTGCACGGCCGCGGTGCTGAGGCTCGTGCGTGCGCACACGGACGCGACGGACTCTTCCTTCACGATGAGCGCCACGAAGAGCTCATGTCCCATGGGCGTCAGCCGAGCTCGGACGTCGTCGAGCAGGTCGCGCAATGCCTCCCGCGACAGCAGCGTGGCTTCCGGGTCGGGGAGATCCGCCGTGCGCATGTCGAGGTCGGCGTCATCCATCGCGAGCTCCTCCGTGAAGGGGCTCTTTCTCCGGCTCCGGAGCGTCGCCAAGACGCGCTGCTCGGCCACGAGCCCGACGAAGGACTCGAGCGACAGCCCGCGCTCGGGTACCCATGCCCGAAGCAACCGGCCGCGATCCTGCAGGAGCGCGACGAAGGTGTCTTGCACGAAGTCCTCCAGCAGTGAGCGCGGGTCCGAGCCTCGGAAGCAGCGTCGGAGGAGAGTGCGCGCAACACGTGCCTGCACCACGGGGCGAAGCGCAAACACGAGCCCCTTCTGCACCTTCGTGTCCCCCGCGAGCGCGCTGTCGACCGTGGCACGGGTTAGCGGAAGGAGCTCCAGCCCCGAGCCCACCATGCGACGTGCTCTAACACGACCGTTCGTGGGACGGGCGGCTTCGAAGGCGAAGACCGTGTCGGGAGAGACCGCAACGCGCACGAGGGGTCTATGCCGGCCGCTCGGACGGACTGACACGCGGCGACGAAAATCGTCACCTGAGGCTCGGAAGCAACAGTGGGCTCTCTTGTCGTCTTATGCCGCCCCATGGCCTCGGCTGACATCGGCGCGAGTTGACGCGAAAGCAACCCCGCGCGAACGCGACGCTCCGCATGATGAGCCGCACCTCGTTCTGCCTAGCCGCCCTCCTCGCCCTCGGCTGCACGCCCGAGCCGGCTCGCTCGCCCTCTTCCGGTGAGCCATCGCGGTCTTCGGCGCCCGCCTCCGAGCCCGAGCCTGCCGCCGCGCCCTCGGGCCCGATGAAGACCTGGAACGAGCTCTACCCGGACGCCCCCGAGACGGAGCTCAAGGGCGCAGGCGAGGAGGGCGCGAAGTGGCGCAAGCTCTCGGTCGACATCGAGGTCACCTACCGCGAGCTCGCCAAGGTGGTGCAGAGCGCTCCGCTCGCTTGCCCCATCACGAAGTCACAATGCTCGGACGACTGGACGCGCTACGCGACCACGCTCGCGGCGATCAAGCAGCGCATCGACCGGCCGATGACGAGCTGCGAAGGGCGCGAAGCCTCCCCGGAGCGCGCGCTCGTGCTCGACCATTACGACTATCAATCGAAGGCCTACCAAGATCACGTGGAGAAGCTCCGCGCCGAGGTGGGGTCGGCCGACGCCCAGGCGACGTTCAAGCGCCTCCTCGAGGGCGCCGAGAAGACACACTCCACGCCGCCGTGTGTGGAGCCGGGTAGCTGAGAGACACGCGGCGTCGAGCCGATCGTCAGCGTCCCTTCGGCGGCTTCGTGGACCGGCGAGCCCGAGGCGGCTCGCTCTCGCGCTCTTCGCGGGGAATGGGCGGAGGCAACCTCTTCTTGCTCGTTGCCTCGGGCAGCGGAGGCGGGCCTTTCTGCGCCGGCGGCCGGCGCGAACGACGCTCGGTCGGCTTCTTCTCGGCGTCGTCCTGCTCGAGCCACTCCGCACGCACCTGGAGCGTCTCGCGCCGCGCCGCCGCACCTCGGAGCGGAGGTGGTCCCTTGGCGGCCTTCGGCGGGTCCTTCTCGAGCCACGAGATGTCCACCTCCATCGTTTCCTTGCGCGGCGGCGGAGTCGGCCGCTTCGTGGGGATCGGCGCGGCGGGACGCTTCGGCGGCGCCGCGGCGGGCGGCCGCTTCGACGGGGAGGGCGACGCAGGGCGCTTGGAAGGAGACTTGGCCGGGGGCTTCGATTGTCTGCCGGACGGGGAGGACGCCATCTTCTCGCAGCTAGTCTGTCAGCGGGGCCCGAGGAAATACAGCTCCTCGTCCGCGAAGAGCTGAGCGAGCTCGTCCCCGGCCGTGGTGGCCCACGAATAGTCCGTGGGGAAGTTGTTCCGCACCTGGAGGCGACCCACGTCGGTGAACGTGAGCACCTCCTCGCTGGTGAGATCGGTCCCGCCGTATTGGTGACAGCCGATGCAGTTGGTCCCCGCGTTGCCGTGCCCCTGCTCCAGGTAAGGGTTCGAGCACCAGGTCGGCGCGCCGACGCCGCCGTGGGTGGCAGCGAGCGCCTCGGCCAAGCTCGGGTGGCTCGCGTCGAAGCCGCCGCCTGCGAGCGCGTCCTTCTCGTCGAACGCGGTGACGACGCACATCTTGTAATGGCTCCACGGGCCGCCCAGGGCTTCGATGGCCGCGGGTCTGTCGGCGCCGAAGTCCTCCTCGGGCGAGTCGGACCACCAGAGCGTGATCCACTGCCAATGGTCGAGCTCCTTCGTCATGATGTGGAGCGCAGCCAGACGGAAATTGTTGCCGTTCGGGAGGGTGACGGTGTGGATCTCGCTGGGCCCCGGGTCGGCCTCGCCGTCCGCGACCTCCCAGCTCGCGTCGCCTTGCAGGCGGGCGCGCAGCGAAGCCGCCGAGGTCGAGAACACAGGCAGCTTGATCTCGAGATCCGCGCGACGGTAGTCCGCCTTGACGATCGCGGCGTCGACCGGGAACGCTCCGTCGAGGCACGCCGACCAGGCCGGCTTGCGCGAGCTGCGCGTGAGGTCGACCACCGCGCGCAGCGGCGCCGCGCCCGGATCGACGGTGACCTCGACCAGCGCGGGTCCGGTCACCTCGCACGGGATCCCGGCCGCCGTCGTGCAGAGCTCCGAGCCGGCGCGAAGCGTGAGCGTCGCGTCGTCCCCCTCCTCGAGCACGCCGCGCAGCACCTCGTCCGCCTCGATCGCGTAGACGCCCACGAGGCGGGGCTCACAGGCGGCCCCTTCGACGGCCTCGCGCGCGACCGGCGTGTCGACGACGGGCCCCTCGGCATGCGGCGGCGGGACACCTGCGTCGCGACACGCGAGGACCTCCGGGTAGCTCGAGAGGAGGTGACGCCCGGCCGCCGGGCTGTAGCCAACGCGGCTGATCCCTCCGAGCCCCGCGACCTCCCCCGCCTCGTCGATGGCGGCGAGGTACTCGAGGTAGCGCTCCGCCGGCCAGGTCGGCAGCTCCTCCACGGCGCGTGTGTTCCAGAGGAACGCGTCGTCGAGCGATGCCGAGGAGAACCGAGCGCGGCTCCGCTTCTCCGTCTCGGAGAGCGGCTCGTAGAGCGCGTGGAACACGCGCCGCAGATCATCGAGGCCGTACCACGTCTGCCAAGCCGGGATCTGGCTCGGCAAGCGGCGCCCGTTCGGGAGCGATTCGTGGAGCGGCGCGGGCTCGAGGACCTTCGCGACCGTGGCCCAGGCGGCCTCGCGGCGCTTCTGCTGCGAAGCGGCGAGCTCCGCGTCGCGAGCGCGCAGCGTGCCGTCGGCCGGATAGGGCGCGGCCTCGCCGACGATCTTGCGATCGACCGCGGCGAGGGCAGCGTGGCTCGTCCCGACGCACTCCGGCTCGCTCGGCGGCTCGCCCGGCGAGGTGCAGCCGAGCAGCGCGAGGAGGACCGTCGCTCTGCCGGGACCGCCCACCGATCACTCCAGCACGAGGGCCGCGTCGCTCGCGACGATGTGCTCCTGATCCGAGCCCAGCGTGCGCACCATGAAGTACACCCAACCGTCCGAGCGGAAGTGCGGGTAGAGGGCGTATTGGCCCGGCTTCATGTGCGTGACGCGACGCAGGATGCCGGTCAGCAGGTCGAGGAGGTAGATGTTTGCGGCGCCCTGGCTCGCGTACTGCTGGAACCCCGGATCGTTCGGGCCGGAGAAGCCGAGCTCGACCGCGTCGGCGTCCTCCACGTAGCGGTGGAGGACCGCCCAGCGCTCGTCGTACGAGATGCCGGGCTTGCCGCCGTTGACGCAGTAGCGGCCGATCTCCGGCGCGATGACCGTGTACGAGTTGCCGTTCGGCGTCGCGACGAGCTGACGAAGACGGAAGCCGTTCTGGTTCCAGCCGCCACCGGCGACGCGACCCATGAGGAGCAAGCTGGACGGCGACATGATGGTATCGCCCTCGTTGGGTGTGGGCTGCGAGACCATCTGCTTCGGGTTGAAGCTCGTGCCGTCGTAGACCATCGGCGTGATGTCGACGTCGGCGCCGCTGTTGAAGAACGCGTTGGGCTGCTCCTGCGTCGGCGTGAAGCCGCCGTTGTCGCTCACGAACGAGCCGTCGATGGCCCAATAGTCGCCGCCGCCGAGCGTCGCGCCGACGTGTTGGTAGAGGCCGATCTGGCTCGCGCTACCGCACTCCGGCTCGTTGAAGGCGACGTAGGTCGTCCCCGACGACAGGAGGCTCAGCTTGCAGATGCCGGTGCCGCTCGGGGTCGCCTGGAACATGAACGCGGAGTTGTCGGGGAAGAAGCCGGGGTCGTAAGCGGCGTCGAGCCCGATCTCCTGGTTGGTGGCGAGATCGACGATTGTCGAGCCCCCGCTCGCCCCGCCGCCGTGGCCGACGAACCGCCCGTCCGGCGAGCTGCGCGTCCAGTACGACGACGAGTAGTTGTTCGTCCGGAGCACCCGGAGCTTGGTGCCCGGCATGTACTCCCAGCCCGTCCCGTACGGCAGGGTGCCTGCCTGCGGGAACGTCGACAGACAGTCGAGCGTGGTGGCAGCGCCGGCGCAGCCGAACATGAGCAGGCCGGCGTCGGTGTTCGCCGCGCGCCAGCCGTTCATGCTCATCGCGGCGACGTGGTCTGCGACCGCGGGCGTGATGTTGGGCGTGCACGAGGTGGGGAGGTTCTCGTCCGGGACGAGCTCTTCCATGAAGGGCAGCCCGCGCGCGAACCACTCCGCGACGATGTCGAACTCGTCCTGCGTCCACGGCGTCTCCATCATCTGCTTCGGCATGGCGACGGCCTGGATGAAGTCGCCGTGCTGGGTCGAGTCCGCACCGTAGAGGCGCTCGAAGACGAAATCGAACCAGGCGAGGTGAGCCGCGGCCGAGTAGATGCCGAGCTTGGGCGAGACGATCGGCGAGTTGGGGTTGTTCGGCTTCTGCCGAAGACAGTCGAGTGCGGTCTCGATGGCGGCCTTCGTCGGCACCGTCGGATCGGCGAAGCAGGTGGCGACCGCGGTGTCCGACAGATCTCGCCAGCTCTCGAGCAGGCCCCGGTTGATCGAATGACAGAGCGTGCACGTCGTGTTCGTCGCGCCGATGGGCTCGTACCCCATGAGGAGGAGCGACTCGTACGCGAGCGCGTCGTCGCGCATGTCGACCGGGTTGCGGAGCGGCGGCGCGATCACGGGCTCCTCGCCGCCTCCTCCGCCTTGACCGCCCATCCCGCTCGTCGTCGAGCTGCTCGAGCTCGTCGTGGTCGCCGTCGTGGCGCCGCCGCTACCACCGCCGCCGCTCGTCTGAGGTTCGTCGTCACCACAAGCGACGACGGCTGCGCAGAGGGCGGAGGAGCAAAGGAGGGCAGACCAAGCGACGGGCTTCGACATGGCGGGGGATCCTGCCACAGCGGCGGGCGCGCCGCTCGGGTCCAGAGCAGCGTTTTGATCAAGTGAGTGGTAGGGTTCCTGCGCCCCATGCTCCGGTTCCTCGTGCGGTCGGACGAACGGCGCGACGTGGCGGCCTCGTTCGTGTTCCTGATGGTCTTCGTGGGGAGCCACACCGTGCTGGAGACCGCCCGGGACGCGCTCTTCTTGTCCCACGTCCCCGCCAATCATCTGCCATTCGTCTACCTGGCGATCGCGGCGCTCAGCTTCGTCATCGCTCGGGTCCAGCTGGCCTTGCCGCGCAGCTCTTCGCACCATGACATGGCGCGTTGGTGCGCCTTCGGCGGCCTCGGGAGCGTGGCGCTCGGCCTCGCCCTGCCCGCCTTCGGCGACGCGGGGCTTTATGTCCTGTACGTATGGCCCGGCGTCGTGGCCACGCTCGCGCTGGTCCAGTTCTGGACACTGCTCGCCGCGATCTTCACGGCGACACAGGCCAAGCGGCTCTTCGGCGTCGTGAGCCTCGGCAGCATGGTGGGGGCCATCGCCGGCAGCGGCGGGATGACGCTGATGTTGCGCATCGCTCCACCTCGCGTGCTGGTCGTGCTCGCGGGCGTCGGCTTCCTCGTCGCGGCCGTCATCCCCTTGCTCCTGCTGCGAGTGGATCAGGGCGACGCGCCCGCGTCGAAGAAGGAGCCCGCCGGGTCGACAATCGGCCTGACCGGCTACGCGAGCGCGCTCCGCGGCCCCTACGCGAGGAGGCTCGTCGGGATCGGCTTGCTGGCCTCGGCGACGTTGGTCTTCGCCGACTACGTCTTCAAGACCACCATCGTGGCGACGCTCCCGAAGGAGCAGCTGCCGGAGGCCCTCGGCACCATCTACACCGTCTTGAACACGCTCTCGCTCGTCGTGCAGCTCGCCGGCGTCGGGTTCGTGCTGCGCCGCCTCGCCCCCCCCATCGTGCTCGCCATCTTGCCGACGCTCCTCGTCTTCTCGGGCAGCGGGGTCGCGCTCACCGGGATGCTCTCCGCGGCGCTCGCGGTCAAGACGACGGACGGCGCGCTCCGCTACAGCCTGCACAAGACCGCGATGGAGCTCCTCATCGTGCCGCTCTCGGAGTCCGCGCGCCGCACCGTGAAGGCCGCGATGGAGGTCATCGGGCAGCGCGGCGGGCAGGTGCTCGCGTCGCTCGCCATCCTCGGCACCGAGGCCCTCGATCTCCACCAAGGCGTGTCGTGGGCGCTCGCGGCGAGCTCGCTCGGCTGGGCGGCCGCCAGCTATCGCCTGCGGTCGCACTACATCGATCAGTTCCGGACGCCGGTCGCGCTGAGCGCGGCCAGCCGGCGAGTCTTCCACGCGCCGCAGCTCGACGCGGCGTCGCTCGAGACGCTCATCGCCTCGCTCGACAGCGAGTCGGACGAGGAGGTCCTCGCCGCGCTCGGCATCCTCGAGCGCGAGCGCAAGGCGCACCTCGTGCCCACGCTCATCCTCTATCACCCCGACGAAGACGTGGTCGTAGCGTCGCTGCGCCTCTTCTCGCGCACGCGGCGGCGCGGCGCGCTCCACGCCATCGACGCACACCTCGTGAAGAGCGCCAGCCCGCGGCTCCGCGCGGAGGCGTACGCCGCGCGCGCCGCGATCGAGCCGGACCTCGACTTCTTGCGCCGCGCGTACGTCGCCGAGCCGTCCGCGGAGGGCCGCGCCGCGATCGCCGCGGTCATGGCGACGAGCCTGCAGGCCGCGGAGGAGGCGCGGGAGCTGCTCCGCGGCGTCCTCGACGGCGCGGACGCGTCGACCCGCGTGGTGGTGTGCGAGGTGCTCGGCTGGCGCGACGCCAAGCAGTTCGACGACGTCCTCGAGGAGCTCTCGAGCGCACCCGAAATCGACGTCCAGAAGTCAGCCGTCCACGCGCTGGCCGACGTCGCCACCCCGCGCGCCGCGCGCGCGCTCGTCCGGTTGCTCGGCGAGGAGCCGCTCACCCGCTTCGTGCGCGCGGCGCTCGCCCGCACCGGGGAGGTGGGCTTCGCCGCGCTCCAGAGCGCGCTCTCGGACACCACGTTGCCGCCGGGCATCCGCTGGGCCATCCCCGCGACGCTGGCGCGGTTGGCGCCGGAGCGGGCCGCGACCGTGTTGCTCTCGAACCTCCCGAGTGAACCTGACGGTATGGTCAGGTTCAGGAGCATCGTCGCGCTGGGCAATCTCCTCGAGCAACACCCGACAATCCGCCTCGACCGCCGCCTCCTGGACGAGGAGATCCGGAACAACGTCTCACGCGCGTACCGCTACCTGGATCGGCGGCTGGTGCTGCAGGCCGGCGCGGAGGAAGACCCCACCAGGCAGACCGTCGGACACGCGCTCCTCGTCGATCTGCTTCGAGACAAGCAGACGAGCGCCGTCGGCCGGATCTTTCGGCTCCTCTCGCTCGCGTTCCCACACCACGGCTTCGGCGACATCCACCTGGCGATCGAGAGCGGCGAACGTGGCTTCCGCGCCGCGGCCGTGGAGCTGACCCACAACCTCCTCCGCGCGCCGCTGCGAGACGGCGTGGTCGGGCTCGTGGAGGACATCGACGACGAGGCGCGCCTCGACTCCGCCGAGGGCTACCACGAGCCAATCGAGCGCGACTACGAGCGCCTCCTCCTCTCGCTGCTCGAGAGCTCGAGCACGATCGTGCGCGACATGGCGGCCTTCCACCTCGCCGAGCTCCGCCTGCCGCAGGCCCTGCCCGTCCTCACGTCGCTCGAGTCCTCGGGACGGGGCTCACCGGACGTCACGCGGACCCTGGAGATCTTGCAGGGCCGGCCGCTAGCCGCGCCGACCAGGCCGCCGCTGGAGCCCGTTCGTGCTGGCTGATCTGGCGCTCGAAGGGGTACGTGACCGCATCCTCATGTTGCGGACGAACCCGAACTTCGCGCCGCTCGAAGACGAGGATCTTCTCCGCATCGCGCGGCACGCGCGCGTCCGCCGCGCGAAGCGCGGCACCGTGCTCACCCGGGAGGGCCAGCCGCTCGAGCGCGTCGTGCTGGTCACGGAGGGACGGGTCGTCGTTCGCCATGAGGGGCGGCCGATCGCGGACATCCGCGGGCAAGGCGGCGTCGGGCTCCTCTCGCTCTTCGCGGGGCTGACCGTCACGCCCCACGCGGAGGTCCTCGAGGACTCCGTCCTGCTCGAGCTCCCCGCGGAGGTCGTGCGCACGAACGTATTCGACAGCTTCCCGATCGCGCGCAACACGCTCCGCCTCTTGGCGCTGGGTCTCCTCGAGCGCCGCGGGAACCTCCCCGCGGCACAGCGCGAGCCGAGCCTGGGCGTCTGGCGCGACCGCGAGCCGACCGTCGTGGAGCGCGTCCTCCGGTTCCGCGAGAGCCCCGACTTCGGCGGGGCCCACCTCGACGCCATCGCCGAGATCGCGAGGCGCGCGACGGACGTCCGCTTCCCCGAGGGCGCCTCGCTCTGGAGCATGGGCGACGCGCCATCCTTCTCGCTCGCCATCGAATACGGCCGGGTGCGGTGCACGAACCAGGACGGCGACTCCGTCGTGATCGGCGCGGGCACGGCGCTCGGCATCCTCGACGCGCTCGCCGGGGCGCCGCGCGTCTACGACGCGGTCGCGCTGACGCCGGTCATCGCCACGAACCTCGACACGACGACCTGGCTCGCCGTGCTCGAGGTGTTCCCCGAGCTCGCGTCGACGATCCGGAGGAGCCTCTCGAGGCTCTTCTTGGCCGGCTGACCCGCTGCTACTGTGCGCGGAGGCCCTTTGGCAGAGTCCCCCGACAACTCCTCTTCGAGCAACCCGGGCTCCCCGGAGAAGGGAGTCAAGCTGCTCTCCCCCATCGTGGACGTGCGCCCGAGCGAGCTCGTCCCGATGCTGGTCTCGGCGCTCTGGATCTTCCTCGCGATCACGGCCTACTACATCATCAAGCCGATCCGCGGACAGGTCCTTCAAGAGCTCATCGGCGTGGACAACAAGCCGATCGCGCTCATCTCCACGACAATCTTCATCGGCTTCTTCGCGTACGGTTACGGCAAGATCGTCGGCCGCGTCGAGCGCAAGCCGCTGGTCTTGTGGACGTACGCCGCCTTCCTCGCGTGCGTCGGTGCGTTCGCAGTCGCCCTGCCGAACGCGGGGCGCATCACGGGGTACGTCTTCTTCGTCTGGGTGTCGACGTTCAGCGTGATGATCGTCTCCCAGTTCTGGGCGGTCGCCGCCGACGTGTGGACGAAAGACGAGGGCGCTCGTCTTTTCGGGTTCATCGGGCTCGGCACCGTGTCGGGCGGCATCGCGGGGACCGCGCTCACAAAGCTCGCGAAGCAGCTGCCCACCTGGCAGATGCTCCTCGTCTCCGCCGGGATCCTCACCGTCTGCCTCCTCCTGTCGCTCTACATCCTCGCGTTCGGCGCCAGGAAGCCGGAGGCCGTGGCGGAGGTCTCCCAGGAGAAGGCGGCGGAGAAGCCGCCGGAGGTGAACGCGATCTCGATGGTGCTCGGGTCGCCCTACCTGCGGCTCATCGCCGCCATGACGCTCGTCCTCAACCTGGTGAACTCGAACAACGAGTGGATCCTCGACAAGATGTTCAGCACGCAGGGCGGCGGCGACTCGCGCACGTTCTACGCGGACTTCTACTTCTGGCAGAACCTGCTCGCGGCGCTCATCCAGTTCCTGCTCACGGGTCGGATCCAGCGTCGGTTCGGCGCTCGCGTCGCGCTCCTGTTCCTGCCGCTCGTCGGAGCGCTCGGCGGGAGCGCGTTCCTGCTCGTGCCGACCCTCGCGGTCATTCGTGCGCTGAAGATCGCCGAGAACGCGACCGACTATTCCATCCAGTCCAACACGCGGGAGTTTCTCTACCTGCCGACCACGAAGATCGAGAAATACGCCGCCAAGAACGTCAATGACACGTTTGTCGTCCGCATCGGCGATCTGCTCGCCGCGGGGTCGATCGAGGTCGCGAAGATCGTCCTCTCGTACCTGCCCGGCAGCGGGCTCCGGGTGCTCGTCGCCGCGGACGTCGTGCTGGCGATCGTGTGGATCGCCATCGTCCTCAGGATCGGGGTCGTGAACGCGAAGCTGATGGAGCAGCGCGCCAAGGCTTGAGCGGAACCGTGTCGAAGCTACCTTCGCTTCTCGTCGTCGCGCTCGCGCTGGCGATCCCCATGACCGCCAGCGGGCAAGACAAGCCGCCCGCGGCCCCGGACGTGGTCACGTCGGCCGGCCAGGCTGCGCCTCAGCTCATGCAGCCGCTGCCGCTTCCGGCCGCCGTGCCGCCGCCCCCACCGCCGCCGCCGCCGATCCCGCAGAAGCCCGTCGGCCCGCGACAGATCAAGACGGACAGCAAAGCGCCCTCGCTCGCGGCCCGTCTCTCCTGGCGCTGGCCGGAGTTTCGGACCTACCAGATCGGCCTCGTGATCGGCCAGGTCCTCGCCGCCGTCGGCTCGGTCGCCATCCCGGGCGGCGAGCGCATGCGGGCGAACAACGGCTTCGACGACGCCGTCCGTGACGCGCTCCGGGTGAAGATCCCGGAGGGGGGCCGGTACGCTCGCGACGCCAGCGACATCGGGCTGGTCTTGCTCGTGAACCAGCTCTTCGTCGACAACCTGATCGTCACCTGGTGGTTCCACGACAAGGGCTCGACCGCCTGGCAGATGACCCTCGTCGACGCGCAGACCGTCTCGTTCAGCGCGGCGATCAACAGCGTCGTCGCGGGCGCCGCCGGGCGCGAGCGGCCGTACGCGCGAGGCTACTGCACCCGCTCGCCCGAGGCGGAGTCGACGGACTGCCAGGGCAACAACCGCTACCGCAGCTTCTTCAGCGGCCACGCCACCGCCGCGTTCACGATGGCCGCGCTCACCTGCGTCCACCACGCGGAGCTGCCGCTCTACGGCGGCGGGCCGGGCGAGGCCGTCCCTTGCGCCACGTCGGTCGCGCTCGCGTCCGGCGTCTCCATCCTGCGCGTCGCGGCGGATCAGCACTACGCGACGGACGTGATCACCGGCGCGGCGTTCGGGACGCTCTCCGGCATCGCGATCCCGTACGCGTTCCACTACGCGTGGGGCGACGCGCCCTCCGACGAGCGCGGCGCGCAGAAGCCGGCCATCTCCGTGTTGCCGACCGGCACCGGCCTCACCGTGATGGGGGCCTTCTGAGCTCCGCCATCTTCACCAGGCGATTGTTGACCGCGCTCGCGTGCAGCAGCGTCCTCTCCTGGAGCGGCGTCGCCGTCGCGCAGAACGTCACCGACCCGCCCCCAGGCGCGACGCTGCCCAGCGAGCTGCGCGCCGGCATCGGTGTCGATCGGCCCTACTGGAGCGCCGGCGAGGCCCGGCCGTTCCTCGCCGGCCTGTTCGAGTCGGGCGGCGTCTCGCTCCGCACCGAGCTCGACGCCGGCTGGGGCAGGCCCCACAACGCGTGGATTGGCGGCGAGGTGACGAGCCAGCTCAGCCTGCGCGGGGTGATGATGACCCATGCCTTCCGAGCCGTCGCGCCGTTCGGCAGCATCCGTGCGGGCGCGCGCTACTTCGCCGCGACGCAGCAGAAGCTCATCGAGCCGACGAAGCAGCTGACGAGGCCGGAGCTCGAGACCGACGAAGGCTTGCGCACGCGTTACCTGAGCCTCGAGGGAGAGGTGCAGTTCGAGATCCCCCTGCCCATCGGAACGCTCGGCGGGCTCGTCTCGGCGCACGGCATCCTGGGCGTGCCCGACCCACTCTTCGTCTACGAGGAGTCGCTGCGGGCGGTCGTCGATCCTCCGTTCGTCACCCGCGGACGCCTGCAATACCTGGCAGGCATCGGCGATCCGCCCACGTTTCGCATCGGGGGCATCGTGGACACCATCGTGAACCCCGCCCGCGAGGCGGTGTGGGTGCGGACGGGACCCGCCATCGCGATCTCGCTGACCCACCACCTCGAGGCGGTGGGCGTCGCGGCGCTGACCCTCCTCTCGCCGGACGAGATAGGCCTGGCGGGAGCCGATCTGGGGCAGATCGGGCTCCGCTATCGGTGGGCCACGGGCGATCTGTGGCCGGAGTTCCCGTAGTCGCGGTCGTCCTTAGCCGATAGAGTGCGAGTCCATGCGCCTTCCGATCCTCGGAATCGCCGCTGTCCTCTTGGCCGCCGGGTGCTCGGATCAGCCACGCCGCTTTCCTCTGCGCGATCCGGTCTGGGTCGACGACGACCTGCGCCCCGTCTCGGTGCCTTGTTACGAGCACGAGGACGACGACGGCAAGAAGGAGACGCACTGCAGGCCGAAGGAATACGTCTCGCCGTTCGCGTGGGACGTCGCCGAAAAGACCCTGTTCCGCCCCCTGGTCCAGCTCTTCGCCGCCGACCTCGGCTTCGAAGCGAAAAACGTGAACTCGATGGACGAGGTGCCCGACTCCTCGTGGTTCACCAACCGCATCGGCGTCCGGCCGATGACGAAGGAAGAGGTCGCCAAGGGCTCGTGCCCCGACGAGATGCTCGACCCCAGTCTTGACCCGGACGGCTCGTGGGTCATCGATCAAGGCAAGCCAAACGGCGCCAACCCGGGCTTCCGCATCAACATCAAGGGCAAGGGCAAGTTCATGCTCAAGGCCGATCAGGCGCGGGAGGGCGAGAAGGCCACCGGCGCGACGGCCATCGCGAGCCGGCTGTACCACGCCGCTGGCTGGTACGCCGCGTGTGACACGCCCGTCTACATCGACAAGAAGCTCCTGCAGCTCACACCGGGCCTCAAGTTCGCCGACAACAGCGGCGTGGAGCGAGCCTTCGACGACGCGAAGCTCAGCAGCATCCTCGAAGGGGCGCAGAAGCGCGACGGCAAATACCGGATGCTCGCCTCGCGTTGGCTCTCGGGGCGCACGATCGGCCCGTTCAAATACGAAGGCACCCGCTCGGACGACCCGAACGATGTCGTGCCCCACGAGGACAGGCGCGATCTGCGCGGTGCCCGCCTCATCGCGGCCTGGCTCGGCCACTTCGACTCACGCGAGCAGAACTCGATGACGACGTGGCACAGCGTCGACAAGGAGAACAAGGACATCTCGCCGGGCAACACCATCCACTGGTACATCGACCTCGGCGACTGCTTCGGTAGCCACTGGGAGTGGGAGAGCCTCAACCGCCGGATCAACAAGAGCTACTACTTCGACCCCGCGGACATCGGCCTCGACTTCATCACGCTCGGCATCTACGAGCGGCCGTGGGACCGAGCGACGGTCACCCCCGGCGCCGAGCTCTTCGCCTACTTCCCCAACGACGAGTTCGAGCCCGAGGGCTGGAAGGGCGGCTATCCCAACCCGGCCTTCGCGCGCATGACCACGCTCGACGGCCACTGGGCGGCGCGCATCGTCACGCGCTTCGACGACGAGCTCATCGCGGCCGCCGTGAAGGTGGGCGACTACACCGAGCCGTTCCACACGGAGGTGCTCACCAAGGCGCTCATCAAGCGCCGCAACAAGATCCGCGAGCACTACTTCGCGAAGCTCTCGCCGATCGCCGATCTCGCGGTGCGCGGGGAGGAGCTCTGCGGGACCGACCTCGCTCGAGAGGCGAAGACCTGGCCCGACACCCGGTTCACGTACAAGGCGACCGCGTGGTTGGGGACCATGCTCGATCGAACGCAGGCAGCCGGCGTGCGCGCGGCGCCCGGCGGCGAGGTCTGCGTGAAGCTGCCGCGCGTGGGTCAGGGTGGGCTCCCGGACGAGCACCCCGAGCGCTACCTCGTCGTGGACATCGAAAACGGGATCGCCGAGGGGCCGCTCCGCGCGCACCTCTACGACCTCGGCTCGAAGGGCTTCAAGCTCGTCGGTATCGAGCGCCCGGAAGACACCGACCCCACCTGGTAGATCGAGGAGCGAGGAAGCGCCGGCGCGTGCGCTGCGCCGCCGCTCGGCGTGGCATCCCGCGGCGCCGCGGAGCGGCCGGACGACTCCGATCTCCACTGCCTCGACGAGGCGCGGCGCTTGCCTCGATCGTGGATAGCCATGCGCATCCCGAGCACCGCCGCCATCCTCCTGGCGTTGAGCCCTGCGGCCTTCGCCTGTCATGACCGTCCGCCCGCCGTGGTGGGCTCGACCGACGACCACGAGGACCACGAAGAACCAGACCAATGTACGCCCGAGAGACCACGCCGCCCTCCCCCACACGGGTCTACGCCGACGCGGACTACGACCTGACGCCGGTCCGCGACACGCTCGCGAGCGCGGGTTGGGAGCGGATCGGCGATCGCGACGTCGAGGACTCGATGGACAAGGGCAAGATCCGAGTCGGCCGAGGAGAGCGACACGTCTCCGAGCTCGTCGTGCTCGTCGACGAGGCGCCGGTCGATATCTACGACATGACAGTCCTGTTTGATGACGGCACGTCGTACTCCCCGGTCGTGCCGCAACGTTTCCCGATCGGTGCGCGGAGCGACGCGATCCGGCTGCCGCAGCCACACGCCGCGATCCGGGAGATCCGCTTCCGCTACGGCGCGGTGCGCAACGGGGAGGAGGGGAACGTCGAGGTGTGGGGGCGATGATGGAGCCGCGACGATGACAGCTTCATGACACACCTCCCTGGAACGCCGGACTACCGTCCCACGACCATGGAGCCGAAAGAAGTAAGCCTCGCGGCGGGCCTGTACACCTACGCTGAGTTCGGAACCTGTGTGCTCGCGTTCCTGCCCATCATGGCGACGTCGAGCCTGCGCCACCGCAGCGACCCCACCCAGCGGATGCCCGGCCGGTGGATGCGCAGGCTCGGTTGGCTCACCAGCCGGCTGTCGCCCTTGTGGGACTTCAGCGTCGAAGGCACGGCCCCCGCGGACATCGGCCATCGCGCCTACGTGGTGGTCTCGAATCACGAGTCGACGGCCGACCCGTTCCTCCTGACTTACCTGCCCTGGGACATGCGGTGGGTCGCCAAGGAAGAGCTCTTCAAGGTGCCCGTGATCGGGCTCGCCTTCCAGTGGAGCGGCGACATCCCCCTCCGCCGCGGCCACGGCGACAGCGTCCGCGCCGTGATGGACGAGTGTAAGCGCTCCCTCACGGCTGGGATCCCGATCATGATGTTCCCGGAGGGCACGCGCTCGAAACACGGCGAGCTCCTCCCCTTCCGGGACGGCGCGTTCCGCCTCGCGATCGAAGCCGGCGTACCCATCCTGCCCCTCGCCATCGCGGGCACGAAGGAGTGCCGTCCCAAGGGCTCGAAGTGGTTCGGCCGCGCGCGCGCCCGCGTGAAGGTGCTCGAGCCCATCTCCACCGAAGGCATGACGCTCGACGACGTCGCCTCGTTGCGAGAGAGAGCGCGCGACGCCATCGCGGACGCGTTGCCCCCGCTCCGCGCGAGCATCGGCGTCGTGCGGCGTGACCCGCGCGCCGCGCCTGACGGCGCGCCCGAGAGCGCCGACATGCAAGAAGCGACAGCCTGACCCTGGCAGGCGGCGCAGCCAGCTGAGACGATGGGGCGATGACCATGCTCGCCCCGACCGAGGCCACGAAGCCGAGCTCCACGCCCGTCATCGTGGCGCTCGTCTCGCTCGCGATCATCCCGCTGAACTTCGGTGTGTGGTTCCTCGCCGTCGACCGGACGAGCGAGGGTATCTGGCTGATCCTCTTCACGGCGCTCGCGCTGCTGCAGTTCGCGACGGGGCTCGCCGCGATCGTCGGAGGCTTCATGAGCCGAAAGAAGGGCGGCAGCGCGCTCGCGCCCGCCCTCCTCGGCACGATGGGCATGCTCGGCGCCGGCTTGGGCTGGTTGGCAGGGATCGCCGCGATCGCCGTCACGGGCATGGGTGGCGCTTGGGGCCGTCCCCTTCGGATTCGCGGCAAGCAGCTCCACCCCGAGCTCAAGGAAGGGAGCGACTGGACCGAGGGCGCGCGGCCGAGCCCCGACGGCCTCGACGAGCCCACGCGCACAGCGCTCGAGGCGCTCTGGCTGCACGACGCCCAGAAAGAGCACGCATCGGTCCCCGCGTTCGCGCGGATAAGCTGGCTCCTGGCTGCAGTCGGCGCGCCGGCCGATCTCATGGCGTGGAGCCATCGCGCCGGGATCGAAGAGATCGAGCACACGAAGCTCTGCTTCGCGCTCGCCGCCGGCTACGCGGGACGCTCGTTCACGGTGGAGCCCATGCCCGAGCTGCTCCTCGGCGGCCTCGACGCGAAGGGGAACGCGCTCGCGCTGCTCGCGACCGAGTCGCTGAGCGACGGCTGTCAGCTCGAGGACTTCAACGCCGATGTCGCGGCGGCGTGCGCCGCCGTCTGCCAGGAGCCCGTGACCCGGGCCGTGCTCGAACGCATCGCGAAGGAGGAGCGGTCCCACGCGGACTTCTCGTGGGCGTTGCTCGAGTGGCTCCTCGAGCAGGACCGCGAGACGGTCGAGCGAGCCGTCATGACGGCGCTCACCGAGCTCGATCGGTATCCGCGGCCGACCGCCGTCAGCCGCGACAAGGCCGCGCTGGTGCGCCGCGCGGCCCCCCGGAAGATGCTGGAGCACGGCCGCCTCCCCGACGAGCGCTGGGCTCGCATCTGGGACGAGCGGCTGGTCGAGACTCGCGCGCGGGTGGAGCGGCTCCTCGATCGAGGCGCAGCGCGGCAGAGGTCGGCGGCCTGAGACTCCTGCGCATGCGGCACACCGCCGACGAGCGCCGAGCTCAGGTCGAGGACAGGTGCTCGACGAGGATCTTCACGCCCAAGCCGACGAGCACGACACCGCCGACGATCTCGAGGCGTTTCCCGAGGAGCGCCCCGAAGCGCCGACCGGCAAACAGGCCGAGCGCCGAGAGGACGGCCGTCGTCACGCCGATGGTGCCGAGCGCGAGCGCGAGGCCTGCGCCGAGCATGGGGAGCGTGATGCCGACCGCAAACGCGTCGATGCTCGTGGCGACGGCGAGGACGAACATCGTCTTTGTCGCGAAGGGGTCGGCCGCGCGCTCGTCGGTGTCGTCGTCGCCGCCGCGCGCCTCCCACAACATCTTTCCGCCGATTCCGCCGAGCAGCACGAAGGCGATCCAGTGGTCCCAGGCGGCGACGAAGGGGCCGACCTGCGCCCCGAGCAGCCAGCCGAGGAGCGGCATCAGCGCCTGGAACCCGCCGAAGAAGAGCGCCACGCGCACGACGTGACCGGGCTGGACGGTCGAAACGGCGAGGCCACGCGCCGCGGAGACGGCGGTCGCGTCCATCGCGAGGCCGAGGGACAGGAGGAAGATCGACCCGAACGTCATCTGGGCTCTCGATCAGATCGGCTGCGGCTCCGTCATCTCGAGCGCCTTCCACTTACCCGTCCTGAATCGCCACCACAACACGAGCGCGAGGACTGCCATGTAGGCCACGAGCCAGAGCGTCGCGCTCGTCTCTCGACCGCCGAAGTGCCGCACCGTGACCCAGGCTCCCGGGAAGAAGAAGACCCACGCGACCAGGCCCCGAGCGATCGAGCAGAAGGCGGTGTCGCCCGCCGCGCGCAGGGCTTCGGCGAACGTGTTCACGACCGCGTCGAACAGCTGCCACGTGGCCGAGAGGCGGAGCACGACCATGCCCGCTGCGAGAAAGGCGGCGCCGTCCCCTTCGACGAACGGCGCGAGCAAGAGGCTCGGGATGAGGAGATAGAGCAGGCCGACCGCGCCCTGCCACGCCGCGGTCGTGCCCAGCGTGAGGCGAACCGTCCGCGCGACGTCCTCCTTTCTGCCCGCGCCGATCGCTTGGCCGACGAAGATCGCGCCGGCGCTCGTGAGCCCGAACGCCGGCATGAACGAGACCGAGTTGATCTGGAACACCGCGAGCATCGCGGCGAGCTCGCTCTTGCCCAGGCTCGCGACGACGAGGTTGATGAAGCCGATGAACGCCGCGAACTCGATGAACCAGTTCAGGCCGGAGGGCAGACCGTACCGCAAGAGCGAGAGCATCTCGCGCATCCGCAGCTTCGTCTTCACGGTCCCGCCCTCGGGGATGCCGACGCCCTTGAAGAAGCAGCCGAGCAAGCCCAAGAACGCGAGCGTCGTCGCGATGGAGCTGGCCGCTGCCGCGCCGCGAACACCCATCGCAGGCGCGCCGAGCTTCCCGAATATGAGCACGACGTCGAGCACCACGTTGAGCACCATCGCGAAGAGCTGGGCCATCATCGGGAGCTTCACGTTCTTGAGCCCCGCGTAGTAGTTGCCGAGCGCCTCGAGCCCGACGGCTGCTCCCCCTGAGAGGAGGCGGAGCCCGAGGTACTCCGCCATGAGGCTCGCGACCTCGGGCGGGTAGCTCATTTTCCCGAGGACGGTGGGGACCAGCGGAATCGCCGCGACGCAGAGGATCTGCGCGAGGACCGCGACCCCGAGCCCATAAAGCGCGTAACGGCGCGCGCCAGGCAGATCTCCTTTGCCGAACAGCTGGGCCGAGAACGACGAGACGATGAAGACCGTCCCCATCGGGAGGATGAACAACGCGAAAGCGTTGTGCCCTCCCGCCGAGGCCGCACCGAGCGCCGCCTCCCCGAGCCGAGCGACGAGGAGGGCGTCCGTCGTGCCGATCACGACTTGCGCACTGCGTTGTACGACGATCGGCCAGGCCAGCCCGAGGAGCTCGCCGAGGCTGGGACGCGTGACGACGCCTTCGTTCACGCCGACGGGCATAGCCGCTAGCGACGGCGTATGCACGCGGAGCTGACCGTCTCGGCACGAAGTTCGTGACGAAACGGTGATGCCCGAGCCGCTCGAGGCGTTGTACCTTTGCGGGCCCAAGAATGTGGCGCCGGAGCTTCCTGTTCTTCGCCCTCGCGTCGACCGGCTGCGCTGCGACGTCCGAGTTCATGACGGAGCTGGCCATCCCGAGGAGCCCGACCCCGGCCAGCGATCGGGCGACGGTGGTCTTCGTCCGTCCCTCGAGCTACGCGAGCAGCCTCGTCGTGACCATCCTCGACACCGAGGGTCGCTTCGTCGGCGACGCCCTCCCCTCGAGCTATTTCGTGGCCCGCGTCGAGCCTGGAGAGCACACGTTCATCGGCTGGGCGGAGAACACGAGCGCCCTGCGCGCGAGCCTGCAGCCAGGCAAGGTCTACTTCGTGGAGGTGGAGCTCAAGCTCGGCGCGCTCTCTGCCCGCGCCCACCTCAAGGCGCTCACGCCACGCAGCGAGCGCTGGGCCGATCGCGAAGGCTGGCTCGCGGACGCGCGCGAGCTCGAGGTGGACGAGGCCTCCGGGCAGGCTTATCTCGAGAGCCGACGCGAGGACGTGGAGGAGCGCATCCGCCGCGCGAGGGAGGCGCTCGAGAAGTACTCTCCGGCCGAGCTCGCCGAACGCACCCTCTCGCCCGACGACGGCATCGCTCCCTGAACCGCATGAGACCCCCGAACGAGCTCCTCAAGCAGCTCTCTCCGACCGAACGAGTGATGTTCGAGCTGGGTGACTTCTTCGCCCGGCCCGAGCTCACGCCGGTCGGCAGCGCCTACACGGCGGCCGTCATGGGCGCGCTCATCTGGTCGTGTGGGGGCAACCGCCTCGAGATAGACGGCCTGGAGCACGTGCAGCAGCTCGGCAAGAAGGACTCGTTCCTCGTCGTCGCCAACCACCGCTCCTTCTTCGACTTCTTCGTCATCTCCTACGTCCTCTATTTCAAGACGAACGTCTCGCGTCGCATGCTCTACCCGACGCGGAGCACCTTCTTCTACGATCACCCCGCGGGCACGGTGATGAACCTCGCGATGAGCGCCGGGCGCATGTTCCCGCCCATCTTGCGGGATCAGAAGAAACGCGAGTTCAACAAGTACTCGCTCGAGCGCTGCATCGACGAGCTCGCGCGGCCCGGCACGGTGCTGTGCGTCCACCCCGAAGGGACGCGGAACAAAGGACCCGACCCGCTCGCCTTCCTCCCCGCGCAGCCGGGCGCAGGCCGGCTCGCGCTCGCCGCGCCGCTCACCATCCCCGTCTTCATCCTGGGCATGTCGAACAGCCTCGGGACGGAGCTCGTCTGGAACTGGACCAACCCGACGCCGCACACCATTTGCGTGCGCTTCGGTCCCCCGCTGGACTTCGAAGATCTGAAGCCCAAAGCCAACACGCTCCGCGCCCAGAAGCTCGCAGCCGACCGCTGCATGGCGGAGATCGCCAAGCTCGCGCGGCGCTGAGAGTCGAGCGGCTCGATCACCAGCGGACGCGGATGCGAACACGCGTCCCGTCGCGGCCCATCGGCTCGATCAACGGCCGCTCTCGCGTGACGGGGACCCCGACCACCTGGGAGACGATCTGGCAGACCGCGGACGTCGCCCAGGCGCTGGCAGGGTGGATTCGTCTCCGGAACGGGTACTCGGCCATGAGCTCGCCGCCGTTCGGCCCGCTCTCCTCCCACTTGACGGCGAAGCCGACGGTGGTCGTCTTCGCCGCATTCGGCACGTGTTTGAAGAGCCCTCCAGGCGAGGCACCGAAGACGCGGACGATCCCGTGCGCGAAGCGCGTGATGATCGTGACCCAGCCCGCGTTCTGGGCCTCGACGAAGAGCGCGTCGAGGCGCTCCTCGCCGACCTCCTCGAGGACTGCCTGGGCGACGCACTCGAAGTAAGCGACGTCGATCCACTCTGTCGCGGCAGGCGGCGTCCGCAGGAGCGACGCGATCTCGGGGGGCAAGCGGAGCGCTACGGCGTCGAGGAGACCTCGCTGCTTCAGCACGCTGCTCCAGCCGCGCATCAGGCTGGCCCGCGCCAAGGTCCTTCCGTCGGGATCGAACGGCTCGATGACCAAGGGGGCAGACTAACAGGCATCTTGGGGGGGTGGCGTCGGTAGCTCCCCACCAGCCGCTCAACGGACAGGCCGTTCCCATCGCGCGCCGACCAAGGTCGTGCGTACGGGGCGGCATGGGCAGCGCGCGACTCCGCCTGCTCTCGCGGGTCGGCTGCCCGGTGGTCCTGACGCTGACGGCGACGACTTGGGCCGACCCACGAGAGCCGTCGGAGCCAAAAGAAGTGACGTCCTCCGAGCTCGGCGGCGACGATCGAGTTTCCACACCTGAACTCGTCACCGAAGGAGGACGCCATGGATCGGTATATCGGTCTCGATGTGCATGCGACAAGCACGACGCTTGCGGTCTTGGGCCCGAGCGGCAGGAGGCTCAAAACGGCGGTCATCGAAACGAACGGAAAGGCGCTGATCGAGGCGCTGAAAGCGATCCCCGAGCCACGGCACGTGTGTTTCGAAGAGGGGACGCAAGCGGAGTGGCTGTTTCAGATTCTGAAGCCGCATGCAGCCGAGGTGGTGGTCGCCAAGGTGGAGAACAGCCGCGGCCAGAAGAGCGACGCGAAGGACGCGTTCGGGCTTGCGGAGCTCTTGAGGACCGGCAAGCTCGGGACGCGCGTGTTCAAGGACGTGGGCGCGTTCGCGACGCTGCGCGATCTCAGCCGCCTGTACTCGATGCTGCGCGACGACGTGGTGCGGACGAAGAATCGCATCAAGAGCCTCTATCGGTCGCGTGGCGTGGCGACGCCGGATGGCGATGTGTACGCCGTCAAGCACCGCACGAAGTGGCTCAAGACGCTCACGCCGGGCAAGCGGCTCGCGGCGGAGAAGCTGTACGACGAGCTCGACAAGCAGAGCGAGCTCAAGGACGCAGCCGAGGACGCGCTGGTCGAGGAATCACACCGGCACCCAATCGCGAGGATTCTCGAGACTTGCCCAGGATTCGGCCCGATTCGCGCGGCGCAGATGATGGCGATCGTCGTCGCGCCACACCGCTTCCGAACGAAGCGTCAGCTCTGGGCGTACTGCGGACTTGGGATCGTGACGCGCTCGTCATCGGACTGGGTCCCGGGTCCCAAGAAGGGCGACTGGCTGCGGGCTCCCGTCCAAGTCACTCGCGGCCTCAACCTGAACCACAACCACCTCGCCAAGGCGATCCTGAAAGGCGCCGCGACGACCGTGATCACGAAGCGCACGTCGGAGCTCGCCGACGCCTACCAGCGGCTCTTGATGAACGGCACCAAGCCCAACCTCGCCAAGCTCACCATCGCGCGCCGCATCGCGGCCATCTTGCTCGCGGTCTGGAAGACCGGGGAGGAGTACGACCCGAAGAAGCACAGGAAGCAAAAGCTCAGCCTCGCCTCGTAGATGGGCCGCCCGTCCGGACGAACGAGATCCACGATCGACACCATCGAAGGCGAGCACGGTTCGAGGGAGAGCATCCATCAGCAGACTGGTCCCGATCGCGATCGGAGTCCCGGCTAACAGGCTATGCCCCCTCGGAGTTACCGAACGAAGCCATGCCCCCAAGAGGCCCAGACAGAAGGATGGTTCCCGCCCTTTGGGCGAGAGAACAGAGCTGCTTCCCTCTCGCTGCCGAAGTCGATCACAACGAGCTCGTCATGAAGGACGTCACGCCGAGCGACGTCGCCCGAGGTTTCATGGCGACCTGCTCGGAGCCGGAACGCGATCTCCGAAAGCCCCTCTCGAGACTGGAACCCGACGCCCGACGACAAGGGTCGAGGCGAAGTGGACGGGTGCGCCTTGACATCGACCCCCACAGAAG
>JAEUKE010000281.1 GCA_016794345.1 Myxococcales bacterium
TACGAGGGCGCGCTGGGCGTGGACGGCGACAACATCGGCGAGGGCATCGTCTTCACCGGCCCTGGCAACGTCGTCGCCTTCAACCGCGTGACCGGCTTCCGGGACTGCATCTCGCTGCTCGAGGACGACGAGGCCCTCGACCAGGTTTCGATCGACATCTTCGGCAACGACCTGGACATCTGCGCGGACGACGCAGTCGAAGCCGATTTCTCGATGGGCAACGTGCGCGTCTACCAGAACCGCATCAACCGCTCGTTCATGGGGCTGAGCTCGCAACCAAGCCTGGGCGGCCCGACGTTTTTCGTCCGCAACGCGCTCTACAACGTCGTCTACCAGACCTTCAAGCTGCAGCGCGGCTCGATCGGAGACATCGGGCTGCACAACACATCCATCAAGAGCGGCGACGCGTTCTCGGTCTTCACGGGTGACGTGTTCGGCCGCTCGTGGTTCCGCAACAACATCTTCATCGGCGGCCCCGGTGGCTCGTACGGGGGCTACTCGAGCGGCAACGGAAATGTCATGAGCCTCGACGCGGCGGCCCCGTCTTGCTCGTTCGACTATGACGGCTTCGGCTCGATCGGCACGGGCACGTTCCGCGGGGACGTCGGGGGCGTCTCGTTCGAGAGCCTCGCCGAGATGCAGGCTTCGACGACGGAGGCGCACGCCGTGGAGCTCGGGCTCGACGCCTTCGCCACGGCGGTGACCTTCCCGGCCGATCCTTTTGCGAGCCCTGCCCTCCCGTCGTTTGCTCTCGCCGGCGCAGGCGCCGCGGTCGATCGCGGGACACCCCTGCCGAACGTGAACGATGGGTTCACGGGGACGAGCCCCGATCTGGGCGCGTGGGAGGTCGGGCTCCCCGAGCCCGTCTATGGGCCGGGCGGGCAGCTTGGCTCGACCGGGTCGGGGTCCGGGTCGGGCTCCGGCTCGGGCTCCGGAACCGGGTCCGGCGGCGACGGCACGGGCGCGGGGAGCTCGAGCGGCGCCGGCACCGGCAACGGCGATGGCGGAGCGGACGGCTCGGGCGACGACGCCGAAGACGGCGGCTCGGGCTCCGGCTGCGACTGCAGCACGACCGCGCCCAGCACACCGTGGGGCGCCGCGGCGCTCCTCCTCGCCGCGATCGCGCTCGTGCGACGTCAGCCGCGTTCGCGGTAGGCGTTCGGATCGAGATCGTGTTGCTTGAGCCAGCGATAGACGAGCGCGGCGTCGCGCTCGAGAGCACGCGCGACGGCCGAGACGTTGCCTCGCTCACGCACGAGGAGCTCCTCGAGCTCGGCTCGCTTCGGGGCGGGCCGGCGTGATGGCGGCGCGGCGTCGGCGGCGAGCGCTGGCTCGGCGGGCGCTCGCGGAGCCGGCGCAGGGAAGCAGTCCGCCTTCAGCTTGCCGCCCTCGGCGAGCGAGGCGGCGCGCCCGACGACGGCGATGAGCTCGCGCATGTTGAACGGCCAATCGTAGAGGGCGACCCGCTCCATCACCGTCGCGGTCGCTTCGAGCCGGGGTGCGCCCGATCGCTCGAGCGCGTGGCGCACGAGGAGGTAGAGGTCCTCCCGGCGCTCGCGCAGGGGCGGCACACGCACCGTGTAGCCGAAGAGGCGCGCATAGAGATCGCCACGGAACGCGCCGCGTGTCGCCAGGGCCGCGAGATCGCGGTGCGTCGCGCTCACGACGCGGACGTCCACCCGGACGGGGCGGGTCTCGCCGACGGGCAGCACCTCCCGCGTCTCGAGGAACCGGAGGATCTTCGCCTGGCCATCCGGCGGCATGTCGCCGATCTCGTCGAGGAAGAGAGTGCCGCTATCGGCAGCACGGACGAGCCCGAGGTGATCGCGGCTCGCGCCGGTGAACGCGCCGCGCACGTGACCGAAGAGCTCGCTCTCGAACAACGTCGACGGGATGGCCGGGCAGTTCACCGCCACGAACGCGCCGGGCCGGCGTGACCCCTCGTGAATCGCGCGGGCCACGATCTCCTTGCCGACGCCGGTCTCGCCCTGAATGAGGACCGCGTGGCCGGAGGCGATCGCGCCGGCCACGTCTTGCGAGAGCCGGTCCATCGAGAGGCCCCCGACGAGCCCTTCGACTCGGGACGAGCCGCGAGCACGCGCCGGGTCGGCGCGGTCGAGCTCGAGGTGACGGCGCCCGTCGTGGGCGACGAACACGAAGACGGCGTCGCCGATGCGAACCACGTCGCCATGAGCGAGCGCGTGGTGCTGGATCGCGACCCCGCCGACGCGTGTTCCGTTGCGGCTCCCGAGATCTTTGATGAAACATCCTCGGGGCCCGACCTCGATGGCGGCGTGCGAGCGGGAGACGGCGGGAGCGACGACGCGGAAGCCGCGCCCGACCGGCTCACGGCCGATCACGGTCGTGCCAGGCTCGAGCGCGACACCGCGCGGCAGCGCGGCGAGGTTCTCCGCCCAGAGCAAGACGAGCGCCGCGTCGTGGCCGAGCCCCGCGGCGCCGCCGTCGTCGAGCGACATCGATCCTGTCTGATCCGCGTGCGACATGGTCCGGCTCCGCGACGAGCCGACTGCCGACTATACTCGGGAACAGAGCGTCTGCATGGCGGAGAGGATCGGCAGGTACGTCGTGTTCGGGCCGATCGCCTCCGGCGGAATGGCCACGGTTCACCTCGCGCGCCTGTATGGTCCGCTCGGCTTCAAGAAGACGCTCGCCGCCAAGCGGCTCCGTCGTGAGCACGCGGAGAGCGAGCTCGCGCTGACGCTCATCGACGAGGCGCGCCTGCAGGCGCGCGTCCAGCACGTGAACGTCGTCCCCATCGTGGACGTCGTGAACGAGGGCGGCGAGCTCGTCGTGCTCATGGAGCACGTGCTCGGGGAGTCCCTCGCGAAGCTGATGGCAAAGATGCGGGAAGCGCGCCGGTCGATGGACGTCCCGGTCGCGACGGCGGTGATCGTCGGCGCGCTGCGCGGGCTCGGCGCCGCGCACGAGGCGCGCGGCGAGGACGGCAGGCTGCTCGGGATCGTCCACCGCGATGTCTCGCCGCACAACCTGCTCGTCGGCGTGGACGGCGTCACCCGCGTCGCCGACTTCGGGATCGCCAAGGCCTGGGGGCGCCTGCAGACCACGCGGGACGGAGAGGTGAAAGGCAAGCTCGCGTACATGTCGCCCGAGCAGATGCGAGGCGAGGAGGTCGACGTGCGGACCGACGTCTTCGCGACGGCGATCGTCCTCTGGGAGCTCTTGACCGGCGCGCGCCTCTTCGGGGGCGACGACGAGAAGTCCACGATCGGCAAGCTCCTCATGGGAGAGATCGCGCCGCCCAGCCGGCACAACGCGGCCGTACCGCCCGCGCTCGACGAGGTCGTGCTCAAAGGGCTCGCGCGCGACGCGTCCGAGCGGTACGCGGACGCGCGCGCGTTTCTCTCCGCGCTCTCCAGGGTCGCGCCGGTCGCGACGGCCGCGGAGGTCGGAGCGTGGGTCGAGTCGCTCTGCGCCGAGGAGATCGCCGCGCGGCGACTCGCGATCGCGGACGCGGAGCGCGAGCGCGACGACGCGGCGACGAGCGTCGCGGCCGGCGCCGAGGCGACGGGCACGTCGTCGCTCTCGGCCGACGACACCGTGGGGACGAGGCCGACCTTCGTGGTCGCCGGCGCGCCGGCCCCGCCCCCCCGAGCACGGCATGCCGCGTTGATCGTGGCCGCGCTGGCGGGCGCCGTCGTCGCCGCGGGTCTGGTGATCAGGACGGTATCGTCAGACAAACGCGAGGACGTGGCGTCCGACGCGAGCCCGGGCGCGCCGGCCGAGACGGCCGCGCCGACGGACGCGCCGGACGTTCGCGCCGAGCCCGCGACATCGACCTCACCCGAAGCCAGCGCCTCCGCCGCGCCGCCAGCTCAGACGACGAGCGCCGCGCCGGCTCCGCCGCGCCGCAACGGGCCGCCGGCGCCCGACTGCCGGACGCCCTACACCTACGACGCCCAGGGTCGCAAACGCTACCGGCGCGAGTGCCTGGTCAAGTAGGCTCGCGTCGGATGAACGCGCGGCGCCTGCTCCGGCTCGGCCTCATCGCGCTCGCCTTCCCCATTGCGGCGAGCGCGAGCGCCGAGGAGCCGCGCCCATCGGCAGAGGCGTGCGCCTCGACGGCCGAGCGCGGGATGGACGCCCGCGCCGAGGGCCGGCTGTCCGACGCCCTCGAGGCGTTCCGCGCCTGCGCGGTCGACGTCTGCCCCGACATCGTCAAGGCCGACTGCCGTGTGGCGCTCGCCGAGCTCTCGACGAAGGCGCCGCGGATATCGGTCCGCGTCCGCGTGGGCTCGGAGGCGGACGTGGCCGACGCGGAGGTCGAGATCGACGGCGAGCGGATCCCGCCTGCGGCGCGCGCGACCGGCCTCGTGCTCAACGCGGGGCAGCACACGCTGACGGCGCGGCGAGGTGGACGCGCGGCCACGCGGACGTTCGTCGTGACCAATGGAGATCAATCGCGCACGGTCGAGATCGAGATCCCGTCGAATGGTCCGGAGCGAGCGCCCGAGCCCGAGGCTGAGGTGAACCTCCTCCCGGCCGCCGTCGTCGGCGGCGCGGCGCTCGCCTCGCTGGGCGTCGCGGCGGTCCTCGGCGTGTGGTCTTACCTCGACTTCCGCGACTACGAAGACACGTGCAGCCCGCGATGTGACGAGGACGACGTCGCCGCCTCGCAGGCGCGCGCCGTCGGGGCGGACGTCGCCTTGGGCATCGGCCTCAACCTGGCGGTCGCCGCCACCGTGCTCTTCTTCGCCGGTCCGAAGGTCGGGCCCGCGCCGCGCGGGATCGCGCTTCGGTTCTGACGGTCGGCGTCTGGCTGCGCGGGTGACGCGCCGCGACGGTGGTGCTATTTCGCCCCGCGATGCTGCTCGAGCACTATCGGTCGAACCTGCGGGACATCCTCTTCAACCTGTTCGAAGTCTTCGAGGTGCAGCGCACCTCGCTCGGCAAGGCGCCTTTCGTCAGCCTCGACGAGGCGACGGCGCGCGAGTCGCTGAAGGCCGCGGAGAAGCTCTGCTTGAACGAGCTCCAGAAGAGCTACGTCGAGAGCGACCGCGTCCCGATCGAGTTCGACGGCAAGGGCAACGTGAAGCTCCCGGAGGGGCTCACCCGCGGCTACAAGGCCTTCTACGAGGCCGGCGCCAATCTCCTCAACCTGCCGGAGCACATGGGCGGCATGGGCGCGCCCCCGAGCATCGGCTGGGCCGCGTTCGAGCTCATCAGCGGGGCGAACGCGCCGCTCACCTTCTACCTCTTCGGCAACTTCACGGCGCGCACGATCGATCGACACGGCACCGAGGCGCAGAAGAAGCGCTACATCGAGAACATCCTGAGCCGACAGTGGAGCGGCTCGATGGTGCTGACCGAGCCCGACGCCGGCAGCGACGTCGGCGCCGGCCGCACGAAGGCGCGGCACGTCGAAGGCGACGTCTGGGAGATCGAGGGGACGAAGCGCTTCATCACGAACGGCGACTTCGACGCGCCCGAGAACATCGTGCACCTCGTTCTCGCGCGCCCCGAGGGGGCCGGCGGCGGAACGAAGGGGCTGTCTCTCTTCATCGTGCCGAAGATCTGGGTGAACGAAGACGGCTCGCTCGGCGAGCGCAACGGCGCCTTCGTCTCGAAGGTCGAGAAGAAGATGGGCATCAAGGGCTCGGCCACCTGCGAGATGGTCTTCGGCGACGGCAAACCCTGCCGCGGCCTGCTCCTCGGCGACGTGCACGACGGCATCCGTCAGATGTTCCACGTCATCGAGCAGGCGCGCATGGGCGTCGGCGTGAAGAGCATGGCGACCCTGTCGACGGCGTACCTCAACGCGCTCGAATACGCGAAGGACCGCACGCAGGGCCCGGATCTGCTCCGCGCGACGGACAAGTCCTCCCCCCGCGTGAAGATCATCAAACACCCGGACGTCCGCCGCATGCTCATGAGCCAGAAGGCGCACGCCGAGGGCATGCGCGCCCTCGCGCTCTACACGGCGTGGGTGCAGGACCAGGTGGAGATCCTCGGCGGCCACGGCTCGAAGGAGGCGGACCACCTCGACAAGCTGAACGACATGCTCCTGCCGCTCGTGAAGGGCTGGAGCAGCGAGAAGGGCTACGAGCAGCTCGCGCTCAGCCTGCAGACGTACGGCGGCTCGGGCTACATCCAGGATTTCCCGATCGAGCAATACGTTCGCGATCAGAAGATCGACACGCTCTACGAGGGGACCACGCACATCCAGGCGCTCGACCTCTTCTTCCGCAAGATCGCGAAGGACGGCGGGCAGACGTTGATGAAGCAGCTGGAGGAGATCGAGGCGCTCGCCAAGGGAGATCTCGGCGGTGCGGCGCTCGCGAACGAGCGGGCCGCGCTCGGCCGCGCGCTCGAGGACCTGCGCGGCATCTTCGCCGTGATGATGGGCAAGGTCGGCGAGTCGCTCTACCACGTGGGCTTCCAGGGCAACCGCATCCTCTTCGCGCTGGCGGAGGTCGTGGTCGGCTGGCTCCTCGTCCGCCAGGCGGTCGTGGCGCTCAGGAACAAGGCCGAGAAGCCGGAGGACGCTGCGTTCTACGACGGCAAGGTCGCCTCGGCCCGGTACTGGTGCAAGAACGTGCTGCCGACCGTCTCGCTCACCAAGCGCTACTGCGAGGAGAGCAGCCTCGAGCTGATGGAGCTCGCGGATGAGTCGTTCTGAAGGTCGGGAGGAAGGCCATGAGGCTTCGACGTTCGGCTGAGTTCTCCCCGCCGCTTCCTCCCCCCCGGCCCCCCTCCACCGGCGTGGAGGGAGGAGCGCTCGTCGCCGCGGCGCTGCTCCTCGCGGGGTGCGGCGTCGCGTCGCTGCGGGAGCGCGCCGCTGCGGATTTCGCCTGCGCGGAGGAGTCGATCGAAACCGAGCACCTGAGCGGCGTCGTCGACAAGGCGCTGGGCTGCGGCAAGGCCGACGTCTACGGCTGGCACTGGGAGCAGAACCGCTGGTTCTCCGTCCTCGAGCGCGCGAGCTTCGAGCTGTCCTGCCCCCGGAAGGACCTGTCGGTCACCGTGCTCGGGCCGCGCCAGGTCGGTGTGAGCGGCTGCGACGCGAAGCGCGTCTACGTCTTCACCGACGCCGGCTGGCTGCTGGACAGCGGCGCAGACGAGGAGAAGAAGCCCGCCCCGGAGCAGAAGCCCAAGGCGGGGGACGACGTCGAGCCTGACGCACCGCCTGCCGCGCCTCCGGCGCCGCCGAGCGCTCAGCCGACGTTCTGATCCAGGCTCGCGCGTCCGCTATCCGCCGCCGCCGCTGCCCTCGGGCTGCGGGCAGGACGGGTCCACCGTGTCTTTGCCGATCGAGAACCCGCGGTCCTTCGCGCAGAAGGCGCCGAGGCAGATGCTGTAGGCGGTGACCTCGTCCGTGCAGCGCGACGGGTCACACACGTCCCCCTCGCCGCCGAGGCAATCGAGCAGCCCCTCGTATTCGGGTATACATTCGATCCGGGACGCCTCGTCGTATTGGGCCTCGCAGACGTCGAGGCAGTCCCCCGTGCCGCCGGGGCAGTCACCCGCGGCGTCGCATTGAGCGGTGCATTTCTCGACCGTCGCGTTGGAGGGCTCCGAGCACGCCAGCGCGACCATCGACACGAGGAAGATCCGAACAGCGCGCATGTCTCTCCTCAGGGTCCGAGCGCCCGCCTGAGCGCCGCGGTGAACTCTTTGGCTCGGCGCTCGAAGGGCTCGCGCTCCTCGGCGTCCGGAATCAGCTTCGCCTTCTCGGTCTCCCAGTCTCCGATGATGAGCGCGAGCCCCCACTCGTAGAACGGAGACGGCTCGCAATCGGGCAGGGCCGCGCAGGCGGCGCGGTCTTCCTGGCGCATCGACCGGAGACCTTCGCGGAAGGAGAACGTGCGGGGCTTGTATTCGCCGCCGACGTAGTCGAAGACGATGGGATAGCCGGGTACGCCCGCATAGACCATCGTGGGCTCCCCTTTCTCAGGATCGAAGGGAGGGTAGATGCGGGCATAGCTGATGACCTGCCAGGGCCCGGACTTCGAGAAGCGGATGGGGAGCATGCCGTCCCCGCTATCGCCCTTCTCCCACATGAGGAGGCGCTTGGCCGGCGTCGTGAGCGAGACGATGTAATGGGTGTAGCAGCAGTGAGCCCCCATCGTCCGCTCGGTCAGGATGAGCTCGGGGATGCCGTCGCCCGTCAGGTCGCCGCAGACGTCCGCCACGAGCGACTGGCGGACCGAGATCCCCGCATCGAGCTCGTAGGTCCGACCGTGCGCTTCGTAGATCTTCTTACCCGCCTTGTCGTAGGCGCGCACGAACGGCTCGTAGTTGTTCGGGCTCGCCGAAGGCGCGTTTTCGATCGAGAAGGCGCCGCAGGCGACACGCGACGCGTCCGGCGCGAGGTTCGGCTCGGGCACGGCGACGAAGCCCGTGGGCAGGAGCGGCGCCGAGGGGAGCTCCGCGACCGGGACGGGCGGCGGCGCGGCGGATGCGGAGGTCGGCGGAGCAATGGAAGGCGACGGCGCGACCGAGGCGGCGGGCGTCGCCGGAGCGCGCGGAGGCGGACGCGCCGCATCGCGCCCCGCCGGAGGGCTGCAAGCGAGGAGGCCGAGCGACAGGAGGCTCGCGAGCCGCACCACGCGTCCAGCGTTCACTTGCACTCGGCCGGAAGGCCGATGCCCTTGGCCGCTGCCTGGATCGCGCGAATGGCGGCGGCGGTGTCGGGGTTCGACAGCGCCGCCTTGCAGGCGCCGATCGCGAGCAGGTAGCCGCCCTTCTTGTCGGGCGGCGCGGAGATGGAGTACTGCTCGAGGGCCTTGCAACAAGCGGCGACGCTCGAGCCTTGCTGCGCGGCTCTGACGATCGATCGCAGCGAGCCGAAGAGGCTCGCGTCGTCGGCGCCCTGCTCCCAGGCGACGAGGACGAAGAGCCCTTCGCCATAGACCATCGCCGCCTTGATCGAGCCCTCCCCCTTCTTGCAGAGGCCGTCGGCGCCGGACCCCGGCAGCTTGTCTTTCCCGATCGTGAGCGACTCGGCCGGGTTCCACTGACAGTCCTTGAGGCCGAGCGCTTCGACCGCCTTGTCGAGCTTCTCGGCGCCGCCAGCCGCCGCGCCCAGGCTTGACTTCTTGTCGGCCGACGTGACGACGGTCGTTTCGCCCTTCGTGGTCTGCCAGTCCTTGGGAGTCTGGAGCGTCGCCTTCGCTCCCGAGACGGCGAGCGCGGTCCCGGTGAGGCCGTCTTCACGATTGTCGACCTCTGCCTTCACGCGCGCGTCGACGCCGGGCTTCGTGTCGCCCTTGTCGATCTTCACCGAGGCGGACGCCGGGGGCTGCGCCGCCGACGTCGTCGGCTTCGCGCTCGTCGCCGGCTTCGAAGAGGACGCGGATCCACTATCGTCCGCGTCGCCCCCCGAGGAGCACGCGAGCAAAGTCGACAGGAGGCCGATGGCGAGAGCCGAACGGGAGATCATCGGCGATAGGGTAGCCGACTACCTGGAGCTCCGCCCAGCCGGCCGGCGATCCTGGGGGCGCCCCAGCAGGAACCGGCGCCCAGCGCTCAAACGATCGAGGATCGCCTGCATTCGATCCTCCACCTCGCGGTAGAGGGTGTCCAGAAGCGCCGGATCGTCGGCGGCCTCGGGCCCCAGCGCGGGCCAGCGGATGGGCTCGCCGAAGGCGAGCGTGGTCTGGGCCGGCAAGGGGAGGTACGGGACGAACCCGGGCGTCACGCCCCAGGGGAGCGCCAGGACCAGCGGGAGCACCTCGGTCCGCGCGAGCGCGTGCGCGTGGACGAGGCGCGCGAGTCGGTCGCCGCGCGAGAGCACGATGAGCTGCTCGTGTGTGCCCGCGGAGACGACCGGCACGATCGGCACGCCAGCTCGGAGCGCGAGCTTGAGGAAGCCCTTGCGACCGCCGAGGACCACCCGCGCGCGGTCGCGAAACGGGCGGAACGCGTCGTAGTCCGACCCGGGATAGACGAGCAGGCAGCCGCCTTGCTCGAAGGCGCGCTGCGCGCTCTCGTGGCTGGCGCGGAGCATGCCGACCTTCGACGCGTACTTCTCCAGCGTGGGGTCGTCGAAGAGGAAGTCGTGAACGAGCGCGTGCACCGCGCGGTCGGGGCCGTGGTGATCGTGGATCGCGAGCGCGGTGAAGAACCCGTCCATCGGCAGGAGGCCGCCGTTGTGGTTGCCGACGAGCAGGACGGGGCCGCGGACGGGGACGTTCTCTACGTCCTCCACGCGCAGCCGGAAGTAGTCCTTCGCGAAGATGCGAACGATGTCGAGCACGACCCCGACGAGCTCGGCATCTCGGACGGCGGGGTCGTGGGCGGTGTCGTGCCGGGCGCTGCCGGTGGCGCGATGGAACGCGAAGGTCAAGAAGCGCGCGATCAGCCGATGCGGCGAGACGAACAGCTCGCGATCCTCTACCGGGACCAGGCGCTCCACGCGGCGTAACCAGTCTTCGAAGTCTGCGACGACGCCCAAGCCCGCCCACCATGCACGGCATGCACCAAGGTGGAACGCGAGCGCCCGAAGCAGACCTGGTCGACATCGCGAGGCCGAGGTGCAGACGTGTGCACCTCTGCACGCGAGAGAGCAGGCCAAGACCCCGCGGATTCCGGCGTGCAGACGTGCGCACCTCTGCACGCCGGGAGCCGAGCGGGGACAGCCCGGCGCCGAACGCAGGCGCCGGCTGCGATCGAGCTTCGAGGAGCTTGGCAAGCCATGCGTCAGCCGCGCAGGCCGTGCGGCCGGATCATCGCCGACGGGTCGAGCCAACGGTCGAGATCGGCCTCGCTCGCCGCCTCGAGGGCGAGCGCTGCCTCCCGGAGGGTGGTGCCCTCGGCGTGGGCCTTCTTGGCGATCGCGGCGGCCGCGTCGTAGCCGATGTGGGGGGTGAGCGCGGTCACCAGCATGAGAGAGCGCTCGAGGAGCTCGGCGATTCGCCTGGTGTCGGGCTCGAGCCCTCGGACCGCGTGTCGCTCGAACGAGCGCATGCCGTCGGTGAGCAGCTGCGCGCTCTGACCGAAGACGTGGACGAGGAGCGGCTTGTAGGCCTGGAGCTGGAAGTGACCCTGGCTCCCTGCAACGCTGACGGTTACGTCATTTCCGATGACCTGACACGCGACCATGGCGAGCGCCTCGGCCTGGGTCGGGTTGACCTTGCCCGGCATGATGGAGCTGCCCGGCTCGTTCTCCGGCAGGAGGAGCTCCCCGATGCCGCTGCGGGGACCCGAAGCGAGCAGGCGGATGTCGTTGGCGATCTTGGTCAGGGTCACGGCGAGCACCTTGAGCGCTCCGTGCGCGGCGACGAGGGGATCGTGTGTCGCCTGGGCGAAGAACTTGTTGGGAGCCGAAACGATCGGCTCGCCGGTGAGGCTCGCGAGCTCCCGGGCTACGCTGTCCGCGAAGCCGGGAGGCGCGTTGAGCCCGGTGCCGACAGCGGTGCCGCCCAGGGCGATCTGCTGGAGGGCGGGGATGGTCGCCTCGATACACGCCTGGGCGTGCTCGAGCTGCGCCACGAACGCCGAGAGCTCCTGACCGACCGTGAGCGGCACGGCGTCCATCAGGTGGGTGCGGCCCACCTTGACGAGGCTCGGGTAGGCCTCGCTTTTGTCCGCGAAGGCGCGGCGGAGCTCGGAGAGCGCCGGCAAGACGCCGCCACGGAGCGCGTCGAGGGCGAAGAGGTGCATCGCCGTCGGAAACGCGTCGTTCGACGACTGCGAACGGTTCACGTCGTCGTTCGGGTGCACCAGCCGGCCCGGCCCGCGCGGGCCGCCGAGCAGCTCGCTCGCGCGGTTGGCGAGCACCTCGTTTACGTTCATGTTCGTCTGGGTGCCGGACCCGGTCTGCCAGACCGAGAGCGGAAAGTCCTCGGGGTGTGCGCCCCCGAGGACCTCGTCTGCCGCGCGGACGATGGCCCGGCTCTTGTCGGCCGAGAGCACGCCGAGCGACTCGTTGACGACGGCGGCGGCTCGTTTGACCTGCACGAGAGCTCGAATGAGGCCTCGAGGCATCCGCTCCTGGCCGATCGCGAAGTGCTCCAGGCTGCGCTGGGTTTGTGCTCCGTAGAGCCGTGCCTCCGGCACCTCGACGGGGCCCATGCTGTCGCGTTCGATCCTCATGTCTCGCCTCGCTTGCCTGTGTGGTACCGTGCCGAACGAATGATCGCACCTCGATGGGCGACCAATCGAGCGCCCCTGTGGGGCGCTGCCCGGGCGACGGCTATCTGCGCGCTCTCCGTGGCGGCGTGCCTCACGGGCTGCGCGAGCACCTTCGACGGGAGCACCTACCGAGGCAGCGGGTTCGTGTTCGAGGTGCCCCCCGCACCGGCGAGCTGGCAGCGGATGGATGTGTCGGACGCCGCGCTCACCTACGAAGACGCAGCGACAGGCGCGACGATCCTCGTGAACGGGCGTTGCGACCGCGACGGCGAGGACGTGCCGCTGAGGTCTTTGACCCAGCACCTCTTCATCTATTTCACCGACCGCGAGATCCACGAGGAGAAGGTGGTCCCGTTCGACGGACGCGAGGCGATGCGGACGGATATCACGGCCAAGCTCGACGGCGTGCAGCGCCGGTTCGTCGTGTGGGTCATGAAGAAGGACAAGTGTGTCTACGATCTGACCTACATCGCGCCGCCGGACAGGTTCGACACCGGCGTGCCGGCGTTCGACACGTGGGCGTCGGGCTTTCGCGCACGGCGTGAGGGCGGGGAATGACGTCGGATCGCCCCCCCGACTCGCACCCCGACGGGCGTGACCTGATCGGGCCTCCGTCGCAGCCCCCGCGCTCCGTCCCGCCGCCGCCGGAGAGCCGCCATTCGCTCCCGCCGATCGCGAAGCACGTCGAGCCCGGGGTGATCGACAAGGCCGTCTTCGGCATCGCCTCGTTTTTCGCCCACTTCGGCCACGCGATGCGCATGACCGCCGGAGCGCTCTCCTCCATGTGGCGCAGACCGTTCGAGCTTCGCTCGACGATCTACCAGTTCGAGTCGCTCGGCGTGAAATCGATGTCCATCGCCGCGCTCACGGCCATCTTCGTCGGGATGGTCATGGCGGTGCAGTTTGCGTTCGGCCTGCAGCGCTTCGGCGGCATGGAGTACACCGGGCGCATCGTGGGCGTGAGCTTCTCGCGCGAGCTGGCGCCCACGCTCACGTCTGTCGTGGTCGGTGGTCGGATCGCCTCGGGTATCGCGGCCGAGCTCGGCTCCATGGCGGTCACCGAGCAGATCGACGCCATCCGCAGCCTCGGCGCCGACCCGCTGAAGAAGCTGGTGCTCCCGCGGCTCCTGGCCTGCACCCTGGTGATGCCGCTGCTCTGCTCTTTCGCGCTCGTCCTCGGCTTCTCGGGCGCGATGATCATCACGGACATCGAGTTCGGGATCCCCTCCACCTTCTTCCTCAAGACCGCGCTCACCACGGTGAACTTCCGCGACTTCTACAGCGGCATGTTCAAGACACCGTTCTTCGGCGCGCTGATCGCGATCATCGGCTGTCACTACGGGATCACGACGCGCGGCGGGACGGAAGGCGTCGGGCACTCGACGACCTCCGCAGTCGTGACCACCTCGATCGGGATCCTCGTCATCGACTTCTTCCTGACCAAGGTGTCGTTCCTGCTCTGGCCCGCCTACTTCTGAGCTCCGCCAGGCCGGCGCTTGGGGAGGGGTGGGAGCGGCGCATGGGCGCTCCGTGCGGTAGGATGCGCCGCATGAACGACGCCTGGATCATCGACGGAGCGCGCACGCCTCGCGGGCGCGGCAAGATCGGCAAGGGTGCGCTCTCCGGGGTGCACCCGCAGGAGCTGCTCGCGCAGACGCTCCACGCCCTCCTGGGCAAGGCGAAGGTCCTCGCGTCGGCCATCGAGGACGTGGTCATGGGCTGCGTGAGCCAGGCCAAGGAGCAAGGCGCCTGCATCGCCCGCAACGCCGTGCTCGCCGCGGGCCTACCGGACGACCTGACCGGCACCACGATCAACCGCTTCTGCGGCTCCGGCCTCCAGGCGGTGAACTTCGCGGCCATGGGCGTGGCGAGCGGGCACCAGGGGCTCGTCATCGCCGGCGGCGTGGAGAGCATGTCGCGGGTGCCGATGGGCTCCGACGAGGGAGGCATCGACGGCAACAACCTCCACCTCCGCAAGAAGCTGTTCCAGGTGCCGCAGGGCATCAGCGCCGACCTCATCGCCACGCGCGAGGGCTTCACCCGGGCGGAGCTCGACCAGTTCGCGCTCGCTTCCCAGCACAAGGCGGAGGCTGCCCAAAAAGACGGACGGTTCGCGCGGTCGCTGTTCCCGGTGAAGGACCCGGAGACCGGCGCGGTGCTGCTCGAGGCGGACGAGTACCCGCGCCACGGCGCGACGATCGAGGCGCTCGCCAAGCTCGAGCCGAGCTTCGTCGGGATGGGCGCCGCGGCCGTCGGTCCGAACGGCGAGACACTCGATCAGCTCGCGCTGCAGCGCTACGCCGACGTCTCCGCCATCCACCATGTGCACACGGCGGGCAACTCGAGCGGCATCGTCGACGGCGCGGCCGCGCTCCTGCTCGCCAGCACGGAGGCGGTGAAGGCTCACGGGCTCAAGCCTCGCGCCAAGATCCGCGCGATGGCGACCGCCGGGGCCGAGCCGGTCATCATGCTGACGGCGCCCACGCCCGCGTCCGAGCGCGCGCTCGCCAAGGCGGGCATGAAGCCGGGTGACATCGATCTCTGGGAGATCAACGAGGCGTTTGCGGTCGTCCCGCTCAAGACGACGCGTGATCTCGGGATCGACCCCGCGCGGGTGAACGTGAACGGCGGCGCGATCGCGCTCGGTCACCCGCTCGGCGCCACGGGCGCCATGCTCCTGTCGACGGCGATCGACGAGCTCGAGCGGCGAGGCTTGGCGACGGCGCTCGTCACCTTGTGCATCGGCGGCGGCATGGGCATCGCGACGATCGTCGAGCGGGTGTAGACCGGCCGTCGAGCTGCCCGGCCGGCCGAGCCACGAGAAACCGAACGCCGGCCAGGCGACCGTACCACTGGCGCCCGAGGCCCGCGCCGAGCCCCGGAGGGCCCGTGCCCGGTATCGTCTCCTGCCTGGCGGGGTTTGAAAACGCCGCCTGGCCCGGGCTGACGGGTGGATATCCCGGCCGGGTCGGAGCCGCACCCAGGATAGGGTTTGACCTGAGCGGCCTGGTTCGGTTGACTCACCCGCTGGATGAAGCGTGGCGGCCAGGTCCTAGCCGGACGATACGAGCTGCGCCGCCACCTGACGAGCGGGGGCATGAGCGAGATCTGGATCGGCGAGCACCTCTCGCTCCGGATGCCCATCGTCGTCAAGCTGATGAAGCCGCGCGGCGAGGGCGTGGCCGAGTACGTCGAGCGCTTCGCCCGTGAGGCCCGGGCGGTCGCCCGGCTGCGCAGCCCCCACGTTGTCTCCATCCTGGACTACGGCGCCGACGACGGGACTCCGTTCATCGTGATGGAGCTCCTGGAGGGGACGGATCTCCTGGAGCTCCTGCAGCGACGCCCGCGCCTCGAGCCCGGTGAGGCGACGACGCTCGTCGATCAGGTGGCCAAGGCGCTGGGTGTCGCACACGCCGTCGGCATCACCCACCGCGACATCAAGCCGCGGAATCTGTTCCTCGCCACCGCGGGCGAGGAGGACGTGGTCCTGAAGGTGCTCGACTTCGGCATCGCCGGGATGAGCGCATCGGAGCGCATCACGGCGGCGGACGCCGTCCTCGGATCGCCGTTTTACATGAGCCCCGAGCAGCTCCGGAGCATGCCCCTCGACCCGCAGGTCGACCTCTGGGCGCTGGCCGTGGTCGCGTTTCGCCTCGTCACCGGGGAGCTGCCGTTCGAGGGCGAGACGGTGGTCGAGGTCTGCGAGCGCATCATGCGGTTCGAGCGGCGCCGCGTCCCCCCGACCACCCCTCGCGCCGAGCTACTCGACTCGTTCTTCGCGAGGGCGTTCGCCCGCTCGCCCGCCGAGCGCTTCAGCTCGGTGAAGGACCTGGCCGACACCTTTCGGCGCATCGCGGGCCCACCCAGCGCCATCGATCACCTGCTCGACATGGTGCCCGACGCCCCCACCCTCGAGTCGCGGCGCAACGACGACATCATCGAGCGTGTGCGCCAGAGGCGAGCGCGGCAGGCCGAGAGAGAGATGACGACGACCGACGTCACACCGCTCGAGACCCCGACCGAGATCCGGATGGACGATCAGGTCGTGGCGCCCGTGACCCTCGACGACGCGCCGACCTTCGTCGAGGAGCCCTCGACGTTCGTGCCGACCGAGACCATCGCGTCCGAGCCATCGACCACGTCGAAAATGACGGTTCAGCCCTCTTCACCACCCGAGCCGGCTCCACGACCGGGAGCGCCGAGACCGGGCGCCGCGCCACGGCCCGCGGCTCGGCGCGGCACCGCGCCACGCGCCGCTGGGATCGCGCCCGCGCGGGCCGCCGTCCCCGCCTTGCCCGAGGCGGAGCAGGCTCCGGAGGTCGCAACGGTGCCGACCCTGCCGCTCGGGCCGGTCCCCGTTCCGCTCGTCGCGACACCGGCGCCATCCCGCCCGCCGGCGATGCCGCCGGTGCCCGTTGCGCCTTCCCGCCCGCCCGGACCGCTCTCGCCTTCTCCGTCCTCGCGCCCCGCCCCGGCTTCGACCTCGACGCCGCCCGCCACGATCTCCCTCTCCCCGTCGGTCAAGGCGCCGACTCCGACGTTTGGGCCGCGCCCGCCGATCGATCTGCCGAGGGGACTGCAGCCGCCGTCGACGTCAGCGGGCTTCGACGACAGCACGGACGTGCGCCGGCAGCTCGGCGTCGGCCCGCCCGCCTGGCAGCTCATCGCGGGCTTCCTGACGCTCGTGATCCTGGCCTCGCTGGCGGTCTACGCCGTGATCCGCTGAGCCCTTGGGTGTAGAGTGCCCCGCATGCGGCTCCCGGCGCTCGCATTGTCGCTCGCGCTCGCCGCGTGCGAAGAGCCGTCCGCCGGACCGCCACCCACCGACGAGGACCTGGAGCCCTCTCCCGAGGCGCTCGGCTCGGTGCGCGCCGCGACGGAGACGTGGGTCATGACGCGCACCGGGGAGAGGTGCGAGGTGACGCGGTCGGTGAACGGCCAGGTCGTGGACACGATGCCGACACGGTACGCGTGCCCCAAAGATCTCCTGGAAGGCGAGTGGATTCGCATCACCGGCAAGACGTGCATTCGCGAGGGTGGCCCCGCCGAGCGGAAGGTGCCGGTCGTCTGCCCCGACTACCTCTGGTACGCGAAGCGCGAGCTGAGCCGGATGCGCGAGAGCCAGAGATGATGGCCGCTCAAGCGGCGGCTATCTCCGCGACCACCGGCAGATGATCCGACGCGACGCGCGCGACGGAGGTGTGATGGGCGCGGAGCCCGTGCACCGCCGCGTCGCTGTAGATCCTGTCGAGCGCGAAGAGCGGCAAGAGCGCCGGGTGCGAGAGCACGAGATCACGCGGGCCGAGCTCCGCCTCGAGCGTCCGCGCCACCGGCCCGTGACCGGGCTCGTTGAAATCCCCCATGACGACGCGCCTCGGACCGGCTGCGCGCAGGACGGCTCGAAGCCTGGAGACCTGCTGGGAGCGCTCCGCTGGCCCGAGCCCGAAATGACAGACGAACACCTCCGCCGTCCCGATGCGCGCGTGGACGGCGGCGCGCGGCTCACGTCGAGGGATGGAGAGGTCGATCCCGGCCGACGAGGCGATGGGCGAGCGAGAGAGGAGCGCGACACCGTAGTGGCCGCGCCCCAAGCGGCGCGCCGGCTGGAACACGTGAGACATGCCGAGCGATTCGGCGATCAGCCGAGGTTGATCGCCGCGCGGGCCACCCGGCTCTTCAACCACCTCCTGCAACCCGACGATCTCGGCATCGATCGAAGCGAGGAGCTCGATCGTGCGGTCGAGATCGCGCGTGAGGTCGATGCCACGTCCTCGCTGGATGTTGTACGTCGCGACGAGCACGGCGGGTCAACCGGCCGGCGCGGCTCGGCATTCCCGCTCCAGAGCTCAGCTCGCCTTTCGCTTGCGCTCGGCCGCGACGGCGATGCCTTGCGCGTTCAGATCGATATCGAGCGCGAGGAGCTCGAGGTCCTCCTTTCGAAGCGGCAGCTCGGCGAGGACGGCGCGGATCTGCGACGCGACGCGGGCCGTTTGCACCTCGAGCGGATCGGTCGAGGCGAGACACTCCGCCATCCAAGCCTCGGACCGATCCACCCAGGCGCGGACCTGCGCGCCGATGACCGGCAGATCGTCGAAGGCGCCGAAGTGCGTGAGGCACGCGTGCTCCGCGCCGAGGCCCAGGATGATATCGAGCGAGCGCCGCGCCTCGACGGCGTCGAAGTCGATGGGGCTGGTCGAGGCGATGGCGAAGCGACCGGCGTGCTGCAGCGCCGGGTAAACGAGACCAAACGCGTCGCCGGTGTACACCGTGGAGAGCGCCGGATCGTGCACGACGAAGTGGTGCTTCGCGTGGCCGGCGGTGTGATGGACGGCTAGCGTCGCGCCGCCGAGCTCGAACGTCGCGCCATCTTCCAGGGCGCGGACACGCTCGGCCGGCGCGGGGACGATGCGGCCGTAGAGCTCGGCGAAGCGGGCCTCGCCGTAGACGCGCTTGGCGCTCGCCTCGAGCTTGCTCGGGTCGATGAGGTTCTGCGCCGCGCGCGGGTGCGCGAGCAACGTCGCGTTGGGACAGAGCGCGAGGAGCTCTCCTGCGCCGGCAGCGTGATCGAGGTGCGCGTGCGTGACCACGATGAAGCGGACCTGTTCGGGCGCCATCCCTCGCGCCGCGAGCTCGGCGAGGAGCTTCGGGACGGCGTGGGCGGTGTGCGCCTCGATGAACGCGCACTCCTCGCCGGCGACACGCAGATACGCGGCCGTGAACCGCGGGAGGACGTCGCAATCGATCGTGAACCGGGCGTGAGGGGAAGCGGCCATTTGCGACGGGCATACCCGAGGAAGGCCGAGTTGCCTACAACGTAGGACGGCCCATGACACACGCCCGCCCCCTCCTCCTCGCGCTCGCCGTCTTCTCGGGAGGCGTCGGCTGCACCAACCCCGAAGACGCCGCGTTGAAGGCCGCCATCACCTACGGGGCGCCGTTCCTCGGCGTGGCAGAAGACACCACCGGGACGTGTGAGTCGAAGCTCAAGGTCGCCGAGGAGCTCTACAAGATGGAGAAGGATCGGCACACCGAGATCAAGGGCCTCGTCGACAAGGTGAAGGGCGACGAGAAGTTCAAGGCCAAGCTCAAGAGCGAGGTCGATCGCTTCCAGAACAGCCCCGTCGCCAAGAGCTACCTCGAGAAATGCCCGAAGGAGGCCGAGAAGCTCGCGCAGATCGTCGCCGACACCGCGGACGCGATCGGCGTGACCGACCTCGTCCCCGCCTGGCCGCCGAAGAAGTAGGCCGCCTCAGCTCGCGCGCGAGCGCGCCTCGACGTAGGCGTCGCTCACCGAGAAAATGACGATATCGCGCGCTTCCGCGTTGCGGCCGATCCAGGTGAGGCGCTCCTTGCCGGCAGGCGGCGGGCCGTTGGCGTTGCCCCCGGCCCAGGCGATGCCGGTGAGCGCGACGTTGGGATCGCCGACGGCCAGGAGGCCCGCGCGCGAGCCCCAGCCGTTGACGGCTGCGTTGAGCGTGGAGGCGCGATTGCCGATGTTGCCGATGACGTCCGCCGCGAGGACACCCACGTCGGGCGAGAGGCCCTGGGGCAACGCGCGGGAGAGGCGCCCGTAAGAATCGTTGAAGCGGGCCGCGTCCACGCCCTGAGGCGCAAACGTGGGGCTGAAGACCTTGAGGTAGGCCGCGACGAGGGGCCAGAGATCGATGGGCGCCGTGCGGGCGAGGACGGCGGTGCCCGACTGCAGAACCTTCATCGCGCGGTGGAGCAGGAACGTGCGCTCGGGGCAGGGCGGCTGCGATGCGAGGACCTGACCGAGGACGATCGTCGGGGGGTTGGCGCGCGCCGGGATGCAGACCGGACCCAGCACCGTGCTCACCAGGACCTGGATCTGATGCAGGCCGTAGGCGCCGGCGATGGCCCGCACCTCCTCGCCGACGGCGGCGAGGGGCGGCGGGAGCGGGGCCGCGCGGATGGCGTCCAGCTCGTAGGGGAAGGCTGCGTCGAGCATCGGACCGGTGCGGAGGAGCAGCTCGCGGAACGAAGGCGTCATGACCTCCGGTGCGAGCAGCTCGTCGAGCTTGGCGTCGCCGGCCCGAGGACCGACGCCGCCGACGTCGGCCTCGAGCCCGTCGATCGCGGCCACGGTCGCGCGGGCGGCGGCGGCTGCCTCCGCGCGGTCGCGCAGCTCGGCCGCCGTCGCGAGCGTCTCGAAGAGGAAGCTCTCGAAGCGGCCGGTGCCGAGCGCACGGCGCGCGTCGGCGACGGCGCGATCGAGGAGGACCGCCGCCGCCGGACCCTGGCCGGTGCGCTGGTAGAACTTCACGATGGCGCGGAGGGCGAGGTCGCTCTTGGGGAACGACTTGCGCGCCACGACCAGCGTGCTCTCCGCCTTCTTGAGCTCACCTTGCTCCTCGAGCAGCTCGGCGAGCTCGACCGTGCGGCGGCATTTTTCGTCGGGGGACTCCGCGGCGTTGACGAGCACGTTCTGTTCGTCGACCGCACGCGCGAGCTGGCCGGTGCGACGGAAGAGGCCGATGAGCTTCTCGCGCGCGCCCTCGTCCTGGGGGCGGCGCTTGAGGATCTCCTGGTAGGCGAGCTCGGCGCGCTCGTCGTTGGGCAGGAGCTGATCGTAGAGCTCACCCAGGCGGAAGTAGATCGCCACCTGCTGATCGGCGTCGGCCGTGTGCCGTGCGAGGCGGATGAGCGCCTGCTCGGCCCCTTCGTAGTCGCCGTCGCCGAAGCAGAGCTGCGCGAAGGCGGAGAGCGCCTCGAGGTGGTCGGGGTTGGCGTCGAGCGCTGCGGCGAGCGCGCGCTTGGCGGCCGCGGCGTCGCCGACCTCCGCGAGAGCCTGTCCTCGCATGACCTCCATCTCGACGCGCTCGGCGGGGTCCTGGATGGCGCCGAGGCGGCGCTCGAGCAGCTCCGCCAGCTCGCCGCGCGCGTTGGTCGCGACGTAGAGCCGGCGCAGGCGCTCGAAGGTGTCGGCGTAGTCGGGCTCCGCCTCCCAGACGCGCTCGAGCGCGACGCGCGCGCGCTCCAGGTCTTGCAGGACGTCCTGGTAGACGCAGGCGGCGCGGTAGTTCGTCTCCGCGCGCCAGGCCGGGGTCTGCATCAGGTAGGCGGCGGCTTCGAGGTGCTCCGCGATCTCCGCGGCGCGCGAGCGCTCGCCGGGCCCGAGCTCTTCCAGGACGGTGGCGAGGGCGAGCCGGATCATGAAGTGCCGCGGCTCGATCGAGACGGCCTCCTCCAGCTGCGCCTGCGCGCCGGCGATATCGCCGGCCACGCGGAGCGCCTCGGCGCTCCGGAGCGCCAGCGTCGCGCGCTCGAGCGATCGGTCGGTGCGCGTGGCGAGCTGCATGTCGCACTCGGCCGCGAGCTTGAGATCCCCGGCCGAACGCGCGTGCGCGGCCATCTGCCGGAGGACCCAGATAGCACGGGGCTCGCGCGCGTACGCGACGCGAACGGGCTCGGCGGTCTCCTCCCAGCTGATCCGCTGGCGGAGGCGCGCAGAGAGCGCCGCGTACGCGACGGCCTCGCCGCCGTCGAGCGCCTTCGCGAGCTCGAGCGCGATGGGCTCCATCTCCTCCTCGCGGGACTCCGCCATGAGCGCGGAGGCAACACGACGGAGCGTGTGGATGTGCCCCGGGTTCTCCTCGAGGATCGTGCGGCGGAAGAGCAGACCGCTGGCGGTGTCGCCGCGGCCGCGCTCGTCCAGCTCAGCCAGCCGCTCGTAGATCTCGTGGCGCAGCCCCGCGTCCTCCGTCTCGCGAGCCTGCGGCAGGAGCGCGTCCACGAGCTCCGCCGTGCCGAAGCCTGCCAGCGCGAACCGGTTCTGCGCGATGGGCGCGAGCAACCTGTCGCCGCAAGCCTCCGCGAGGCGCGCGGTGCGAGACGCGGCCTCGAGATCGCCGGCGCGCTCGTATTCGAGCGCGGCCTCGAGCGCGAGCCGCGCGGCCTCCGCCGGCATCGTGCTCTGCGTCGCGATGGCTTGCGCCTCACGCCACGTCGCTCGATCGGCAGGTGCCTCGCCCGAGAGCCGCTCGTACAGATCGCGAAGGCCGACATCCGCGGGGCGCGCCCGCAGCGCCTCCTCGAGGAGCGTGCCGGCGGCGTTGCTCTCGCCGTCCGACATGAGCAGCGCTTCGCGGGTGAGGTCGTGCGCTCGCTCGACCGGGTCGTCCGACGCTTCGCGCCGGAAGCGAAGCCAGTCCACGAGCGCGCTCTGGTCGGCGCGGGCTCGCGCCGAGATCTCACCCAGGTGAACCGCGACCGGAAGCTGCGGCGCGAGCTCGGCTGCGGCGCGGGCGCACGCCTCGGCCTCCGCGGTGAAGGCGCCTGCGTCTTCCGAGGTCTCCTCCTGGCCGAGCGCGAGCGACGCGTAGCGGATCGCGCACTCCGTCAGGAGCAGCGCCTTGCCGATGCCCGACGGCAACGTGTCGGCGTGATCCTTCAAGAGCTTGGCGAGGACGATGGGGTCGCCCAGACCAGCGGACGCGCGAGCGGTGACCTCATGGACCGGCTCGTCTCGGTGGATCTCCGCGTAGACCTGGCGCGCGCGATCGACGTCGCCCGAGATCTCCGCGAGGAGCGCGGCGGCGAGCATGCCGGTGGTGTCGGAGCCCGTGCTGCCGTCGAGCGAGGCGCCCCAGGTGGCGATGGTCTGTGCGACGCGCTCGGTGGCCTTGCCTGCGATGTCGAGCTCGAGCGAGAGCGCGCGGAGCAGCGCGGTGCGCTCGGGCTTCGAGGCGTCGATGTGCTGGGTCACCTCGGTCAGCGCACCGTCGAGCGTGGTGACCGAGTCTGCGTCGGCCTTGGCGGCAGCGAGCACGCGGCCGAGCTGGGTCGCGGCCGAGGAGTCCGGCGAGCCGACCGTCGCGTAGCGAAGCCGCGTGAGGCGGTGATCGCCCAACGGCAGGACGGCGGCGACCGTCGCGCTGGCGAGGATCGCGACGTCCGCCGCGGCCTCGGAGGCGCCGGAGTCGGCGGCGGCCTCGTCGAGCAGCGGAGCGAGCGCCTCGCGCGCTGCCATGCCTGCCGGACCCGGACGCGCGGCGTCCAGCGCGGCGAGCGCGATGCGATCTGCGGGGCCGAAGGCTTCGCGATCGCGGAAGTCAACCGACTCGCCCATCTCGATGGAGATGCCCGCGAGCGCACGGCGCGCAGCGGCCGGATCGGTGCCGGTCGCGGCCGTTCGGAGCGCTGCGATGGCTTCGTTGCGAGTGTCGGGACGCGCCGAAGCGACCGCGTGACCGAGCCAGCCCGCTGCCGGCCCGAACGACGTCTGACGGAGCTGACCCAGGGAGGTCAGCAGACCGGCGCGGTTGCCGGCCGAGAGCGCGGCGCGGGCGGCGAGGAACGACTCGAAGGGGTGCCTCGGTCCACGCGTCGGATCGTGTGACGCGTCCGGCGCTCGGAACGCGCCGACCTGCGCGAACGCGGCGCCGAGCGACGCGAGGGCCTGCGGATCGGACGGCTTGATCTTGGCGAGCGCGGCCGCGTCTGCGCCGGAGGCGAGCGCCTCCGTGAAGCGCTGCACACAAGGACGCGGATCGGCAGGGGCGGCGCGGAGCGCCTGATCGACTCGCTTCTTCGCGCCGGCGGCGTCGTCGAGCGCGATCCGGGCGACCTCCGCCCCGAGCCAGGCCGCGTGAGCGCGACCTTCGGCCGTGGGCATGTGACGCACCTCGGTGTCGAGGAGGTCGAGCGCGCCCTGCCAGCCGGCCGTCCGCGCGACGAGCGCGCGGTGCTGCCGAATGACGAGCGGCATGTTCGGCGCGAGCTGGTACGCCTCCTGGGCGACCTGCGCAGCCGAGTCGTCTTCCCCAGCGATCGCGTAGAGCTCGGACGCGGTGAGCAGCAGACGCGCCCGCTGCACCTTGTCCTGGCGGAGCCGCGCCTCTTCGACCATCCAGGAGGCGCGCTCCAGGAAGGAGTCGCGCGCGCCCGGCGTGGCGGCGAGGACGGCGGCCGCGTCGCGCTCGTCTTCCAGCGCGACGGGCGGCAGCGGCGGGCGAGTGCTCTTGAGGAGCGGCGGCGCCGAGTCTGCGGCGGCCTCCAGGGGGAGATCGTCGAGCAACGCGACCGGCTGGGGGGCCTCCGGCCGCGCGAACGTCGTCGTCGCTTCGTCGCTCAGCTCCACCGAGGCGTCGGGCTCTTGGTTGTCGGAGAGCAACGCCCCCGGATCGAGCCGACCGAACGTCGACTCTTCCTCTTCGTCGAGGTCGATCGTCGAGAGCGGGCGCTCGTGTCCCTGCGGACCGACACCGAGGACCGTCGCGGGCGCGGGCGCCTCGTCGACGGGAGCCGCGATGATTGTCCTGTCATCTTCTTCCAGATCGACCGAGGCGACGCTGTCGTAAGAAGGTTGACGCGGCGGAGTCGGAGGCGGCTCGGGAGGAGCGGGCCGAGCGGGACGCGGAGGCGGACCGGGCGGCGCCGCAGGAGGCGGCTCGGAGACGAGCAACGGCTCGTCGTCGTCGTCGAAGTCCGGCGGCGGTGCCGAATAGACACGCGTCGGCGGATCCTCCGGGCGGACGAACGCCGTCACCTCGTCTTCTCCGCCGGGGAGCGGAGTCGGCGGCGTGGGCGTCCGCCGCGGGTGCCTGGCCGCACCGAGGAGCTCGTTCGCCGGAGGCGAGACGACCGTGGCGCCCAGATCCATCGAAGGCTCTGCCGACGGCGCCTTGATGGCGTCGTCGAAGAGCATGTCGAGCAGCGCGTCGCCCTCGTCCGCCGTGGGGATGGCGTCGCGAGCCGCGGCCGGGCGGTTCGTGAACATGGCGGGCATGCCGCCGGGAGGTGTCGGACGATCCTTTTCGTTGTCGCTCACCGCGTCCCCATACCGAGTTGGCGTCGGAGCTCGAGATAACCGGGCGAGAGCACGAACCGGAGGAGGCTGAGCGCGCGATCGCTCTCACGGATCGCGCCCGCGAGCTGATGTCGCGGGAGGTTCAAGATGTCGCTGATGACGTGTGAGACGTCGCCGGCGGCGAGCGCCGCCATTCGATCGATGCTTCGGCGGGCGGTCGCGGCCCAGGCCTTCGGGTCTTGCCCGGAGCGAGCGACCTCCTGCGCGGACTCGGTCGCGGCCTTGCGGACGCGTCTCGAGATCTCCTTGTGGACCGCGCGCGAGACCTCCGCGTAGACCGCGTACCCAGGGTTCTGCATCGCAGCGCCGACCTCATTGCAGACCGCGATGACGACGCTGGCGATCGCTGCGTCTTCTCTGCGGCGAAGCGACGAGATGCCGCGCCGGAGCGCGAAGACCTCGCGGGCGATGGCCGACCGGGAGCCCGGGTCGAGCGGCACGGAGATCTCCGAGCCGACGACGAGCGCCGGCGTCTCGCCGACCACCACGCCTTGCACGCCGCGCGGCGCGGGGCCGCCGACGTACAGCTCGAACTCCACGTCGAAACCGAGCGCCCCCATCCACTCTGCGACCGCCAGCCTGAGCGGCGGCCCGCCCTTCGCGTCGACGCGGTTCTTCCGGCCGACCTGCAGCGACTCGAGCGAAGGCCCGAGCGCGAGCGTGACCGTCTCGGCGATGTGGACGAACAGCTTGGGGACGGGGCCGCTGTCCTGCGGGTCGGCGATCTCGCCGAGCGCTCGCCCGTCGAGCACCTGCTGCGGTCGGGACAAGATCTTCTGATCGAGCGAGGCGAGCTCGTCGCTCAGGCCGCGGTCCGGCTTGCCGAGCGCGACGAGGACGCCCAGCGTGGCCTGACGCAGCGAGAGATCGCCTTGCGCAGCCGCGATGCGCGCGAGCAGCGAGACGCGATCGACGTCACACGGATCTTCCTGGAGCGACTCGACGAGGCGCTGCTTGCCGCGCGCGAGGAGCTGGGTCCGGAAGGCGTCGTCGAACGGCGTCTGCAGGACGAGCTCGAGGCCCTCCGGGTCGTCGGGGCACTCGTCGAGGAGCTTCTTCACCGCGGCGCGTGCGTTCGCGGGCTCCTTGATCTTGTCTCGCCAGATCGCCATCGCCAGGCGCGCGGCCTCCACCCTGCCCTCGCTCTCGGCTCGCTCGACCATGAGCTGCTCGAGCATGCCTGTCGCTTCGCTCCAGGCGCCCGTCCGGGCGGCAGCGCGCGCGAGGCGCTCGCGCACCGGCAAGGTCGTCAGGCCTTCGCGGTGGAGCGCCACGAGGACCTCGAGCGCCTTCTCGGGCTGGTTGAGCTTGTTCTCGTAGAGGTCACACGCGGTGACGCCGGAGACGAGGCGCTCTTGTTTCGGCGCCTCCTTGATCTGAGACAGCCGCGCCATGAGCGGCGCGGCCCCGGCGAAGTCGCCTTTCTGGATGCAGATGGTGCCGGCGAGCGCGAGCGCGCCGACGTGATCGGGCTCGAGCATCGTCACGTTCTCGAGCGCGGCGAGGGCGCCGTCCGCGTCGCCCTTCTTCTGCATCACACGCGCGCGCTCCCAGAAGAGCTTGGCGATCTCGGTCTCGTCCTCCGCGACCTCGAGCCGGCGCTCGATGAGGCCCAGGAGCCGGTCGTTTTCGTTCCGGCCGCGGACGCGGCGGAAGAGCTTGTCGAACGCGCGCGATGAGCGCGGGTCGCGGGAGAACGCGCGGTCGAGCGCGATCTCGGCGTCTTCGTGCGCCTCGGTCCGTTCGAGCAAGACGAGGCCCGCCTCTTCCCAGAAGCGCGCGCCTCGTTCGTCGTCCTTGCAGAGCGCGCCGAGCTGCGCCGATGCGAGCGCGATCTCGACCGGCTGATCGAGCGCGACCGCGGCCGCGCGCGCGCCCTCCCACGCCGCCAGATCGTCGGGGCGCGCGTCGGCGACCGCCTTGAACGCCTCGAGCGCGGCCTCGGGGTCGCCGTTTGCGAGATCCGAGTAGCCGGCGAGCACGAGCGCGTCGAGGTAGGCGTCCCCGCCGAGCGAGTCCTCCAGGCCGTGGAGCGCCGCAGCGCGGCGCCGCGGGTCCGCGCCCGGAGGGGCCATCTCGAGGTTGGCGAGCCGGCCCGGCGCGTGTTGCGCGTCGAGCGGGGGCGGGAGCGAGCCCGAGAGGAGCGACACGGTGACGGCGGACGCCAGGAGCGACTCACGCGCAGCGCCCTCCGACAGATCCGCCAGGAGCGACCGGGCGACGACCTCCCCCTCGCGATCCTGCGCGGCCATCGCGACGCCGAGCCATTCGAGCGCCACGTAAGGAGCCGGCTCGATCTCCGCCCAAGCGCGCGCGAGCGCCGCCGCGGAGGTGAGGTCCTGCCCCCAGTCCCGCGTGGCACGGAAGCGCTCCGCGCGCGCGACGATCGCGGCGTCGTTGCCGCGCGACTCGAGCGTGTCGAGCGCGCGCCCCGCCGCCTCTGGGTCACCCGCCAGCTCGAAGAGGAGCCTGCCCAGGGTCGCGGCGACGAGCCTGTCGTCGCTCCCGTGCTGCTGCTCGGCCTGCTCGAGGGCGCGCAGCGCGGCGTCGACCTCGCCGCCCTCGTCGAGCCACGCGATCTCCAGACCGAACCGCTCCAGCGCCTCGTTGGGTCCGTCGCCGACTGCCTCGCGCCGGCCGTCGAGCGTGGTGGTCTCGAGACCGCGACGCGCCCACGTGAGCAGCGCGTTTGCGGCGCCCGGGATGACGTCGCGAACCGACGAGATCTCGGCGACGGCGGACGGCCGGTCGCCGGCACGCCAGTAGTAGAGCCCGGCCTCGAGCCGGAGGCCGGCCGCGAGATCCGCGTCTTCGACGGCCTCTGCGCAGCGCGAGAGCACGGCCGCGGCCGCGCCGGGGTCAGACGCGGAGAGCTCGGCCAGGAACAACGCGACCACGACGTCGCCGGGGCTCGACTCGGCGAGCGCGGCGAGCCTGGTGCGCGCCCCCGCCGCGTCGCCCGCCATGTTGGCGCGGAGCGCTGCGACCAGCGTGAGGCCGCGCGCCAGGGAGGGGTCGGCCTCGGCCGCGGCGAGCGCGTCCATCGCCTCGGGCGAGCGGCGCCCGCCGTCCGGCGCGAGGCCCACCGCACAGGCAGCGAGCATGCGGCCGAGCCAGGGGGCGCGCGCGAAGGCGCCGAGCCCTTCGCACTGAGCCAGCTGCGCAAACGCCTCTTCCGCAGCGCCGATGTCGCCGCGCAGGAGGCGCGAGCGTCCGAGCTCGAACCAGAGCCCCGCGAGCTCGTGAGGCTCCGCTCCGGCGGAGAGCAGCTGCTCGGTCGAGGCCTCGAACCAGCCGAGGTCGCTGATGACCGCGGCGAACATGCGCGCGGTCCGGAGCGTGACCGCGGGCGACACCCCGTGCTGGCCGGCGCGCGAGAGCGCGGTCTGCGCGGCCTGTGGATCGCGGACCAGACACGCCCAGACGTACGCGGCCAGGACGAACGCGCGCGACTTCGCTGCGTCGGTCACGAAGGTCGTCGCGCACCCTTCGAGCGCGCCCGCGAGACCGGCCGGGTCCTGGCCGTCGACGAGCAGATCGATCTCGATCGCGCGCGCCGGGATGGCGCCCGGATCCGCAGTCAGCGCGTGCCTCAGCGCGTCGAGCGCGGCGGTGCGATCGTTGACGAGCGCCGCCGACTCCGCCACGCGCAGCCAGAGCGAGGCCGCGTGCGGTCCCTCCGGCGTGTGCACCAGCTCCTCACGGGCCAGCGTCGCGCTCGCCTCGAGATCGCCCTGCGCCTCGAGCACCGCGAGCCGCGCGCGCGCGATCACGCTGGAGCCGGGCAGACGCCGGGCGGCCATCGAGAGGAGCGCGCCGGCGCCGTCCACGTCGCCGAGCCGGCGCCTGATCTCCGCCGCGCGCATCCACGCCTCGGCCGCAAACGCGGCCGTCCGCATGTGACGCGGGACGCCGATCTCCTCGCCGCGCTCCGGGTCGTCGAGGACCTCGGCCACGAGCTCCGCCTGACCCTCGAGGGCGCGCGCGAGCGCGTCGAGATCGGCGGCGCCCTGCGCGATCCGCTCGAGCGAGACGCGAGTCTGGAAGCGCGCGCGGCCTTCGAGCGCGGCCGCCGCGTCGAGGTACTCGTACGAGCGCTGGGTCTGCGTCAGCTTCGCCGCGAGCTCCGCGAGCTGGATGTAGAGCAGGGCCTTGTAGGTGCCGTCCGTGATGAGCGGCAGCCGCGCCTCGATGGCGCGCATGACGCCGGCCGGATCGGCCGACTCGTGCGCGAGCATCTCGAGCTCGAGCCAGGCACTGAGGTCGTCCGGGTTCTCGGCGACCGCCTCCTCGAGCCGTTGCCGCGCCTCGTCGCGGTTCTTGTCGTGCTCGAGCGCGACGACCGCGAGCTCGCGCAGGGCACGCGCGCGCTCCTCCGGCGTGGGCGCGTTCTTCGCCATCGCGTCGAGGAGCTTCGCCAGGTTCTTGTAGGACCGGCGCCGCGAGAGCACGCGGATGAGCGCCTCGAGCGGCTCGCGAAAGTCGGCGTCGGCGTTGTACGCGGCCAGGTAGTCGCGCGCCGCCAGGGGCTCCTCGCCTCGAGCCTCGTGCAACACGCCGAGCTCGTGGAGGAGCGCCGCCTGGGCTGGCTTCTCCGCCGCTGCGTTGATCTCCCCCTGAAGCTTCCCAATCAGCGCCGCGTCGTGGCCGCTCTGCTCGCCCTGGGTTTCTGCGGTCATCTTGGTGAGAAGGTCTCCTGGGGGGTCTGGGGCACAGGCAGAGTAGCCAGGCGTCCAGCCGGACGTAAAGGTGAAGCGCGGGAATGTCGAGCCTCGGGCGCGGAGCCGGCCTCCGCCGGGCCCCAAGGACGGAGATTGGCTACCATCCCACCGTGCCGATCGAGCTCCATTACTGGCCCGGGATCCAGGGACGCGGTGAGCTGGTGCGGCTCGCCCTCGAGGACTCGGGCACACGCTACGTGGACGTCGCCCGCCTCCCCGAGAGCGAGGGCGGCGGCGTCGGACCGATGCTCGCGCTGATGGCGAGCCCGCACGGCTTGCCGCCGCTCGCGCCGCCCTTCATCCGGTCGGGCAAGCTCCTGGTCGCGCAGACCGCCAACATCCTCCTCCACCTCGGCCCCAAGCTCGGGCTGGTCCCGCGGAGCGAGGCGAAGCGAATCGGTGTGCACCAGCTCCAGCTGACGGTGGAGGACCTCTACACCGAGGTGCACGACACCCATCACCCCATCGCGACGAGCCTCTGCTTCGAGGATCAACGCCGAGCCGCCAAGCAGCGCGCCTCGCATTTCGTCGCCGAGCGCCTGCCGAAGTTCCTCGGCTACTTCGAGCGCGTCCTGCAGCAAAACGGGGGCAAGCACCTCATCGGACGCTCGACGACGTACGCCGACCTCTCCTTGTTCCAGGTGATGAGCGGGCTCGACTACGCTTTCCCGCGCGCGACGAAGCGGCTCGGCAAGAAGGTCGCTGGCCTGCGCGCGCTCAGCGAGCGCGTGGCTTCGCGCCCGCGGCTCGCGCGCTACTTGGCGTCCGAGCGGCGGATCCCCTTCAACGAATCGGGCATCTTCCGCCGCTACCCCGAGCTCGACCCCTGAACGACCGCCGAAGGGCGGCTCAGGCGACGACCTTGTCGAGCTTCTCCTTCACCTTGTCCTCGATCGTGCCCTTCATCGCACGGAGGAGCAGGGGGAGATCGATCTCGACGCGCACCGAGGTCGCGGCGACGGTGATCGTCCCGTTCGCGCCCTTGGCCATGCCGCTCGGCGCGTCGAACTTGATCCGGTCTCCGTCCCAGCGCCAGCTGATGCCGAGCTTCTCCTTCATCGAATCGGCGAGCGTCGCAGCGCGCTCCTTCGCCGTCTCGGTGCCGAGGTTGTGGTTCCGCGAAATGTCGATCGTGGCCATGGGCCCGGCTCTCTACTCGATGCGGCGAAAGACGTAAAACCCGCGCGGTGAGTCGACCGGCCCGCCGACCGCCCCGGCCTCGAGCGAGAAGAGCACGGCCTCGGCCGCGGGCTCGAGAACGGTGCGCTGGATGGCCCCGGCGTCGTCGAACCCCGTGTCGGCCCGCTTGACGGCCGCGCCGAAGTCCTTCTTCGCCTCCTCCGCGATCGACTCGGCGAGCGCGCGCGCCTCGTCCTTCGAGCGCGCGTTGCTGGGCGCGCTCTCCGCGCCGCGATACCAGACGAGCGCGACGCCGAAGACAACCTGACGCGGAGCACCCGAGGCGAGCGGCGCGGTCTCCTCACCCTGCGGCAAGCCCGGGCCCGCGCCGCCGCCGCCTGCCGGCGCGGCGGTCGCCGGCTCGGGCGCCGGGGGCGCGGCCGCGGAGACCGATGCCACCGGCGCAGGGTGTGGCTCGGGAGCGGCGGCTCCGTGAGGCCGGCCGCGAACGACGACATAAGCTGCCGCGGCCGCCACGAAGACGGCAAAAACGATGGCGAGCGAACGCGTCATGGCGGCTGACCGCAGCTACCACACTTTCGCGGTCGCCTCCTGCGAAGCGTGTTACGTTCTGACCCTCGGCCGATCCAGAGGCCGACCGCACTATGGTCAAGGTCGAGTGCCACGGGTGCTCCGCGCCCTACCAGGTCGACGAGCGTCGAATCCCGCCCGCCGGGCTGAAGATGCGCTGCCCGAAATGCGGCGCGAGCCTGCTCGTGCAGCGCCCGGGGCAGGAAGGCGCGCCGCCGCCCGCCCCAGCGCCGCCCCGGCCTCCGCCGCCGCGAAATCCGACCGGTGAGATGGGCGGCATCGATCTCCCCGCGCCCGCTGCGCCGCGTCCATTTGCTCCGCCCGCCGCGCCCCGGCCCGGCCCTCCTGCTGCGGCGCCACGACCGGCGGCCCCGGCCGCCGGTGGCTTCGGCGAGATCGATCTGATGGTCGATCTTCCGAACCCCGATGCTGCACCCATGTCGGCGGGCGAGGTCGACCTTCCGGTGGTTCCGGGCACCTTCGCGCCGGCTGCGCCTGCCATCGACCCCGGCGGCATCGATCTGCCCGCCACGCGCGATGCAGGGGGAGGCAGCGGAGGCGGCGGCGGATTCGGCGTCCTCGATTTCGGCGCGGAGGCCGACCTCGGCGGCGGCATCGATCTTCCCGCGACGCGTGGCGGCCCCGCCCAGCCTTTTGGTGCTCCGCAGGGCTTCGGCGCTCCGCAGGGCTTCGGCGCTCCGCAGGGCTTCGGCGCTCCGCAAGCGCCGCAGGGCTTCGGCGCTCCACAGGGCTTCGGTGAGATCGATCTGCCCGCCACGCGCGAGGCTCCTCCTTCGCCATTCGGTGGGTTCCCCGGCGGCGGCGGCGGGTTCGGTGCGCAGGCTGGCTTGCCCGCGCCGGCTCATCGCGACCACGCCGGCTTGCCCGCGCTCTCGCAGGGCAACGCCGGCCTCCCCATGCCCTCGGGCGGCGCGGGCGCCCACCTGCCCTCTCCGGTGAACGCCGGCCTGCCATCCCCTGGCGGCGGCGGAGCCGGTTTGCCCGCGCTGCATGGCGGCGCCGGGCTGCCCGCCATCGGCGGAGATCTCCCCGTCGTTGGCGGCGCAGGGCTTCCGGCCATGTCGGCAGGCGCGCTTCCCGCGATCTCCGGCGGTGGTCTGCCGGCGCTGGGCGGCGGCGGTCTTCCGGCCGTTGGTGGGGGCGGGCTCCCCAGCCCCGCGTTCGGGAGCCTCCCTACCGCGGCCTCCCACGCAGGCCTCCCCATCGTTGGCGCGACGGGACTCCCCTCGACGGCTGGTCCCGGCTTGCCCGCTCCCGGCGGCCCTGGGCTGCCTGGGCTCAGTGGTGCGGGGTTGCCTGCGCCTGGCGGGCCGGGCCTGCCGACCGCGCTCGATGCGTTCCCCGCCGTGGGCGGCGTCGGCTTGCCGTCGCCTGCCGGCGCCGGTCTGCCGGCCAACGTCGGCTCGGAGGCGTCGCTCGGCTTCGACTCTGGCGGCTCGCTCGAGCTCGGCGGCGGCGGCATCGGCGGAGAGATGGAGCTCGAGGGCGGCGGCGCCGGCGCCGCGCTCCCGGGCGCGCGCAAGAAGGAGCGCTTCGTCGGCGAGAGCGACGAGCAGCCTGCGAAGAGCGGCCGGCTGATCAAGCTCGTCGCGCTCGGCATGTTCGGCATGGTGGCCGCGGGCTTTGGCCTGGGCCTCTTCCCGAGCATCGGCGTCTTCGGGATCAACTTCATCGAGGACAACCTCCTCTCGGGCGATCGCGAGACGAAGCTCGGCGAACTCAAGAAGGCGGCGCAAGAGGCGCTCGACGCCGACACGCTCGAGGGCGCGAACAGCGCGGCCGAGCTCGCCCGCACCGCCAACGTCGCCGCGCCACGCCACGCGGACACAGCCGGCTACGCCGCGTACCTCCTGTACATGCGGAGCATCCGCTTCGGGCGGGACGGCGGAGCAGAGACCGCGGCCAAGAACATGCTCGACGCGGTCGATCGCAGCGGCACGTCCACGTCGCTCCTGCTGGCAAGCGCCGCGGAGGACGTGCTCGCCGGCCAGCTCGCGCGGGCGCGTGCGACGGTGCAGCAGATCCTCTCGCAAACACCCGACGACGTCGACGCCGCGGTGCTCGCCGGCGAGATCGAGCTCGTCGCCAAGGAGCCGAACACGGCCATCACCGTCTTCACGAAGGCCGTGGGCGTGCACAAGTCGGCGCGCACCTTGTTCGGGCTCGCGCGCGCGCAGCTGGCGGCCGGGAAGTCGGCCGAGGCGGAGGCGAGCGCGAAGAGCGTGCTCGAGTCCTCCAAGGGCCACGTCGCCGGGCGCACGCTCCTCGCCAGCATCGCGGCCGGTACACCCGCCCGCGAAGCGGAGGCGCTCGAGCTGCTCAACGCCGTCACGAAGGACGAGAAGATCCGCAAAGCGGCCAGCCAGCAGGAGCTCGTCGAAGCGTACATCCAGCTCGGCCGCGTCCAGCTCCTCGCCTCGCGCATGTCGCAGGCGCAGGAGGCCTACAACGAGGCGCTCAAGCTCAACCCGCAGGCGGTCCCCGCGCTCGTCGGCAGCGGCGAGCTCTTCTACCGCGCGGGCCGCTTCTCCGAGGCGGAGGCTCGCTTCGAGTCGGCGAGCCGCGCCGACGCGGACAACATCGACGCCAAGATCGGCTCCGCCAAGACGTGGTTCGCGCTCGAGCGCCACAAAGAGGCGAAGGAGCTCCTGACCAAGCTCCAGCAGAGCCACCCCAACGACCCGCGCTCCTTCTACTGGCTCGCCCGCGTGGAGGACGCCGCCGGCAAAAAGAAGGACGCGGAGAACCTCTTCCGCGAGGCCGTCAAGCGCGCGACGGGCCCCGACACGGGCGTCCCCGCTTACGTCGGCCTCTCGCAGCTCCTCGCCAGCGTCACGCGCTCGGAGGAGGCGAACAAGATCCTGACGGAAGCGTCAGAGAAGTACCCGAACAGCGCGGATCTCGCGAAGGCCCGCGGGGACGTCGCGCTGCAGCTCGGCAAGCTCGACGAAGCGCAGATCCAATACGAGGCCGCCCTGAAGGTCGCCCCCGAAGATCTGTCCATCCGCTTCGCCCTCGGCGTCACCTTCCGCAAGGGCCGCAGGTTCCCGGAGGCGGTCAAGGTCTTCGACGACATCCAGGCCGTGGACCCGAACTACCCCGGTCTGCTCACCGAGCGCGGCCTCTACTACGAAGAGACAGGCCAGACCGCCGAAGCGCTGCAGATGTACAACCAGGCCCTCCAGAAGGCGACGGAGGACGTGGACCTCAAGCTGCGCATCGGCTCCACGCTCGTCGCCGCAGGCCAGGCCAAACAAGCCGAGCCCATCCTCAAAGAGGTCGTGCGCGAGCGCGGCAACTCGGCCGAGGCGAACCACTTCTACGGCCGCTCGCTCCTCCTCTCGGGCTCCAACCTGAACGAGGCGATGCGCCACCTCAAGAAGGCCGTCGAGATCGAGGCGAACCGGCCGGAGTACCACCTCTACGTCGGTTGGGCCGCCAACGAAGCGGGCCAGCCGCAGATCGCGGAGCAGTCGCTGACGAAGGCCATCGAGCTCGACGCGACCCTCGGCGACGCTTACTGGCAGCTCGGCGTGCTCAAGCAGAAGCAGGGCCGCACCGTCGACGCCATCAAGGACCTGACGACCGCCCTCGAGAAGAAGCCCTCCCGCCACGAGGCGCATTTCACGCTCGCCCTCTGCTACGAGGAGCAGAACAACGCCACCAAGGCCGAGGCCGAGTACCGCGCGGCCATCAGCGGCAACGACAAGGTGGCGGACTGGCACTTCAAGCTCGGCAAGCTCCTCGACCGGAAGAACGACGACAAAGCCGCCACGCCCGAGCTGGACAAGGCGGTCGAGCTCGCCGCGAACCGCAACCCGCCGCCCGGCTGGCTCAACGACGCCCACCTCATCCTCGGCAAGAACTACGAGACGGTGGACCCGAACAAGGCCATCTCCCACTACGGCGAGTACCTGCGCCTCGCCCCGGCGGATCACGCCTACCGCAAGGACGCGGAAGCCGCGCTCGAGCGATTGAAACGCTAGCGAGAGCCCAGGCTGGCAGCCCTCACGCCGGCTGGTGAGCGAGTTGCTGCAACTTCATCCCCCCATCCCCCCTCGCGAGCGAGGGGGGCGAGGTTTGGGGGGCTTGCAACCCAAGGAGTTCGGATCCATCCGTCTGGCACACAAAGCCATGTCGACGGAACCGAACGCCCCCGAACCCAGCGCCGAGACGCACCCGTTCCAAGCTGAGGTCCAGAAGGTCCTCACGCTCGTCATCGACTCGCTCTACACCAACAAAGACGTGTTCCTGCGCGAGCTCGTCTCGAACGCGTCCGACGCGCTCGACAAGGGCCGCTTCTTCGGGATGACACACGAGGACGCCGTCAAGCCCGAGGGCGAGTCGCGCATCGACATCAAGGTCGACGAGAACGCGCAGACGCTCACCATCTCGGACAACGGCATCGGGATGACCCGCGAGGAGGCCATCCACAACCTCGGCACCATCGCCAAGAGCGGCAGCCTGGAGTTCCTGAAGCAGGTGCGTGACGCGGGCACCGACAAAGACGGAGCGATGCGCCTCATCGGCCAGTTCGGCGTCGGCTTCTACGCCGCCTTCATGGTCGCGAAACGCGTCGACGTGATCACGAAGAGCATGAAGCCCGGCTCGGAGCCGGTGCTCTGGCGCTCGACTGGCTCGGAGAGCTTCAGCGTGTTGCCCGGCGAGCGCGCGCAGCCCGGCACCGACATCGTGCTCCACCTCAAGCCCGACCAGACGGACTACCTGCGGAGCTGGCGCATCAAGGACATCATCCAGAAGTACTCGGACTTCGTCAGCTTCCCGATCTTCGTCGACGGCGAGCAAGCCAACCGCGAAAAGGCGCTCTGGGCGCAGCCGAAGAGCCAGGTCACGCCCGAGCAACACGACCAGTTCTTCCAGCACGTGAGCGGCGGCAGCGCCGGGGACAAGCCCCTCGTCACGATCCACTTCGCGATCGACGCGCCCGCGCAGTTCCAGGCCCTGATGTACGTCCCCGAGAAGGCGCCGTTCGATCTCTTCCAGAAGGACCGCACGGCGCTGCGCCTCTACGCGAAGCGCGTGCTCATCATCGAGAGCTGCGAGCGCATCACGCCCATCTGGCTCCGCTTCCTGCGCGGCGTGGTCGACTCGGAGGACCTCTCGCTCAACGTCTCTCGCGAGATGCTCCAGGAAGACAAGACGCTCGCCCTGATCGAGCGCGAGCTCGTCCGGCAAGTGCTCAAGAGCCTGAAGGACGTCGCCGAGTCCGACCCGGACAAATACAAGAAGTTCTGGCGCGTCTTCGGCAAGGTTCTGAAAGAGGGCATCAGCGTCGACTGGAAGAACAAAGACGCCATCGTCGAGCTCTCGCGCTTCGAGTCGATGAACACACCCGAGGGCGACTTCACGACGCTCAAGGCCTACGTGGACGCGATGCCCTCCGGACAGGAGCACATCTACTACGTCACCGGCATCTCGCGCCGCGCCGTCGAGTCGAGCCCGCACCTCGAGGCCTTCCGCAAGAAGGGCTACGACGTGCTCTTCCTCACCGATCCGATCGACGAGTGGGTCGTGCAGGCCCTCACCGAGTTCGACAAGAAGAAGCTGAAGAGCGTCGTCCACGGCGACGTGGACCTCGGGGAGGACGCGCCGCCCGCCGGCTCGGAGGCCGCGCTCGAGGCGATCAAGAAGGCGCTCGGCTCGCGCGTGAAGGACGTGCGCTTCTCCAAGCGCCTCACCGAGAGCGCGAGCTGCCTCGTCTCGGAGGAGGGCGCGCCCGGCGCCAACCTCGAGCGCCTGCTCAAGATGATGGACGACCGCGCCACCGAGCAGAAGCGCATCCTCGAGGTGAACCCCACCCACGCGATCGTCTCCAGCATCGCCGTCCTCGCCGAGAAGGAGCCCGGCTCGGAGCGCCTCACCGGCTTCTGCGAGATGCTCTACGAGCAGGCGTTGCTCGCCGAGGGCGTGGTGGAAGATCCCGTCCGCCTCGTGAAGCGCATCCAGGACCTGCTCGCGCAAGCCACGGGCGCCGCGGCGAAGGGCTGAGACGTGTCCAAGGCCTTCCTCAAAGAGTCCGACGACGACGAGGACGACGACGTCGCCGACGCGAGCACCGAGAAGCGGCGCCCCGCCGGCGACAACCACATCACGCCGGCGGGCTTCCGCGCGCTCCAGCAGGAGCTCGAGCGCCTGTGGAAGGTGGAGCGTCCTCGCGTGACGGACGAGGTCGCGGTCGCCGCCGCCCAGGGCGACCGCAGCGAAAACGCCGAGTACATCTACGGCAAGAAGAAGCTCCGCGAGATCGACCGGCGCATCCGCTTCCTCACCAAGCGCCTCGACGCGGTCACCGTGGTGGAGCCCTCCAAGACGCAGCTCGGCAAGGTCTACTTCGGCGCCTGGTTCACCATCGAAGACGAAGACGGCGTGGAGTCGACCTACCGCATCGTCGGGACCGACGAGGTCGATCTCGCGCAGCGGAAGATCAGCGTGCGCTCGCCGGTCGCCCAGGCGCTGCTCGGCAAGCGCGAAGGCGACAGCGCCGTCGTGCAGCGCCCCAAGGGCGCGACGGAGGTCACGGTCGTGAAGGTCTGGTACGAGCCCGCGGGCTGACCGGCGCGGCGCGCGGCGCGACGATCGGCTCGCCCCGCGCGAGCGTCTCGACCATCGAGGCGACCTTCTTCTCTCGGCCGGCCGCCGTCTTCATGGACCCGAGTCGAAACGAGATCGCAAACAGGTTCGTCTTGTCGAGCGTGAGGAAGGTCTTCTTCGCGCGCGGGCTCGCCTCGAGCGCCGCGAGCAGATCCTCGGGGACCGTCGCGTGTGACGCCGTGCGCATGGGCGCGTAGGCCGCGTGCCAGCGGCCGTCTGCTTTGGCGGCGTCGATCTGTTTCTGCCCGTGCGGCGTCATTCGGCCGAGCTCGATCAGGCGCGCGACCTTCTGCTGGTTGACCTGGCTCCAGCGGCTCTTCTTTCCTCGTGGCGTGTACCGCTGCAGAAACGAGCTCTCGTCGAACGACTTACGGATGGCGTCGATCCAGCCGTAACAGAGGCACACGTCGAGCGCCTCGTTCGCCGTGATGCTGGGGAGCCCCGAGTCCTTCTTGTGGATCTTGAGCCAGAGCTCCGGCTCTTTGTCGTGATGGGAGGCGAGCCATTTCTCGAACGCTGCCTCGGTCTTGAAGCTCTTGATTCGACGCGGATCGGGGATCACGGACGGCATGCGGGGTGGGCAGAATAGCGTCGTGCGGCCGCGGTTTGGAGCCACTGAGGCCGCCCTGCGCCTCACCAAAACCGATAGACGTTCGGATAACAGGACTCCTGGTAGGTCACGAAGAGCGGCTGCGACTCGCCGATGACAGGCCCCGGTCCCGCGTCGTACCCGCCGAGCGCCGGATCGGACGGCGGGAGCGTGAGCGCCACCTCCGGACAGGGCTGCCGGTCCTCGAAGGTGGACGGGCCGCCCGCGAGCGGTACGCAGCCGGCGGACAGGAGGAGAGCGGTCGCGAGCAATGCCGGCAGTCGGGGTGATGGTTCCACGCGATGATCGCGGCAACTCGCGCGCCATGAGGCGTGGCTTTGCCGCAGCTCCGATCGCTGGGTCAGTCCGCGCGGCCCAGCCGCGCCAGGCCCTCGTTCGCCGCCGTGACGGCCAGCGGCGTCGGCCGCGCCTTGCCCCACGCGGCGAGGACCTTCTCGTACGCGGCGCGCGCTTCCTGGATATCGCCTGCCAGCTCGAGGGCCTTGCCCAGGTAGAGCTGCGCGAGGACGGGTCGCATCGGCTCGTCGAGCCGATGACACGCGGCGGCCACGCGGCGGAGCGGCGCGAGCGCCGCGGCCGGCTCGCCATTCAGGACGAGCGTGCGGCCCACGTTCAGATCCATCCCGGGCCAGCGTCCGCTTTCGACCGCTCTGGTGCTCGACCGCGGCATGGCGTCGCGCGCCTCTCGCGCGTCGTCCACCGAGCGCACCTCTCCGCCGTACGCGGTCGACCAAGCGATCCACTCGAACTCGACGTCCGTCCTCCTCCCGGCCGCGAGCCACTTCTTCCGGTAGCGGTCGAGCCAGGCCGCGCGCTTCTCTTCGTAGTCCTTGCGCTCGATGGCGCGCGTTCGCGCCGCCACTCCGAGGAAGTGGATCGACATGTCGCCGCCGATCGCGTCGGGCAGCGCGGGCAGCACCGAGAGAAACTCCTTGGCCACTTCGCCCGCCTGCTGCGCCTCGCCCAGCTCCTCGAGCAGGCGCGCGCGGCGCAGGGCCGGGAGGCCTCGCGAGAACTGGTCCTGCTTCTCCGCCACAGCGGCCGACCACTCGGCCGTCAGCGCGAGCGCCGCCTCGAAGTCCCCGTCGAGCGTCGCAAGCGCTGCGCGATCCTGCAGCTGCGCCGTGCGCTGCTTGTCCTGCGGGAGCAGCGCCCATCGATGCGACAGGGTCTCCTGCACCGCCGGACCTCGCTCACCGGTCGCGAGGAGCGCGTTCGCGAGCTGATCGAAGCCCTGCACCATCCTCGGCGCTCGCGCGGTGAGCTGACGGGCGTCCTCCCGCATCGCATCACACTCCCCGAGGCGAGCGCGCAAGTTGACCTTCCGCGCCAGGCACTCCGCCGACGCCGGGCGCGCCTCCAGGCAGCGCGTGTACGACGCCAGCTGGCCCGGCGCGTCGCCCGACATGGCCTGCGCCTCGGCGCGTTCGATCCATGCCAGCGGCAGATCGGGCTCGAGCTGGAGAGCCCGATCGAACGCCGCGACGGCCCCCTCGAGCTCGAGCCGCGCCTGGAGCGCCTGGCCGAAGAGGATCACCAGCTCGGCGTCTCGAGGACGGTCGGCCATGAGCTTCTCGAGGCGCTCCGAATATTCCTTGAGGTCCCACGGTTGCCGCACGAACGGCTCGACCGCTTCGAGCAGGCGCCTGTCCGAGTCCGTCAGGACCTGTCGGTGCAGGAGCGCCGTCTGGTAGTGGTCGCGTGCCTCCGACTCCTTGAGCGACATTTTCCAGAGCGCCAGCCTGAGGTACCCGGCGCCCAGCTCGCGGTCGATCTCGACCGCGCGGGTCATCGATTCGATCGCCGTGTCGGTCGCGCCGTCGCGCCACGCGCGTGTCGCCTCCCGATAGAGCGCCGCCGCCTCGGTATTGGCGGACACCTTGGCCTCCGACGAGGCGCTCGGCTGGGCAGGTGGCGTCTGCGAAGACCCCTCGCTCAGCCTTCGCGCACCGAAGAAGATCGCCGCCGCAGCGGCCGCGGCTCCCAGCGCCCAGAGCGCAGCCGGGGCACGCCGGCGGTCGGCCGATCGCTGGGTGACGTTCATCGTGCTCGCGACGCCGGCGCGGGTCGTCGCCGCCGGAGGCGGGGTGAGCGCCGCCGGCGCCTGGATTGTCTCGTCGGTGCCGAGGACGAGCTCCGCCGGGCGGGACGCGGCGAGCGTCGGCGCCGAAGCGATCTCCTCGAGGGAGGCGCTCCCGCTCGTGACCGAGCCGCGGCGCGGTGCGACGTCGCCGCCGCCCTCGATGGCCAACTCCAGCTCGCGCCACAGCTCCGTCGCCGTCGCGATGCGCGCGGCCGGATCGACCGCGAGGGCACGCGCGAAGACGCGCTCGACCGGCACCGAGACGACGAGGCCCCGCGATCCAGGTGTCGGTCTCCGCGCCGAGTCGAGCGAGCTCTGGAAGAGCTCGGCGAGGATTTCTCCGCCGAGAGCGCGCTCGAGCGTCAAGAGCTCCACCAGGACGAGCGCGAGCGCAAAGACGTCCGTCCAAGGGCCGGTCGCACCTCGCCTCTTGTCGAACTGCTCCGGAGCGCCGTACGCCGGCGTGAACGCCGACGGTCCCGCGCCGGTCGTGGCGTCGCTCGGGCTCGGCGCGTCGGCGAAGACCTTCGCGATGCCGAAGTCGAGGACCTTCACGTTTGTCGTCGCGCCGTGCTCGACGAGGAAGAGGTTGTCCGGCTTGATGTCGCGGTGGGCGATCTTCTCGTCGTGCGCCAAGCCCAGCGCCTTCGCGGCCGGATCGAGGAGCCGCATCGCTTCGCGCAGGGTCATGCCGGGCAAACCGGCGCGGGCGCGCCGCGTGATCTCGGCGCTGAGCGGGCGACCGGCGAGCCACTCGAGCACGAGGTAGGGCACCCGGGCGCCGCCGGGCGTGACGAACGAGCCGATGTCCAGCGCCTGAACGATCCCGGTCGTCCGCTGCGAGAGCTTCATCAGCAGGCGGCCCTCTTCGCGGAGCCTTCGGATCAGATCGTCTTGCGCGGCGGCGTCGAAGTGCGGCGGGAGCTTGAGGCACTTGATCGCGACGGGCGCGTCGAAGCCTTCGTGGACTCCTCGGTAGACCACGCCGAACCCGCCTTCGCCGACGACGTGCTCGACCCGGTACTTGGCGTCGATGACGACGCCCTCGAGCCCGAAGGGGTCCCGCATGCGCTCCGCGGACGAGGCTACCCCACATGTCCGGGATGGGCCACGCCCGGAAACGGCGCGGCGGTGGGCGACTTGCGGAGTCAGGCCGCGCGCGCTGTCATGGTGTCATGCGCATGAGACGTCTCGGGGGTACCGCCCTGCTGGTCACGGCCGGGTGCGGCGACAGCGAAGCCGGCTCCGGCGGCGGAGACACCGCCGGTCCGAGCGGCTCGACCAGCGCGGCCACGACGACGAGCGCAGCGCAAGGGACCGGGAGCACCGGCTCGACGTCGTCCGGATCCGGCGGCGGCGACGACTGCCTCACGCCCGGCGCGAGCCACACGTCCAAGGTTGCCGCGACGCCCGACTACACGCAGACCGATCCGGCGTACGGGGGCTTCGTCGACGGCAACAACTTCTGCGGCCCGACGGCTGCGTCGAACGCGCTCCTCTACCTGCGCGACAACGGCTACCCCTCGCTCGCCTCGATGAGCGGAGACGCCAAACAAGACCAGCACGATCTCATCGTGGAGATCGCTTCGCCCACGTACATGAACACGAGCGGCGTCTTCAACGGCACGCCCCCGGCGGATTTCCTGACGGGGCTCGCGGGCTACCTCTCGGACCGCGGTGTCGCGTTCTACTCGCTCGAGTGGCAAGGTTGGGTGCCCGCCGGCTTCACGGTCCCCGCCGAATACGACACGGGCATCGCCGTGCCCACGCTCGACGCCATTCGCCTCGGCGTCGAAGGCTCGGCGGTCGCGTGGTTGATGCTAGGAATGGGGTCGACCAATGGCTCGACTCACACCATCAGCAGCGGACATTGGGTCACCGTGGTCGGCCACGGCGTCGACGCGAGCGGACCGAGCCCGTCGTCGATCGTGGTGCACGATCCGTGGACCAACGGCAGCCCCGATTTCTACACGCAGGCGTCCCCGCTTCCCCCGGGCCAGTTCGTGGTCGACTATCCGGGCTTCGACGGCCTCACGTTCGACGCCACCGGCTCGCTCCTCCTCGAAGGCGACTGGTCCTTCTCGAGCCCCGACGTGTACGTGCTCGGCCTCGTCGTCCTGCGCATGCAAGACGATTGTCCCTGAAGGCATCCCGTGAGCATCACGCCGCGCAAGCTCCGCTTCGATCTGCCGGAGGCGCTCGACCCGGTCATCATCGAGGGCGAGCCTGAGGAGTCGTACATCAACGTGGCGATGTCGATCCTCTTGCCGCACCTCGAGCCCTACCTCATCAAGACGATGCGAGCGGCGAAGCGACACGTGACCAAGCCGGCGCTCGCGGCCGATCTCGAGGCGTTCTGCGCGCAGGAAGGTCACCACTATCGCCAGCACGCGCTCCTCAACCAGGCCCTCATCCGCGGCGGCGCACGCGGCTTCGAGGCGCTCGAGCGCGAGCTCGCCAGCGACTACCAGCGCTTCCACGCGTCCAAGCCACTTCGCTTCAACCTGGCCTACGCCGAGGGCTTCGAGGCCCTCACGACCGCGATGGCGCTCGTCTTCACCGAGGAGGACAAGTCGAAATGGAACCCGGCGGTGCTCGACGTGTTCCTCTGGCACCTCCTGGAGGAGCTCGAGCATCGCACCGTCGCCTTCGAGGTGTACCAACACGTCGTGGGCAGCTACCCGTATCGAGTCGCGGTCGGGGCTTATGCGCAGCTCCACCTGCTCCGCTTCCTCTTGCGAGCCGCGAACGCCATGCTCGACGCGGACCCGCGCACGGAGACGGAGTTCGGCGGCAAGGCCGGACGCCGGAAGAGGGAGCCTCGCCTGAACGCGATCCTCTTCAGAAAAGTGCTGCCGCGCCTCTTCCGGACGTACCGCCCTGGGTATTCGCCTCGCGACCTGGAGATGCCGGTCGATCTCGAAGCGCTGACGGCGCCGTACACGGCCCGCTCTCGCGCGGAACGAGCGTCCGCATGACCCTCCAATTGCGGAGCCTGTTTCTTCTGGCCTGGGCAGGCATCGCGACGCCCGCGCTGCTCGGGTGCGCGTCCGCCGGCGACACGGGGCACGCTGCCCAACCCCAGCTCGCAGAGCCGCAGGGCTCCGCCTCGCCGAAGGCCGCGACGACGCTGCGCCGAGCCGTGGCCACGAGCGCGGCGCCCGCCGGCCCACCTTGCCCCGCACCGGCGCCGAGGAGCCCGGTCGCGCCTCCCTGGGAGCTGCGCCATCGCTTCGACACCTGTGTGCGCGGACCGGAAGGTCGCTGGAGCACCGATCGCGACCCGACGGATCCCCTGGGCTTCCGTCACGTGCTCCGCTTCGATGGAGCCGCGGGCGAGTCCTGGGAGCTCGTCGTCACCGCCCCGACAGGTCTGGCGCGCCGCCTCGACGGAACCCTGGTCGTGCTCGACCTGCACAGTGGCGTCACGCTCGTCTCCCGCGAGGGGACCGTCCTCCGCAGATCGACCCACCCGAAGTGCGGCCTGGTCGACGCGCTGGCCGTCGGCTTCGACGACGAGATCACGATCACCTGCGGTTACTCGGTCGTCCGCCTCGACGCCCGAGGAGCCCTTCTCTGGCAGGTGTGGCCCTTCGGCGACCATTACGTGAGGAACGTCTGGGTCGATACCGACCACGTCGCCTACGTGTCCGGCAACGGCCGCGTCGCCGCGCTCGGGGCGGACGGCCGTACCCTCTGGACGACCTCGACAGGCTTCAACCGGGCCATCGGGACGCTCGTCTGGAACGCCGCCGGCAACCTCGTGTTCGACACCAGCATGGACGCACGCCACTCCGACCCCTCCGAGAGCGGCGGCTATAGCTTCTACTACGACGAGGAGCCGAACGAGCTCTTCGAGGTCGACCGGCGGGGCGCCGTCGTTCGACGCATGACGTACGAGAGCGCGCCACCAGCGGGCGGCTGGCCCGCGGTTTTGCCTGTCGACGAAGACGGTGGTCACCGCGCGCCGTGAGCTCCGGCACGCTCGCCGCACACGAGCCTGGCGGGATTCGCCCGCCTTGTGCATCCTGCCGCCGTGGAGCGCCTCCCCTCCCCGCCGCACGCGCTCGAGGCCCGCGATCTCGCGGTGGCGCTGGGGACCGATCCGACCCGCGGTCTCGCGCCCGCCGAAGCGACGGAGCGGCTCGCCCGGCACGGACCGAACGCCCTCCCCGAGCCGGAGGCGCGCTCGCTCCTGGCCGTGTTCTTCGGCCAGTTCAAGAGCCCGCTCATCTACCTGCTCTTCCTGGCCGCGGGGATCGCGCTTTCCCTGCGCGCGCTCGCTGACGCGGCTGTCATCTTCACGGTCGTCCTGCTGAACGCGGTCATCGGCGCGGTCCAGGAAGGCCGCGCCGAACGGTCCCTGAAGGCGCTGCGCAAGCTGACCGAGTCGTCGGCGCGTGTGGTGCGAGGGGGCACGGAGGCCACCACGCCGGCGCGGGCGCTCGTCCCCGGTGACGTCATCCTGCTGGCGGCAGGAGACGCCGTCCCCGCCGACGCCCGCCTCATCGAGGCCGCGGCGCTGGAGGCCGACGAATCCGCGCTCACGGGCGAGTCGCTCCCCATCGAGAAACACACGGCCCCGTTGCCCGAGGACACGCGCCTCGCCGAGAGGCAGAACCTGCTCCACGCCGGGACCAACGTCGTCGCCGGCCGCGCGCGTGCCGTCGTGTTCGCGACCGGCCCCGACTCGGAGGTCGGCCGCATCGCCAAGCTCACCGGAGGCGCCGTCGAGCCGAAGACGCCGCTCGAAGCGCGCATCGACCGGTTCGGCCGCGCGCTCCTGGTCGCGGCCGCGGGCCTCTTCGTCCTGGTCAGCGTCGTGGGCCTCGCTCGCGGCATCGCCCTCGCCGACATCGCGATGATCGCCATCAGCCAGGTCGTCGGAATGGTGCCGGAGGGGCTGCCGGTCGCCATGACCATCGCGCTCGCGGTCGGCGTCCAGCGTATGGCGAAGCGCCGCGCGATCGTCCGGCGCCTCGCCGCGGTCGAGACGCTCGGATCCATCACGGTCATCTGCTCCGACAAGACCGGCACGCTGACGAAAAACGAGATGACCGTGATGCGCGTCGTCTTGCCCTCCGGCGCCGCGTACGACGTGACCGGCGTGGGCTACTCGCCGGTCGGCGAGCTCCGCCGGAGCGGAGAGCGCGTGGTGCCCGCCCCCGGCTCGGACCTCTACGCGCTGCTCGAGGCGTCGGTGCTCTGCAACGACGCGGATCTGGTGGTGGACGCCGAAGGAGCGCATCGCGTGCTCGGCGATCCCACCGAAGGCGCCCTCCTCACGCTCGCCAGCAAGGCCGGGCTCGAGCCCCAATCCATTCGCTCGGCTGCGCCGCGGTCGGGAGAGATCCCGTTTTCTTCCCAGGCGAAGCGAATGGCGACCGAGCACGATCGGGACGAGGTCCCGTTCCTCGCCATCAAGGGTGGCCCGGAGGCCGTGCTCCCGCTCTGCGGCCTCGCCCGAATCGACGGCAACGACACCCCGCTCACCGAAGAGATCCGACGCCGGATCGAGGCGGCGATCACCGAAATGGGCCGCAATGCGCTGCGCGTCCTCTGCCTGGCCACCGCCCCCGAGCGCCGCGCCGAGGACGGTCTCGACGGCGAGGGCCCTGAAATGGTCCTGCTCGGGCTCGTCGGCCAGCTCGATCCTCCGCGCGAAGAGGCCAAGGAGGCCATCGTGCGGTGTCGGTCCGCGGGGATCAGGCCGATCATGATCACGGGCGATCACCGCGACACAGCGATCGCGATCGCCCGCTCCTTGGGCCTCCTCGAAGGAGGCGGACGCGCGATAGACGGTGCGGAGCTCGCGCACATGTCGGACGACGATCTCGCGCGAGCGGTGCCGGAGGTCTCGGTCTTCTCTCGCGTCGAGCCGGCCGACAAGCTGCGCATCGTCGCGGCGCTCCAGGCGCGCGGCGAGATCTGCGCGATGACCGGCGACGGCGTGAACGACGCGCCCGCCCTCGCCCGCGCGGACGTCGGCGTGGCGATGGGGCAGTCCGGGACCGACGTCGCCAAGCAGGCTGCGAAGGTCGTCGTCACCGACGACAACTTCGCCTCCATCGTCGCGGCGGTCGAGGAAGGCCGCGTCGTCTTCGCCAACCTGCGCAAGGTGCTCCTCCTACTCTTGAGCACCTCCATCGCGGAGGTCGCGGTCCTCACGTTCGCCATGCTCGCGGGTTATCCGCCGCCGTTCGTCGCGGTCCAGATCCTGTGGAACAACCTCGTCACCGAGGGGGTCATCACGGTCAACCTCGTCCTCGAGCCGCCCGAAGGGGACGAGCTGCGCAGGCCGCCGAACCCCAAGGAGGAGTCACTCGTGACCGGCGCGATGCTGCACCGGCTCCTCCTCATGACGGCCGCGATCACTGTCTCGACGCTGGGTTGGTTCGTCTACCGCCTCGACACGGGCATCCCCTTCGAGCAGGCGCGGGCCGAGGCCTTCACCACCCTCGCGGTCTGCGAATGGTTCAACGTGCTCTCCTGCCGGTCCGCGACGCGGAGCGCGCTCTCCACCTCTGTCTTCAAGAACCGCTTCCTCGTCGCGGGGCTCCTCGCCGGCAACCTCCTCCAGGTCGCCGTCATCTACGTGCCGGCGATGAACGAGCTCTTCTACACGCAAGCGTTCGACCTCGTTCAGGTCCTCTCGATCGGCCTCGTGGCGAGCCTCGTCCTCTGGGTGGAGGAGCTGCGCAAGCTCCTGGTGCGAAGGCGCGCCACGGTCCCCGGCTGAGACCTTCTCCGCGTCGCATCCTTGCGAACGACAGTCGCAGCATTGCGACAGCTGACGAGCGAGGAACTTCCGTATGAGGAGCCATGGTGATTCGTTCCTTGCGCGCCCTCGTCCCTCTCCTCGCCCTCGTGGCTCCTGGCCTCGGATGCGCCAAGCTCGATGAGTTGTCGGGGAAGAAGAGCGACGAGAAAGCGACCTCCTACGAGCTTCGTTTCGTGAACGACAAGACCTTCGGTGACCTGCGGGTCTCGGGCGCGCGCCTCTTGGTGGACGGCGAGGAGCTGGGCGTGATCGATTCGAACCACGTCCCCACCGTCCGATTCGAGCTCCCCGCAAAGACGGTGCTGTCCGACCACGAGACCAAGCTGGCGCTTCGGTTTCCGACGCCGTGTGGCACGAAGGACATCGAGCTCGAGGGCCACGCTCTCTCCACGCTCGCCGAGACGAAGACCCACCCCCTCACGGTCGAGGAGGAGCGCAAGGCCCGAAGCAATCGACGTTTCGCCTCCGCTTACGAGCTCTACATCACCGTGCCGGAAGGGCTGACCCTGCCCGAGCCGTTTGTCGTCTGGGTCGACGACGACTCGTCGCCGTCCGCGAAGATCCAGCTCGGTGCAGCCGAGGTCGACGACAAGGTGACTCTCCAGAAGCGAGACGAGCGGGGTCACGCTCAGCAACGCGGCCGACGGGAGAGCCTCTACGATCTCGCGTGCGCCCCGAGCCACGATGTCCGGATCGACGGAGTGACGGTGGGCACCGCCCGCGCCGACGCGAAAGGGAAGACGGCGTTCCTCGTGACCACGGAGCCGGGCATCTGCCACCTCGCGGAGGAGATCGTCTACAGCACCACCGACGCCTACGGGTCCGGCCGCCGCCTCTATCTCGAAGGGTCCCAGGTGCTCCCGGTCGGCTATCGCCGGATCGACTACTTCCTCGAGCCCGCGCCCGCTTCGATCAAGGGTGGCGGTCGCAACCTCGATGGCCGTGTCGCCCTGAACCGCACGACCTGCAAAGCGCCCGAGCCCGGCAAGGGCAGCGCAGCGAAGCCGAAGAAGGGCGCGCGCTAGACCGACCTGTTGCCCCTTCTCGCTCGGCGTCCCTTGGTCCACCATCGAGCGGTGCACGTCCCGAGCTCCATCATCGTCCTCGGTCTCTGCCTCGCCGCATGTGACGACGGCGAGGCGTCGTCATCATCGGGCGCGGGTGGCGGCGAGGGCGGCACAGCCTCCTCCGGCTCGGGCGCGACGACCACGACGGGCGCCACGACCGGGACCGGCGGCGAGGGTGGCACCTTCGTCCCGGACCCGATCCCCGAGATACCGGACGAGGTCCCCGAGCCTTGCCAGGCCGTCTTGGACAACCCGTGGCCGCCGCAGTTTCTCTACGACGGCTGCTCCGTGAAGCGCTTCCCGTCTTTCGTGGATCGCGAGCTCGCCTGCCCGGTCCTCGACGAGAGCGCGACCATTCCGCTCACTGGCGGCGGCTCCGTCACCTACCTCCCCTCGGCGGCGCCCATCGAGGTCGACACGACGTCGCTCGCCGGAATCGTCCCGGCCGATCTCCACGTCGTCGTGATCCTCATTCGTCGCGTGGGCGGCGTCCCCCATTACCGATACCTCTCGAACGGCACCCACGACGTCCCGTACCAGCCCTGGAGCACCTCGAAGTTCCTCGCCGCCGCCAACGCCGGCGCGACCCTGCGCTTCGAGTCGGCGGGCGAGGTCGGCCTCACGGCCAGCGTGGACGGCTACCCGCTCGGCGACCTGGTGACCAGCGTCGCGAGCTACGA